>NZ_LGEG01000068.1 GCF_001280125.1 Streptomyces sp. NRRL F-6492
CCCCGGCCCCGACTCCCCGGCCTCCCCCGCCCCCGGCTCCCCGCCCCGAGACGATCAAGGGGGAGGGGGAAGTGGCGCAAGTGACGGGGATCTCCGGTGCGTTCGGTGATGCGCGTATGAGAGGCTTCGGATCACCGGCGGTTCGCACCACGCGCCGCCGATGAAAAACGCAGGGGGGACATCTACATGATCAAGAACCGACGTCGGCACGTGCTCCGGGGGGCGCTCGTAGCCACCGCCGTCACCGTCGCCGCGGCGACCGCCGCGGGCACGGCCTTCGCCGCGGGTGCTCCGGCCGACGCGGGCCGCGAGCGCGCCGAGGCCGTCGCCGCCCACCAGGCCGCGAAGGCCCCGAAGGCGGGTGCGTTCGGCACGCAGGACGAGGTCGTCAACACGCCGACCTTCATCATGAACGCGGTCAACAAGAAGAACGGGAACCTGCACCTCTACTTCCCGAACTTCACCGGCGGCTTCGAGAAGGGCGCGGACACCGGGGCGGACTTCTCCGACTTCGCCACCTGGATCGACGTCGACAACGACAAGGACGGCTTCGCCGAGGGCAGCTTCGCCCTCTACAAGGACGGCACGCTGGACTTCAGCACCGTCATCGGCGAGGAGTACGTCGAGAAGAACGTCGGCAAGGGCTGGAACATCTACAACACGGTCATCTCGCCCGGCAGCATCGGCGGTGCGAAGGAGGCCGACCTCATCGCGGTCGACAAGGCCGGCGTGCTGTGGAGCTACCTCTCCTACCCGGACGGTCGCCTCACCCCGCGCGCCAAGGTCGGCGCCGGCTGGCAGGCCTACAACCAGATCGCGGGCCAGGGTGACCTGTCCGGTGACGGCAAGGCCGACATCGTCGCCAAGGACACGTCCGGCGCCCTGTGGCTCTACAAGGGCACGGGCGACTACAAGGCCCCCTTCGCCGCCCGCACGAAGGTCGGCGCCGGCTGGAACGTCTACGACCGCCTGCTCTCCGTCGGTGACCTCGACAGCGACGGCAAGTCGGACCTGATCGCCCGCAAGACGAACGGCGAGCTGTTCCGCTACTCGGGCACCGGCAACGCCGCGGCCCCGTACAAGGCGCCGGTGAAGATCGGCTTCGGCTACCAGATCTTCAACCTGTTCTAGACAGCGCGGAGTTGACGTGACCGGCGCGCAAGCGCCGTGAGCGACGGCCCGGGGTGGACGGCTTTCGTCCGCCCCGGGCCTTTCGCGTGCCCGCGACTGTCACGATTTCTGGTCTAGACCTTGACAGGTCCAGACCAATCGCGCTTCGCTGGCCCTTCCCGAACCCGGATCCCCCCACCCGGAAGGACGAGCGATGCTCCGTAAGCTGCTCACCCTGTTCGCCGCGCTCTGTACGGCCGTAGGCCTCGCCGTACTGCTCCCCGCGACGTCGGCAGGGGCGGCCCCCGCCTGCGTGACCGCCTGGAACTCCTCCACCGTCTACACCGGCGGCAAGACCGCCTCGTACAACGGCCGCAACTGGTACGCGAAGTGGTGGACCCAGAACGAGCGCCCCGGCTCCTCGGACGTGTGGCGCGACGAGGGCGCCTGCGGCACCGGCGGCGGTGGCGGCGAGAACCCCAACTTCGTCGTCTCCGAAGCCCAGTTCAACCAGATGTTCCCGAACCGGAACCCGTTCTACACGTACGCGGGCCTGGTCAACGCCCTCAAGTCGTACCCGGCCTTCGCCAACACCGGCAGCGACACGGTGAAGAAGCAGGAGGCCGCGGCCTTCCTCGCCAACGTCTCCCACGAGACCGCCGGGCTCTACTACATCGTCGAGCAGAACACGGCCAACTACCCCCACTACTGCGACGCCGGGAAGCCCTACGGCTGCCCCGCCGGCCAAGCCGCGTACTACGGCCGCGGGCCGATCCAGCTCTCCTGGAACTTCAACTACAAGGCCGCCGGTGACGCCCTCGGCATCGACCTCCTGGGCAACCCGTGGCGCGTCGAGCAGGACCCGGCCGTCGCCATGGCCACCGGCCTCTGGTACTGGAACACCCAGAACGGCCCCGGCACGATGACCGGCCACAACGCCATGGTCAACGGCGCGGGCTTCGGCGAGACGATCCGCTCGATCAACGGCACCCTGGAGTGCAACGGCGGCAACCCGGCCCAGGTGCAGAGCCGGGTCACCAAGTACCAGCAGTACACCCAGATCCTGGGCGTGCCGACCGGCGCGAACCTGTACTGCTAGCGGTCAGCTCTGCCACGCGACGAACGCGGACCAGGCGGCGGGCTCCACGGCGAACGTGGGCCCGCCGTCCTGCTGCTTGGAGTCCCGCAGGTGCACGGCGTGCGCGCAGGTGGCGACCTCGATGCAGTTGCCGCCGCTGCTGTCGCTGTACGAGGACTTGCGCCAGTCGAAGGCCACCTCGATGCAGTTGCCGCCACCGCCGTCGCTGTAGCTGGACTTGAACCACTGCAGGGTGTCGTTCATCTCCGTACTCCCGCCAACTCCTCGATGACGCCCAGCGACCGGCGCGGATCCAGGGCCTGTGCCCGGATCTTCGCATATCGCTGCCGGTGCGTACTCACCTTCGCCCGGTCGGTGATCAGTAGGCTCTCGCCCTGGATCTCCAGGTAGGTCACATGGTCGTGGGCCGGGGTCTCCACGATGTTCAGATCTCCCCGGTCACCCGCGTACTCCCCGCTCAGCCCCGCGTCCATCGGTAGCACCTGAAGGTTCACGTTCTTCCTGCGCGCGCACTCCGCCAGGTAGGCCAGCTGTTCGCGCATGACCTCTGCGTCCCCGATCGGGCGCTTCAGTACTGACTCGTCGAGGACGAGTTCGATCTCGCACACCGGCTTGCGGTCGAACAGAGCCTTCCGTGCCATCCGTCCGACGACCAGCTCCTCGGCCCGCTCCGGAGTGGGCTCCGGATAGCTTCCCGCGATCAGCGCCCGCGCGTACGCCTCCGTCTGGAAGAGGCCGTGGACGACATGATCGGCATACAGCCACAGCGCCACCGCCTTCTGTTCGATCGGCGCGTACCCACGGAACTGCTCCGGCAGTTTCTCCAGCCGTACGAGTTCCCGCAGCTCCTCGAAGACGCCCGTCCCGTTGCTCAGCGCCTGTTCGAGTTGCGCCAGCATTTCGTCGCTCACCGGCTGGATCATCCGCTCCATCGCGCTGATCGCCGCGCCGGTATAACCCATCTCCTTGCCGAGCCGTTCCTGCGTCATTCCTTTCTTCGTGCGCATTCTCTTGGCCAGCGACGCCGCCATCCGCGCCGCCGGACCCACCGGTTCCCTGTGCTCCACTCGGGCCATCGTGCTCCCCATTCGAACTCAACCGGTCTCAACCGGTCTCAAATGCTCCCCGCCCAATTCGACTGCATTCAAGCTGCGTTGACGCAGTTCGACGGAATGCCGACGCACCGTCAGCAGTCGTGGAAAACGCTAGCGCCGGCGCGGGAACATGTCTCCGTGATTGAAGAGAATCGGGAAGTAAACGTCGACTGGATTCCAGTTTCCGGATTCCAACTCCGTAAGGCCGGCGTACAATTCGACGCCGTTCGAGTGGACGGTGAGGACGGGCGTCGGCTGGCCGACTGGATGGAGGCGCTCACCGGCGGCGATCCGGGGCCGGTCGTCATCGAGGCGAACGGGCGGCGCGGGGTCTACTTCCTGGTGCCGCCGGGGACGACGTCCCACAAGTCGTGGCCGCGCGGGGTGACCCGGTTCAGTGCCGGGCCCGCGCACGTGAGCTACGTACCCGTGCCCGCGCTGACCGGTCGGACCTGGCCGCTCGCGTGGCGGTGTCCGCCCACGGGGCCCGACCGGTTCGTGCATCCGCTGCTCCTGAGGAGCGCCGTCACGGAGCTGATGGAGCGGCGTCCGCTGCTCCCGGCGCAAACCCCTCCAGAGCCGTGAGGGCCCGGGAGAGCCGCTCCAGGACCCGTACGGTCTCGTCGAAGGCGTCCTGGCCGCCCAGCTCGCGCCGGAGCAGCGCCGCGAGCTCCGCGTGGCCCGGGTCGACGCGGCGGACCGCCGCCCGGCCCGCGTCCGTGGGGGCGAGGAGCTTGGCGCGGCGGTGGGCCGGGTTCGGCTCGTAGGACGCCAGGCCCTCCCGTACGAGGAGGTCGGCCACGCGCTGGACGCTCTGCCGGGTGATGCCCATGGCGCGGGCGATCCCGGCGACCGGCAGGGGCTCGGGGAGTACGGCCCCGAGGACCTGCCACCAGGCGGCGGTCAGGCCCGCCGGCTCGGCCAGCTTCTCCGAGACCGCGAGGAACTGGCCGTTCAGCCGGAAGACGCCCAGGGCCGTGCGGGACAGGGCGTCCTGCTCCTCGCGGCTCATCCGTTCAGTTCGGCGAAGGCCGCCGGGTCCGAGTCGTGGAAGAGACGGAACCAGGCGTCCCGCTTCCCCTCGTACGCCCCGAGGCGGGCGAAGATCTCGCGGGCGAAGGCGACCGGCTCGGTCGGGCCCGCCGTGATGAGGTCGCCGTCCCGCACCGCGTCCGCCTCGACGTAGTGCTCGGCGCCCTTGTAGCCGGTGGCGGCCAGGTAGAAGGAGACCGCGCTGGTGTGGCGGCGGTCGTCGAGCAGGCCCTCGCGGGCCAGGGCCGCCGTGGCGCCGCAGATCGCGGCGACCGGGACCCCGGCGTCGAGGAAGGCGCGGGCCTTGGCGGCGAAGGGGGCCAGCTCGTCGCCCTCGTCGTACTTGTCGGCCCCCGGCAGGATCAGCAGGGCGCTGTCCTCGGGGCGGAGGTCTTCGAGCGCGAGGTCGGGGACGATCCGGATCCCGGCGATCGTGGTGACGGGCTCGCCGGCGACCGCGCCGACGGTCCTGACCGTGTGTCCCGCGCGGGCGAGCCAGGCCGTGGCGTGGCCGGTCTCCCAGTCCGCGAGGGTGTCGTAGACGGCGAGGTGGACGATGCGGGTGCCGCTCTCGTTTGTCATGACAGTAGACTGTCATTTCGACAGGATACTGTCAATGGGGAAGGAGCGGGGAGCGCGCGGGAGGACTCGGGGGACGCCGGGAGAACAACGTGTCGCGTCCCTCCCGGTCTCGATGGACAAGATGGCCATGGCCCTTCCCACCTGCGGTTCCTTACCCTCGGCCGCATGACCCCTCACGCCGCACCCGATCCGCGGGCCGGAGCCGCCGTCAAGGCCGCCGACCGCGCCCACGTGTTCCACTCCTGGTCCGCCCAGGGCCTGATCGACCCGCTCGCCGTCGCCGGCGCCGAGGGTTCGTACTTCTGGGACTACGACGGCAACCGCTACCTCGACTTCACCAGCGGCCTCGTCTACACCAACATCGGCTACCAGCACCCCCGGGTCGTCGCCGCGATCCAGGAGCAGGCCGGGAAGCTCGCCACCTTCGCGCCCGCCTTCGCCGTGGACGTCCGCTCCGAGGCCGCACGCCTCATCGCCGAGCGCACCCCGGGCGACCTGGACAAGATCTTCTTCACCAACGGCGGCGCCGAGGCCGTCGAGAACGCCGTCCGCATGGCCCGGCTGCACACCGGCCGCACCAAGGTGCTCTCCGCCTACCGCTCGTACCACGGCGCCACCTCCACCGCCATCAACCTGACCGGCGACCCGCGCCGCTGGGCCTCCGACACGGGCTCCGCGGGCGTCGTGCGCTTCTGGGCGCCGTTCCTCTACCGCTCGCCCTTCTACGCCACCACCGAGGCGGAGGAGTGCGCGCGGGCCCTCCAGCACCTGGAGGACACGATCGCCTTCGAGGGTCCGGCGACGATCGCCGCGATCATCCTGGAGACCGTCCCCGGCACCGCCGGCATCATGACCCCGCCGCCCGGCTACCTCCCCGGCGTCCGCGAGATCTGCGACAGGTACGGCATCGTCCTCGTCCTGGACGAGGTCATGGCCGGCTTCGGCCGCACCGGGAAGTGGTTCGCCGCCGAGCACTTCGACGTCGTGCCCGACCTGCTGACCTTCGCCAAGGGCGTCAACTCCGGCTACGTGCCGCTCGGCGGCGTCGCCATCGGCGCCGAGATCGCCGCCACCTTCGACAAGCGCCCCTACCCCGGCGGCCTGACCTACTCCGGCCACCCGCTGGCCTGCGCCGCCGCCGTCGCCACCATCCAGGTGATGGAGGACGAGAAGGTCGTCGAGCACGCCGCTCACATCGGCGAGACCGTCCTCGGCCCCGGCCTGCGCGAGCTGGCCGAGCGCCACCCCTCGGTCGGCGAGGTCCGCGGCCTCGGCGTCTTCTGGGCGCTCGACCTGGTCCGGAACAGGGAGACGCGCGAGCCGCTCGTCCCGTACAACGCGTCCGGCGAGGCCAACGCGCCGATGGCCGCCTTCGCCGCCGCCGCGAAGAAGAACGGCCTGTGGCCCTTCGTGAACATGAACCGCACCCACGCCGTCCCCGCCTGCAACGTCTCCGAGGCGGAGGCCAAGGAGGGCCTCGCGGCCCTGGACGCGGCCCTCTCGGTGGCCGACGAGCACACCGTCTGACCACCGCCCGAACGCGTACCGGAGAGGTTCCCTCCGTCTGGACTAGGGTGTCCGCAGCCGGACGGAGGGGACCCACCACCATGCCCGCCAGCGGAGGCGTCACCCGCAACACCCTGCGACAACAGATCGCGGACGCGCTGCGTGACGAGGTGCTCGCGGGCCGTCTCAAGGCCGGGCGGGAGTTCACCGTCAAGCAGATCGCGGAGCAGTA
This sequence comes from Streptomyces sp. NRRL F-6492, assembly GCF_001280125.1. Classification (GTDB taxonomy): domain Bacteria; phylum Actinomycetota; class Actinomycetes; order Streptomycetales; family Streptomycetaceae; genus Streptomyces. The sequence goes on from NZ_LGEG01000068.1 coordinate 6,656, forward strand.
CGGCGTCTCGGCCACGCCCGTGCGCGAAGCCCTCGTGGACCTCTGCGCACAGGGCCTCCTCGACTCCGACCAGCACCGCGGCTTCCGCGTCCACCAGTACTCCGTCGACGACTACCGGCGGATGGTCGAGGCCCGGATGCTCGTGGTCGAGGGCGTCTTCCGCCGCCGCGCCGCCCCGGCCCGGCCCCCGGCCCCCGAACTCGGCATCGGGGTCGCGCTCGTCTCCGTGCGCCGCCGGGGCGAGGCCGCCGCGCGCGCGGCCCGCGCCGGCGACCTGGACGTCCTCGTCGGCTACGACATCCGCTACTGGCGCGAGCTGGGCCGCCTGATCGCCGCCAACGACCACCTCGCGGACTTCCTGCACCGCCTCCGCGTCCAGGCCTGGGCCTTCTCCGTGCCCCACCTGCGCTCCGAGCGGGACCTCCTGGGGTGGCTGTGGGGCGGCCACGTGGACCTGGTCGACGCGGTCACGCGCGGCGACGCGGAGGCGGCCGTGACGGTCGTGCGGGAGTACAACGCGCACGCGCTGGAGTGGGCGGACCGGCTGGAGCTCCTGGAACGCCGGGGAGGGCGGGGCCCGGCGGGTTGAGGGCCCGTCTCCGGGGGCAGGTCCCCAGCGGGTGGGCGTCGTCGGACGATCCGACTACCCTGGCCGTCCCTGCAACTGACGGAGAGCGAGCCTCCCTTGGCCTGTGACCTGTGGCTGGTCCCCCTCGTCGACGTGCTGTGCCACAGCCCCGACAACCCCTTCGCGCAAGAGATCGCCGCCTACGACGCCGTCCTCAGCGCCTCCGGCCTGCCGACCGTGCCCGTCTACGCGTACATGCCGGGCCTCTCCGGCGACGTCGCCCCCGTCGCCGGCTTCGACTACGAGGCCCTGCACTTCCTGCGCCGCGCCTACCTGCTCCAGGTGCACGGGCTCCCGGTCGAGCCCGTCGGCGAGCTGGGCGGGGACTACGAACAGCTCCTGGAGATGTTCGAGGCGACCGCCCAGCAGTCGCACCTGGTCTGGCACTACGACCACGCGGGCGCGTACGTGCCGGTCGACTTCCCGGTGCCGCTCGCCAGCGACGAGCTCCTGGAGGGCGGCGGGCCGCTCGGCTCCTCGCACGGGCTGCTGCGGGAGCTGGAGCTCGTGGCGCCCGTGATCGGCATCGACCCGGCGAACCCGCCGGCCCCCCCGCTCCCGCCGGAGCGGCCGACCGCCCTGGAGGAGCCGGCCGTCGGCCCCTCCCCGTACGACCAGGGGCCCTTCGCCCGGGAGCGGCACGTGTGGCTGGGGCTGCACGCGGCGGCGACCCGGAGCCTGGCCCAGGGCTCGATGATCATCCTGAGCTGAACCGGACGTCGTGCCCGGCGCCCCCGGAGAGGCCTCAGCGGGTCTCCGGGGGCCGCTGGCGCGGCATGTTCGGGCGGGTGCCCGGCGGCAGCGGGAAGCGGCCGCCCGCCGACTGCACGCTCTCCGGCCGGGACGGCACCACGCCGACCGACTGGAGCGCGAGCGGCGCCGGACCCGAGCGGAACTCGACCATCCAGTCCGCGGTCTCCGCCCGCACCAGCTCCGTCACGTCCTCCGAGAAGCGGCGCAGCACGCCCAGACAGCGCTCGGCCGCCTCGCTGGCGGTACCCTCCGTGGGCCCCAGGACCTCCCGGACGCTCTCCGAGGCCCAGTCGAACTGGAGCGCCTGGAGCCGCCGCTGCACCGCCTGCGCCGTCGCCACGTCCCTTATCCAGCCCGACGTCACCCCGAAGTACCGGTCGCAGGCCATGCAGGCGGCGCCGAGCAGCAGCGACAGATAGCCCCAGCCGGCCGTGCCCGCCGCCACCCCGGTCAGGTCGAGCAGCGGCAGCGCGGCGCCCGCGATCACCCCGACGGTGGTGCCGATCCGCAGGAGCCGGGCCGCGCGGCGCTTCCAGACCCGGTCGGCGAGGTACCACTCGGCGGTCCTGAGGGCATTGCCCTCCACCCAGCGGTACAGCTCGTCGAGCCGCTCGGCCGGCTCGCCCCAGTCCCCCAGGGGGAAGGGCCTGCCGGTCAGATCACTGCCGGTCGGATCGGGGCGGACGTCTCCCCCGGGATGCCCGGGCGGCTGCATCTCCGGCTGCTGGCTCACCGGGGGACTCCTCTGTTCGGCTCAGCTCTGTTCAGCTCGGCGCGCCCGTTCGGCCCGGCGCTCGTGTCGCTCGTGTCCTCCTGTGGCGTGCGGTGCACGTGGTGCCTGCCCTTCCTACCGCCGAATGGAGGGCGATGGACCCGGAATCCCAGGATTTCCGCCCGCAAGAGGGTGTTGATCAGGTAGAGGAGTCCGCAGTTTCTCACTCGAAAGAGTGATGGAGGCAGGGTGGGCGGGGACCACGTAGGCTCGGCGTACCGAGCCAGACATATTGACCGGGCGCACCGGTCAGCCGTACCGACCCTCAGGAGTGACCGTGATTCCCGGTGGTGGCCAGCCCAACATGCAGCAGCTTCTCCAGCAGGCCCAGAAGATGCAGCAGGACCTCGCCCGGGCGCAGGAGGAGCTCGCCGCGACCGAGGTCGAGGGACAGGCGGGCGGCGGCCTGGTCAGGGCGACCGTGACCGGCTCCGGCGAGCTGCGCGGCCTGGTGATCGACCCCGAGGCGGTCGACCCGGAGGACACCGAGACGCTGGCCGACCTGATCGTCGCCGCCGTGCAGGCCGCCAACGACAACGCGCAGCAGCTCCAGCAGGCCAAGCTGGGCCCGCTGGCGCAGGGCATGGGCGGCATGCCGGGCCTCGGCTTCTGAGACCCCCGCCCGGGGCCCGTCCGCAGCACCGCTTCCGTCGGGGTTCTAAGGTCCGGCCCCAGCCACTACCGTAAGAATCAAGCACACCCGAGAAGGGCGTTCCGTTGTACGAAGGCGTGGTTCAGGACCTCATCGACGAACTGGGCAGGCTGCCCGGCGTCGGTCCCAAGAGCGCGCAGCGGATCGCCTTCCACGTCCTCCAGGCGGAGCCGACGGACGTCCGGCGGCTCGCGCACGCGCTCCTGGAGGTCAAGGAGAAGGTCAGGTTCTGCGCGGTCTGCGGCAACGTGGCACAGCAGGAGCAGTGCAACATCTGCCGGGACCCGCGCCGGGACCTGACCGTCATCTGCGTGGTCGAGGAGCCCAAGGACGTCGTGGCGATCGAGCGGACGCGGGAGTTCCGCGGCCGCTACCACGTCCTCGGCGGTGCGATCAGCCCCATCGAGGGCGTCGGCCCGGACGACCTGCGCATCCGCGAGCTGCTCGCGCGGCTCGCGGACGGCGCGGTCACCGAGCTGATCCTCGCCACCGACCCGAACCTGGAGGGCGAGGCCACCGCGACGTACCTGGCGCGGATGATCAAGCCCATGGGCCTGCGGGTCACCCGGCTCGCGAGCGGCCTCCCGGTCGGCGGCGACCTGGAGTACGCGGACGAGGTGACCCTGGGCCGCGCCTTCGAGGGCCGGAGGCTGCTGGATGTGTGACGACCCAGGGGGTGTCTTGTCGATCGGGCCGGGCTCGCGGCGCCCGGCACCGCACCTCGCCGCGTCGTCGTCACTCGCCATGTCCCCCGTAGCCCTTCGGGCACGGGAGGTGCCCCCACCGCCATGCCTCCCTCCTCCGCCTTGCGAGGCACGGCACCGGACACCGCTCCCCGATCCGGCCCGATCGACAAGACACCCCCTAGCCCACGCGTGGGTGCTCCGAGGAAGGCAGTCCCATGTCTGACCCCACCTTGCACTCCGTCACGCAGGACCCCGACGACTTCGCGGTCCAGATCGCCGACTCCATCGAGAGCTTCATCGTCGCGACCACCGAGGTGGCCAAGGGCGACGAGCCGGGCAGCACGGTGCCCTTCCTGCTCCTGGAGGTCTCCCAGCTCCTCCTGGCGGGCGGCCGGCTCGGCGCGCACGAGGACATCGTCCCGGACGAGCGCTACGAGACGGACACCGGTCCGGAGCCGGACGCGGACGACCTGCGCGAGCGGTTCGCCGCCCTCCTGGACCCGGTCGACGTCTTCTCGGAGGTCTTCGACCCGTACGAGCCGCGCAAGGCCCCGGTCCCGGCCCGGATCTCGGACAACCTGGCCGACATCGTCGCCGACCTGAGCCACGGCCTGGCCCACTACCGGGCGGGCCGGACCAGCGAGGCCCTGTGGTGGTGGCAGTTCTCGTACTTCTCCAACTGGGGCCCGACCGCCTCGGCCACCCTCCGCGCCCTCCAGTCCCTGGTCGCCCACGTCCGCCTCGACCAGCCGCTCGCGGCCCTGGACGGCCTCGACACCGACGAGGACCTGACCGAGGACGACCTCGCCGAGGAGGCGGGCCGGGTCATGATCCAGGAGATCGCGGGACCGCTGGGACTGCGCTCGCTGAAGCACTGAGGGCCGCGTCCGCCGAGCGCCGGGGGTCATCCGGGGCATTTCGGGCGGGTGATCACGTGGTGAGCCGGTCGTCTCACCATGCGATACCTCGTAGGCGTTTTCGAGTCGCTCGTTAGACTGAGCCGATCGCAGCGCCGGCTGCGGCACAGACTGAGCGAGGAGCGCACGTGGGCCTTGTCGTGCAGAAGTACGGAGGCTCCTCCGTTGCCGATGCCGAAGGCATCAAGCGCGTCGCCAAGCGGATCGTGGACGCCAAGAAGAACGGCCACCAGGTGGTCGTCGTGGTTTCCGCGATGGGCGACACGACGGACGAGCTGATCGATCTCGCCGGACAGGTATCCCCGATTCCTTCCGGGCGAGAGTTCGACATGCTGCTGACCGCCGGGGAGCGGATCTCCATGGCCCTGCTGGCCATGGCGATCAAGAACCTGGGCCACGAGGCCCAGTCGTTCACCGGCAGCCAGGCCGGTGTCATCACCGACTCGGTCCACAACAAGGCGCGCATCATCGATGTCACGCCGGGCCGGATCCGCACCGCCCTCGACGAGGGCAACATCGCCATCGTCGCCGGCTTCCAGGGCGTGTCCCAGGACAAGAAGGACATCACCACCCTGGGCCGCGGCGGCTCCGACACCACCGCCGTGGCGCTCGCCGCCGCCCTCGACGCCGAGGTCTGCGAGATCTACACCGACGTCGACGGCGTGTTCACCGCCGACCCGCGCGTGGTGAAGAAGGCGAAGAAGATCGACTGGATCTCCTTCGAGGACATGCTGGAGCTCGCCGCCTCCGGCTCCAAGGTGCTGCTGCACCGCTGCGTCGAGTACGCGCGCCGCTACAACATCCCGATCCACGTCCGCTCGTCCTTCTCCGGACTCCAGGGCACGTGGGTCAGCAACGAACCGCAAGGAGCCCAGAAGGTGGAGCAGGCCATCATCTCGGGTGTCGCCCACGACACCTCCGAGGCGAAGATCACCGTCGTCGGCGTGCCGGACAAGCCGGGCGAGGCCGCGGCCATCTTCCGGGCCGTCGCGGACGCCGAGATCAACATCGACATGATCGTCCAGAACGTGTCCGCCGCCTCCACCGGCCTCACGGACATCTCCTTCACCCTTCCCAAGGCCGAGGGCCGCAAGGCCATCGACGCCCTGGAGAAGGCGAAGGGCACGATCGGCTTCGACTCGCTGCGCTACGACGACCAGATCGGCAAGATCTCCCTGGTCGGCGCCGGCATGAAGACCAACCCGGGCGTCACCGCGGACTTCTTCCGGGCGCTCTCCGACGCCGGGGTGAACATCGAGCTGATCTCGACCTCCGAGATCCGCATCTCGGTCGTCACCCGCGCCGACGACGTCAACGAGGCCGTGCGCGCCGTCCACACCGCCTTCGGCCTGGACAGCGACTCGGACGAGGCCGTGGTCTACGGGGGCACCGGGCGCTGATCCCGCCCGGGTTCCCCGGCTTCTCGCGACTCCCCCCGGACGGCGGTCCCGCGGCCGCCCGTCCGGGGGGAGTCGTGTGTCATGGATTTGTGTGATCTGTGAACGACCTGTGAGCAATTAGGCGCCAGATACCCCTTGAACTGCGATGATCTCCTGGACGACGATGCATTTCCCCCTTGCTGCAACCGGTAGTTGGGTGGGGCGCGTCTCTGCGGGCACCCGTGGGCGTGTGGCGCCGGGCGCGCGGTGAAACCGGGGCATCGGGGGAGAACGGTTACGCATGAGGACGAACAACCCGCCGTCGAAAAGGACGGCGAGCGCGTACAACCCTGCCGGGGGTAGGCGTGTCCAACAGGCGTGGCAGAGGTACTCGACATCGCGACCATCGCCCCGCTGCGCGGCGCGGGCACGGCGTTGCTCCCCGTACGGAGCGGCGTCGCCGGCTCCGTGCGCGGCTCCGTCGTCGCCCCCTTCCGGCGCCCGCGGGCTCCCGGCGGAATGCCGGTGATCGCCCCCGTGACCACCGGTTCCCGGTCCCCCCGGGTGGACGGCATCCCCGCGCCCCGCACGAGCGGCGAGGGCGCCCCGGCCGTCGGCACCACCGTCGACCACCTCACCGAGACCTACCGCGCCCACTACCGGTCGCTCCTCGGACTCGCCGCGCTGCTCCTCGACGACACGGCCTCCTGCGAGGACGTGGTCCAGGAGGCGTTCATCCGCGTCCACTCGGCCCGCAAGCGGGTCCGTGAGCCGGAGAAGACGCTCGCCTACCTGCGCCAGACCGTCGTGAACCTCTCCCGGTCCACGCTGCGCCGCCGCATCCTCGGCCTCAAGCTCCTCTCGAAGCCGATGCCGGACATGGCCAGCGCGGAGGAGGGGGCGTACGACCAGCTGGAGCGCGAGGACCTGATCAAGGCGATGCGCGGGCTCCAGCGGCGGCAGCGCGAGGTCCTCGTCCTGCGGTACTTCGCGGACATGACCGAGGTCCAGGTCGCCGAGACGCTGGGGATATCCCTGGGCTCGGTGAAGGCGTACGGCTCGCGGGGCATGGCGGCCCTGCGCGTCGCGATGGGAGCGACGTCGTGAGCGGGGCGCGCGGCGAGCGGGCCGGGGCCCCCGAGGACGGGACCGCCCCGGAGGAGGGCGTGAGCCCCGAGGGCCGCGACCACGGCGCCCCCGACGACCACGGGACGGGCGCCGGGGACCACGCGGAGGAGCACGGGGAACCCGAGGAACGCGGGGCCGGCGCCGGGGATCCCGGCACCGCGGAGGGCTCCGGCGACGCCACGGGGCGCGGCACGGGCGCCGACGACCACGGGGGATCCGAGGGACACGGGACGGGCGCCGGGGGCCGTAAGGTCACCCGGGGCCCCGGGCCCCGTGCCCGAGACGAACGCGACGATCTGAGTGGACAGCGCATGGTGAACATCGAGCCCGGACCCGGCAACGGCGACGGGGACGAGGAGCTGGCGCTGCGGCGGATGCTCCGGGGCGCCGTGGAAGGACTGGAACCCTCCCTCGGTTCGCTGGAGCACCTGCGCCGTGCCGTGCCCGCCCGGCGCGCCCGCAAGCGGCAGGCCGTCGTGGGCGCCGCGGCCGCCGCGGTCCTCATCGGAACGGCCGTGCCCGCCTTCGTGCACGTCGCCTCCTCGGAGGGGACCACCGCCGCCAGCCCCGTGAACGCCGGCCACGGCGAGGAGGCCCAGGGCGGCACCGGCACCGAGACCGGCGTCGAGGGCGGCCAGAGCTCCAAGCCCCCCGCGAGCAGCGTCTCCCCGAGCCAGGACGGCGCGGAGGGCGGGGCGGACGGCTCCTCCGGCAAGCCGGAGCGGCCGGGCGCCGAGGCCTCCGGCGAGGCCCCGGGAGACGTCCAGGGAGCCGGCCCCGGCGCCGCCCGCTGCACGTCCGGCCAGCTCGGCTCCGGCGGCGCGCAGGCCGGCGGCCCCGACGCCGAGGGCAAGGTGTACGGCAGCTTCCGCGTCGTCAACGTCTCCGGCACCCCCTGCGTCGTGGACGGCGCCGGCACCGTCGGCTTCGAGGCCCGGGGAGCGGCCGACCCCGGACGCATCTCGGTGGTCCGGCACGCCTCCGGCGACCCGCTCGGCTCCTCGCAGGAGTCCTCCCGGCTCCTCCTGAAGCCGAACGGCTCCTACGAGGTGAAGTTCGTCTGGGTGCCGAGCGAGACCTGCCCGACGACCGGGACCACCCCCACCCCGACGCCGACCACGCCCGTCGAACCGCCGACCACGCCGCCCCCGACGCCCACCCCGACCGAGCCCACGACCGACCCCGACCCCAGCGGGGGCCCGGGCCCCGGCGGCTCGGGCGGCAGCCCGGAGCCGGGCCCGGCGGTCGACGGCGGCCCGGCGGCCCAGCTGCTCCTGGAGGACGGCGGTCCGGCGGACGGCAGCGTCGTGGTCAGCCACACCGCGGAGCCCGGCGGCCCCTCGCTGTCGGCCGTCGTCCCCGGCGCCTGCTCCGGCACCGTCTACCGCACCGGACTCCTCGGCGCCTCCTGAGCCCGGGAGAGCCCCCGGCCCCGGATCACCGGGGCCGGGGGCTCTCGCGCTTCCTGCGGGGACACGGGCCTTACGTGGCCTCCAGGACGTCTCCTACGGGGCTACGGGGCTTACCGTGCCCCAGTTCTTACGGGGCTACGGGGCTGCGGGGCTACGGGGCTACGGGTCTGACGTGCCCACGGCCTTCACGCCCTCACGTGCCCCACGGCCTTCACGCGCCCGACAGGCCCAGCGCCTCGTCCCGGGAGGCCTCCGCCTCGCGGCGCACCAGGCGGAACCACATGAAGAGCACGAAGCCGGCGAAGACGAACCACTCCGCCGTGTAGCCCAGGTTCTGGAACGCCTTCGCGTCCAGGCCCGTGCCCGCGGCGGCCGCCGCCGGGACCGGCGTGAGGCCGGCGGGGGAGTCCGTGAGGGTGATCCAGGCGTCGTAGACGTCGTCCGTCACCACGTTCACCAGGGACGCCGCGCTGATCATGCCGAGCTGCCCCTCGGGCAGGCCGCCCGCCGCGCGGACGCCCTTCGACCCCTGGTTCTCCGAGGCCTGGAGCGCGCCCACCACCGTGACCTCGCCGGACGGCGGGGCGGGCGCCCGGGCGCCCTCGGGGAGCCAGCCCCGGACCACCGGCAGCGACCGGCCGCCGTCCGTCCGCAGCAGCGTCAGGACGTACGCCCCGCTCCGGCCGTCCAGCTCGCGGCCCGGGACGAGGAACTGGTCCCCGAACCGGCCGCGCGCCTCGGCCGTGCGGCCCGACGTCTCCTTGTCCACCGGCAGCAGCGAGTCCAGCGGCTCGGCCCCCGCCGTGCTCGGGGCGGGCCGCCGCTCCGCCTCCTGGTGGGTGTCGACGCGGTCCTCGAACTTCCCCAGCTGCCAGGTCCCCATGAAGACGCAGAACGGGATCGCGAGGAGGACGAAGAGGTTGATCCCCCACCAGCGGGGAGTTCTCAGGAACCGGTACACGCCCCCCACGGTACGCAAGGCCGCTCGGCCCCCCGTCGCCCGGGTGCCCGACCGGGACCCGTCCGGCGGATCGGGGCCGGACACGCCCTAGACCGGCCGGGTCCCCAGGTGCTTCGCGGCGAACGCCAGGTCCAGGGCGACCTGCTTGATCCGCTCCTCCACCACCAGGGAGCCGTGGCCCGCGTCGTACCGGTACACCTCGTGGACCGCGCCCCGGGCCGCGAGCCGGTCGACGTAGTTGTCGATCTGCCGGATCGGGCAGCGCGGGTCGTTGACCCCGGCCGAGATGTGCACCGGGGCCTTCACCGCGTCCACGTACGTCAGCGGCGACGAGGCCTCGTACCGCTCGGGCACCTCCTCCGGCGAGCCGCCCAGGAGCGTGCGGTCCAACGCCTTGAGGGCCTCCATCTCGTCCTCGTACGCCGTCACGTAGTCCGCGACCGGGACCGCCGCCAGGCCGACCGCCCAGGCGTCCGGCCGGGTGCCGAGCCCGAGGAGCGTCAGATAGCCGCCCCACGAGCCGCCGGAGAGGACCAGCCGCTCCGGGTCCGCGAGCCCGCTCGTCACCGCCCACTCCCGGACCGCCTCGACGTCCTCCAGCTCGATCAGGCCGACCCGGTGCTTCAGCGCGTCCGTCCACTCCCGGCCGTATCCCGTCGAGCCCCGGTAGTTGACCCGCACCACCGCGTATCCGTGGTCCAGCCAGGCCGCCGGGCCCGAGGCGAAGGCGTCGCTGTCGTGCCAGGCCGGGCCGCCGTGCACCTCGAAGACCGTCGGGAACGGGCCCTCGCCCTCCGCCGGGCGCTGCACGAGCGCGTGGACCCTGCCGCCGGGCCCCTCCACCCACACGTCCTCCACCGGCAGCGACGGCGGCGCCTTCGGGCCGGGCGGGTCGAGGACGACCCCGCCGTCCGTGGAGCGCACCACCGGCGGCTCGGCGGCCGAGGACCACAGGTACTCCACGCTGCCGTCCGGCCGGGCCGTCGCGCTCGACACCGAACCGGCCGGGGTCTCCACCCGCACCAGGGCGCCGGTGGCGACCTCGTACCGCCACAGCTCGCTGCGGGCCTCGAAGCCGTGCACGACCAGCAGGCCCGAGCCGTCCGGGTACCACTCCGCCGACACGTCGCCCGGCAGGTCGAGCCGCAGATCGGTCTCGGCGCCCGTCGCCACGTCCCACAGCATCGGCTCCCAGCGCCCGCGCCGCTGGTGGCCGACGAGCAGCCGGGTGTCCCCGGCGGCCGGGGCGAAGCCCAGGACCGTGAGCCCCAGCTCCTCCGTGCCGTCCTTGGTGTCGTCGAGCTCCGCGACCACGCTCCCGTCCGAGGCGCGCAGGACCCGCAGCGCCGAGTGCATCGCGTCCCCGTGCTCGGTGTGCTCGACCGCGACCAGCGAGCCGTCGTACGACAGGTCGCCGACCCCGGCCGACTCCCGGTGCCGGTAGATCTCGACCGGGGCGCCGGCCCCGGGCCGTACGAGGTGGACCGTCGAGCCGTCCTCGTCCGTGGAGCGGCCCACCACGAGCGTGCCCTCCCGGCCGATGGCGAGCCCGGCCGGATAGGAGGGGGCCAGGTCCGGCACGGCCGGCTCGTCCGCGCCGCCCGCGAACGGCTGCCGCATCCACACCCCGAACTCGTCCCCGTCGGTGTCCGCGAACCACCAGATCCACTCGCCGTCCGGGGACAGCGTCCCGTCCGTCGTCCCGTTCGGCCGGTCCGTCACCTGCCGCTGCTCCCCGGTCGCCCGGTCCCACGCGTACAGCTCGTACGTCCCCGTCGCGTTGGACACGAACAGCGAGCGGTCCGGCGCCTCCTCGGCCCAGTCGGGCAGGGAGACGCGGGGCGCGCGGAAGCGCTGCTCCCAGAGGGGCGCGTCGGGGCTCGGGACCTTCTTGCTCTCAGTCATGGCACCCATCATGCTCCGGGCGGCGGACAACCGGGTCGCGTGCTCCGCAGCCTGTGGATAACCTCGCCGACATGTACTCTCCGACCCCCGAGGACTGGCGCGAGGCCAACCGCGCGCGCTGGGACGAGCGCGTCCCCATCCACGCGGCCGGTTCCTTCTACGACCTCGACGCCTTCCGCGCGGGCAAGGACGCCCTGCGGGACTTCGAGCTGGCGGAGGTCGGGGACGTCACCGGCCGCACCCTGCTCCACCTCCAGTGCCACATCGGCCTGGACACCCTCTCCTGGGCCCGGCGGGGCGCCGCCCACGTCGTCGGCCTGGACTTCTCCGAACCGGCCGTCGAGACCGCCCGCTCGCTCGCCGCCGACCTCGGCCTCACCCAGGAGCGGGCCGCCTTCGTCGCCGCCGACGTGTACGACGCGGCCGGGGCCGTCCCCGACGGCTCGTACGACGTCGTCTACACCGGCGGCGGGGCGCTGTGCTGGCTGCCCGACATCGAGCGCTGGGCGGAGACCGCCGCCTCCCTCGTCGCCCCCGGCGGCTTCCTCTACCTGGCCGAGTTCCACCCGCTGACCGACTCGCTCGACGACGAGACCGGCAGCCGGATCGTGCACGACTACTTCGTCCGCGACCCGTGGGTGGACACCACCCCGGGCACGTACGCCGACCTCGACGCCACCACCGTCCACAACCGCAGCGTGGAGTGGGTGCACCCGGTCGGCGAGGTCGTCACGGCGCTCGCGCGGGCGGGCCTGCGGATCGACTTCCTGCACGAGCACGACGTCTCGCTCTTCCCCCGCTACGGCACGCTCCAGCGGCACGAGGACGGCTACTACCGCTTCCCGGCGGACCGCCCCCGCGTCCCGCTGATGTACTCGGTCAAGGCGTCCCGCCCGGCCTGAGGACCCGGGCCCCGCGTCCCCCGGGCCCGGGCCCCTCAGGCCGTGTCCTCCGGGCGCACGTGGTGCGTCCGCCGGCCGTCCGGGCCCAGGACCTGCGCCCCGATCTTGTGCGTGCGCAGCGAGAGCGAGGTGCCCGTGATCCGCAGCGCCGACGCGGCCCGGACGAGCGCCGCCGTCACCTCGTGCAGCTCGTCGACGGTACGGAGCCACATCGCGAGCGCCAGGTTGTGCGGCCCGGTGACCGAGGTGATCAGCCGGGTCTGGCGCAGCCGGCCGAGCGCGGCGACCGTCTCCGGCACCTCGACGGGCGGGATGTCCGCCGTGACCAGCGCCCACACCGGGCGCCCGGAGAACCGCGGCGCGGGCAGGCAGTGGTGGTGGAAGGCGCCGGCCGTCGCCAGGACGTCCAGCCTGCGCCGTACCGTCGACTCGCTCGTGCCGCACTGCCGGGCGAGCTCGGCGGCGCTGCGGCGGGCGTCCCCCGCCAGCTCCGCGACGATCCGCCGGTCCAGGTCGGTGACGTGCGGGTACGCGCGCGCGTGGGCCCGGCCCCGCCGCTCCCCGCCCGTCAGCTCGGTGAGGAGCTGGATCTGGACGGGGGTGAGCTGGTCGATCCGCGACCGGTACGGGCGGTTGTGCAGCCGCGTGACGACCTGCGCGCGGCACCGGAGCACCCCCGGCAGCCGCCGCACCCGTCCGGCGAGGTAGGCGTCGAGGGCGTAGAGGTCCGGGGAGGCGACGAGCAGCACCAGGTCGGCGTCGCCGGTCACCTGGTGGACGCCGAGGGTGCAGGGGTCCTCCGAGAGCTCGCCCGCGGTGGCCTCGATGGCCCCGGCGACGCACTCCAGCTCCACCCACGCGTACAGGGTGGCCTCCTTGCCGTGCCGGGCGGCGAGCAGGGAACTCCAGGCGTAGCCCTTGCCGCTGAGGTGCTCCCAGCGCCGGGCGAGGGTGTCGGGGCTCGCCTCCAGGACGGCCGAGAGCTGCGTCCAGCTGGCGCGCGGAGCCATCTGCAACGCGTGGATCAGCGCCAGATCCGCCTCTCCCAGGACGGATTCCCCGGTATCCATGTGCCTCCTTGGCCGATCCCCGGAAAACCCCGCCTCCGGGTTCCGAGGAGCACCAGGATGTCCACCGGGGCACGTGCATTCAATCCCGTGACGGCGGCCTTGGCCATGACGTCGGGCACAACGCGCGGACACGGCGCGCGGGCACGGCCCGTGGAACGGCTCCCGGACACGACGGTCCGGGGCACCACACCCCACGCGCGCGCGTACACGAGGGAAGGGTGGGGATGGCGAGGCACTCGCGGGGGAACGGACGCCCGCCCGGTCGTCCGGCCGGAGATCCGGCCGTCGGCGCGACCGGACGCGTCCGGCACATCGGACACCTCAGGGACGTCGGGGGCACGGGGGGCGCCGGGAGCGCCGGGGGTGCGGGGAGCGGCGCGGGCGCGGGGGGTACGGGGAGCGGCGCGGGGGGCTTCGCGGAGACCGAGCTGCTGTGGGGCGAGCCGGTGACCGCCGGTCAGCTCGCCGCCGCCGAGAGCGGATACGCCCGCTGCGGCCCCGACGAACGGCTCCTGTGGGAGCGGCTCTCCGTCTTCGAGGGCGCCTTCGGCCACGACGCCGTCCGCGAGGTGTGCGCCTCCGGCACGCTCCCTCCGTCCCGGGTCCGGGAGGTCCTCGACCGGCTCGCCCCCCTCGCACTCCTGCCCGTCGACGACCTGTTCGACGGCGAGGAGGACGCGCCCCGCTACTGGATGCCGCTCCCCATGCGCGCGGTGGGCGCCCGCAGGCTCACCGAACGCGGCGACCGCCGGTCCGTCGTCCTGCGCCACCGCGGGTGGTGCGCCGGGCTCGCCCGCCGGGCCGCCGACCGGTGGCAGGGCGGCCGGCAGCTCGACGCCCGCGACCTCGCCCTGCGGGAACTCCCGGACCTGGCCGCCGCCATGGACCCCACGACCGCGCCGCCGTCCCCGGGCGCCGAGTCCGGCACGGCCGTCGAGATCGCGGTCTCCCTGTGGTTCCTGTGGGTGGCCTGCGGGCGGGTCGCCGAGGGCCGGACCCGGCTGCGGCACGCCCTCGCCCTGCACCCCGGGCCGCCGCCGCCCCGCGCGCTGTGGCTCGCCGCCCACCTGGAGCTGGAGGCGGGCCGCCCCGAGGACGCCGACCCGCTGCTCGTCCGGGCCTGGGCGGCGGCCGTACGGGACGGCGACGACCGCTGTCTGGGCCTGCTCGCCCAGCTGCGCGGCTCCACCGCCCTGTACCAGGGGCGCACGCGCGCGGCGGCGGCCGAGTTCCGGGAGGCGCTGGTCCTGACGGCGGAGCCCCCGGACTTCGGCCCCGGCCGTGAACTGTGCTGGGCCGGGCTCGCCCTCGCCCTCGCCCGCACCGACCCGGAGGCGGCGCAGGAGGCCCTGGACCGCCTCCCGCTCGAACGGACGGGACGGCGGGCCTGGGCGGGGCGGGACCTGTGGGCCGACGCGTGGGCGCACCACGCGCGTGCCGAGCTCCTCGCCTGGGACGGGGAGCGGGGGCGGGCCGCCGAACACGCCCGGCGGGCGCTCCACGGCCATCTGGCGCTCGGCTCGGCGGCGGGCGCGTCCTGCGCGGCCGAACTCCTCGCGGAGCTGCGGATCACGACCGGGCGGCCCGTCTCCGCCGCCCACCTCCTGGGCGCCGTGGACGTGCTGCGGACCTCCGTCTTCGGCGAGGAGCACCGCCCGGCGGCGACCGCCGCGGCGGCACGGAGACGCAGCGAGCGGGCCCTGCGGGACGCGCTCGGCGACGAGGAGCTGCGCCGGGCGTACGAAGAGGGCGCGGCCCTGGGCCTGTTCGCCCTCTCCGAGGAGCCTTAGGGCCCCAGAAAGGGTTTCACGGCGTGACGATCGGGAACAGCGGATCGGGCTTCGTCACGTACGAGAGGAGGCGGGCGAGCAGGGCGGGGTCGCCCTCCGTCCCGACCCCGAGCTCCTCGGGCCCCTTCCCGGCGAGCAGGCCGAGCAACTGCGGCCCGGACAGGGTCAGGGTGAGCCCGGCGGGCGTCCGGGGGTCGGTGACCGCCCGGTGGGTGAGGGCCCCGTTGTGCAGGGTGAGCCGCCGCCGCCCGCCCTCCGGGTCGTCCGTCAGGACCAGGTCGAGCGTCAGGTCGTCGTCCCAGGCGCGCGGCCCGTCGATCGCGACGGCGATCGAGTCGACCAGCATCGGGACGGTGAGGGCCGCCGCCATCTCGGGGTTGGTCATGTCGACCATCTCGCCGCTGACGCCCTGCCGGAGCTCCTGCGCCGAGGTGAGGTAGAAGTTGCGCCAGGGGCCGTTCTCGGAGCCGTGCCCCAGCCGTTCGTAGACCCCGGCGAGGGCTTCCTTCGCCTCCTCGTGGACCGCGCTCGCCGGGCGCTCCTCGCCCACGGGGACCTCCGGCGCGGTGGCGAAGACCAGGTGGTTCAGGAGGGTCGCGGCGAACCGCAGGTCGCCCTCCTCCACGTACGCGCGTGCCTTGCCGAGGGTCTCGGCGGGCCCGCCCGCCACCGCCACGTACCGCTTGGCGAGCTCGACCGGCGGGTGCTCCCAGAGGTGGGCCGCGTTGCCGTCGAACCAGCCCAGGTAGCGCTGGTAGACCGCCTTCGCGTTGTGGCTGAGGGAGCCGTAGTACCCGCGCGCGTGCCAGGCCCGTTCGAGCGCGGGCGGCAGTTCGATCGTCTCGGCGATCTCCGGCGCGGTGAGGCCCTCGTTGAGCAGCCGCAGCGTCTGGTCGTGCAGGTACGCGTAGAGGTCGCGCTGCTCGGTCAGGAACCGCACCACCTCGTCGTGGCCCCAGGTCGGCCAGTGGTGGGAGGCGAAGGCGACGTCGTGGCGCCCGTGGAAGTACTCGATCGCCTCGTCGAGGTACGCGGACCAGATCCGGGCGTCCCGGACGACCGCCCCGCGCAGGGTCAGGACGTTGTGCAGGTTGTGCGTGGCGTTCTCGGCCAGGCACAGGGCGCGCAGGTCGGGGAAGAGGAAGTTCATCTCGGCCGGGGCCTCGGTGCCCGGCGTGAGCTGGAA
Source organism: Streptomyces sp. NRRL F-6492 (assembly GCF_001280125.1). Taxonomy (GTDB): domain Bacteria; phylum Actinomycetota; class Actinomycetes; order Streptomycetales; family Streptomycetaceae; genus Streptomyces. Next base: position 22,797 of record NZ_LGEG01000068.1, read on the forward strand.
GACGATCCGCAGGCCGTCGACCGTCTCCTCCTGGCCGGTCTCCGTGACGTCCACGGTCGGCGGGATCAGGCTGATGGTGCCGGTGGACGTCGTCTGGCCGAGCCCGGTGCCGATCTGGGCGTCCGGCGCCTTCGGCAGGTTCGCCCCGTACATGTAGCTCGCCCGGCGGGTCATGGCGTTGCCCGCGTACACGTTCTCGCTGACGGCGTGCTCCAGGAAGCCGGCCGGGGCGAGGACGGGCACGCCCTCCTCGGTGCCGTCCGGGAGGACGCCCCGGGCGCCGCCGAAGTGGTCGCCGTGCGAATGGGTGTAGATCAGGCCGGTGACCGGGCGGTCGCCGCGGTGCTCCCGGTAGAGCGCGAGGGCCGCGGCGGCGGTCTCCGTGGAGATGAGGGGGTCGATGACGACGACCCCGCGCTCGCCCTCGACGAGCGTCATGTTCGACAGGTCGAGGCCCCGCACCTGGTAGACGCCCCCGGTGACCTCGTAGAGCCCCTGCCGGGCGCAGAGCCGCGCCTGCCGCCAGAGGCCGGGGTGCGCGGTGTCGGGGCAGTCCGCCTCCAGGAACCGGTAGGCGTCGCCGTCCCAGACCGTCCGCCCGTCGGCGTCCGTGACCGTGCCGGGGACGAGGGCGGCGAGGAAGCCCCGGTCGGCGTTCGCGAAGTCCGTCGCGTCCTCGAACGAGGGCAGGGTGTCGCTCATGGGCGGGGTGCTCCGTTCCGCGCTACCGGTACGTGAGGGTCCGTGCCGGTTCGTACCGGTCCATCTGACCACCGGGCCCCCGGGCCCGCACGCCGGGGCGGGGGAGCGGGGAGGGGCGGGAGGGCCGGGCCGTACCTACCCTGGGAGGGACGGAGGTGACCCATGAGACGACGGCACCACTTCCACATCGACCACCTCGGGCACTCGGTCTCCGTGACCGTGGAGACGGGGCACTCGGCGGTCGTCGACGTCCTCGTCGACGGCAAGGAGACCGCCCGGGTCGTGCTCGGGCGCGAACGGCGGGCCGCGCTCCCGGTCGAGCTGCCGACCGACCCGCCGACGACGGTGACCGTACGGGCGACCGCGGACCCCGGCGCGCCGCGCTGTCTGCTGGTCCCGGCGGACGAGGGGGATCCGCTGGTGATGGCGCCGAGGCCGTACTGAACCGTCCGTGCTCGCGCCGCGGGCGTCGGGAGGGCCGGGCCGGGTCAGGAGAACCAGGTCGTGTCAGGAGAGCCAGGCCATGCCGATGATCAGGAAGACCACGAAGGCGATGGCCCCGGCCACGGCGGCCGTCTTGCGCGGGCGGCGCCGGGAGAGTTCCGCGAGTCCGCCGGTGGGCGCCGGGCGCTCGCGCCGCCGGGAGGCGGGCGCGGCGGCGCCGGGTCCGGTCACCGGCGGCGGGGTGGGGGCGGGCACGTGCCGGGGCATGGGCGCGGGCCCGGCGTGGTGCCGGGGGCCGGGGGAGGGGGCGGTCCGGGGCGGCCCGTAGGAACGCCAGGCGCCGGAGGAGAACCAGTCGGCGATGGCCTGCGCCGAGGGGCGCTGCTCCGGCTGCTTCGCCAGCAGGCTCAGCAGGTACGACTCGAACTCGGGCGGCAGCGCGACCCCGAGGTGCGCGGGCGGCGCCGGCGGGGTGTCGATGTGCTGGTACAGCAGGGCGGTCGCGGTGTCCGCGCGGAACGGGGGTCTCCCGGTGAGCAGTTGGTAGAGCACGCAGCCGAGCGAGTACACGTCGGAGGCGGACGAGGCGGGCTGCCCCAGGGCCCGCTCGGGCGCCAGGTAGAGGCCGGTGCCCACGATCTGACCGGTCGTCGTGAGCGCGGCCGAGGGGTCGTCGACGAAGCGGGCGATGCCGAAGTCGGCCAGCTTGACCGTGCCTTCGGCGTCGATGAGGAGGTTCCCCGGCTTGATGTCCCGGTGCACCACGCCCTGCCGGTGCGCGGCCGCGAGCCCGGCGGCGGCGTGCGCGGCGACCACGGCGACCCGCTCGGGCGGCAGGACCAGGGGGTCGGAGGGGCTCCCGGCGAGGCTGTCGCCCTCGACCAACTCCATGACGAGGAACAGCTTCCCGTCCCACGTGCCGAAGTCGAAGACGCCCACCACGTGCGGATGGCTCAGCCGGGCGGCGGTCTGCGCCTCCAGGCGGAACCGGTCGCCCGCGGAGGGGTCGGCCGCGTTCGCCAGCATCAGCTTCACGGCCACGGCCCGGCCGAGGACCTCGTCGGTGGCCTGCCACACCTCGCCCATGCCGCCCCGGCCGATACACACGTGAAGCCGATATCGGTCCGCGACCAGCACCTGGAGACCACCCTTTCGAAGATCGATCAACCTGACGGAAGAGAACCAGCGTAGAGCCGTGCGGTCGCGCTCCTCGCCGCGCTCCCCCTCCGAACGCCCCCGCGGTGCACGACATCCGTGGTCCGGGTGAACGGAAGGTGACGCGGGACGGCTAGCATCGCGGCCCGAAAGGCCTTCGAGGCCTGCGAGGACCTTTGGCCTGCGAGGAACGGAGCGGACCGTGGCGCGACCGCGTATCGGTGTGGCGGTACTGACGATGGGCACGCGCCCGGCCGAGCTGCGGGCGCTGCTCGACGCCGTGGCGGGCCAGGACGAGCCGGCCGCCCGGACCGTGGTCGTCGGCAACGGCACGGGGACGCTCCCGGAGCTGCCCGAGGGCGTGACCGGCGTCGAACTGCCCGAGAACCGGGGGGTGTCGGGCGGCCGGAACGTCGCGATCGAGACCCTCCGCTCCTTCGGCGACGTGGACGTGGTGGTGGACCTCGACGACGACGGCCTCCTCGTCGACCGGGACGTCTTCCGCCGCCTCGCGGACCTGTACGCGGAGGACCCGGCGCTCGGCGTGGTCTCGTTCCGCATCGCGGACGAGACCGGCGAGACCCAGCGCCGCCACGTCCCCCGCCTCGGGGCGAAGGACCCGATGCGCGGCGGCGAGGTGACGACCTTCCTCGGCGGCGGCCACGGCCTGTCGATGCGGATGCTCGACGGGATCGGCGGCTGGCCGGAGGAGTTCTTCTTCACCCACGAGGAGACGGACCTCGCCTGGCGGGCCCTCGACGCGGGCTGGAAGGTCGTCTACGCGCCGGAACTGCTCCTCCAGCACCCGAGGACCAGCCCGGCCCGGCACGCCGTCTACCACCGGATGACCGCCCGCAACCGCGTCTGGCTGGCCAAGCGCAACCTGCCGGCCCTCCTCGTCCCCGTCTACCTCGGCGTCTGGACCCTCCTCACCCTGGCCCGCACCCGCTCCCTCCCGGGCCTCGGTGCCTGGCTCGCCGGCTTCGCCGAGGGCGTCCGCCGCCCGGCGGGCCCCCGCGCCCCGATCCGCTGGTCGACGGTCCTGCGCATGACGCGGCTGGGACGGCCGCCGGTGATCTAGCGGCCTCCGGTCACCGGGACTTCTTGCCGAAGCGGCGCTTCTTCGGCTTCTGCTGGGCGAGCAGCCGCTGGGCCTTGAAGCGCTGTCCCGTTTCGGTCAGGACGGTGGCGAGTGAATCGGTGACACTACGGGTGTCGCGGTGCTGATCACCGAGGGTGCGCCGTAGATGACCTCGCGTTTCTTCGAGCAGCTGGATCGCCTCCGGATGGCGCCGGAGGGCGTACAAGGTGATGGCCAGGCTGTGGGCGGATTGGAGGGTCTCGGGGTGATCGCTACCGAAAGCGTGCTGCATCCGTGTGAAGGCGTCTTCGTGCAGACGGTGGGCTTCGTGCGGTTTGTCGAGGAGGCGCAGAGTGGTGCCGAGGTTGTGGGTGGACTGGAGGGTGTCGGGGTGGTCGTCGCCGAGGGTGCGGCGTCGTCGGGCGAGGGTGTCCTCGTGCATGCGGCGGGCCTCGCCCAGGTTGTGCAGGTTGTGCAGTGTGATGCCGAGGCTGTGGGAGGAATGGAGGGTGTCGGGGTGGTCGTCGCCGAGGACACGGCGTTGCCGGGTGAGGGTGTCCTCGTGCATGCGGCGGGCCTCATTCAGTTCGCGTAGGTCGTGCAGTGTGGCGGCGAGGCTGTGGGCGGACCGGAGGGTATTGGGGTGGTCGTCGCCGAGGACACGGCGTCGTCGGGTGAGGGTGTCCTCGTGCATGCGGCGGGACTCATCCAGTTCGCGTAGGTCGTGCAGTGTGATGCCGAGGCTCTGGGAGGAATGGAGGGTGTCGGGGTGGTCGTCGCCGAGGGTGCGGCGTCGTCGGGTGAGGATGTCCTCGTGCATGCGGCGGGACTCATCCAGTTTGCCGAAGACACGCATGGTGCCGGCGAGGTTGTGGGCGGACTGGAGGGTGTCGGGGTGGTCGTCGCCGAGGGTGCGGCGTCGTCGGGCGAGGGTGTCCTCGTACATGCGGTGAACCTCTGTGTTTGCCCCGCTGGAGCGCAAGATCACAGCCAGATCATTGGCGGAATGCAGCGTGTCGGGGTGATCGTCTCCGAGCGTGCGCTGCCGCCGGACGAACGTGTCCTGAATGAGGGGCAGGGCTCCTTTGAGGTCGCCGAGATCGCTGGTCGCGTGACCGAGATACTGCGTACAGGTAAGGGTGTCCGGGTGCTCCTCTCCGAGTTCGGAGACCCATGACTGCCGCAGTGAGGTCGTGAGACCGTGGGCGCTCTGCGGCTGGCCGCTCCGAATGAGGAAGAGCACGGCCCTGAGCAGGAGAACCCTTAGTTCGGGGCGGTCGGCGAGGACGACGTGCTGAGCCGTGAGGTGAGAGGCGAGTGCGGCCCAGCCGAGCCAGGTGTCAGGAGTTTCGGGGTCGCCCGGGTCGACGTCGCCGAGGACGGCCGCGACGTCGCCGTGGATCGTCCGGACCTGCTCCGCGTCGGTCTGGTCACGGAGGACCGCCTGCGTCAGACGATGGATCTGGAACGCCTCGTGGTCCACCCGGGCGAGCCCGTAACGGCTCAGGGGCTGCAGGGCGGTGTGCGGCCACATCAGGTCGTCCGGATCACCGGGGATGGTGCTCAGCCGGGGACGCGCGTCCTCCAGCCAGGCGGTGGGGATGGGCTCGGGACCGAAGAACGCGCCGAGGCGCAGAAGGGCGAGGGCGTCGGGGTGGTCGCCGCCCAGGTGATTGGTGGCGATGTCGACCGAAGCGGCCAGTGTGGCCGGGTAGCCCGGGGCCTCGCCCTCCTTCAGGATCCTCGCCGTGCTGGTGGTGACGAGCCGGCGGTAGCGGTCGAGGGTCATGCCGCTGCCGACGACGCCCGCTGCCTGGGCCAGGGCCAGGGGGAGGTCGCCGAGCTCCTTGGCGAGGGCGTCGGCCTGGTCGGGGGCGATGCCCGGGACGCGGAGTTCGAGGTAGGCGACGGCGTCGGAGCGGGTGAAGACGTCCAGGCCCGTCTGGTGGGCGACGCCCTGCCAGTCGGGGTTGCGCGAGGTGATGAGGACGTGGCCGGGTCCTTCGGGAAGCCAGGTCTCGATCTGGCCGGGATCCTCGGCGTTGTCGAGGATGAGGAGCCAGCGCTGCCGGTCGCGCAGGTGCTGCAGCAGGGCACGGGCGTTGTGCTCGGAGCCCGCGTCGGGTTTGGCGATGCCGAGGCGGTCCGCCAGCTCCGTGTAGTGGACGGGCAGCTGGTCGGCCTGCTCGGCGTCGATCCACCACACCAGGTCGTACTGGCCGCCGAAGCGGTGGGCGTAGGCCAGGGCGATCTGCGTCTTGCCGATGCCGCCCATCCCGTGCAGCACCTGCACAGGGGACTGCCGGGGGCTCAGCAGACCCTCGCGGAGCCGGGTGAGCTCGGCTTCGCGCCCGGAGAAGTCGGGGTTGCTTCGGCGTACGTTCCACACGTCGGGCAGACCCGCACTGCTCGGCAGCCGCGGCTGCGTGTCGTCGGGGGCCGAAGCCGGTTCCGCCGACGGGGGAGTGCCGGGAAAGGCCGGGCTGCTGGTCGGTCGGGCCCCGCCGTCGATCGCCTCCCGGAGGGCCGCAAGGGCAGCGGTTTCGTCCAGGCCGTGGAGGTCCTTGCGGAGCCTCGGCGCCAGGATCGGGGGGACGTCGTCGGTGGAGATGGGCTCCAGGGCGAGAGGGACGATGCGGTCCCTGCGGGCGACCGTGGCGTTCCACTCCTCCTCGGTCCACCGCCCGGGTTCGAAGTAGGACTTGGAGAAGAGGGCCACGACGGCGTCGGCCGTCCCGAGGGCGCTGTCCATGAGGCGTACGAAGTCGTCACCGGTACGCCAGTCCCAGACGTCGAGCGTGACCTCGTGGCCGGCCCGCTCCAGGTGCCAGGCCACCCATTCCGCCCAGGGGCGGTCCGGTCCCGCGTAACTGATGAAGAACCGCTGCGTACTCTCGGTCATCGTGACCCCCCGAGTGACCAGGTGCTTGTCGTGCCGTGTCGCGCAATGATCCCCCGCCGGGCGCAAACGGTGCAGGCGAACGACGAGGACGCCGCCGGGCCGCCTCAGGGGGTGTCGGACCCGGCTCCCTGCTGGTGGGGGACCGGCGCGCCCCCGGCCCCCGGGTTCCACGCGGACCGGCGCAGGTGCCGTTCCGGGTCGCGGACCCCGGCGATCTCCCCGAGCCCGATGACGTACGGACGCAGACGCTGCTGGAGTTCCTTGAGGTCCGCGCGGAACGCGGCGTTGTCGGGCCACGCCGTCTCGTCCACCCGCTCGCCCTGGGAGGCCTCCCAGGCACTGAGCCGCGGGTGCCACTTCGCGAGGAACGGGGCGAGCTCGAAGTTGAGGACGTCCAGGACGAGTTCGTGCACCGAGTCGCCCTTGGCGGGCGGCGGGGGCGCGGCCCCGGACTCCAACGGCTCCCGGTACAGGTCGAACAGGGTCTTGAGCGAGGTCAGCGCCTCGCGGAGGTTCCCGCTGCCGTCGTCCAGCGGACGGGTGGCGATGCGCGTGGAAGCCTGGAAGAACATCCGCAGGGCCGCCTGCCGCATGTCCGTGTTGGCCGCGAAGACCATCACGCTGCCCGGCAAAGTGAGTTGAACCTCCGTCAGCTGCGCCGACCGCCGGTAGAACTCGGCCCCCAGCACGACCGCGACACCGACCAGCCCGCCCACCACGACCGACAGCAGCTGCCCCCCGGTCTGGCTGATGGAGTACGCGGCGATGCCGACCACCGCGCCGACCAGACCCGCGAACGCCGCCCGCGCCGAGGTCCGGGCCCCGGGCCCCCACGCACGACTGCGGCGCGTCACCACAAGAACCGCCCCCTGACTCCCTGTTGACGACCGACAGTACTGATCACCGCCGCTACCTTCAACGCCCCTTGCCACCAGGGGCGTACGGGACGGAACGGATCCGGCCGCAGCGACGCGCCGGCCCTTCCTTCCGGGACGTGCCCCGTCCGCCGCGGGCCGGGGGCTGGGGAGCGTGCGGCTGGGCCCTTGCGCGTGGCCGACCCGGTGACGCTGCCCCACGGGGGTCGCACGGCCGTACCGTCCCGATCACACGGCGACACCCGGGGTCCGCACCGCCCTCGCGATGCCCTTCGCCCCGCTTCCCGCGACCGGGGCGGTCTGCCATGCGTACCTGCCGATCCGGGTCGGCGAGCGGCCCCCGTCCACCCCCGGAAACCACTCAGGCGCCCGACCCGCTCTCGCGGATCAGGCCCCTGACCTGGTCTTACGGCCGTCGGGGTGGCGGGATTTGAACCCACGACCTCTTCGCCCCGAATCCGGGACGCTGGGTAACGGCCCCGCGCTCCGCACCCTCCTGACCTGCACTGTAGCGCCGCATAAGCCCAGTTCGGAGGCGTTGGTTCAAGGCTGGCGCTCCGCCGCCCTGCGTCTGCGGTACCTCTGGGACACCCCTCCTGCACTCCTTGGTTCCGGAGACCGACACCCGGTTCACACCCAGAATCGGCAGAGGTACCGCAGACGTGTGCCCACGTCGGAGAGGGTGCAACGCTGCCCCCGACACCTGGGTGTCGCCTCCAGAACTGGGTGTCGCACCCGGGCGAGCGCCGACTCAGGCCGGGTCGACGGCTGGCCGGGACCCGTTGGTGCCGGGAGCGAGGCATGTCCGGACCCGGTGGGGCCCGACGGGCGGCGGTCTCAGCTCGCCGGGGCGGACACGGCGGCGTGCAGCTCCCGCACGCCAACGGCACGAGGGTGCCGCTGCGCCAACTCGGTCACGATGCTGCGGATCGCGGGGCGGTCTCTCACCTCGCCGGGGCTCGCACGGTGGGCGTCGAGCAAGGCGCGGGCGGTCTGCTCAGGGCGGCCCCACGCCCACCAGGCACGGGCCATGTCTGTGCCCAGGCGTGCCTTCCGCTCAGCCGTGCAGAAGTGCTCGGGCCGAAGGTTCCGCCCCGCCTCCAGGGCGGCGCCGGCGTCGCCGAGGGCCCAGTGGACGCCGACGGCGTAGAGATCCACGGCGGCCGGGCTGATGGGGAAGAGACGCCCAGCAGGCGCCTGGAGCGGCAGGCGCCGTGCGGCCCGCCGTGCCTCCGCGGCCATGGCCAGGGCCTCCGCGCGCTGGCCTCTCCGGGCGGCGGTGTAGGCCAGGGTGCACAGCATCTGCGCGTAGGCCGACGAGGCTGCGTCCGTCCGCAGCCCTGTCGCCTCCATCCGGGCCGCGGCCGACTCCATGAGGGTTTGGGCTTCCTCGCCCCGGTCCTGGTGGCGCAGCACGATTGCGAGCTCGCGGGAGGCGGCAGCGGCGGCGAGCGGGGACCCGGACACCTCGGCCCAGGTGCGCGCGCGGTCGGCGGTGAGGCGGGCCTGCTCGTACGAGCCGAGCTTGATCAGCAGGGCGGCGCTCAGGCTGTAGACGGAGGACATTCGGGCCTGGTCCAGCTCGCAGCGCGAGGAGGCGGCGGCGTGTCCGTCGGCCAGGAGGCCCGGCAGCAGCCCGAGGAGCTGCGTGTGGGCCCCCTTGTCGTAGAGGTCGCGGGCGGAGGTCACACGGGCGTCCAGGGCGCCCCTGCCCGTCGGTGACGGGGTGTCGGCCAGGGCCCGGTCCATGCCGAGCAGCATGGCGGCCGGGACGGTCGCCGTGGCGGCGAGCAACGAGCGGCGGCGCATCGGGTCCTCCTCGGCGTGCGGGCTGGCCGACACTCTAGTGCTGGCCTGTCCGGAAGGAGCGGGGGGCGCCAGGGAACTCACCAGGACGTGTCGAGGAACGCCCACCGTGGAGGCGGCCCGGTGAATGAGCGTCAGGTCGGTGACCCGGGTCCGGCGTTCCATCCGCGAGACCGTCGCCGCCGAGCACCCCAGGTGCTCGCCGAGTTCGGCGAGCGTCCATCCTCGGTGCTCACGGCCCAACCGTACGAGTCCGCCCGGTTGTCGCCGGACGACTAGCTCCCTGACCTTCGCGCTGTTCCAGAGCGGGTCACCGGGCACTGGTCCCTCCCCCTGCTGCACGACCGGGGGTCACCACGGTACGGGCGCGGGACGGCGCCCGTCGAGACCGTTTGCACAACGTGCAAACGGCTTGCAGGCAAAGCCAGTTGATTACCGACCGGGTGCCGGATGCGGTGTTCTCGCTACATCGCCCCGCACCTCGTGGGGCACCATCCAAGGGAGGCACCATGGCAACTGCAGCCGACACCCCCGTCGCCACCGACCCGGTGACCGGGCTGGCCCGCTCCCCCCGTGACATCGTGCCGGCGGACCTCTGGGAGAAGCAGGTCGGCCTGCTGATGCGGGACTGCCCGTACGACTCCGTCATGGCCACCCGCGTCCTCGGCCAGGGCTACGCCTACCTGCTCACTGCCATGTCCCTCCGGGGCCAGGGCCTGGGACTCGCCCCGAGCAAGCTGGTCGACATCGGCGCCCACACGATCATCCTGGACACCGTCGCCTACGCCGAGCTGTGCGACAAGTACAACGGCGGGCGCTTCCTGCACCACGTGCCCAAGGTCGAGATGAAGAACGACGGGTCGGTCATCAAGACCGCCCACCTCGTCGCCCGCGCCGGTTGGGAGGTGGACCTCCCGCTGTGGGAGGACGCCGCCGACTGCGGCCCCTGCCACCCGGGCAACGACTCGCACTGACCCCCACGCGACGTCCCCGGCGGTCCGGGCCCACGGCTCGGGCCGCCGAGGCACGCCCGGGTGACTTTCGCCCGAACCGGCAGCAGGCCCCGCGCGGTGCCGCCAGGATGACGCGGGTGACGACCACGACCACAGACCTGTGGCACCACTACGGCCGGGCCCGCGCCGCGCAGGACCACGCCGTCCCCGACTCCTTCCGCTGGGCCTGGGACCAGCAGGACGGGCCGGGCCCGGAAGTCCTCGGCGACCTCACCGGCAAGACCGTGGCCGACCTCGGCGCCGGCACCGGCCGCCACGCCGCGCACCTGGCCGTGCACCACGCCCCGAACCGGATCGACGCCGTGGACGCGTCCCCGGCCCAGCACGGCATGGCCACCGCCCTGTACGCCGGCCTCGCCCCGCGCCTGCACTTCGTCCACGCGGACGCCGTCGCCCACCTTCGCGCGAACCCGGGCGCCTACGACGTGCTTTACAGCCACTTCGGGGCGGTGGACTTCACCGACCCCCGCGAGCTGCTCCCGGCCGCCGCTGACGCGCTCCGCCCCGGTGGGCACCTGGTCTTCTCCACCCTCGCCCACTACCTGTCCGGCAAGCCCGCGCAGCCGGACGTCACGGCCGCGGAGGTGCCGGCGAAGACCCCGGGGGGCGAGAGCGCCACCATGCACCGGTGGGTGCTGCAGGAGCACGTGTGGACCAAGGTCCTGGACCAGGCCGGGTTCACCGACATCCGCGTCGAGGAGCTGCCCGCAGGCGACGGCCCCCGGCCCGCCGCCACCCTCCTCGTCGCGGCCGAGCGCCCCGCCACCTGAGACCGGGCCGGGGAATGCCGCTGCCCCGGGCCCAGTCTCCTGGGCTCCGGGGCAGCGGCGCGTTCGGGCTGGGGGTCAGCTGAGGTTCAGCCGCTCCAGGAGCCCCTGCACTCGCGCGTCCAGGACCTTCTCCGCCTCCGGGTTGATCGCGAGCAGGGCCACCTGGGCAGTCACGATGACGCCGCACAGCTGCCTCTCGACATCCTCCGAGGTGTGGCTGTCGCCCTTGCGCGGTTTGGCGCCGAGGGCCCTGGTGATGGCCTCCGCCGCCTCCCCGAACTCCTCACCGATCTTGAGCACGCGCAGCAGCCGCACGTCGCCGGCCGCGGCCTGGTCCTCCTCGTCCAGCCAGCCGCGCGGCTTCCGCACGCCGTCCTACGTCTGGCCCGTGCCGCTCGTCTCCTCGTGTTCTCGGTCGGTCGAGACGGTGTGGTCGTTCAGGCGGCGTCACGGCGGGCGTCGTGGGCGGTGACCAGCTCTTCGGCGCGCCGTACGCACGGCTCGCAGACGCAGATCGGGGCGTGCTCGTTGTCCTCGCTCTGGGCCGACCCGAGCCACATGACCGGGAGACGCTCCCGGAGGAGCTGGGCTGCCTGAAGGTTCTTGCGGACTGGCGCCAGGGCCACGAGGACGGATCGGGCAGCGCCCGGTACACCCATGTGACGGACACCATGCGCGCGCTCCTCATGGGCCAGCTCACCGAGGTCTGGCACGAGTTCCTGGACGACCAACTGCTCCTCGCCCCGTGCTCCCCGGTCCCGATCTTCGGCCGGCTGTTGCAGCAGCGCGCCGCCGAGCGGTGACAATCCGTTTCAAGATCACACCCAGACGACACCCGGATACAACGCGATCAGGGCCGGTTTCCTCTAAGGGAAACCGGCCCTGAGCTGCTGTTACGAAGTCGGGGTGGCGGGATTTGAACCCACGACCTCTTCGTCCCGAACGAAGCGCGCTGCCAAGCTGCGCTACACCCCGATGTCGCTGCTCTGTGTGTTCACGTCGCGGCGACATCGATTACTTTAGCCCACGCGCGCGCTGAGGCGAAATCCGGTATTCGGGCGGCGCCGCCGTAGCTGGCCGTGGGGTCAGGGGCGGGCCGTCAGGGTGAGGAGGGTGGCCTCCGGGGGGCAGGCGAAGCGGACCGGGGTGAAGCGGTTGGTGCCGCAGCCCGCCGAGACGTGCAGGTAGGACGTGTGGCCCCCGGCCGTGTGGGTGGAGAGGCCCCGCGCCCGGTCCGTGTCCAGGTCGCAGTTGGTGACGAGCGCCCCGTAGAGGGGGACGCGGAGCTGGCCGCCGTGGGTGTGACCGGCGAGGACCAGGTCGTACCCGTCCGCCGTGAAGGCGTCCAGGGAGCGCAGGTACGGGGCGTGGACCACGCCCACCGTGAAGTCGGCGTCCGGGTCCGGGCCGCCCGCCACCCGCTCGTAGCGGTCCCGCTTGATGTGCGGGTCGTCCAGGCCGGTGAACGCCAGCTCGGCCCCCGACAGCTTCAGCCGGCCCCGGGTGTTGGTGAGGTCCACCCAGCCCGCCGCGTCGAAGGCGTCCCGCATCCCCTCCCAGGGGTTGTGGACGGCGCCGACGGCCGGCTTGTTGCCGTTGAGGCCGTGGCGGCCCTGCGCCTTCTCCATCAGGTAGCGGGCGGGGTTGCGCAGCTTGGGGCCGTAGTAGTCGTTGGAGCCGAAGACGTACACGCCCGGGAACTCCATCAGCGGCCCGAGCGCGTCCAGGACCTCCGGCACCGCGTCGGTGTCGGAGAGGTTGTCGCCGGTGTTGACGACGAAGTCCGGGCGGAGCCCGGCGAGCGACTGGAGCCAGGCCCGCTTCTTGCGCTGGCCGCTCACCATGTGGATGTCGGAGACCTGGAGGACCCGCAGGTCGCCCATGCCGCGGGGGAGGACCGGGACCGTCACCCGGCGGAGCCGGAAGGAGCGGGCCTCGAAGCCCGCCGCGTAGACGAGTCCGGCCGCGGCCGTCGCCGTGAGGCCTGCCGTGATCTTCAGGGGGATCCCGTACCGTGCGCGCATCCCCCCATCGTCGCAGACCCGTGCGGGGGAAATGCGCGGGCGGTGGGGGCGGGGCACCTGCCACACTGGGGCCCATGACCACGCTCAAGGCGAAGCTCCAGGACGACCTCAACGCCGCGATCAGGGAGCGCGACGAACTGCGCTCCTCGACCCTGCGGCTGACCATCACCGCGATCACCAAGGAGGAGGTCGCGGGCAAGACCAAGCGCGAGCTCTCCGACGACGAGGTGCAGAAGGTGATCGCCAAGGAGGCGAAGAAGCGCCGCGAGGCCGCGGACGCCTTCGCCCAGGGCGGTCGCCCCGAGTCCGCCGAGCGGGAGCGGGCCGAGGGCGTCCTCCTCGACGCGTACCTGCCGCAGCAGCTCGGCGACGAGGAGCTCGACGGGATCGTCGCGGCGGCCGTCGAGGAGGCGAAGGCGGCGGGCGCCGAGGGGCCGCGCGCCATGGGCGCCGTCATGAAGATCGTGAACCCGAAGGTGGCCGGCCGGGCCGAGGGCGGCCGGGTCGCCGCCGCCGTGAAGAAGCTGCTCGCGGGCTGATCCGCGGGAGGACACGAGGAGGGCGCCCCCACGGTGTGGGGGCGCCCTCCTCGTGTTCCGCGGGCCGGTCTCAGTCGAAGAGGCCCGGAGGGAGCGTGATCCCGGGGACGTTCGGCTTGCCGTCGCGGGGCTTCTTCGGCTTGTTGGGCTTCCCCGACCTGTTCGGGCCCTCCTCCCCCTCCTTCTCCTTGTCCTTGGGGGCATCGGCCCGGGGCACGGAGACGGCGGTGAAGGGCGGGGTGTCGCCGGCGTCCAGCGCGCCGGTCATCGCGATCTTCCAGATCGGACCGGGGAGGCAGCCGCCGCAGACCTTGTCGTAGTACTCGCCGCCGATCGTGATGTCGTACATCGACTTCTTCTCGCCGACGTCGTCACCGACCCAGACCGCCGTGGACAGGTTCGGGGTGTAGCCGACGAACCAGGCGTCCTTGCGGTCGTTGGTCGTACCGGTCTTGCCCGCGTTGTCGCGGTCGCTCAGGCCGGCCTTCTGGCCGGTGCCGTCCTCGACGACGCCCTTCAGCATCTGGTTGACCGTGTCGGCGGTCCGGTCGCTCATCGCCCGGCTGCACTTCGTCTGCGGCACGTTGAGCTTGTCGCCGTTGGCGGCCTTGACCGACTCGATGACGACCGGGGTGCAGTACAGGCCCCGGTTGGCGAAGGTCGCGTAGACGGACGCCATGTCGAGGGGGGTGCTCTCCAGGCTGCCGAGGGTGGCGGACGGGCTCTCCTTGATGGGCTTGCCCAGCTCGCGCTCGTAGCCGACCTTCTTCGCCATCGTCAGCGTCTCGCACAGACCGGCCAGCTGCTCCAGCTTGGCGAAGTACGTGTTGATGGACTTGCCGAGGGCGCTGGTCATGTCGTACGAGCCCTTCTCGGACTCGAGCTCGTTGTTGACCTCCCAGTCGCTGTACCCGGCGGGCTTGCCGTTGCAGAGCCGGAAGTCGCTCTCCTGGAGGTTGATCTGCTCCGGGGTGTCGAAGCTCTGCGCCGGGCTCAGGCCCTTCTCCAGCGCCGCCGCGGCCGTGATCGGCTTGAAGGTCGAGCCGACCTGGAAGCCGAAGGTCGTGCCGCCCATCCTGCTGCCGACGGCGAGGTTGAGCGTCGTCTCGTTCTTCTTCGGGTCCAGGCCGTACGGGCGGGACTGGCCCATCGAGAGGACCTTGCCGGTGCCGGGCTGGACCTGCACCACCGAGGCGGCGACCGGGTCGTCCTTGTTGACCTTCGCGATGGCGGCCTCGTTGGCGGCGGCCTGCGCGCGCGGGCTGAGCGTGGTCTTGACGGTGAGGCCGCCCAGGTTCCACAGCTTCTGGCGCTCCTCGGACGTCTTGCCGAAGACCGGGTCGCCGAGGATCGTCTTGCGGACGTAGTCGCAGAAGAAGCCGGCGCCGTCGACGGCGGTGATGCAGCCGTTCCTCGGGGTCTTGACCTTCAGCTTCAGCGGAGCTTCCTTCGCCGCGTCCGCCTCGGCCTGGCTGATGTCCTTCACGTCGGCCATCCGCTGGAGGACGACGTTGCGGCGCTTGGTCGCCTCCTCGATGTCGTTGATCGGGTCGTAGCGGCTGGGCGACTGCACGAGGCCGGCCAGCATCGCCGCCTCGCCGAGGGTCAGGTCGGCGGCGCGCTTGGAGAAGTACCGCTGCGAGGCGGCCTCGATGCCGTACGCCTGCTGCCCGAAGAACGTGATGTTGAGGTAGTTCTCCAGGATCTTCTTCTTGCCCAGCTCCTCCTCGACCTGGATCGCGAACTTCAGCTCGCGGACCTTGCGGCCGATGGTCTGCTGGGTGGCCTGCGCGACCTTCTCGGGGTCGTCGCCGGCCTCCTCGACGAAGACGTTCTTCACGTACTGCTGGGTGAGGGTCGACGCGCCCTCGGAGACGCCGCCGGACTGCGCGTTGCGGTTGATCGCGCGCAGCACGCCCTTGAGGTCGATCGCCCCGTGCTCGTAGAAGCGCCCGTCCTCGATCGCGACGATCGCCTTCTGCATGTACGGGGAGATCTTCTCGATCGGGACGACCGTCCGGTCCCGCGAGTACACCGTGGCGATCAGACCGCCCTCGGAGTCGAGGATCTTGGTGCGCTGACTCAGCGGCGGGGTCTTCAGGTTCGAGGGGATCTCGTCGAACCCCTCGACCGTGCCCTTCGCGGCCAGCCCGAGTGCCCCGGCCGCGGGCAGGGCGATGCCTGCCAGCACGGCTCCGGCGAGCACACTGACACCGAGGAACTTGGCGGCCTGCTGGGTCCCGGTCAGACCACCGCCCGAGCGCTTCTTTGCCATGGGGGGCAGCCTAATCCGTAGACATGAGCGAACAGCGGGAGCGGGGGCCTCTCGGAGCGTTCGGGTACCGGACCGTGACATCCGGGGGAGGTACGGGGCCGTCCCGGGGGCGGTGCGGGGACGTCCGGGGGCGGTGCGGGGCCGGTACCGGGCACGCGCGCCCAGGTTCCCATTCGCCGGACAGGCGCACAGGCCTTGGCCTAAGCTGCTCACAACTGTCACAGCAGTGCGGTCCGACAACAAGGCCCGGTTGTGACGTCGACATGAATTCCCGTGACCCCGAAACACGGGAAGCTCGTGTCCGGTTGAGGCTCATGCGTCACGCGGTGTCCGAAGTGAGACCGCCGAGGAAGGGCATATCCACGAGGTATGTCCCTTATCCCACGCATGTCCATCGATCACTCCCCTGGGTGATCTGACGCGCACGCATAGTCCGTTCGGGCCATTCAAGATTGGGCCCGAAGGGGGTGTTGCGCTGTGCCCACCTTCCGTAACGTCCCAACTGGCAGCGGTGAATATGCCGCTGCCGCCGTGGGGGAGCCTCGATTCGGGAGAGGACGGCGCCGGTATGGGCTGGGTAGCTGACTGGAGTGCGCAGGCGGCCTGCCGCACTACCGATCCGGATGAACTTTTCGTGCAGGGAGCGGCGCAGAACAGGGCCAAGGCGGTGTGCACCGGATGCCCGGTGCGGACCGAGTGCCTCGCCGACGCCCTCGACAACCGTGTGGAGTTCGGCGTGTGGGGCGGCATGACGGAGCGCGAGCGCCGCGCCCTGCTGCGCCGGAGACCGACCGTCACCTCGTGGCGCCGGCTCCTGGAGACCGCGCGCACGGAGTACGAGCGGGGAGCGGGCCTGCTGCCCGTGGCGATGGACGACGACGCGACCTACGAGGCGTACGCGGCGGTCGGCTGAACGCGCCGGGGCGTGCGCCCCGGTGGGACGGTCCCGTCACGCGTGCGGCGGGAGGAGATCCCGACGCGCGGGAGACGGCGGAGAGGGCTCAGACCGAGGGCGTCCGCCCGGTCGTGAGCCGGTCACCGATGGCCCGCAGGCCGGCGAGGTCGTGCACGTCGCCGGGCAGGGCGGCCACTTCCGCCACCGCCACCTCGGGGTGGCGCGCGGTGAAGCGGTCGCGCGTGTGCTGCTCGCGCGCGAGCACCCGCATGCGCTCGGCATGCAGACGCAGGAGTCCCGCGGTGAGCTGCCGTACGTCCACGGCGTCGTGCGCTTCGTCATCAGGCGCTTCGTCATCGGACGCTTCGTCGTTGAGGGCGTCGTCATCGGATGCGTCGTCGAGTGCGGCGTCGTGCTGTGCGGCCGGATCGGCGGTGGCTGTGGGGGCAGCCTCGGATCCGGCGGATTCGGCAGGTGCGGCGGGTACGGCGGATGCGGCGGCGGTGGCGAGTTCGGACGGCTCGGGGGCGGTGGCCGGGGAGCCACGCTGACCAGTCTTCCCGTCCCCCTGATCCACAATGCGACCCTCGTCAAGATTTTCCGCGGCGGCCCGCGCCCGCTCCGCCGAGAGACCGGCGGCCCCGCTGCCGTGCACGCGGTTGAGGACGAGACCGGCCAGCGGCATCTCCTCCGCGGCCAGCCGCTCCACGAAGTACGCGGCCTCGCGCAGCGCGTCCCGCTCCGGCGTGGCCACCACGAGGAAGGCCGTGCCCGGGGCCTGGAGCAGCTTGTACGTGGCGTCGGCGCGGGTCCGGAAACCGCCGAACATCGTGTCCATCGCCGCCACGAACGTCTGCACGTCCTTGAGGAACTGACCCCCGAGCAGCTTTCCGAGCGTCCCCGTCATCATCGACATGCCGACGTTCAGGAACTTCATCCCGGCCCGGCCGCCCACCTTCGCCGGCGCCATGAGCAGCTTGATGAACGTCCCGTCCAGGAAGGACCCGAGCCGCTTCGGCGCGTCCAGGAAGTCCAGGGCGGACCGGGACGGCGGGGTGTCGACGACGATCAGGTCCCACTCGTCGCGCGCCCGGAGCTGGCCCAGCTTCTCCATCGCCATGTACTCCTGCGTACCGGCGAACCCGGCCGACAGGGACTGGTAGAAGGGGTTCTCCAGGATCGCCCGGGCCCGCCCGGGATCCGCGTGGGCCTCGACGATCTCGTCGAAGGTCCGCTTCATGTCGAGCATCATCGCGTGCAGCTCGCCGCCGTCGGAGCCCTTGATCCCCTCCACCTTGCGCGGGGTGTTGTCGAGGGAGTCGATCCCCATCGACTGCGCGAGGCGGCGGGCCGGGTCGATGGTGAGGACGACGACGCGCCGTCCCCGCTCCGCCGCCCGCACGCCGAGGGCCGCCGCCGTGGTCGTCTTGCCGACCCCGCCCGCGCCGCAGCAGACGATGATGCGGGTGCCCCGGTCGTCGAGCAGCGGGTCCAGCTCCAGGACGGCGGCGGCGTCGAGCCCGCGCCCGCCGGGCCCGCGCCCGTCGTCCGCCCCACGCCCACCGGGACCACCGGTCTCGCGCCCGTCCGGGGCGGTCGCCGTCTTCTCCGTCACGCGCCCACCCCTTGCCTCCGCAGTTCCTTCGCCAGTCGGTAGAGCCCCGCGACGTCGCCCCCGTCCCCCAGGTACGGAAGCTCGTACGCGGGGACGCCGATGCCGTCCAGGACGGCGCGCTGCGCCCGCTCCAGCTCCACCCGCCGGGCGTGCTCGGCCGCCTGGTCCAGGAGCGGCTCGACCAGCTTCGCGGAGCCCGCGACGCCGACGGAGGCCAGGGTCTTCGCGATCGCCTTCCGGTGGTCGCCGGAGGCGGCCCGTACCGCCGCGGTGTCGAGGACGTGCGGCCGGACCATGTTCACCACGACCCGCCCCACCGGGAGTTCGGCCGCGCGGAGCTCCGCGACGCCGTCCGCCGTCTCCTGGACCGGCATCTCCTCCAGGAGGGTCACCAGGTGGACCGCCGTCTCGGGGGACTTGAGGACCCGCATGACGGCCTGCGCCTGGTTGTGTATCGGGCCGATCCTGGCCAGGCCGGCCACCTCGTCGTTGACGTTGAGGAAGCGGGTGATGCGGCCGGTGGGCGGCGCGTCCATGACCACGTGGTCGTAGGTCGGGCGGCCGTCCTTCTCCCGCCGCCGGACCGCCTCGCACGCCTTGCCGGTCAGCAGGACGTCCCGTACGCCCGGCGCTATCGTCGTCGCGAAGTCGATCGCGCCGAGCTTCTTCAGGGCCCGCCCCGCGCTGCCCAGTTTGTAGAACATCTGGAGGTAGTCGAGGAGCGCGCGCTCGGCGTCGATCGCCAGCGCGTACACCTCCCCGCCGCCCGGGGCGACGGCGATCTTGCGCTCCTCGTACGGAAGCGCCTCCGTCTCGAAGAGCTGTGCGATGCCCTGCCTGCCTTCGACCTCGACGAGGAGGGTCCGCTTCCCCTCCGTCGCGAGGGCGAGGGCGAGGGCGGCGGCGACCGTCGTCTTACCGGTACCACCCTTGCCGCTGACGACCTGGAGCCTGCTCACGCTGTCGAGCCTAACCACTGGCGGCCGCGCCCAATCAGGAGGCCGCCCCCGAGAACCTCCCTAGGGGACGCTTCGGGGCCGCTCCGGAGGGCCGCCTCGGAGAGCCGTCCCGGAGAGCCGCTCCCCGGCAGCGGATACAGTCGGGCCCATGACCAAGTGGGAGTACGTCACGGTGCCGCTTCTGGTGCACGCGACCAAGCAGATTCTGGACACCTGGGGCGAGGACGGCTGGGAGCTCGTCCAGGTCGTGCCCGGGCCGAACAACCCCGAGCAGCTCGTGGCCTACCTGAAGCGGCCCAGGTCGTGAGCGGGGCCGTCGAGGCGAAGCTCGCCGAGCTGGGCCTGACCCTGCCGGAGGTCGTCCCTCCGCTGGCCGCCTACCAGCCGGCCGTGCAGTCGGGCGTGTACGTCTACACCTCGGGCCAGCTCCCGATGGTGGCGGGCAAGCTCCCGGTGACCGGCAAGGTCGGCGCCGAGGTCACCGCCGAGGAGGCCAAGCAGCTCGCCGCCACGTGCGCGCTCAACGCCCTCGCGGCCGTGAAGTCGGTCGCCGGTGACCTCGACCGCGTCAAGCGCGTCGTGAAGGTCGTCGGCTTCGTCGCCTCCGCCGCCGACTTCACCGGGCAGCCGGCCGTGATCAACGGCGCCAGCGAGCTGCTCGGCGCCGTCCTCGGGGAGAAGGGCGTGCACGCGCGCAGCGCCGTCGGCGTGGCCGTGCTGCCGCTCGACGCGCCCGTCGAGGTCGAGGTCCAGGTCGAGCTGACCGAGGCCTGACCGCCCCTCCCGTCGCGGTACGCGCGCGAAGGCCGGCCCCTCCACCGGGGCCGGCCTTCGCGCGCGTGGGGCCCGCCTTCGCGCGTGGGGGGCCGCCTTCGCGCGTGGGGGAGTCCGCCTTCGCGCATGGGGGCCGGTGCCCTCCGGACCCCGCGCGGCGGCTCGCCCTCGTGCATTCCCGTCCTTGCGCATAGCATCCGGCCATGTCGAATGGTCAGTCGAAGCAGTCGAACGGTCAGTGGTACCCGCCGGAGTGGCCCGACCGCATCCGCGCCCTCGCCGCCGGTGAGCTGACCCCGGTGGCGCCCCGGCGCGCCGCCACCGTCCTGCTCCTGCGGGACGGGGCCGCCGGGCCCGACGTCCACATGCTGCGCCGCCGCACCTCGATGGCCTTCGCGGGCGGCGCGTACGCCTACCCCGGCGGCGGCGTCGACCTGCGCGACGAGCACCCGGTGCGCTGGGCGGGCCCGTCCCGGGAGACCTGGGCGGCCCGGCTCGGCCTCGACGACCCCGCGCAGGCCCAGGCCGTGGTCTGCGCCGCCGTGCGCGAGACGTACGAGGAGGCGGGCGTCCTGCTCGCCGGGGAGACCGGGGACGGGGTCGTCGGGGACACGACGGGCGAAGACTGGGAGCGGGACCGGGAGGCGCTCGTCGCCCGCGAGCTGTCCTTCGCCGACTTCCTCGACCGGCGCGGGCTCGTCCTGCGCTCCGACCTGCTCGGCGCCTGGGCCCGCTGGATCACGCCCGAGTTCGAGCAGCGCCGGTACGACACCTGGTTCTTCGTGGCCGCCCTCCCGGCCGGGCAGCGCACCCGGAACGCCTCCACCGAGGCCGACCGCACGGTCTGGATCCGTCCGGCGGAGGCCGCCGCCGGCTACGACCGGGGCGAGCTCCTGATGATGCCGCCGACGATCTCCACCCTGCGCGCCCTGGAGCCGTACGGGACGGCCGCCGAGGCCCTCGCCGCGGCGGCGGCGCAGGAACTGGCCCCCGTGCTCGCCCAGGCGCGCCTGGAGGGCGAGGAGCTGGTCCTGAGCTGGCCGGGCCACGAGGAGTTCACCAAGATCATCCCTTCCGGGGGCGCGCGATGAGCGACGCCGCCGCCCTGCCCGGACAGCCGCGCGGACTCGTGGTCACCGGGCCCGCGACCGACCGCGCCGTGAACGTCCTGGCGCCCAACCCGTCCGCGATGACCCTCGACGGCACCAACACCTGGCTGCTCTCCGAGCCCGGCTCGGACCTCGCCGTCGTCGTCGACCCCGGCCCGCTCGACGAGGGCCACCTGCGGAACGTGATCGAGACCGCCGAGAGGCTCGGCAAGCGGGTCGCGCTCACCCTCCTCACCCACGGCCACCCGGACCACGCGGAGGGCGCCGGGCGCTTCGCCGAGCTGACCCGGACGCCGGTGCGGGCCCTCGACCCGGCGCTCCGGCTCGGCGACGAGGGGCTCGGCGAGGGGGACGTGGTGACGGTCGGCGGCCTGGAGGTGCGGGTCGTCCCGACGCCCGGGCACACCTCGGACTCGCTCTCCTTCCACCTGCCCGCCGACCGGGCGGTCCTCACCGGGGACACGATCCTGGGGCGCGGGACGACGATGGTCGCGCACCCGGACGGGCGCCTCGGGGACTATCTGGACTCGCTGCGGCGGCTGCGCTCGCTGACCGTCGACGACGGGGTGCGCACGGTCCTGCCGGGCCACGGGCCGGTCCTGGAGGACGCGCAGGGGGCCGTGGAGTTCTACCTCGCGCACCGGGCGAGCCGGCTCGCCCAGGTCGAGACGGCGGCCGAGAACGGCCTCCGCACGGCACCGGAGGTCGTCGCCCACGTGTACGCGGACGTGGACCGGTCCCTGTGGCCGGCGGCCGAACTGTCGGTACGGGCGCAGCTGGAGTACCTGCGGGAGCGCGGGCTGATCTGACCGCTGCCCCTCCGGGGGGCGGGTCCGGGTTCCGGCAGCGGGGAGCGGGGAATGGTTGCTGGGACCCGGCATGGCCCGGGGGACGCGCCATGCTTTACGGTCCCTTTACATCTGTTGTCTCGGCCATCGTTCCACCGGGGGGATTTCTCGTGTTCGTCCTGGCCATTCTTCTGCTCATAGCGGCGCTGGTGCTCTACTTCGTGGGCCGCTCCATGGACCGCACCGGTCTCCGCCTCGGCGCGCTGGGCGCGCTGATCGCCGCTCTCCTCGCGGGCATCACCAGCGTCGTCCACGTGGTCGGCGCGTACGAGGTCGGCGTGCCGGTGACCTTCGGCAAGGTGGGTTCGCCCATGACGCCCGGCGTGAACGTGACCTCGCCGTTCACGACGGTCACCTCCTTCTCCACCCGCCCGGTCGACCTGAACCTCTCCGACCAGGACGTGGTCGAGGTCCGCTCCTCGCAGGGCGGTGTGATGGAGGTCGAGGTGACCGTGAAGTGGGCGGTCGCGCCGTCCAAGGCCGTGGAGCTGTACCGGCTCGCCGGCAGCGAGTCCGCCATCCAGCAGCGGCTGGTCTTCCCGGACAGCCGGGAGATCGTGCGCAACGTCTTCGCCCGCCACACCAGCGAGGAGGGCTACAGCTCCGCCCGCGAGAAGATCAACGCCGAGATCGGCGTCCTGATCAAGGAGCGGCTGGCCCCGCGCGGCATCGACGTGACCACGGTCAACCTGCGCAACGTGAAGCCGTCCAAGGCGCTCCAGGACCAGATCGACCGCAAGATCCAGCAGCAGCAGGCGACCGAGCGCGCCCTGGAGGCCGCCCGTACCGCCAAGGCCGAGTCCGACCGGCGCCGGATCGAGGCGGAGGGCATCGCCCGCGCCAACAAGATCCTCAACGACTCGCTGACGGACAAGGTCCTGATGAACCAGTGCATCGACGCCTTCAAGGAGGCGGCGGCGAAGAACCCGATCTACACCGTGCCCTGCGCGAACGGCTCCTCGGCCCCGGTGATCGTGGACGGTTCGAAGCGCTGACCCGGTAGCACGCGCGTACGTACGCGGAAGGCCGCCCCCGTGGACCGGGGGCGGCCTTTTCCGTGCCCACGCGCGTATGTACGTACGCGCGTGCGTGCTTGCGGGGTGCTGCCTACCGCGAGCGCTTCGCGAGGCGCTCCACGTCGAGCAGGATCACGGCGCGGGCCTCCAGGCGCAGCCAGCCGCGCTGGGCGAAGTCCGCGAGCGCCTTGTTGACCGTCTCGCGGGAGGCGCCGACGAGCTGGGCCAGCTCCTCCTGGGTGAGGTCGTGGACGACGTGGATGCCCTCCTCCGACTGGACGCCGAAGCGGCGCGACAGGTCGAGGAGCGCGCGGGCGACACGGCCCGGCACGTCGGAGAAGACCAGGTCGGACATCTGGTCGTTGGTCTTGCGCAGCCGGCGGGCGACCGCGCGCAGCAGCGCGGTGGCCACCTCGGGGCGCGCGTTCAGCCAGGGCTGGAGGTCGCCGTGGCCCAGGCCGAGCAGCTTGACCTCGGTCAGCGCGGTCGCGGTGGCGGTGCGCGGGCCCGGGTCGAAGAGGGACAGCTCGCCGATGAGCTCACCGGGACCGAGGACGGCCAGCATGTTCTCGCGGCCGTCGGGGGAGGTCCGGTGCAGCTTCACCTTGCCCTCGGTGACCACGTACAGGCGGTCGCCGGGGTCGCCCTCGTGGAAGAGCGCGTCGCCACGGGCGAGCGTCGCCTCACTCATCGAGGCGCGCAGCTCGGCGGCCTGCTCGTCATCGAGCGCCGCGAAGAGCGGGGCGCGCCGCAGAACGTCGTCCACGAGTTCTCTCCATACTGTCGACCTGCTCACGGGATCCGGATCCCATGATGCCGGACGTACAAAACAGTGCGATCAATCACAACAAGTTTGACGCACCGCGCCGCACTTCCGTACGTCAGGGGCCCGATCGGGGGCTGATCGGCCGTGCCCGGGGCAGATGTCGGCGGCGGCCCCTAGGCTGGCCGCGTGTCCAACTCGCCGGTGAGAGCGCAGGCCAAGGGGGCTGGAAGAGTGTCGGCCGAAAGTAATTCCGCCGTGGGCGAACACGGTGCGTCGAAACGGGCGAAAGCGGCAAATCGAAAGTCGGCACCCGAGTCGGGCCGTGCGCCCGAGCCCCGACCGGCCGCTACGCCCACGACGGGGACGCGCCGCGCGACCGCGCCGGAGAAGCGCCGCGCGGCCACGACGGAGACGACCCGCGCCGCCGAGCCGGGTGCGACCCGTACTGCGGAGCCGGGCTCGACCCGCGCCGTCGAGCCCGAAGCGCGCGGCACTGCCCGGTCGGGTTCGACCCGTGCCGCCAAGTCGGGTTCGACCCGCGCCGTCGAGCCCGAAGCGCGTGGCACTGCCCGGTCGGGTTCGACCCGCGCCGCCAAGTCCGAGGCGCACCGCCCCGCCAAGCCCGAGTCGCGGCTCGCGATGGTGCGCCGGGCGCGCCGGATCAACCGCGAGTTGGCCGAGGTCTATCCGTACGCCCACCCGGAGCTAGACTTCCGCAACCCCTTCGAACTGCTCGTCGCCACGGTCCTCTCGGCCCAGACCACCGACCTGCGGGTCAACCAGACCACCCCCGCCCTCTTCGCGAAGTACCCCACGCCCGAGGACCTCGCCGCCGCCGTGCCCGAGGAGGTCGAGGAGCTGATCCGGCCGACCGGCTTCTTCCGCGCCAAGACGAAGTCGATCATGGGACTCTCCGCCGCCCTCCGGGACGACTTCGGCGGCGAGGTCCCCGGCCGCCTGGAGGACCTCGTCAAGCTCCCCGGCGTCGGCCGCAAGACCGCCTTCGTCGTCCTGGGCAACGCCTTCGGGGTCCCCGGCATCACCGTCGACACCCACTTCATGCGCCTCGCCCGGCGCTGGAAGTGGACCGAGTCCGACGACCCGGTGAAGATCGAGGCCGAGGTCGCCACGATCTTCCCGAAGAGCGAGTGGACCATGCTCTCGCACCGGGTGATCTTCCACGGCCGCCGCATCTGCCACGCCCGCAAGCCCGCGTGCGGCGCCTGCCCGATCACCCACCTCTGCCCGTCGTACGGGGAGGGCGAGACCGATCCCGAGAAGGCGGCCAAGCTGCTCAAGTACGAGAAGGGCGGCTTCCCCGGCCAGCGGCTCAACCCGCCGCCCGACTACCCGGGCCGCCCCGCCCCGCCCCTGGGCGCGAGCGGCTGAGCCCGCCGCCCGCCCCACCCGCTTGCCCGCCCCGCCCGCTGCCCGCTGCCCGCCCCGGCCGGGGCGGGCCCCGGGAACGAACCCGTCCGTCCATCGCGTTGTGAACCAACGGGGGTGCCTATGACGCGCACTGAAGAAGAGACCCAGGGGCACGAGCCCCACGGGTACGAGGCCCGCGGTTTCGGCACCGGCGGCCTCGTCAGCCGCGACGGCCTGCCCGCCTGGCTCGCCCCCGTCGACCGGGCCGCCCTCACCGTCCGGCCCGAGCAGCTGAGCCGCTTCCTGCCGCCCGCGAGCGGGGACGGCCGCCAGTCCGCCGTCCTCGTCCTCTTCGGCGAGGGCGAGCGCGGCCCCGAACTGCTCCTCATGGAGCGCGCCGGCACCCTCCGCTCGCACGCGGGGCAGCCCTCCTTCCCGGGCGGCGCCCTCGACCCCGAGGACGGCGCCCCCGAAGACGGCGGACTGCTGCGGGCCGCCCTGCGCGAGGCCCGGGAGGAGACCGGGCTCGACCCCGCCGGCGTCCAGCTCTTCGGCGTGCTGCCGCGGCTCTACATCCCGGTCAGCCGCTTCGTCGTCACCCCGGTCCTCGGCTGGTGGCGCGCCCCGAGCCCGGTCGACGCCGTCGACCCCGGGGAGACCGCCCGCGTCTTCACCGTGCCCGTGGCGGATCTCACGGACCCCCGCAACCGCGCGACCAGCGTCCACCCGAGCGGCCACAAGGGCCCGGCGTTCCTGGTCGAATCCGCCCTGGTCTGGGGTTTCACGGCCGGTGTGATCGACCGGATCCTGCACTTCGCCGGCTGGGAGCTGCCCTGGGACCGGTCCAGACAGGTCCCGCTCGACTGGCGCTCATGACAGGCTGACCCCGGGGCGACCGGAAACGAATCTGCGAGGCTATTGACGGTGAACGTGCTGGACATCTTGTTGCTGCTCGCCGCCGTGTGGTTCGCGATCATCGGTTACCGCCAGGGATTCGTCGTCGGCATCCTCTCCGTGATCGGATTCCTCGGCGGCGGTCTCGTCGCCGTCCTGCTGCTCCCGGTCCTCTGGAACGAGCTGACCGACAACAGCGAGGTCTCCACCACGGCGACGGTCGTCTTCGTGATGATCGTCATCGTCTGCGCCTCCGTCGGCCAGGCCTTCACCACCCACCTCGGCAACAAGCTCCGCCGGCACATCACCTGGTCGCCCGCGCGCGCCCTCGACGCCACGGGCGGCGCCCTGGTCAACGTCGTCGCGATGCTGCTCGTGGCCTGGCTGGTCGGCTCGCTCATCGCCAACACCTCGATGCCCACCCTGGGCAAGGAGGTGCGCAGCTCCAGAGTCCTGCTCGGCATCGAGCGGGTGGTACCGCAACAGGCGTCCGGCTGGTTCGCCGACTTCCGCTCCACCCTGGCCCGCAGCGGCTTCCCGCCGGTCTTCAGCCCCTTCGTCAACGAGCCGATCACCCCGGTCACGCCCCCCGACCCCGCGCTCGCGGACAGCCCGGTCGCCGCCCGCGCCCAGCGCTCCATCGTGAAGGTCGTCGGCACCGCGCAGAGCTGCGGCAAGGTCCTCGAAGGCACCGGCTTCGTCTTCGCCGAGCGCCGCATCATGACCAACGCCCACGTCGTCGGCGGCGTCGACGAGCCGACCGTCCAGATAGGCGGCGAGGGCAGGCTCTACGACGCCAAGGTCGTCCTCTACGACTGGCAGCGCGACATCGCCGTCCTGGACGTGCCGGACCTCAAGGCCCCGCCGCTCGTCTTCGCCGACGAGGACGCCCGCAGCGGTGACGGCGCGATCGTCGCCGGCTTCCCGGAGAACGGCGCGTACGACGTGCGCTCGGCACGCGTCCGGGGCCGCATCAGCGCCGACGGTCCCGACATCTACAGCCGGGGCCAGGTCAACAGGGACGTGTACTCGCTGTACGCGACGGTCCGCCAGGGGAACTCCGGCGGCCCGCTCCTCACCGAGGACGGCGAGGTGTACGGCGTGATCTTCGCCCGCTCCCGCGACGACGCGAACACGGGCTACGCCCTGACGGTCGACGAGGTCCGCGGGGACGTCGAGCGCGGCCTGGCGGCCAACCAGCAGGTCGACACCCAGGGCTGCGCCCTCTGACGCTCCCGCGTCCTCCTCGTACCGCTTCCTCCGGGGCCGTCGGGATCCTCCCGGGGCTCCGGAGGCTCCGAAGGGTCAGTCGCGGGGATGCCTGAGCCGGGCCGAGACCCAGCGGGCCCGGCGGCGCAGGATGCGCGAGATCCCCACCCCTTGCGCGGCGTGCGTACGGCCCGGCTCCGGAGGTCCACCCCTTTCGAGGTGCCCCGGTCCGGCGGCCGAGCCGCGGTCGCGTGCCGTCGTGTCACCGTAGTCGTGCGTCCAGCCCATACCCGGACGTCTGCCCGTGCCCCAAGGTCGGTAACCTCCCCGGGGTCCGCCAATCGGAGTATGCGCGGGGCACATGGCCGTTCGAGGCAACTCCGTTCGTCGCACTGGCGTCCGACGGTGCGTCAGCGGCCGGGCCGAAGGGGCGCGACGGCCCGTCAGCGGTCCGGTTCGGGGTCCTTCAGCCAGTTGACGAGCTCCGTGGTGAAGGCCACCGGGTCCTCCTCGTGGGGGAAGTGCCCGAGGCCGTCGAAGAGCCGCCAGCGGTACGGCGCCTCCACGTACTCGCCCGAACCGGCCGCGCTGCGGGTCCGCATCACCGGGTCGAGGGAGCCGTGCAGATGGAGCGTCGGCACCCGCACCGGCCGCTTCATGCGCCGGTTGAACTGGACGCCGTCCGGGCGGGCCAGCGACCGCACCATCCAGCGGTACGGCTCGATCGAGCAGTGCGCCGTCGACGGGACGAGCATCGCCCGCCGGTACGTCTCGACCGCCCCCTCGTCGGCGATCGGCTGCGGCCCCGACCAGTCCCGGATCAACTCCCCCACGAGGGCGGCGTCGTCCGCGACGAGCCGGCGCTCCGGCAGCCATGGCCGCTGGAAGCCCCAGACGTGCGAGCCGGCCCGCGACTGGGCGAAGTCGGAGAGCATCGCCGAGCGCCAGCGGCGCGGGTGCGGCATCGAGGAGACCACGAGCCGGCGCACCAGCTTGGGCCGCATCACGGCCGCCGTCCAGGCCAGGTAGCCGCCCAGGTCGTGCCCGACGAGCGCCGCGTCCGGCTCGCCGAGCGAGCGGACGACGCCGGTGATGTCGAGCGCCAGGTTGGCGGGGTCGTAGCCCCGGGGGGTGCGGTCGCTGCCGCCGACCCCGCGCAGGTCCATCGCGACGGCCCGGAACCCCGCCTCGGCGAGGGCGGGGAGCTGGTGGCGCCAGGTCCACCAGAACTGCGGGAAGCCGTGCAGGAGCAGCACCAGCGGCCCGTCGCCCATCTCGGCGATGTGGAAGCGGGCGCCGTTGGCGGCCACGTCCCGGTGGGTCCACGGCCCGTCGAGCCGTACGGGCCCGCCGGCGTTGCTGCTCTCGGGAAGGGTCATACGGACGAGCGTGCCACAACGGTGCCCTTGTCCAGGTCAACGGAGCCCTTGACCAGAGCCTTGGGCGCCTCGGGGCGCGGGTGCGGCTTGACGTTCTGCACGATCGCGGCCGTCTGCTTGGCGGACGCGATGGACTTCTCCGGCGGCTTGACCTTCTTGAACTTGGAGTACGCGAGGAGGCCGAGGAGCCCCGCGAGCAGCACGTTCGCGGTGAAGGAGAGCAGGAAGCACCAGACGAGGTTCCAGCCCCCGTCGCCGTTGTGCCCGCCGGTCCAGGTGTTGATGGCGTACGCGAGGGCGAAACTCAGCATCGGCAGCGAGAACAGCAGCACCACGGCGGCCGCGATGCCCGCCGCGCTGCCGATCGCGCCCCGCTTGACGTCCTGCCGGATCTCGGCCTTGGCCAGGGCGATCTCGTCGTGCACCAGTGCCGACATCTCGGCGGTCGCCGAGGCGACCAGTTGGCCGAGGCTCGGCTCGCCCTTGTCGTACAGGTCGCTCATCGCTGCTCCCTCTCCTCGTCTACGGTCCGACTCAGATCATGCCGGACGGTCGCCCTCCTCGCTCGATGCCCCCGCCAGTTGGGCGCGCTGTCGGTGTTCGGCGGCCTTCCTCTCGTGGATCGCGGCCATCCGGAGGTGGTATTCCGGGCTGTTCTCCTCGTAGATGTCCGGGATGCCGTCCTCGTCCTCGTCGCGCTCCTCGTCGGCGTAGAGCGCGCTGTACTTCCGCACCCGCAGCTTCAGCAGGACGGTCGCGAGGACGGCCGCGACGAGCGAGCCCGTCAGGACGGCGGCCTTCACCTGATCGGTGAGGGCGGGGTCGCCGGCGAAGGCGAGTTCGCCGATGAGGAGCGAGACGGTGAACCCGATCCCGGCGAGGGTGGCGAGGGCGAAGACGTCCGGCCAGGACAGCTCGGGGTTGAGCTCGGCCCGGGTGAAGCGGGCGGTGAGCCAGGTGCCGCCGAAGATGCCGACGGCCTTGCCGACGACGAGGCCCAGGACGACGCCGAGGGTGACCGGCTGGGTGAAGACGTCCCCGAGCGACTTGCCGGAGACGGCGACACCGGCGGAGAAGAGGGCGAACAGCGGCACCGCGACACCGGCCGAGAACGGGCGGACCAGGTGCTCGATGTGCTCGCCGGGGGAGTGCTCCTCGCCCTCCCGGGTCGTGCAGCGCAGCATCAGGCCCATGGCGACGCCGGCGATGGTGGCGTGGACCCCGCTGTTGTACATCAGACCCCAGATCACCAGGGCGAGCGGCACGTACACGTACCAGCCGCGAACCCCCTTGCGGAGCAGCAGCCAGAAGACGGCGAGGCCGGCGAAGGCGCCGCCGAGCGCGGCGAAGTCCAGGTCCGAGGTGAAGAAGACCGCGATGATCAGGATGGCGAAGAGGTCGTCGACGACGGCGAGGGTGAGCAGGAAGGCGCGCAGCGCGGACGGCAGCGAGGTGCCGATCACGGCGAGGACGGCGAGCGCGAAGGCGATGTCGGTGGCGGTGGGGACGGCCCAGCCGTCGAGCGGGCCGTCGCCGAGGACGTTGACCAGGGTGTAGACGAGGGCGGGCGCGGCCATGCCGCAGAGCGCGGCGACGACGGGGAGCGCGGCGGCCCTGGGGTCGCGCAGCTCGCCCGCGACGAGTTCGCGCTTGAGCTCGACGCCGGCGACGAAGAAGAAGACCGCCAGGAGGCCGTCGGCGGACCAGTGCTCGACGGAGAGGTCAAGGCCGAGGGCGGCGGGGCCGAAGTGGAAGTCCCGCACGGACTCGTAGCTCTCGCTCAGCGGGGTGTTCGCCCAGATCAGGGCGGCGACGGCGGCGACGAGGAGCAGGACGCCGCCGACGGTCTCGGTGCGCAGGGCGTCGGCGAGGTAGCGGCGCTCGGGCAGCGGGAGGAGGCCGAGGAACTTGCGGTCGGTGGGCGCGGACATGCGGGAGACCTCCGTCGGGCGGGCAGGGCGAAGCACATGCCGACCAGACTTCCCGGCGCACCTGGGTCTTTCTGTCGCGTCTCTGACGCGACCCACACCCTACCCAAGGGGGCGGTGGGGCATCCGGCGAAGAGCAGCCTATGGAGTTTCTCCCGTTTCGTCCCCTCAGAAGCTCTCAGAAGCCCTCGGAAGCCCCGGGGGACGTACGGGTACGCGGGAACGCCCGCCCCGGTCGGTGCCTTCCGGGGCGGGCGCCGCGTCGTACGGGCTGCGGCTCAGTCCTCGCTGGAGGCGGCCGGCAGCTGGGTCTGGATGAGCGACATGACCGAGGAGTCGGTCAGCGTGGTGACGTCGCCCAGCTCCCGGTTCTCCGCCACGTCGCGCAGCAGACGGCGCATGATCTTGCCCGAGCGGGTCTTCGGCAGCTCCGCCACCGGCAGGACCCGCTTCGGCTTGGCGATCGGGCCGAGGGTCGCGCCGACGTGGTCGCGCAGCTCGGCGACGAGGCCCTCGTCCTGGCTGGCCGTGCCGCGCAGGATCACGAAGGCGACGATCGCCTGGCCGGTCGTCTCGTCGGCGGCGCCGACGACGGCCGCCTCGGCGACGGCCGGGTGGGAGACGAGGGCCGACTCGACCTCGGTCGTCGAGATGTTGTGGCCCGAGACGAGCATGACGTCGTCGACCCGGCCGAGCAGCCAGATGTCGCCGTCCTCGTCCTTCTTGGCGCCGTCGCCCGCGAAGTACCTGCCCTCGAAGCGGGACCAGTACGTGTCGATGTAGCGCTGGTCGTCGCCCCAGATGGTGCGGAGCATCGACGGCCACGGCTCGGTGAGGACCAGGTAGCCGCCCCCGCCGTTCGGCACCTCGTTGGCCTCGTCGTCCACGACGGTGGCGGAGATGCCCGGCAGCGGGCGCTGGGCGGAGCCCGGCTTGGTCTCGGTGACGCCCGGCAGCGGCGAGATCATCATCGCGCCGGTCTCGGTCTGCCACCAGGTGTCCACGATCGGGGTCTTGCCGGCGCCGATGTGCTCGCGGTACCAGACCCAGGCCTCGGGGTTGATCGGCTCGCCGACCGAGCCGAGGACGCGCAGGCTCGACAGGTCGAACTTCGCGGGGATGTCGTCGCCCCACTTCATGAACGTGCGGATCGCGGTCGGCGCCGTGTAGAGGATCGTGACGCCGTACTTCTGCACGATCTCCCAGAACCGGCCCTGGTGCGGGGTGTCCGGGGTGCCCTCGTACATGACCTGCGTCGCGCCGTTGGCCAGCGGGCCGTAGACGATGTACGAGTGCCCGGTGACCCAGCCGATGTCGGCGGTGCACCAGTAGACGTCGCTCTCCGGCTTGAGGTCGAAGACGGCGTGGTGGGTGTAGGCGGCCTGGGTGAGGTAGCCGCCGGAGGTGTGCAGGATGCCCTTCGGCTTCCCCGTGGTGCCCGAGGTGTAGAGGATGAAGAGCGGGTGCTCCGCGTCGAAGGCCTCCGGGGTGTGCTCGGCGGACTGGCGGGCGACGATGTCGTCCCACCACACGTCGCGGCCCTCGGTGAAGGCGGTGTCCTGGCCCGTGCGGCGGACCACGAGGACGTGCTCGACCTGCGGACACTTGGCGACGGCCTCGTCGATGGCCGGCTTGAGGGCGCTCGGCTTGCCGCGCCGGTAGCCGCCGTCGGCGGTCACGACCAGCTTGGCGTCGGCGTCCTGGATGCGGGAGGCCACGGCGTCGGCCGAGAAGCCGCCGAAGACCACCGAGTGGGCGGCGCCGACGCGGGCGCAGGCCAGCATCGTGACGGCCGCCTCGGGGATCATCGGCAGGTAGACGGCGACCCGGTCGCCCTTGCGGACTCCCAGCTCGGTCAGGGCGTTGGCCGCCTTGGAGACCTCGTCCTTGAGCTCGGCGTAGGTGATCGCGCGGCTGTCGCCCGGCTCGCCCTCGAAGTGGATGGCGACCCGGTCGCCGTGACCGGCCTCGACGTGCCGGTCGACGCAGTTGTACGCCACGTTCAGCTCGCCGTCCGCGAACCACTTGGCGAACGGGGGGTTCGACCAGTCCAGGGTCTCGGTCGGCTCGGTGGCCCAGGTCAGCCGCTTGGCCTGCTCGGCCCAGAAGCCCAGCCGGTCCGCCTTGGCCTGCTCGTACGCCTCCGCCGTCACATTGGCGTCCGCCGCCAGCTCGGCGGGGGGCGCGAAACGGCGCTCCTCGCGAAGCAGATTGGCCAGGCTTTCGTTGCTCACGACATCTCCCTTTCCCAGGGCGTCCTCTGTGCGTATGTGTCCCGCGTCATAGCTCACCAGTCAGATGCCCGGGTGACAAGAGCAACCAGGGAATTGGTTTAGACCTGTGGGTGGCCCAACGTGGGTGGCCCCTTCTTCCCGAGCGGTGGGAGAAGGGGCCACACAGTCTCACGGACGGAGGGCGCCGATGGTTCAGGGGGCGTGCGCCCCGGGCCCGCGCGCTCCGGGGCGCGGGCCCGGGAAGGGGCGCTCGCTCAGGAGATGCGCGCCGCCTCCAGCAGGGCCGCCGGCTGGGGTGCCGGTTCGGTCTCCGGTCCGGTCCCCGTCGCGACCGGTGGGCCGGTCTTCGGTCCGGCTTCCGGTCCGGACCCCGGTCCGGCTTCCAGTCCGGACCCCGATTCGGCTTCCGGTCCGGTCGGCGGGGCGGTCGGCATGACCCGGGTGAAGACGTCGTCGTAGACGTCGTGGCCGTGCGGCTCGTCCGCGCCGTCGAGCAGGTACGCCTGCGCCTCGCCCACGTGGAAGTACATCCCGTGCAGCGTGAGGCTGCCGTCGGCGAGCCGGCGCGCCACCGACTCGTACGCGCGCAGGTGCTCCAGCTGCTGCACGACGTTGGTCAGGCAGAGCTGCTCGACCGCGTCGGCCGGCAGGCGGCCCGCGATCCGGGCCCAGGCGTGGCGTCTGCTGGCCATCCGCTCCAGGCTGGGCCGGCCGTGCCGGAGCCAGCGGCGGAGGGGGGACGGCGGGTCGTCCGGGCCCGCGTTCATCAGGGCCTGCATCGCGCCGCAGCCGGAGTGGCCGCAGACGGTGATCGACTCGACCCGCAGCACCTCCACCGCGTACTCGATCGCCGCCGCCACCGAGTCGTCCCCGCTCCCCTCGCCGGGGAGCGGGACCAGATTGCCGACGTTGCGCACGGTGAAGAGGTCGCCGGGGCCGCTCGACGTGATCATGCTGGTGACCAGGCGCGAGTCGGCGCAGGTCAGGAAGAGCTGCGAGGGGCGCTGGCCCTCCCGGGCGAGCCGGGCGAGCTCGTCCCGCACGAGCGGGGCGGTGTTCCGCTGGAACTTGCCGATGCCGCTCGCCAGCTTCAGCCCCGGCCCGGTCCGGTCCGCGCCCGGCGCGTCGGCCCCGTCCGGCTCGGCGGGCCGCTCCCCGCACTGGTGGTTGTGCCAGGGGGTCCAGGGCCGGCAGCAGGAGTGCGGGGCCGCGCCGGGGGAGGGCTCGGCGATCCGGGCGCCGGAGGGGCCGGTCGTCTCGACCTTGCCGCCGTGGGCGAGGTGCCCGGACGCCCAGTCGCTCAGCGTCTCGTACGCCGCGTGGTCCATGAAGGACCCGTCCAGCTCGACCACCACGTCGGAACCGGGCGGCAGTTGGTGAAGCGCCCGGCTCAGCCGGGGCACCGCGAGGAAGGTCAGCTGGCCCCGGACGTGCAGCAGTTGGCGTCCGTCCCGCTCCTCGCGGGTGATCCGGGTGCGGGTGAGCCGGTGCAGGGCGACCGCGACGGCCACCCCGATGCCGAGGGCGACGCCCTCCAGGATGCCGATGAGGACGACTCCGGCCAGCGTCACCACGTAGACGACGACTTCACGGTGACGGGTGACGGTGCGGATGTGGGTGATGCTGACCATCTGGATGCCGACCACCATCACGAGGGCGGCGAGCGCGGGCAGCGGGATCAGGTCGAGCACGGGCACGAGCAGCAGGGCCGCGAGCACGATCCACAGGCCGTGCAGCATGGTGGAGGCGCGACTCACCGCGCCCGCCGAGACGTTGGCGACGCTGCGGACCGCGACCCCGGCGACCGGAAGGCCGCCGAGCGCGCCGGAGACCACGTTCGCCATGCCCTGCCCGGCGAGTTCGCGGTCGAGGGCGGTGCGCGGGATGCCCAGGCCGTGGTCCGGGCGGGCGGCGACGAGCTTGTCGACCGCGACGGCGGAGAGCAGCGACTGCACGCTGGTGACGAGGGTGATGGTGAGCACGCCGGCGGCGATGCCGAGGACCGGCCCCTCGGGCAGTCCCGGCAGGGCGTGGCTGCTCCAGGAGGGCAGGTCGACGCGGGGCACGGCGAGCCCGGCGAGCACCGCCACCGCCGTCGCGCCCGCCACCGCGACGAGCGCGGCCGGGGCCTTGCGCAGGAGCTTCCCGGCGCGGCCCGGCAGGCGCGGCCAGCAGAGCAGTACGGCCACGGTGAGCGCGCTGATGGCGAACGCGGCCGGCTGCACGTGGGCCAACTGGGCGGGCAGGCCAAGGGCGTTGTCCACGGCGGAGCTCTGGGGGGTGCCGCCGAGCACGATGTGCAGCTGGGCGAGGGCGATGGTGACGCCGATGCCGCCCAGCATGCCGTGCACGATCGCGGGCGAGACGGCGAGCGCGGAGCGGGCCACGCGCAGCGCTGACAGGCCGAGTTGGGCGAGACCGGCGAGGACGGTGATGGCGCAGGTGGTGCGCCAGCCGTAGAGCCGGATGAGCTCGGCGGTCACGACGGTGAGGCCGGCGGCCGGGCCGCTCACCTGGAGCGGGGAGCCGCCGAAGCGGCCGGCGACGAGGCCGCCGACGGCGGCGGCGACCAGGCCGGCCTGGAGCGGGGCTCCGGTGGCGAGCGCGATGCCGAGCGAGAGCGGCAGCGCGATCAGGAAGACGGCGATCGACGCGGACAGGTCGACGCCGGCGACGCGGAAGCGGCGCGGCCCCTCCGGGGGGCTGTGCGGCCGCTGGAGGCGGGGTCGGGTGGTGGTGCGGTCAGGGGTGCAGAGGGTCATGTTCCCGTCTCCTCCGGGGCAGCGCGGTCGCGGCTCGTGCGGGACGAACGTGGGGCTCGCGGCCGTGGGTCACGGCGTACAGCGGCGGGATGTGCGGTGGGGTCTCGGCGCGAGACCTTTCGAAGAAAACATCAACGCTCGGTAAATGGATCGTAATGGAGAGTAAAGACCCTGGTGGTGCTTTCCGGGCGAATGGGGCAATGATTCACCTGTTCTAGTGATCGACCGGCACTTTCCCGCTTGTCGTTTCATCGCACCGGCTGTCGCGGTGCGACGTTGGCGCCGCTCGCACGGAACCGAGGAGAGGTGGGCGGATGACAGCCGCCGGGACAAGGACCACTGCCCAGAGGAGAGCGCTCGCCGCCGGCGCCCTCACCGTCGCCCTGATCACCGGCGTCGCCGGCTGCTCGGGCTTCGGCGAAGACGCCACGAAGGGCACGCCGGGCGGCGGCCCCGGCGTCGAGAAGGGACCGGCCGCGGCCCCGCAGACGGTGCCCCGCCTGATCGGCGACGGCTCGACCGCCTTCACCGGAGCCCAGCCGAAGCAGCCGACCTGGCAGCGCCTCAAGCCGGGGGAGACCCCGCCGCAGTTCGTGGTCTTCTCGTGGGACGGCGCGGGCGAGGACAGCCAGAAGCTGTTCTCCCACTTCCGCCAGGTGGGCAAGAAGTACAACGCCACCATGACGTACTTCCTCAGCGGCGTGTACCTGCTGCCGGAGGAGAAGCGGAACCTCTACGACCCGCCGCAGCACGGCACCGGCCGCTCCGACATCGGCTTCAACGACACCGAGGGCATCCGCGCCACCGTCCGCGAACTCCGTGGCGCCTGGCAGGACGGCAACGAGATCGGCACCCACTTCAACGGGCACTTCTGCGGCCCCGACGGCGGCGTCGGCACCTGGTCCGTCGAGGAGTGGAAGAGCGAGATCAACCAGGCCAAGTCCTTCGTCAAGACCTGGAAGACGAACGCCGGCCTGCGCGCCGAACAGCCGCTGCCCTTCGACTACGACAAGGAGCTCGTCGGCGCCCGCACCCCCTGCCTGGAGGGCCGGAAGAACTTCGTCCAGGCGGCGGCGCAGCTGGGCTTCCGCTACGACACCAGCGGCGTCAACGACCAGATCTGGCCCAAGAAGGACCTGGGCCTCTGGGACCTGTCGCTGCAGCTCGTGCCCGTCCCCGGCCGCGCCTTCCAGACGCTGTCCATGGACTACAACTTCCTGGTCAACCAGTCACCCGGCACCACCCAGGGCGACCCCGTCCAGCACCGGCACTGGGGCGACCAGATGCGGGACGGCCTGGTGCAGGCCTTCGAGCGCTCCTACCGGGGCAACCGCGCGCCGCTGGTCATCGGCAACCACTTCGAGTCCTGGAACGGCGGCACGTACATGCGGGCCGTCGAGGAGACCATCGCCACCGTCTGCGTCCAGAAGGACGTCAAGTGCGTCTCCTTCCGCCAGCTCGCCGACTGGCTCGACGCCCAGGACCCGGACGTCGTCGCCAAGATGCGCACCCTGAAGGTGGGCGAGGCCCCGGAGGCCGGCTGGAAGGACTTCCTCTCCTCGGCGGCCTCCCCGGCCGCTCCGGCCTCCCCGGCCGCCCGGCCGGCGAAGCCGGTGGGCGCCGCCGCTCCCGCGGCGGGCTGACCGGCCGGGGGCCCGGCGGAAGCCGCCGGCCGGGCCCTACACCGCCAGCGGCTCGCCGAGTACGAAACCGGGGTCGACCTGCGCCGCCAGGTCGGCCCCGGTCTTGGCGTTGCCCCAGCTCTCCGCGTTCCGCAGGTGGAAGTGGACCATCTGCCGCGTGTACCGCTCCCGGTCCCGGTGGGCGTACGAGTCGTCCACCGCGTCCTGGAGGGCCTGGAGCGACATGCGGTTCTCCGCCTCCAGGAGCTCGAAGCGGGACGGGCGGCCCTTCTCCATCGCCCGGACCCAGTCCGAGTGGCCCACCGCCACGAGCAGGTCCTCCCCGACCTCCTCGCGCAGGAAGTCGAGGTCGTCCGGGCCCTGCACCTTGTTCCCGACGACCTTGAGCGCGACGCCGAAGTCCCGCGCGTACTCCTTGTACTGGCGGTAGACCGAGACCCCCTTGCGAGTCGGCTCCGCCACCAGGAAGGTCATGTCGAAGCGGGTGAAGAGGCCGGAGGCGAACGAGTCCGAGCCGGCCGTCATGTCGACGACCACGTACTCGTCGGGGCCGTCGACCAGATGGTTGAGGCAGAGCTCCACCGCGCCGACCTTCGAGTGGTAGCAGGCGACCCCGAGGTCCGACTCGGTGAAGGGGCCGGTCGCCATCAGCCGGACCTCGCCGTCGTCGAGCGGGACCGGGCGCGCGCACGCCTCGTACACCGGGTTGTCCTCGCGGACCCGCAGCAGCCGGGAACCCTCCCCGGGCGGCGTCGTCTTGATCATCGTGTCGGCGGAGGCGATCCGCGGGTTGGTGCCCCGCAGGTACTCCTTGATGAGCGGCAGGTGCGCGCCCATCGCGGGCAGCGCGGCGGCCTCCGTCTCGGACAGGCCGAGCGCGGCGCCCAGGTGCTGGTTGATGTCCGCGTCGACGGCGACGACCGGAGCTTCGTTGGCGGCGAGGTGGCGGATGAAGAGCGAGGACAGCGTGGTCTTGCCGCTGCCGCCCTTCCCCACGAAAGCGATCTTCATGTTCACCTAGGGTAGCCGTACGATCGCCGCCCGTGGTCGGGTTGCGTGAAGAAGACCACTCCATCGTGGGGCGGACCCCCCGGGCGCGTAGCCTCCCTACCTATGAGTACGCACGCTTCTGACCCCCTGGCCGCGCTCGGCTCCCTGCCGGGCGTCGCCGACGCGGTGGACTCGGTACGCAAGGCCGTCGACCGGGTCTACGGCCACCGTGTGATGCGCCGTCGCAGCAACGAGATCTCCTCCGAAGCGGCGCTGCGCGGAGCGCGCGGCTCGGCCGCCCTGTCCGGCGCCGACTGGGCCCTGGAAGAGGTCCGCCGGCGCACCGACTTCGGCGCCGACCCCGAGGCCCGCACGGTCGGCGCCGCCCTGCGCCTGGGCGCCGAGGCCGGGCAGCTCCTCTCCATCTGGCGCCAGTCGCCGCTGCGCGTCCTCGCCCGTCTCCACCTGGTCGCCGCGGGCGACCCGGACGACTCGGTGGGGCGGCCCCGGCTGGACGGCGAGAAGGTCGACGAGCCGCTGATCGAGGGGCCGGTGCCGACGCCCGCCGAGGTCGCCGGGCGGCTCGACGGCCTCGCGGAGCTGATCGTCACGGGCAGCGGGGCCCCGGCGCTCGTGACGGCCGCGGTGGTGCACGGCGAACTGCTCGCGCTGCGCCCCTTCACCTCGTACAACGGCCTGGTCGCGCGGGCGGCCGAGCGGATCGCGCTCGTCGGCAGCGGTCTCGACCCGAAGGCGATCTGTCCGGCCGAGGTCGGCCACGCGGAGCAGGGCCGGGCCGCGTACCTCGCCGCGTTCGAGGGGTACCTGTCGGGGACCCCGGAGGGCGTGGGCGCCTGGATCGCGCACTGCGGACGCTCGGTGGAGCTGGGGGTCCGGGAGTCGACGGCCGTCTGCGAGGCGCTCCAGCGCGGCGCGGCCTGAGGGGGCGGGGGCTCGGGGCGGGAGCGCTCCTGTTCCAGGCTCTGGAAAGGGTTGCGGCGGTACCTTTTCGGGTACCGCCGCTGGCACGTCCACCCAGTTACCAAGCGTCCTCGATATGTGCCCATCAGGCCGGGAACTTTGCCCGTGGCCTGGTGCGGCTGGCCCGTAATCGACGGGTCGACGTCGCGTGGGTACCTGGCTTTCGTGCTAGGTCCGTGGGGCCTTCATGCTCAACAGGTGATCCTCTCGGATGTCCCAGGTCTCGCGGGCCTGATTCCTTTCTACTCCTCTTGGGGTGGAAGCGAAAGTGCTGGTTCCACTTCTTCTGGATTTGCTCAAATTCGGGCAAAGCCCCCGGTGGTGCGAGGGGTGGCGAGGGCGGCCTGCCGACGCCGGGCGGCGTACCAGACGAGCCCGGCCCCGACGGCGG
This sequence comes from Streptomyces sp. NRRL F-6492, assembly GCF_001280125.1. GTDB lineage: Bacteria > Actinomycetota > Actinomycetes > Streptomycetales > Streptomycetaceae > Streptomyces. Next base: position 62,144 of record NZ_LGEG01000068.1, read on the forward strand.
CCGCTCCCACGGCCGCCGCGGCCACGAGCGCGGGCCGGGGCGGCATCCGGAACTCCGGCAGCCGCTGCTTGAGGCGGACCGGCTTGTCGAAGACGAGGACCGGCCATTCCCGGGCGACGGCCTCACGGCGCAGCGACCGGTCGGGATTGACCGCGTGCGGGTGGCCGACGGCCTCCAGCATGGGGATGTCGGTCGCCGAGTCGCTGTACGCGTAGCAGCGCGCGAGGTCGTAGCCCTCCGACTTCGCGAGCTCCCGGACGGCCTCGGCCTTCGTGGGGCCGTAGGCGTAGTACTCCACCTCCCCGGTGAAGCAGCCGTCCTCGCCGACCACCATCCGGGTGGCGACGACCCGGTCGGCGCCGAGCATCTCGCCGATCGGCTCGACCACCTCGGCGCCCGAGGTCGAGACGATGACGACGTCCCGGCCGGCGGCGTGATGGGCCTCGATGAGGGAGGCCGCCTCGTCGTAGATGATCGGGTCGATCAGGTCGTGAAGGGTCTCGGCGACGAGCTCCTTCACCTGGGCGACGTTCCAGCCTTTGCAGAGCGCGGAGAGATATTCGCGCATCCGCTCCATCTGGTCGTGATCGGCCCCGCCCGCCAGGAAGACGAACTGGATGTAGGCCGTCCGCAGGGCGGCGCGGCGGCTGATCAGCCCGCCCCGGTAGAAGGACTTGCTGAAGGTCAGCGTCGAAGACTTCGCAATGACCGTCTTGTCCAGGTCGAAGAAGGCGGCGGTGCGCGGCAAGGAGTGGTTTTCCACGAGCCCGAGCATAGGTGCCCGCCATTCGGCGTACGCTGGGGCGCGTGGGTTTGCCTGAGAAGCCTCTCGGGTACACCATGGAAGTCACGGATCGTTCGCGACCGTGCTACCCCGGTCCGGCTCCTCCCCCCCCCGAGTCGGCCGGAGAGACGACCCCCGCTCTCCCCCCCGGCGGGGGTCGTCGCATGTCCGGAGCCGTTTTGGGCCTGCGTGACATCGCCTGCTCCCTTCCCTTCGCCCCTCGGCCACGAACCGGCCAGCGGGCAGTCGCACTCTCGATTCGTCACTCAGAGTAACCGGCGGGATGCGTTCCGGGCAGCCTCCGGAGGGGTGGCTCGGTTATTCACAGGCCCTCCCTTATCCACAGTCTTTCGGTGAGATCCCCACGATTTCCCGGACGGCCCCACGGTGATTCCCGTCGCGAAGTTCGCGGACGGCGGGAATCACGAGAGGGGTGTGTGCCGTGGAGGCATCGAGGACTTCCGGGACCGGGAGGACGGGCCGGGGCGCGTGGTCGAGGGAGACCGGGGCGAGGGGGCGGGAGGAGCCGGGGCCGGATGCGCGGGACGTGGACGGGGCGCGGCGGACCGGGCCGCTGATCGTCACCGAGGACCTCGGGCTGCTCGACGACCTCCTCCGGCTGTGCGCGGCGGCCGGTGTCGAGCCCGAAGTGCACCACCGGGTGCCCGAGCGGCGGGCGGGCTGGACGGACCCGCCGCTCGTCCTGGTCGGTGACGACGCCGCCGCCCGCTGCCGGGGAGCGGTGCGTCGGCCGGGGACCGTCCTGGTCGGGCGCGACCGGGACGATCCGGGGGTGTGGCGCCTCGCCGTGGAGATCGGCGCGGAGTGCGTGCTGAGGCTCCCGGACGCCGAGGGCCTCCTCGTGGACCGCATCGCCGACGCGGCCGAAGGGGTGGGCCGGCAGGCGCTGACCGTCGGTGTCGTCGGCGGCCGCGGGGGCGCGGGCGCCTCCACCCTGGCCTGCGGCCTCGCCCTCGCCGCCGCCGGGACCGGGCGGCGCACCCTCCTCGTCGACGGCGACCCGCTGGGCGGCGGCCTCGACGTGCTGCTCGGCGGCGAGCGAGAGGAGGGCAGGCGGTGGCCCGACTTCGCCGCCTCGAAGGGCCGGCTCGCGAGCGGCGCCCTGGAGGAGTCCCTGCCGTCGGTGCGGGGGGTCCGGGTGCTCAGCTGGGGCAGGGATCCGGCGCCGCCGGTGCCGCCCGAGGCCGTGCGGTCCGTGCTCGCCGCCGCGCGCCGCCGGGGCGGGGTCGTCGTGGTCGACCTGCCGCGCGGGGGCGACCTGCCGACCGCCGAGGCCCTGGCCCAGCTCGACCTCGGACTGCTCGTCGTGCCCGGGGAGCTGCGGGCCGTCGCGGCGGCCCACCGGGTGGCCGCGGCCCTCGGGACGGCCGTGCGCGACCTGCGGGCCGTGGTGCGCGGGCCGTACGCGACGGGACTCGACGAGCGGTGGGTCGCCGACGCGCTGCGGCTGCCGCTCGTCGGCGAACTCCCCTACGACCCGGGGATCGTGGCGGACCAGGACGCCGGGCTTCCGCCGGGCGCCGAGCCCCGGGGGCCGCTCGGCCGGTTCTGCGCCGCCTTCTGGGAGCGCGTGTTCACGCCCGGCGGTGCGGCATGACCGGGACCTGGGACGAAGGCGGCGGCACGGGCCTGCTCGACGCCGTACGGCAGCGGCTCGCGGCGAGCGGGGCCGAGCCCACCCCGGCCCGGGTCGCGGCGGCGCTGCGGGCCCAGGGGCGGCTGCTCGGCGACGCGGAAGTGCTCGGAGCGGCCGAGGAGCTGCGCTGCGAACTGATCGGCACCGGCCCCCTCGAACCGCTGCTCGCCGACCCGGCGGTCACCGACGTCCTGGTCTCCGCCCCCGACCGGGTGTGGGTGGACCGGGGCACCGGGCTCGAACGGGCCCCGGTCTCCTTCCCCGACGCCGCCGCCGTCCGCAGGCTCGCGCAACGGCTCGCGGCCGTCGCCGGACGCAGGCTCGACGACGCCCGCCCCTGGGTGGACGCCCGGCTCCCCGACGGCACCCGCATGCACGCGGTGCTGCCGCCGGTGGCGGTCGGCTCGACCTGCCTCTCGCTGCGGGTGGTGCGCCCGCGGGCCTTCTCCCTGGAGGAGCTGGCCGCGGCGGGCACGGTGCCGCCCGGCGGGGCCCCCGTCCTGCGGGCCCTGATCGACGCCCGGGTCTCCTACCTCGTCAGCGGCGGCACGGGCACGGGGAAGACGACGCTCCTCGCCTCCCTGCTCGGTCTGGTGGGGGAGCGGGAGCGGATCGTGCTCGCGGAGGACTCGGCGGAGCTGCGGCCCGACCACCCGCACGTGGTGCGCCTGGAGGCACGGCCCGCCAACCAGGAGGGCGCCGGGCTCGTCACCCTGCGGGACCTGGTCCGGCAGGCGCTGCGGATGCGGCCCGACCGGCTGGTGGTCGGCGAAGTGCGGGGCGGGGAGGCCGTGGACCTTCTCGCGGCTCTGAACACGGGCCACGAAGGGGGCTGCGGAACGGTCCACGCCAACACGGCGGCGGACGTGCCGGCGCGGCTCGAAGCGCTGGGGACGGCGGCCGGGCTCGACCGGGCCGCCCTGCACAGCCAGTTGGGCGCCGGGCTCTCGGCCGTGCTCCACCTCGTGCGGGACCGGGACGGGCGGCGGCGGATCGCCGAGATCCACGTCTTGGAGCGCGACCGGGAGGGGCTGGTCCGGACGGTTCCCGCGCTGCGGTGGGGCGCGTCCGGGTTCGAACGGGAGCGGGGCTGGGAGCGGCTGGAAACGCTGATCGGAGGGGGAGCGTGGTGACGGCGGAGCCGGAGGCGGTACGGGGCGCGGCGCAGGGCGCGGCCGTGCTCTGCGCGGGGCTCGCCCTGTGGTGGGCGGTCGAGCGGCGGCGCGGGACCGGCCGGGCGCGGACGGTGCTCGCGGGCGGCTTGCCCGAAGGACCCGGCGGCGGGGCGCGGACGAGGGCGGTCACGCACTGGTGGGCCCTGCTGCGGGGACGGCGCGCGTGGCTGTGCCTGCCGTTGGCCGGGGTCCTCGCGCTGCTCGGGGAGTCGCCGCTGCCGCTGGTGGCGGGGGCGCTCGCGGTGCCCCTGGTCGGGCGGCGGCTGCGGGCCGCCGGGCGGCGGAGGGAACGGGAGGCTCGGGCCGAGCGGGTCGTGGCGCTGTGCGGGACGGTCGTCGGGGAGCTGCGGGCCGGCCGGCAGCCCGCGCAGGCGCTGTCCTTCGCGGCCCGGGAGACCGGCGCCCTGGGCGACGGGGAGACGCGGGTGCTCGCGGCGGCCCGGTTCGGCGGGGACGTGCCGGAGGCCCTGCGGAGGGCGTCCCGGCAGGACGGCGCCGACGGCCTCGCGGGGATGGCGGCCTGCTGGCAGGTGGCCGTCGACGGGGGCGCGGGCCTGGCCGCCGGGCTGGACCGGCTGGAGGCCTCTCTGCGGGGCCACCACGAGCAGCGGGAGCGGCTGCGGGCCGAACTGGCCGGTGCGTGGGCCACGGTGACCGTCCTCGCCCTGCTCCCGGCGGCGGGACTCGCCCTCGGCACCGCGCTCGGCGCCGACCCGCTGCGGGTGCTGTTCCACACCCCGGCCGGCCTGGGCTGCCTGGCCGTCGGCGGGGCCCTGGAGGCGGCCGGACTGTGGTGGGCCGCGCGGATCGTACGAGGAGGGGAGCGGGCGTGATGCCACTGGACGCGCTTCAGGCGGCGGCACTTCTGACGGCGGCGGTGTGCCTGTGCGCGCAAGGCGTCCGCGAGGTGCTGCGCGAGCTGGGAGCGCGCCGTTCGCGGAGACGGGCGCGGAACCTGCTCGGGACACCGGCCCCGCCGCCCCGGAGGGCCCGGGCGGGACTGCCGCCGTGGGTGGGGCTCTGGGCGGCGCCGGTCCTGGCGGTCGGCCTCGGCTGGGCGCTCTTCGGCGGGATCGCCGGCCTCGGCGCGGGAGCGCTGGTGGCCTGCGGGCTGCGGGGACGGCTCCGCGGGCGCCGGGCGCCGTCCGATCCGGACGGCGACGAGGAGGAGGCGGTACGGCACCTGCCGCTCGCGGCGGACCTGCTGGCGGCCTGCGTCGCCTCGGGGGCCGGGCCCGGGGAGGCGGTGGAGGCGGTGGGCCGGTCGCTGGGCGGTCCGCTCGGGGAGCGGCTGGCCCGGACGGCGGCCGAACTGCGCCTCGGCGGCGAACCGGCCGAGGTGTGGCGGAGGTTCGGCGCGATACCGGGCGCCATGGGGCTCGCCCGCTGCCTGGAGCGGGCCGGTTCCTCGGGGGCGCCCTCGGCGGAGGCCGTGGCCCGGCACGCGACGGCCCTGCGGGCGGCCCGCGCCCGCACGGCGGCGGCCGGGGCGCGCCGGGCCCAGGTCCTGATCAGCGCACCCGTGGGGCTCTGCTTCCTGCCGGCCTTCCTGGCCGTGGGGGTGGCCCCGGTGGTGATCGGCCTCGCGACGGGCCTGCTGAACGGATGACGACGACGAAGGGATACGGCGCGACGAAGAGACGCGGTCCGACGAAGAGATACGGCGCGACGAAGAGACGCGGTCCGACGAAGAGATACGGCGCGACGAAGAGACGCGGCGCGACCAAGAGACGCGGCATGACGAAACACGACGAGGAGAACGACATGGCGGTTACGGCGGCAGTGATGACGGCAGCGGTCAAGGAGCGGGTCGGCGGATGGTGGCGGGCGCGGCGGGAGGCCGCGCGGCGCGACACGGGCATGAGCACGGCCGAGTACGCGGTGGGGACGATCGCGGCGGCGGCGTTCGCCGCGGTGCTCTACAAGGTCGTGACCAGCGGAGCGGTCTCGGGAGCGCTGGAGTCGATGATCGGGAAGGCGCTCGATGCGTCGTTCTGACCGGGGCTTCGCGACCGTGGAGGCGGCGATGGTCCTCCCCGTCCTGGCGCTGTTCACGGTGACCCTGCTCTGGGCGCTGGCCGCGGCCGCCGCGCAGATCCGGTGTGTGGACGCGGCACGGGCGGGGGCGCGGGCGGCGGCCCGTTCGGAGCCGGTGGCCGCCGCGGAGGCGGCCGCGAGGACCGCGGCTCCCGAGGGCGCCCGGGTGTCGGTGTCGCGCTCGGGGGAGCTGTGGCGGGTGACGGTGGAGGCGGCGGCTCCCGGCCCCCGGGGCCTGCGCCTCACCCTGCGGGCGGACGCGGCGGCCCTCGCGGAGGAGACCGGGTTCCTCGGGGAGGGGGCGGCGACCGGAGCCTCGGATCCCGGGCCCTCGGTTTCTGGCCCCTCGGATCCCGGGCCCTCGGATCTCGGGGTCTCCGGGCCCGGGAGTTCGCCGTGAGGGCCGGTCGTCGTCGGTCCGGGCGCCGGGGGGATCGGGGTGCGGCGACCGTGTGGACGGCGTTCGCGGCCTGTGCGCTGTGCGTGGTGTTCGGGGCGGTGCTCGCGCTGGGCCAGGCGGTGGCGGCCCGGCACCGGGCCGGCGGGGCCGCCGACCTGGCCGTCCTCGCCGCCGCCGACCGGGCCCTGTGGGGCGAGGCCGAGGCGTGCGCCGCGGCCTCCCGGGTGGCCGGCGCGCAGGACGCCGAGCTGGTGCGGTGCGCGGTGCGGGGCGAGCTCGCCGAGGTGACCGCACGGGTGGTGCGCGGCCCGTACCGGCCGGAGGTCAGGTCACGGGCGGGGCCTCCGGAACCCCCGCGGGGTCCACAGGGTCCGTGGGGCCTTCAGGATCTGCCTCCCGGTCCTCCCCGTCCTCCCGGTCCTCCGGGGCCTCGCGGAGGAGTTCCGTGAGGAGGCGGACCGCGCCGCGCTTGTGGAGGGGGTCGTTGCCGTTGCCGCACTTCGGGGACTGGACGCAGGAGGGGCAGCCCGCCTCGCACTCGCAGGAGGCGATGGCCTCCCGGGTGGCCGTCAGCCAGGCGCGGGCCGTGTGGAAGGCCCGTTCGGCGAAGCCCGCGCCGCCCGGGTGCCCGTCGTACACGAAGACGGTGGGCAGCAGGGTGTCGGGGTGGAGCGGTACGGAGACGCCGCCGATGTCCCAGCGGTCGCAGGTGGCGAAGAGCGGCAGCATGCCGATGGAGGCGTGCTCGGCGGCGTGCAGGGCGCCGCCGAGGATCTCCGGGCCGATCCGGGCCGCGTCGAGCTGGTCCTCGGTGACCGTCCACCACACGGCACGGGTGCGCAGGGTGCGGGGCGGCAGGTCGAGCTTGGTCTCGCCGAGCACCTCGCCCGTGACGAGGCGGCGGCGGAGGAAGGAGACGACCTGGTGGGTGACCTCGACGGAGCCGTAGCAGAGGCGGCCGGCCCCCCAGGGGATCTCGGTGTCGGTGTCGAGGACGGCGATGGAGGTGGTGTCGCGGGCGGTGGTGGAGTACGGCGGGACGGCCTCCTCCACGAGGGCGACGGAGTCCTTGAGGTCGAGCTCCCGCACCAGGTAGGTGCGGCCCTGGTGGAGGTGGACGGCGCCCTCGTGGACGGAGGCGTGGGAGGCCGCCTCGTCGACCGTGCCGAGGAGGCGGCCGGTGCCGGCCTCCACGATCCGCACGGGGCTGCCGCCGCCGCCCCGGATGTCGGTGAGGTCGGCCGCCCGCTCGCGCCGGGTCCAGTACCAGCCGGTGGAGCGGCGGCGCAGCAGGCCGGCCGTCTCCAGCTGGGGGAGCAGGCCGGGGACGGCCGGGCCGAAGAGGGCCAGGTCGGGTTCGGTCAGCGGCAGCTCCGCTGCCGCGGCGCACAGATGGGGGGCGAGGACGTAGGGGTTGTCGGGGTCCAGGACGGTCGACTCGACCGGTTGTTCGAAGATCGCCTCCGGGTGGTGGACCAGGAAGGTGTCCAGCGGGTCGTCCCGGGCGACCATGATCGCGAGGGCGCCCTCGCCCGAGCGGCCGGCGCGGCCCGCCTGCTGCCACAGGGAGGCCCTGGTCCCCGGGTAGCCGGCGATCAGGACGGCGTCCAGGCCGGAGACGTCCACGCCCAGCTCCAGGGCGGTCGTGGCGGCCAGGCCCAGGAGCTCACCGGAGTGCAGGGACCGTTCCAGGGCGCGGCGCTCCTCGGGCAGGTAGCCGCCCCGGTAGGCGGCGACGCGGCGGGCCAGCGCGCGGTCGGTCTCGGCGAGCCGCTCCTGGGCGATCACCGCGATCAGCTCGGCACCGCGCCGGGACCGCACGAAGGCGACCGAGCGGGCGCCCTGCCGGGTCAGGTCGGTCAGCAGGTCCGCGGTCTCGGCGGTGGCCGTGCGGCGCACGGGCGCGCCGCGCTCGCCGCTCAGCTCGGTCAGCGGCGGCTCCCACAGGGCGAAGACCAGCTCGCCGCGCGGGGAGGCGTCGTCGGAGACCTCGGTGACCGGCAGGCCGGTGAGGCGGCCGGCGGCCCGGGCGGGATCGGCGGAGGTGGCCGAGGCGAGGAGGAAGACCGGCTCGGAGCCGTACCGGGCGCAGATCCGGCGCAGACGGCGCAGCACCTGGGCGACGTGGGAGCCGAAGACGCCCCGGTAGGTGTGGCACTCGTCGATCACGACGTAGCGCAGGGCGCGCAGGAAGGAGGACCACCGGGGGTGGGACGGGAGCAGGCCCCGGTGCAGCATGTCGGGGTTGGTCAGCACGTAGTTCGCGTACTGGCGGACCCACTCGCGCTCCTCGACCGGCGTGTCGCCGTCGTAGAGGGCGGGGCGGATCCGGTTGCCGAGCGGGGCGGCCAGTTCCCGCACGGCGCGCCGCTGGTCGGCGGCGAGGGCCTTGGTGGGGGCGAGGTAGAGGGCGGTGGCCCCGCGTCCGTTCGGGGCCTCGGAGCCGTCCAGGAGGGTGGTGAGGACCGGGGCGAGGTAGGCGAGCGACTTGCCCGAGGCGGTGCCGGTGGCGATCACCACGGACTCGCCGTCGAGGGCGTGCTCGGCGGCCTGTGCCTGGTGGGCCCACGGATGCTCGATCCCGGCCTCCCGGACGGCCGCGATCACCTCCGGACGGATGCGGTGCGGCCAGACCGCATGACGACCCGCCCGGGCGGGCATGTGCTCCGTATGAGTGATGCGCGCGGCTCGGCTCTCGCCCGAGGAGAGCCGGTCGAGGAGCATGCCGGGAGAAGGGCGGCTGCCCTTGTCCCCGGCGGGACGACTGGGGCGGTGATTCTTGGCCATCGGCATCGAGTGTGTCACTGCCATGACGGACAATGCTTCCAAGGCGTCGTGCATGGCTGTCGGTAAGTGATTGAATGCCATCGCGGCTGGCGATCCGTTCCTCGGCCCCGTCCGGGAGCCCCGAGAGAACGATCGCCCGATAGCAAGGTGCTGGAGGATCCGTGGACCTGTCCCTGTCGACTCGCAATGTGACCGGCGCTGGTGGTGACCGTACGGTCGTCGAGGTCGGTGGCGAGATTGATGTGTATACCGCGCCCAAGCTGCGCGAGCAGTTGGTCGAGTTGGTGAACGACGGCAGCTACCACCTGGTCGTCGATATGGAGAGCGTGGACTTCCTCGACTCCACCGGCCTCGGTGTGCTCGTCGGCGGCCTGAAGCGCGTCCGTGCCCACGAGGGCTCGCTGCGCCTCGTCTGCAACCAGGAGCGCATTCTCAAGATTTTCCGGATCACGGGTCTCACCAAGGTGTTCCCGATCCACACCTCGGTCGACGAGGCCGTCAACGCCGTCGACTGAGCCCAGGGGGTTCGCATGGCCACCGTTGAACTCCGCTTCAGCGCCCAGCCCGAGCACGTCCGGACGGCCCGCCTGGTGGCGGCCGCGGTGGCGCGCCGGGCGGGGGTCGACGACGCGGTCCTCGACGAGGTGCGCCTCGCCGTCGGCGAGGCGTGTTCCCGTGCCGTCGGGCTGCACCGCAGCAACGACGTCACGACCCCCATCCGGGTCGTCCTGACCGAGGAGGAGAAGTCGTTCTCCATCGAGGTCGGTGACGAGGTGCCGGGCGCGGGGGTGGCGGCGGCCGATGCCGTCGGTGTCCCCGGCGCGCGGGCCGAGGCCCCGGCCGAGGACTTCGACGACGCCGACGGCGAGGACGAGATGGGCCTCGCGGTGATCCGCGGGCTCGTCGACGACGTCGAGGTGAGCGCCGGCTTGGACGGCGGCACCCTCCGCATGACCTGGCCGGTGAGCTCGGCGGACATCCTGTCCTGAGACGCCCCCGGACTCGCGGGGCGCGTGGGCGACGCGACGGGAAGAGGCCCTGCCCCGCAGGGCCTCTTCCCGTTCCCCGGGGCGGCGGGGGCGGGGATTGGTGCATCCGCGCGGGTACCTTCCGGGTCCCCGTATGTGCCGGTTCGTCTCCCTATGATCCGTCTCCATGGACCGATCCGTCCCCACGGACCCCGCTTTTCTCCCCATGGACCCGACCTTCCTCGCCGCGGCGGTGCTCACGAGCGGGAACCGGGCGATCGTGGTCGTCGTCGCGGCCGTCGCCCTCGGCGCGCTGGTCGTCGCGTGGTTCTTCGCCCGCCGGGTGCTCGCGGCCGGAGAGGGCACCGAGAGGATGCGGGAGATCGCCGCCGCCGTGCAGGAGGGGGCCAACGCCTATCTCGCGCGGCAGCTGCGGACTCTCGCCGTCTTCGCCGCCGTCGTGTTCCTGCTGCTCCTCGCGCTGCCCGCCGACACCTGGTCGCAGCGCGCCGGACGGTCCCTGTTCTTCCTGGTCGGGGCGCTGTTCTCGGCGACCACCGGGTACATCGGCATGCGGCTCGCCGTACGGGCGAACGTCCGGGTCGCCGCGGCGGCCAGGGACGCCACGCCGGCACCGGGCGAACCGGAGCGGGACCCGGCCGAGGTCGCCCACCGGGCCATGCGGATCGCCTTCCGCACGGGCGGGGTCGTCGGCATGTGCACCGTCGGCCTCGGACTGCTCGGCGTCGCCTGCGTCGTCCTCGTCTACGCCGCCGACGCGCCCAAGGTCCTGGAGGGATTCGGACTCGGCGCGGCGCTCATCGCCATGTTCATGCGCGTGGGCGGCGGCATCTTCACCAAGGCCGCCGACGTCGGCGCCGACCTGGTCGGCAAGGTCGAGCAGGGCATCCCCGAGGACGACCCGCGCAACGCCGCCACCATCGCCGACAACGTGGGGGACAACGTCGGCGACTGCGCCGGCATGGCGGCCGACCTCTTCGAGTCGTACGCCGTCACCCTGGTCGCCGCGCTCATCCTCGGCAAGGCCGCCTTCGGCGACCACGGCCTCGCCTTCCCCCTGATCGTCCCCGCGATCGGCGTGGTCACCGCCGTGATCGGCGTCCTCGCCGTCTCGCCCCGGCGGACCGACCGCGGCGGGATGAGCGCGGTCAACCGCGGCTTCCTCGTCTCGGCGGTGATCTCGCTCGGGCTCGTCGCCGTCGCCGCCTTCGCCTACCTGCCGCCCTCCTACGCCGATCTGAAGGGCGTCACCGAGCCCGGCATCCCCGGCCACGGGGGCGACCCGCGCGTCCTCGCCCTGGTCGCCGTCGCCCTCGGCATCGTCCTCGCCGCGCTCATCCAGCAGCTCACCGGCTACTTCACCGAGACGAGCCGGCGGCCCGTGCGGGACGTCGGGAAGTCCTCGCTCACCGGCCCCGCGACCGTCGTCCTCGCGGGCGTGGCCCTCGGCATGGAGTCCGCCGTCTACACGGCGCTCCTCATCGGACTCACCGTCTACGGGGCGTTCCTGCTCGGCGGGACCTCGATCATGCTGGCGCTCTTCGCGGTCGCGCTCGCCGGGACGGGCCTGCTCACCACCGTCGGCGTGATCGTCGCCATGGACACCTTCGGCCCGGTCGCGGACAACGCCCAGGGCATCGCGGAGATGTCCGGGGACGTCCGGGGCGCGGGCGCGCGGGTCCTGACCGACCTGGACGCCGTCGGCAACACGACCAAGGCCATCACCAAGGGCATCGCCATCGCCACCGCCGTCCTGGCGGCCGCCGCGCTCTTCGGCTCGTACCGGGACGCCATCGCGACCGCGGTCGCCGACGTCGGCGCGGAGGCGGGCGCCCTGACGCTCTCGATGGACATCTCGCAGCCCAACAACCTCTTCGGCCTGATCCTCGGCTCCTCGGTCGTCTTCCTCTTCTCGGGCCTCGCGATCAACGCCGTGTCCCGGTCGGCGGGATCAGTGGTGTACGAGGTGCGGAGGCAGTTCCGCGAGCACCCCGGGATCATGGACTTCAGCGAGAAGCCGGAGTACGGGCGGGTCGTCGACATCTGCACCAAGGACGCGCTGCGCGAACTCGCCACGCCCGGACTGCTCGCCGTGACGGCCCCGATCGCGGTGGGCTTCGCGCTCGGCGTCGGCCCGCTCGGCGCGTACCTCGCCGGGGCGATCGGCACGGGGGCGCTGATGGCGGTCTTCCTCGCCAACTCCGGTGGCGCCTGGGACAACGCGAAGAAGCTGGTCGAGGACGGGAACCACGGCGGCAAGGGCAGCGAGGCGCACGCGGCGACCGTCATCGGGGACACCGTCGGCGACCCGTTCAAGGACACGGCGGGACCGGCGATCAACCCCCTCCTGAAGGTGATGAACCTGGTCGCGCTCCTCATCGCCCCGGCGGTCGTGCGGTTCGGGCACGGGGACGACGCGAACGCCTGGGCGCGGGGGGCCGTCGCCGCGGTCGCGCTGCTCGTCGTGGTCGTCGCCGTGCTCCTCTCCAAGAGGCGCTCCGTGGAGGTCTCCTGACGCGGCATCCGTCTCGTCCAGGGAGACGGCGGGGAAACGTGAGCGGTCTCTCCCTTGGTTCAAAAGGCTTCAATAGCGGATGAATCAGTCGTACGAAAGGTGGAAGTAGCCCGTTCGGCGTGTATGTTCCGGGGCCGAGAGCCTTGGAAGGGACCGAACCGGTGAACAAGAAGCTTGCGGCCGCACTGTCCGGCGGCGCGGTACTCGTGCTCGCGCTGTCGGGTTGCAGCGGCGACGAGGGCAACAAGGTGGACGACTGGGCGAAGACGTTCTGCGACCAGGCCAAGCCCCAGATCCAGAAGCGGGCCGACGCCCACCAGATCATCATCTCGACGGCGGCCGACAGCAAGCCCGCCGAGATCCAGGCCGCGGACTCGAAGGCGTTCCAGGACATCGCCGACGCCGACCGGGCCCTGGCCAAGGCCGTCGAGACCGCAGGCGCCCCGCCCGTGGAGAACGGCGAGAAGGTCAAGCAGGACGCGATCAGGGAGCTCAACGAGACCGCGGTGGCCTACGAGGGGCTCAAGAAGCAGGTCGACGCGCTGGACCCGTCGAACCAGCAGAAGTTCGCGGACGGCCTCCAGAACGTCGCCAACGGGCTGACCCGGATCGAGAAGATGGACCAGAACGCCCTGGCCAAGCTGGAGGAGGGCGAGCTCGGCCAGGCGATGGCCAAGCAGCCCGGCTGCCAGAAGCCCACCGCCTCGACCCCGCCGAAGCCCTCGGGCTCCGCCTCCCCGGGCGCCGGTTCCACCGCGGACGCGGGCGGCGCCGTCGCGCCCACCAAGGGGGCGTCCGCGAAGCCGGGCGGGAAGGCGACGGCCACCAAGAGCGAGGAGTAGGCCACCCCCCCCGGTGGGCCCCACCGGCCCGCTCGTGGGCCCGACGGGCCGTTCATGAGCCCCCGTCAGGCCGTACGTGGGCCTCGGTGGACCGCTCGCAGGCCGTCCGGTCGTCCTCCGGGGCCCGAACCCCGGGAGGCGATCGGGCGGCCGTCGACGGGTCGGCCGCCCCGATGTCGGTGGCGGCCGTCACAATGGGGCGGTGAGTACGACCAGTCTGACTTCCCGCCTCCCGGTGCCCGCGCACGCCGCCCGTCTGCGCGAGGCGCTGCTCGCCGCCGACTTCACCGCCGACGGCCTGCTCGACCTGCTCGGCGCCTCCGCCTACGCGGCGCTCGCCCGCAGCGAGACCGTGCCCGCCCTGCGCGCCACCGGCGGCGACACCCCGCTGGAGACCCTCGTCCGGCTCTTCCTGCTCCAGGAGCCCGTCGAGCACGCCCGGGCCGCCGCCGCGCTCCCGCTGGACGAGGCCGTCGCCGACGGCTGGGTGGTCCGCGAGGACGACACCGTGCGCGCCGCCGTCGACGTCCGGCCGTACGGCGGGCCCGACGGCGAGGACTGGTTCATCGTCTCCGACCTGGGCTGCGCCGTCGGCGGCGCGGGCGGCATCGGCGAGAAAGGCCGCCAGGCAGGGACAGCCGTGGTCCTCGGCGTCGGCGGCGCCTCCACCACCCTCGCCGGCATCACCGTCCGCACGCCGGTCTCCTCCGCGCTCGACCTCGGCACCGGCTCCGGCATCCAGGCGCTGCACGCCACCCGGCACGCCACCCGGGTCACCGCCACCGACCTCAATCCGCGCGCCCTGGACTTCACCCGGCTCACCCTCGCCCTCTCCGGCGCCCAGGAGGCCGAACCGCTCGTGGGCTCGCTCTTCGAGCCGGTCGGGGACGACACGTACGACCTGATCGTCTCCAACCCGCCGTTCGTGATCTCGCCCGGTACCGGACTCACCTACCGGGACGGCGGGATGGGCGGCGACGACCTGTGCCGGACGCTCGTGCAGCAGGCGGGCGAGCGGCTGAACGACGGCGGGTACGCCCAGTTCCTCGCCAACTGGCAGCACGTGGACGGCGAGGAGTGGCAGGAGCGGCTGCGGGCCTGGGTGCCGCGCGGCTGTGACGCCTGGATCGTGCAGCGGGAGGTCCAGGACGTCACCCAGTACACCGAGCTGTGGCTGCGGGACAGCGGCGACCACCGGGGCGACCCGGCCGCCTACCGGGCCGCGTACGCCCGCTGGCTCGACGAGTTCGAGGCCCGCGGGACGCGCGCGGTCGGCTTCGGCTGGATCACGATCCGGCGGAACGCGGCGGTGGCCTCCGGCGCGGTCGAGCCCTCGATCGTGATCGAGGAGTGGCCGCACCCGGTCGAGCAGCCCCTCGGGCCCACCGTCCGCGCCCACTTCGAGCGCCAGGACTACCTGCGGACCCACGACGACGCGGCCCTCCTCGCCGACCGGTTCACGCTCGCGCCCGAGGTGGTCCAGGAGCAGGTCGGCCTGCCCGGCGCCGAGGACCCGGAGCACGTGGTGCTCCGGCAGAACCGGGGCATGCGCCGCGCGACCCGGGTGGACCACGTCGGCGCCGGGTTCGCGGGCGTCTGCGACGGCACCCTCAGCGCGGGCCGCATCCTCGACGCCATCGGCCAGCTGATGGGCGAGGACCCGGTCCTGCTGCGCGACCGCACCCCGCAGGCGATCCGGCTCCTCGTCGAGGAGGGCTTCCTGCTGCCCGTGGGGGAGGCCGGGGGTACGGCGGACACGCCCTAGGGCCCGCCCCTTCCGTCCCCCTCCGCTTCTCCCGGCGCCGGCCGGCTCGCGAGCGGCGCCGGGCGGCCTTCCCGCCGTCCGCCGTCCGGCCGGTCCCGGGTCGCCGGCGTGCGCCGGAACGCCCTGGTCCGGGCGTTTCTCCGGGTCTCCTGCCCGCCGCCGCCCCCGGCCGCCCGTGCCCGGCGGGCGTCGTCCGGCCCCGCGCCCGGAGCGGCCGGGAGCGCCCGGCGCGTCCGGACTCCGCTTCCTCCGTCTCCTCCGCCTTCTCCGTGAACTCCTCCGCCTCCTCTGTGAGGTTTCCCCGGTGTGACATGGGCGACGGGAGCGGGAGCGGCGGAAGGGCATCCGCGAGGGCCGGATCACTACCGGCCATCTTCGTGAAACCGGCCGGACGGGCCCACGGCGTTCACCCGGAGTTCGCGCCCGCGTCTTCCCGGGGTGCGAGCCTCCCCTCCGGGAGACGATCACCGCACGGGGACGGAACGGGGTACGGGCATGGAGAGCGGGCCGGCGATCTTCGCGGGAGCGGCGTTCACGCTGTTCGGAGGCGCGCTGCTGCTGTGGACCGCCGTGCGCGCGCTGCACCGCGAGCCCGTCGCGCACGGGATCCCCCCGCGCGCCGCGGTCGCGCTGACGAGCCTCTCCGGGGCCGCCCTCCTCGCCCTCGGCTTCTGGTGCTTCGGACGCCTCTGACCTCCTCCTCCGGTTCCGCCGCCGGTCCCCGGCGCACGCGCCCCGCCCCGCCGGTCCGGGAGTCCGGGCGGCAGGAATGCCAGGACTCGGGTTACCGTTCGAGTGGCCGTTGCGGGCTTTCGCCGTTTGACACGGGGGCGGGTTGTACCGTCACACTCCGCAGCGACGGGAGCGTCACCGTCCGTGCCGCTGCCGTGCGTGCCGGCGCCGTACGTGCCCGGTAAGCGCGCCGTACGTGCCCAGAGAGTGCCGAACCGGAGAGAAGAGCGAAGTTGTCCCCGACCAGCGAGACCGCACACGGCGGCCGCCGACTCGTCATCGTCGAGTCGCCTGCCAAGGCGAAGACGATCAAGGGCTACCTCGGCCCCGGCTACGTCGTCGAGGCGAGCGTCGGGCACATCCGCGACCTCCCCAGCGGCGCCGCCGAGGTGCCCGAGAAGTACACCGGCGAGGTGCGCCGCCTCGGGGTCGACGTCGAGCACGACTTCCAGCCCGTCTACGTCGTCAACGCCGACAAGAAGGCTCAGGTCAGGAAGCTCAAGGAGCTGCTCGCCGAGTCCGACGAGCTCTACCTCGCCACCGATGAGGACCGCGAGGGCGAGGCCATCGCGTGGCACCTCCAGGAAGTCCTGAAGCCCAAGGTCCCGGTCCACCGGATGGTCTTCCACGAGATCACCAAGGACGCGATCCAGGCCGCCGTCGCCAACCCGCGCGAGCTCAACCAGCGCATGGTCGACGCCCAGGAGACCCGCCGCATCCTCGACCGCCTCTACGGCTACGAGGTCTCGCCGGTCCTGTGGAAGAAGGTCATGCCGAAGCTGTCGGCGGGCCGCGTCCAGTCCGTCGCCACCCGGCTCGTCGTCGAGCGCGAGCGCGAGCGCATCGCCTTCCGCTCCGCCGAGTACTGGGACCTCACCGGCACCTTCTCCACCGGCCGCAAGGGCGACGCCTCCGACCCGTCCTCGCTGGTCGCGCGGCTCGCGACGGTCGACGGCCGGCGCGTCGCGCAGGGCCGCGACTTCGGCTCCGACGGGCGGCTGAAGACCGCGAACGTCCTCCACCTGGACGAGGCGAACGCCCGGGCGCTCGCCGCCGCGCTCGCCGACACCGCCTTCTCCGTGCGCTCGGTCGAGTCGAAGCCGTACCGCCGCTCCCCGTACGCCCCCTTCCGCACCACCACCCTCCAGCAGGAGGCGAGCCGCAAGCTGGGCTTCGGGGCGAAGGCGACCATGCAGGTGGCGCAGAAGCTGTACGAGAACGGCTTCATCACCTACATGCGTACCGACTCCACGATCCTCTCCGACACCGCCGTCTCGGCGGCCCGCGCGCAGGTCACGCACCTGTACGGCGCCGACTACCTGCCGGAGAAGCCGCGCGTCTACGCCGGCAAGGTCAAGAACGCGCAGGAGGCGCACGAGGCGATCCGGCCCTCGGGCGACCGCTTCCGCACCCCGGCGGAGACCGGTCTGACCGGCGACCAGTTCAAGCTGTACGAGCTGATCTGGAAGCGGACCGTCGCCTCCCAGATGAAGGACGCGACCGGCAACTCGGTCACCGTGAAGATCGGCGGCCGGGCCTCCGACGGCCGCGACGCCGAGTTCAGCGCGTCCGGCAAGACCATCACCTTCCACGGCTTCATGAAGGCGTACGTGGAGGGGGCCGACGACCCGAACGCGGAGCTCGACGACCGCGAGCGGCGCCTGCCGCAGGTCGCCGAGGGCGACGCGCTGTCCGCCGGGGAGATCACGGCGGACGGCCACGCGACCAAGCCGCCGGCCCGCTACACCGAGGCCTCGCTGGTCAAGGAGCTGGAAGAGCGCGAGATCGGCCGCCCGTCGACGTACGCCTCGATCATCGGCACCATCCTCGACCGCGGCTACGTCTTCAAGAAGGGCACGGCGCTCGTGCCGTCCTTCCTGAGCTTCGCCGTCGTCAACCTCCTGGAGAAGCACTTCGGGCGGCTCGTCGACTACGACTTCACCGCCCGCATGGAGGACGACCTCGACCGCATCGCGCGCGGCGAGGCCCAGTCCGTGCCGTGGCTGAAGCGCTTCTACTTCGGGGACACCGAGGGCGGCCCGGCCGCCTCCGGCGGTGCCGCCGACGCCGGGAACGGCGACGGCGACCACCTCGGCGGCCTCAAGGAGCTCGTCACCGACCTCGGCGCCATCGACGCGCGGGAGATCTCCTCCTTCCCCGTCGGCAACGGCGTCGTGCTCCGCGTCGGCCGCTACGGCCCGTACGTCGAGCGCGGCGAGAAGGACGCCGAGGGCCACCAGCGCGCCGACGTCCCCGACGACCTCGCGCCCGACGAGCTGACCGTCGAACTCGCCGAGGAGCTGCTCGCCAAGCCGAGCGGCGACTTCGAGCTGGGCGCCGACCCCGTCAGCGGCAACCAGATCGTCGCGAAGGACGGCCGCTACGGCCCGTACGTCACCGAGATCCTGCCCGAGGGCACCCCGAAGACCGGCAAGAACGCGGTCAAGCCGCGCACCGCCTCCCTCTTCAAGAGCATGTCCCTCGACACGGTGACCCTGGACGACGCGCTCAAGCTGATGTCCCTGCCCCGGGTCGTCGGCGCCGACGCCGAGGGCGTCGAGATCACCGCGCAGAACGGCCGCTACGGCCCGTACCTGAAGAAGGGCACGGACTCGCGGTCGCTCACCGACGAGGAGCAGCTCTTCACCATCACGCTCGACGAGGCCCTCGCCATCTACGCCCAGCCGAAGCAGCGGGGCCGGGCCGCGGCCAAGCCGCCGCTGAAGGAGCTGGGCACCGACCCGGTCAGCGAGAAGCCCGTGGTCGTCAAGGACGGGCGCTTCGGCCCGTACGTGACCGACGGCGAGACGAACGCGACGCTGCGGACCGACGACAGCGTGGAGACGATCACGCCCGAGCGCGGCTACGAGCTGCTCGCCGAGAAGCGGGCCAAGGGACCGGCGAAGAAGACCGCCAAGAAGGCCCCGGCGAAGAAGACCGCCGCGAAGAAGGCCACCACCACCGCCAAGAAGACGGCGGCGAAGAAGACGACCGCGAAGAAGACGACGACGGCCACGAAGACCGCCGCGGCGAAGAAGACCGCCGCGGCCGGGAAGACGGCGTCGGCGAAGACGGAGTAGTCCTCCGGGGAGACCCGGGACGACCACGGAGGGGCGGGGGCCGACGGCCCCCGCCCCTCCGGCGTCCCCTCCTGTCACAGCCTCGTCCGGATGTTCGGACGGGGGCCGCGGGGAGGAAGGGCGTCCGGATAGGGTGGACGGATGACGCGAGCAGAGCAGCCAGACCGTCTCGGCGATTCCGACGCCGCACTCGTCGCGGATTCCCGGGAGCGCGCCGTACGCGCCCTCTTGCGCCACCAGCCGCTGCGCCGGCTGTGGAACGCCCATCTGCTCGGCAGTACCGGCGACGCCCTCGCCCTCCTCGTCCTCGTCCTCCTCGGTTTCCAGGCGGCCGTGACGGAGGACGCGCTCGGGGGCGGCTACCGGGGGGCCGCGTTCGCCGTGGCCGCCGTCGTCGGTGCCCGCCTGCTCGCCTCGGTCCTCTTCGGAGCCGTCCTCCTCGGTCCGCTGACCGCGCTCACCGGACCCGGCGGGGCGCTCGACCGGCGCTGGACCATGATCGGCTCCGACGGCGTGCGGATCGCGCTCCTCGTCGTCGCGCCCCTGTGGATCGACTGGACCCCCGGCAGCGCCCTCTGGTACCTGCTCGGCACCGTCTTCGTCACCGGAGCGGCCGAACGGCTCTGGACGATCAGCCGCGAGGGCGCCGCGCCCGCGCTGCTGCCCGCCCCGCCCCTGGAGGGCTCCGCCGTACGCCCGCTGCCCGACCACCTCGGCGCGCTGCGCACGCTGTCCCGGCGCACCGGCTTCCTCGCCGTCCCGGCCGCGGCCGTCGTCCTGCTCGTCGCCACCCTGGTCGGCGAACTGCTCGGCGTCGGACTCGACTGGTTCTCGCTGCACAGCGCCGCCCTCGGCTCGTACGTTGCCGCCGGCCTCTTCGCCGCCTCCGTCACCGTCCTGTACGCGATGGCGCTGCCCGGCGGGGAGACGCCCCGGCCCCGCTCGCCCCTGGAGGGCCTGCGCCGGACGCCCGCGAAGAAGGCCGACACGGACAAGGACGGCGAGGCCGGCAGGTCCGGTGCCGCGGAGAAGGGCGGCAGGTCCGGTGCCGCGGAGAAGGGCGGTGCCGGGGAGAGGGTCGGCAAGGGCGGTGGCGCGGAAAGGGCCGGCCGCACCGGCATCCTGTCCCTCCTCGTCCTCGCCTGCGCCACCGTCGCCGGGGCGATCGCCGCGGCCGCGTCCGTCGCCGTGCTCCACGCGGACGACCTGGGCGGCGGCCCCGTCACGTACGCCCTCCTGATCCTGGCCCTCAGCGGCGCCACCGCCGCCGGCATCCGCACCGCGGGCTCCGTGCTGCCCGTCCTGTCCCGGCGCCGGCTGCTCGCCCTCGCGATCACCGTCACCGGGGTCGCCCTGATCGCCGCGGGCCTGGTCCCGGACACGGCGACCGTCCTGTTCCTCGCCGTCCTCGCCGGATACGCGGCCGGGGTCGCCGCGAACACCGGCCACGTCCTGATCGACCAGGAGACCGAGGAGCCCCGCCGGGCCCGGACCACCGAGCACCTCCAGGCCGCCGCCCGCTTCGCGATGGGCATCGGCGCGCTCGCCGCCCCGCTGCTCGCCGCCGCGATCGGACCGCACCGGCTCGCCTCCGGCAGCTCCGTCCTGGTGCACGGCGGCGCCGCCTTCACGCTCGCCCTCACCGGCGCCCTGCTGCTCCCGGTCGCCGCGCTCGTCCTCGCCAGGGCCGACGACCGGGCGGGCGTCCCGCTCCGGCGCGACCTGCGCGACGCGCTGCGCGGCTCCGACCCGGCCCAGGCGCCGTCCCCGACCGGCTTCTTCATCGCCCTGGAGGGCGGCGACGGCGCCGGGAAGTCCACCCAGGTCCAGGCGCTCGCCGACTGGATCCGCGCCAAGGGCCACGAGGTCGTCGTCACCCGCGAGCCCGGCGCCACCCCGATCGGCAAGCGGCTCCGCTCGATCCTCCTCGACGTGTCGTCGGCGGGGCTCTCGAACCGGGCCGAGGCCCTGCTGTACGCGGCCGACCGCGCCGAGCACGTCGACTCCCTGGTCCGGCCGGCCCTGGAGCGGGGCGCGATCGTCCTCTCCGACCGGTACATCGACTCGTCCGTCGCCTACCAGGGCGCGGGCCGCGACCTGTCCCCGACCGAGATCGCCCGCATCTCCCGCTGGGCGACCGACGGCCTCGTCCCGCACCTGACCGTCGTCCTCGACGTCTCCCCGGAGACGGCGAGGGAACGGTTCACCGAGGCGCCCGACCGGCTGGAGTCCGAGCCGCCGGAGTTCCACGCGCGCGTACGGGCCGGTTTCCTCGCCCTCGCCGCCGCCGACCCCAGCCGCTACCTCGTCGTCGACGCCGGCCAGGAGCCGGAGGCCGTCACCACCGTCGTGCGCCACCGGCTCGACCGGATGCTGCCGCTCTCCGAGGCCGAGGTGAAGGCCGCCGAGGAGGCCCGCCGCAAGGCCGAGGAGGAGGCGCGGCGCAGGGCCGAGGAGGAGGCCGCGCGCAAGGCCGAGGAGGAGCGCCTGGAGCGCGAGCGCCAGGCGCAGCTCGCCAGGCTGCGTGCCGAGGAGGAGGAGCGCAAGCGGCGCGAGGAGGAAGAGGCGCGCCGCCTGGAGGCCGAGCGGCAGGCGGAGGAGGCCCGCCGGAAGGCCGAGGAGGAGCGGATCGCCGCCGAGCGCGCCGCCGAGGAGGAGCGCAGGCGCCTCGCGGCCGAGGAGAAGGCCCGCGAGGAAGAGGAGGAGCGGCTCCGCAGGGAGGCCGAGGAGGAGGCCCGGCTGCGGGCCGAGGCCGAGGCGCGCCGCCTGGAGAAGCAGCGCAAGGCCGAGGAGGCCCTGCTCCGCGCCGAGGAGGCGCGCCGTGCCGCCGCGAAGGCGGCCGCCGCGAAGGCGGCGGAGGAGGCCGCGGCGAAGGCGGCCGCGGAGAGGCTCGCGGCCGAGGCCGCCGCGAAGGCCGCCGCCGAGCGCGCCGCCGCCGAACGCGCGGCGGCGGAGCAGGCGGCCGCCCAGCGGGCCGCCGAGGCGAAGGAGGCCCGGGAGCAGGCCGCCCGCGAGCGGGAGGTCCGGGAGAGGGCCGCGGCGGAGCGCGCGGCGGCCGAGGCCGCCGCGGCCGCCGAGCGGGAGGCCCGCGCGAAGGCCGCGGAGGCGGCGGAGCGGGCCGAGCGGAAGAAGGCCGAGGCCGCGGCGCGGGCCGCGACGGAGCGGGCCGCCCGCGCCGCCGAGGTGTCGGCGAACGAGGTCACCGTGGCCACGCCGGTCGTGAAGCCGGACGAGGTCACCGTGGCCACGCCGGTGGTGAAGCCGGACGAGGTCACCGTGGCCACGCCGGTCGTGAAGCCGGACGAGACCACCGTGCCGACTCCCGTCGTGAAGCCGGACGGGCGGCCGGGTGCCGGGCGCTCCCCGGAGCGGGACGACCCGGACGCGCCGACCGTCTCGCCCGAGGAGGTCACCGTCGCCACGCCGGTCGTGCGCCCCGGGGCGGAGGTCCGGCCGGAGACGAAGACCGCCGTCCTGCCGCAGGTCCGCGAGGAGCGGGGTGCCGACGAGACGGCGGTCCTGCCGCGGATCCGCGAGGAGCGCGGCGCCGACGAGACCGCCGTGCTGCCCCCCGTACGGGATCCCCGGAGGCCCCGGGCGTCCGGGCCCGCCGCCGACCGGCTGCCGAAGGACTTCTTCCGCGACGAGCGGGCGGGCGGCTCCGGCGGTCGGGCCGGTTCCGGCGGCGCGGCTGCTTCCGGCGGTGCGGCGGGGTCGGCGGGTTCGGCGGGTTCCGCCGGTTCGGCGGGTTCGGCGGGTTCGGCGGGTTCGGCGGGTTCCGCCGGTTCCCGCGGTGCGCGTCGGGAGGAGCCGCACGGCGCGAACGACCGGACCAGGGAACTGCCCCAGCTCGACGAGAACGGACGGCCGCGCCGTTCCGACTGGGCCGAGGAGACCCCGCTCGACGACCTGCCGACGCTGGCGGACGAGCTGTTCGGCCCGCACGAGGACGAGGACGGGCAGCCCCGCCGCTGAGGCCCCGGCCCGAAGCCCCTCCGCGCCCGTCCGACGGACGGGGACCGCCCACCGGCGAGGACTGTCGGTGGGCGGCCCCACAATGGAGGGCGTACCTGAGGAGGGGCAGACATGGCCGTATGGGACGACCTGGTCGGACAGACCCGGGTCGAGGAGCAGCTCGCCGCCGCCGCGCGCGACGCCGACGCCTTCGTGACCGCCCAGGAGACCGGCGGGCCCGCTCCCGAGGCCTCGAAGATGACCCACGCCTGGCTCTTCACCGGCCCGCCGGGAGCCGGCCGGGTCGACGCCGCGCGGGCCTTCGCGGCCGCCCTCCAGTGCGTGAGCCCCGACCGCGCCCTCGGCGGGACGCCGGGCTGCGGCTTCTGCACCGGCTGCCACACGACGATGATCGGTACCCACGCCGACCTCACGACGGTCTCCGCCGTCGGTACGCAGATCCTCGTCGGCGACATGCGCGACACCGTCCGCAAGTCCTTCACCGCGCCGGCCAACGGCCGCTGGCAGGTCATCCTGGTCACCGACGCCGAGCGGCTCAACGAGCGGTCGGGCAACGCGGTCCTGAAGGCCGTCGAGGAGCCGGCCTCCCGCACCGTCTGGCTGCTCTGCGCCCCCTCCCTGGACGACGTGCTGCCCACGATCCGCTCCCGCTGCCGCCACCTGAGCCTGCGGACCCCTCCGGTGGAGGCCGTGGCCGACGTACTCGTGCGGCGCGACGGCATCGAGCCCGGGGCCGCCCTGGCCGCCGCCCGCGCGGGCCAGGGGCACGTCGGCCGGGCCCGCCGGCTCGCCACCGACGAGCGGGCCCGCGCGCGCCGCGCCGTCGTCCTCAGGCTGCCGGTGCGGGTCGCGGACATCGGCGGCTGCTTCAAGGCCGCCCAAGAGCTGGTCGACGCGGCCGCCGAGGACGCGAAGCAGGTCGCGGAGGAGGTCGACGTCAAGGAGACCGAGGAGCTGAAGGCGGCGCTCGGGGCCGTGCAGGGCGGACGGATGCCGCGCGGCACGGCCGGACTGATGAAGGAGCTGGAGGACAAGCAGAAGCGGCGCGGCCGCCGGACCCAGCTCGACAGCCTGGGCCTCGCCCTCACCGACCTCACCGGCTTCTACCGGGACGTGCTCGCCCTCCAGCTCCGCTCCCGCACGCCGCTGACGAACGAGGACGTGCGGGACGCGCTGGAGGACGTCGCCCGCGCCTCCACCCCCGAGCTGACCCTCCGCCGCATCGAGGCCGTCCTCGCCTGCCGCGAGGCCCTCGACCGGAACGTGGCTCCGCTGCTCGCGGTGGAGGCCATGACGATGGCGCTGCGGTAGCGCGTCCGGAGCCGGACGGGACCGGCGGGACCGACAGGGCCGGGACCGGCGGCGCGGGACCGGCGGGGCGGTCCGTAGGCGACTCGTCACGATTGGACACGGTCCGTACCGGGCCGGATACGCTCCGGGGATGGACTCCAGGCGCTTGCTCCGTACGTCCGCCGCGGCCCTCGCCGCGGCCGGGCTCATCCTCTCCGGCTGCTCGGGCGGGAGCGACGCCGCCGCCCCCCGCGCGACGGACCGGGGGCGGCAGGCGCCCTCCGCCGCGCCCGGGGCGCTGAAGGAGTTCTACGCGCAGAAGCTGACGTGGCGGGACTGCGGGACGACCGGCTTCCAGTGCGCGACCCTGAAGGCCCCGCTCGACTACGCGAAGCCGGACGGGGAGGAGATCGAGCTCGCGGTCTCCCGGGTGCGGGCCACGGGCCCGGGGAAGCGGATCGGGTCGCTCCTGGTCAACCCCGGCGGGCCCGGCGGCTCCGCCGTCGGCTACCTCCAGGGGTACGCGGGCGTCGGCTACCCGGCCCCCGTCCGCGCCCGCTACGACATGGTGGCCGTCGACCCGCGCGGGGTCGCCCGCAGCGAGCCGGTCGAGTGCCTGACGGGCCCGCAGATGGACGCGTACACCCAGGTCGACCAGACCCCCGACGACGCCGCCGAGACCGAGGCGCTCGGCGCCGCCTTCAAGGACTTCGCGGCCGGCTGCGCGAAGCGCTCGGGGAAGGTCCTGCCGCACGTCTCCACCGTCGAGACGGCCCGCGACATGGACGTCCTGCGGGCGGTCCTCGGCGACGAGAGGCTCCACTACGTGGGGGCGTCGTACGGCACGTTCCTCGGCGCCACCTACGCCGAGCTGTTCCCCGACCGGGTCGGGCGGCTCGTCCTCGACGGGGCGATGGACCCCTCGCTCTCCGCGATCGACCTCAACCGCGACCAGACCGCCGGCTTCGAGACCGCCTTCCGCGCCTTCGCCGCCGACTGCGTCGCCACGCCGGACTGCCCGCTGGGCACCGGGTCGGTCGCGGCGGCCGGCGAGGCGCTGAAGAGGTTCTTCCGGGACGTGGACGCGAAGCCGCTGCCCACGGGGGAGAGCCGGAAGCTCGGCGAGTCCCTCGCCACCACGGGCGTGATCGCGGCGATGTACGACGAGGGCGCCTGGCCCCAGCTGCGCGAGGCCCTCACCCAGGCGAAGAGCGGCCGGGGAGCGGGCCTCCTGGCCCTCGCCGACAGCTACTACGAGCGCGAGCCGGACGGCGAGTACGCCAACCTCATGGCCGCCAACGCCGCGGTGAACTGCCTCGACCTGCCGCCCGCCCACCGCGACCCGGCCGGGGCGGCGAAGGCCGTCCCGTCCTTCGAGAAGGCCTCCCCGGTCTTCGGCGCGGGCCTCGCCTGGGCGGCCCTCAACTGCGCCTACTGGCCGTCCCCGGCCACCGGCCGCCCCCACCGCATCACCGCCGAGGGCGCCGCCCCGATCCTGGTCGTCGGCACCACCCGCGACCCGGCCACCCCGTACAAGTGGGCCGAGTCCCTCGCCGGCCAGCTCTCCTCCGGCGTCCTCCTGACCTACGAGGGCGACGGCCACACCGCGTATGGCCGGGGCAGCGACTGCGTCGACACGGCGGTCAACGCCCACCTCCTCGAAGGGACCCCTCCGCCGGACGGAAAGCGCTGCTCGTAGGCCCTCTCCGGGGGTGGTCGGAGCACTCCCGGAAACTGTGTAGACTTGGCGACGCCGCTGCGCCCACCACGGGACCGCACGGCTTGCCGCCTTAGCTCAGTTGGCCAGAGCAACGCACTCGTAATGCGTAGGTCTCGGGTTCGAATCCCGAAGGCGGCTCAAGAAGAAGGGCCAGGTCAAACATACGTTGACCTGGCCCTTTGTCATTTCCTGATCTTCGGATTGATAGAGACCACTCGGCCTGTAGGCCTCGTTCCCACCCCCCATGGGAACGGAATGGGAACATGGCGGTTCCCGGGCGTTCCCACAGCCTGATCAGGCGGGCCCGAGCTTCTTCCCGGCGGCCTTGCCCTTGGGGCCCTTCTCCGGCCCCTTCTTGTCCTTCTTCGGCTTGCCGGCCACCTTCGCCGCCTTCTTGCGCGCCTTCTCCACCAGGACGACTGCGGCTTCGGCAGCGGCGTCCTCCAGGGTGGGCATGATCGAGGTGTAGGTGTCCATCGTCATGCGCAGCGACGAGTGGCCGAGCATCTGCTGAATGACCTTCGGGGCCACGCCGGCGGCGAACGCCTGAGATCCTGCGCCGTGGCGGGCGTCGTGCAGACGGATGGGCGGGAGGCCGGACAGCTCAACCAGTCGGTCCCAGCGGTCGGTGAACACCTGGGGGTGGTACTCCTTGCCGTTCTCGTGGGTGAAGACCCGGCCGCCGGAGTCGATCCAGGCGTTCTCCTCCTCCCACGTCTCGCGCTCGGCCTGCTGTGTCTTCCGCCACGCTTTCAGCAGGGCTACGGCCTGGGAGTCGAGCTTGATGTCGCGGACGGAGTCCGCCTTCGGGGTGGCGTCGTGGACCTCGTACGAGACGGTGACCAACTGCTCGGTGACGTGCAGCACGCTCTTCTTGAGGTCGATCTCGTGCCAGGTGATCGCGGCGGCCTCGCCGCGGCGCAGGCCCCGGAAGACGACGAGGTGCCACAGAGGGAACAGCCGGTCGCCGGACACGGCGTCGAGGAACTGGGCGGTCTGCTCTGTCGTCCAGACCATGACGGGACTGGGCTTCTTCCCGGTGCGCTTCCAGCGGGCTACCCGCTCGTCCGTCCAGACCAGCCCCTTGGGCTTGGTGACCTTGGGCAGGCTGACCATCGTGGCGTAGTTCTTTGCGATCAGCTCCTCGTCCACGGCGTCGGCGAGGGCCGAGGACAGAGTCGCGTTGATCGAGCGCATAGTCGCCGGTCCGGTGACCCGCTGGACCTTCTTGCGGGCCTCGGTGTGCTGGCGGCGAAGGTCCCACCAGCGGGCGCGCAGCTCGGTGCGCAGCTCCTTCTGGTCCTGCGGCGTGGCCGTCCACGTCTCGTAGGCGGCGCGGGCCTCCTCGCCGAGTTTGTCGGTCTTGGCGCGGTGCTCCTCCCGGCGCTCGTTGTCCTCCACGATCCAGTCGTACATGGCCTGGATGCTGCGCGTGTGCAGGTGGCGCATCTGCAGCTTGCCCAGGTGCGGGATGAAGTACAGCTCCGCGTCCCTGGTGTACTCGTGGTGGGTGGTGACGGCCAGGTCGTGCTTCTTCTTCTTGAGCCAGCGGCGCAGGTACTCCTCGACGGTCTCCTTGGACAGGACGTTGATGCCGTTCTGGGCGGCCTTCCAGACCTTCTCGGCGGCCCCGGCCGCGTCCTCCTGGGTGCGGAAGCCGCCCTTCTTCGCCCGAGGCCGGCGGGAGCCGTCCGGGTTGGGCGGCAGCTCTATGGAGTAGTACCAGGAGCCGTGAGCGCGCTGGGTGAGCTTCGGGCAGGTCTTCTCCAGACCCCCGATCTTCGGAGACCCGTCGGCGTTGTGGAGGGGCTTGCCCTCCTTGTCGGAGAGCTGCCCTCTGCATGAGCACCGCTTGTAGGTCTTGTCCTCGAACATGTTATCGATTACCCCCCTGGGCTGATCGTTCCTTGTGGATCACCGTATGCATACAGTCTTCATCTGGAAGACCTGTATCACCTGGAGATTTCCTCTCTAGCCTGTAAAGTGATCGCGAGTTGGCGCGGGGGAGAAACGCGGCAATGAGATGACGACATCGAGCACAACCGCAGACGCCAACCAGCCCGGGATGAGCTTGAGCGAGGTCTTGGCGCTGCCCGCGACGGTCAACGTCGTGACGGCTGCCCGCGCACTGGGCATCGGTCACAACAAGGCGTACGACCTGATCCGAGCGGGCACGTTCCCTGTCCGGACCCTGCCACTCGGGAGCACGGTGAGGGTCCCTACGGCTGCCTTGTGGGAGGCGCTGGGTGTCGGCTCGCTGCCGCAAGGTGGCGCAGCGGGCCACTGAGTGAGGGTGGGCCTATGCCTCGGTTGTACGGCTTCGAGGATCAGAGACTCTCCCGCGTGCGGGAGTCGGAGCGGCAGGTAGCGCGGGAGGCGGTGAGCCGTCTCCTCGTCGCCCGCCAGTCGCGTCCTGAGGTCGTCGCCTGGATGAATGCCGAAGGCCATCGCGGCACGATGGGTGGCGAGTGGACCACCGGTTCGCTGGGCCGGTTCCTCGCCAACCCCGCCATCGCCGGCCTGGAGCGTGACCCGGAGACCGGCGAACTGCGCGAGACCGGGCGGCCCGCCCTTATCACCCGGAACGAGTTCGAAGAACTCGAAGCCCTGTCAGGCCGGACAGACGGTGTCGCCCCCGTCCGTCAGGAGGACTTCCCCTACCTCTTCTCCGAGGGCCTGACGGAGTGTGGTAACTGCGATCACACCATGACCGGGCACCGTTCGAACGCGGGCACTCCTTCCTACCGGTGCGAGAACTGCGGGATCCGGATCACGGCCGCTGCCCTGGAGGACTACGTCGGCGAGAACGCTCTGGCCGAGCTCTCCCGGCCGGGGACGCGGGAAGCTCTTGAGGTCGCCCAGGAGAAGATGCGTGTCGAGGCAGCGGCGCTGCGGCGGCGGATCAAGTCGCTCACGGCGTCGCGCGACGGCCTTGCTGAGCCGTACGCCGAGGGCCAGGTCACCCGCGCGGTTCTCGTCACGGCGGACGAAAAGATCAGCGAGAAGTTGAAAGAGGCGCGTACGCGGCTGCGGTACACGGAGCAGATCGCGGACGCCAAGCTGCCCATCGGGGATGTTGAGGACCTGGTGCGCTGGTGGGAGCACGCCCCGCACGCGTCGAAGAGGGCTGTGGTCGCACTCCTTTTCGACCGTGTGCGGGTGATGCCGGCGCGTGCGCGCGGCGTGCGCAGCGCGGAGGACCGCGTCGAGTTGAAGTGGCGCACTTCCGAAGCGGCCTGACTCGCCCCACGGCGGCCGGGTCAGTCGTGAATGCTGTACTCCGGAGACCTGCACCACCAGTGGATGAGCTGTGCCTCGCTTTTCAGCCCGAGGCGCTTGGTCAGGCTCCGGATACGGTCGCCGAGCCAGTTCGGTGAGATCGACAGGGCATCGGCGATCTCGGCCCGGCTCTTCCCAGAACACAGCTCCCTCAGCAGCGCCCTGTCACCCTTCGTCGTGACGGTCCCCTGATCGGCGGTGGCGGCCCCGTACCAGGTGTCGGCGCGGGCCCAGTCCAGCTCGAACTCGGCGATGATCCGGGCGACGAGCAGCGGTTCGGTGACCACGACGCTGACCGTCGGCGGCGGCGGGCCTTCACCGCTGTGGTCAGGGATGAACGCTGTCCGGTCGTCGAAGATGATGCTGCGCTGGAACGGGGCCGCGAGGGTGCGGACTTCGGCCCCGAGGCCGGCCATGTTCTGGGCCCAGTTGCTGACCGTGGGGGTGCGGCGCAGAGAGGCCGGGTACAGCGTGCGCATCGCGAGTCCTCGCCGGAGGCCGGCCTCGTCCCGTTTCAAGGACTTCCGCAGGTCCTCCGGGGTGCGCTGGCCGGGCTGCCCGCTCCGGATGATGCTGCGGGTGAGGTGGTGCTCGTCGTTGATCCGCTTGTTGATCTCGTCCAGGCCGGTCAGCCGTTCAACGCCTGCGGCGCCGGGGCGGGCGGAGTCGAACCGCTTCTCCAGGTCGGCCAGGAACGAGGGCATCGCGTCGGCGAAGACGGACGCGGCCGATATGTGCGCCTGCAGGAGGGTGATGAGCTGCGGGCCGACGCGGCGTGGGTCGACTGCGCTGTAGGCGCCGGGGGAGTGGAGGACCGGCACGACGAAGCCGGCGCTGAGCAGGGCGTCCAGACCCGGGATGTCCGCTGGCAGACGCTCACCGTTCAGGATGCGTTGGTAGACATCGACCGCCTGATGGGGCAATTCGGGAAGCACCGGTTGCTCTGTGGTCATTCCGTCCCCTGGATCTTGCGAGTTGTTGAATATTGGTGTTGCCCACGTACGTGATCCATTACAGGGTGTATTCCCTGGGGGCGTCGGCATCGAGGCATGTTACCCGCCCGTACTCCCCTTCCGATCATGCACGGAACGCACATCTCGGTAGGAAACCCAGTGAGTATCTTCACCACAGCAATGCGTAAGCGGATTTCCGCTGCGACCCTTCTGACCTGCGCTCTTATCGGTGGAATCGGGGCTTCCGTCGCGGTCGCCCAGGGGGCCCCGGCGCAGAGTGGCACCACCCGGCCGGTCCTCGCGGGCGACACCACCTGGTTCGCCATCGTCCCTCCGGTGACGGTCGCGCAGAGTGACACGACATGGTCGGAACCGGCCAATCCGGGCGTCGAGGGAAAGGACGACACGACTTGGTCGGCCCCGGAGTTGACGAACTATGAGGACACGACCTGGTGAGATCCAGCCGCCGAGCGCCCCGGGGGGTCGGGGCGCACGGTGGATCTATAGCGCGGGGGTACGGGAAGGGCTGCGCGCGGGCTGCGCGGGCCGACGCAGGATTGTGCGGGGCGGAACAGGTCCCGTACGGGGGAGGGGCCGCGGTATGGCGATGGATCCGGAGCGGATTCGGCGACTGGCGCGAGAGGCGGACGAGGCCGGGCGCCGGACGATGAGCCCGGACGAGGCGATGCGGGCGCTGGCTGCGCTTGTCGTTGTGGACGCCCAGGTGGTGATGCCGGATCAGGGGTGTGACCCTGCCCGGCGAGGCACCGCCTTGCGTCGGGCGAGCTGATCACGCAGGCGCGGGTGGAACGGGGTGGGTCTGCCTGCCCGGTTCTCCGGCCGGAGGAGTGCGGAACCCTGAGGATCGGGAAATCCGTGCAACAAAAGATAGGCCGCAACACTGGAGCGTGATACTTTCACTTCGTGATCGGGAACGGCCGTAGCCGCGGAACCGGCCCGCTCACACGCCGGTACGACATCCCCACCTCGGTGTCTGGCGGGTGGCACATCCCCCGCGCCCTGCTCGCCAGACGCCGGCGCCGCCCCATGCGGAGCCACCAGGGAGAACGGACCGGCGGTCCGGACGCACGGACCCGCCTCGATTCCGGTCGAGGCGGGTCCCCGCGCGTCTGGGGCCATCCACGCCCGCCGCTCCGGCGGCCGGCCCGACTGCAGGAGGACGACATGGCGGCGACCGCCGACGGCCAGCCCCACACCAGCAAGACGGAGCGGACCCCGCCCTTCCCGGGCGCGGTGTGGTGCGACGCCTGCGAACGCTGGTGCTCCCCCGCAGGAATCTGCGGCTGCAACAACCGGTGACGAGCGCCCCCATGACGGACACGACTCCTGTTGCGCCGGCGACGCCGACGCAGCTTCTGCATCTCGTCGGCCACGCGGAGAAGCGCCGGCTCACCCCCGACGAAGCGGCCCGCCTGCGCGAGGGCATGAGCCCCGGCGCGCCAGAGCCCGCCGTCCCGGACTCCCGCTTCGGGTCCTCCCTCCTCTTCGGCCTCGCCCTCGGCGCCGCTCACCAGGCCGGACCGGACCTTCCGAACACCGGCCCGCTCCTCGGCCGCCGCGTCCTGACCGTCGAGGAGCAGGACGTGCTGTGGGCCGCCGTCGCCCACCTCCTCGGATCGGCCGGGCACCGCCCCGTCCCCTTCGCCGCCGTCCGCACAGTGGTCCGCGCGGCCCTCAGCCAGTTCGGCATCCTCCTCCCCCCGCCGGCCCTGGACCCCGGCACGTGCCCCAGCATGTTCGCCGACCACCAGGGCACGTGGTGGCAGTGCCGAAAGCCCAGGCACGACCCTGCCGACGGCCATACGGCCAGAGAATGGGTATGGGCGGACGAGAACTCCGGGCGGACGACGTGAGAGCGTTCTACCGGGGGTACGACAAGCGCACCAACCGGCGGCACCCGCTGGTCAGGAGGCTCCACATCGTGCGCGAGGACGGGAAGTTCCCCGGCCGCGCCGCCGAATGCGGCACGGCCGGATGGCCCGTCACCAACAGCCCGGTCATCGTCCTCGACCCCATGCCGCCCGCTCCCCCCGAGGGCTTGTCCTGGTGCCCTCCCTGCATCGGGCGAGCCGCCGAACGCGCCGGACTGCTCCTCGGGTTCGCTGCCCTCCTGGCCGCAGCCGGACAGGAGGGGGCGCGGTGAGCCAGCTCTACGCCGGCGTCGGGAGCCTGGCCCTCACGGTGCTGCTGCTCGGTGTCGGGGCCCGGCTGATCCTGTGGTCGCTGAACGGCGAGCCCGGCCGCCGCCGCCCCTGCTCCTGGTCCCGGTGCCCCGTCTGCCAGGTACCGACAGCACCGGCAGCAGCACCGCTCGCCCTCTCCGGCCGCAGCAGCAGCGACGACACCGGGACGGCGCGGTGATCAGCAGCACCAGCAGCAGCAGCACCGTCCGAAGCCGTCGCCCCCGGCAGCGCCCACCGCCATCTTCGGCCCGACCGGCACCAGCACCATCACCGGCCCCTCGGGCCCGCGCTGTTCCCAGAGCAGCAGCCGAACGTCAGTTCGTGTGGTGCCTCAACAGCAGTAGCGTTTCCCCTACATACCCAACAACGGCAGCGGCCCCCGGAAGTGCTGTAACACTCCCGAGGGCCTAGCAGCAGGAGAGTGACCTCCCGTGCCTGATCGCCACGGTACCGTGCCGCCCGACGCCTCCAGGGGCAGGGCCACCCGCACCACCATCGCCGTCGCCTACCTCGTGGCCATCGCCGCCTTCGAGTCCGTGGGCTTCCGGCTGAGCTACGACAGCCTGCACGCCATCGCAGTGGCCAACGAGGTGGACCCCGGCCACGCCTGGATGTTCCCCGTCCTGGTCGACGGCGGGATCGTCCTCGGATCCATCGGCGTGGTCCGCTCCATCGCCGCCGGCCGCCCCACCGCCTGGCCCTGGATCGTCACCGCGGCCTTCACCTTGATCAGTTGGAGCTTCAACGTCGCCAACGCCCCCAGCACCCCTGGAGGGTGGGCGGTCGCCACGGTGCCGCCCCTCGCGCAAATGGTGGCGCTGGAGCTTGGGATGCAGGAAATGCGGGCGCTACTGCTCCCCGTCAGCACCAGCACCATCCGTTCGGCGGCCTCCTCGTCCTCCGTCCCCAGCACCTCCGGCTCCACGCTCGCGAAGGCGATGGAGCCTCCCGCCAGCAGCGCCGAGGAGCCGCCGGTCGTGGAGCCTCCCGCCAGCAGCGCCGAGGAGCCGCCGGTCGTGGAGCCTCCCGCCAGCAGCG
>NZ_LGEG01000069.1 GCF_001280125.1 Streptomyces sp. NRRL F-6492
CCCGCCAGCAGCGCCGAGGAGCCGCCGGTCGTGGAGCCTCCCGCCAGCAGCGCCGAGGAGCCGCCGGTCGTGGAGCCTCCCGCCAGCAGCGCCGAGGAGTCAGACAGCCTTCGGCGCCCGGAGCCGCCGAACCCGTCCTGGGCGGAGCGGTATCGGGCGTGCAGCTCGGAGGAGGCGCGCATCGAGCTGACCCGCCTGGCGCTGACGACTCGACCGGACCTCAAGGCGCCGGCGTGGGCGGCGGACATCGCCCTCGGGGAGACCCGGGCGCGGGATCTCCTGCGTGCGGCGAGGGCTTCCCGGAAGGTGATGGCGCCCGCCGACTCCTGATCAGCGCACTCTCAGGGGAAGGGCGCTCGCCGATTCGGCGGGCGCCCTTCCTTTATGGGGAGGGGATCGAAAAGGCATTGAATTCCTTTCCGTATTCCGTCGCGGTAATTCTTGAATTCTTTTCCGGATTCCCTATTGCTTCCGAAGTTGACTGCCTATAGATTCTAAGTAGTTCGACCGCACCAACCCGGACCTACCGGAACGGCGAACAAAGCGAAAGGAAAAAGAAATGACCGAGATCGAGACCCAGACCCCGGCCTTCTTCCCCAACGTCCGCATCGAGGAGATCGCCCCCAACCCGAAGCAGCCCCGCCGGTTCTTCGACGAGGAGGCGCTGCAGGAACTGGCCACCTCCATCCTGGCGAACGGACTGCTCCAGCCGATCGTCGTCCGCCCCTACGACTTCGAGGGCGAGACCGAGGCCCACTACATGATCATCGCCGGTGAGCGGCGCTGGAGGGCCTGCCAGATGGCCGGCATCGCCACGGTCGACGTCCGGGTCCTGGAGAACCTGAACGAGGTGGAGGCGTTCATCCTCTCCGTCGCGGAGAACGTGAACCGCGAGGACATGACGATCATGGAAGAGGCCGGTGCCTACGCCGACATGATGGCCCTCGGCTGGGACCCCAAGAAGATCGCGGCCCAGTGGGGCAAGACCGAGACCCACATCAAGTGGCGGATCGGGCTCCTCACCCTGCGCGACGAGGTCGCGGCCTGGGTCACGGAGGGCAAGATCAAGCCCAACCTCGCCTGGCACATCGCCCAGCTCTCCCCGGCCAACCAGATGGTCGCGGCCATGCGCTACCTCAAGGGCGACTTCGACAGCGAGGCGGACGCCGCCAACTTCGCCCAGGGCCTGCGGATGGCGGAGCAGCAGATCTCGATGATCACCGACGAGGAGCCCACCGTCGAGGAGAAGGAGAAGCGGGAGGCGGCGAAGAAGCAGGCCACTGACCGGCTCGGCAAGATCGAGGAAGGGCTGCTGCCGCTTCTGGACGAGCTGACCAAGGTTGCCAAGCCGGAGGAGCTGGCCGACATCCTCGGTGCGGAGCTCGGCCGGTACGTCCGTGTCATGGACCGGCTCCACAGCCAGGTAACGCTGGCTCGCCGGATGCTCCGCCAGGCGAACGGCATCGCCCAGGCCAAGGAAGTCGCCTGGGCGGAGGCGGTCAAGGCCACCCAGGCGCCGGCGAAGGTCGAGGAGCCGGTCAAGGCCGAGGAGTCGGCGAAGGCCGAGGAGCCGATCAAGGTCGACAACTTGGAGGCGCCGGAGGCCGAGCCCAAGGCGACCCCGGAGGAGAAGGCCCCGGCCAAGAAGACGGCCGCCCGCAAGCCGGCGGCTCCCCGCAAGCCGGCCGCGCCCCGGACCCGGGCCGCGGCGAAGAAGGCGGCTCCGGCCGAGGCGAAGCAGGACGCCTGACGTGAGGCCGGGCGGGTCCGGAAGGAGGCCGGACCCGCCCGGCGGCCAATCTACAGCGAGCGCATCGCCCACCCGGGCGGTGCGCTCGCTCCGTTGTGGGGCGATACGGACAGCTCTTCCTGGCCCCTGGTGCCCCCGGGCCCCGTAGGCGGGCGTATACGGGCGATCTTGGGCGGCGGATCCATTCCCCCCGGGATGGGTCCCTCGGGTGCGTGCGCCCCCCTAGGTCTCCGCTTCGGACCGCGTACGCCTCCCCCTCACCACCCCAGCCCTTCCGGGCCGCGCCGAACTGCATGACGGAGCGGGAGAGGAATTGCGGAATATTACGGAAGAATTCCTATTGCTCTAGACGAAGCGGTCAAATAGTTTCAAATCGTCAAGATCAATTGAAGCTCGTAAGGGGATCGAGAATGACCGAGCAGGAGACGCACGAGACGGTGTTCACGCTGGCCGCCTCCCAGACGTATTGGCGATTCACGAATCTCGGAGCCACCACCCACGTCAACTGCGCCGGCTGGACCTGGACGGTAGTTGCTCCCTGCGGTCAGCAGGCGTACATCCTTGGGCGGTCCGGCTGGGGCGGCGTCGAAATTGGCGGCCCCGACGCCACGTGGTCCCAGACTCTGCCCATCACCGAAGCGGTCGTGTCCTACCGTCGCTGCTAACGCTCCCAGGCGGGCCCGGAAGGAGGCCGGGCCCGCTCGCCAGTCCAAGGCGCGTCCCCTTCGGGTGGCGCGCCTTTCGCGTACCGCCGCCCGCCGGCTCCCTGGTCGGCCACGGGCGCCGGGCACCGGCCGCGCACGCAGGTCGGCGCGTACGGCGCTTTCCGCTCCCGCCCCTCCCTCCACCCCGTTCTCGGCTCCCCGGGTGCGTACGCCCCCGCCGGCGCCCGCCTGTCACCGACCGCGCTATCTCCCTCCCGGCCGCCAGGGCGTGGAATTCAAGCTAATTGGAGCCGGAATTAATGCGGAATGCGAAAGGTTAAACATTGATTCGTCGGGTGATAAAGCATAGGATTAAAGGGAATTGAAAAGCGTCCCTATCGGGGCAGGCTTCTTGCCAATTCCATAGAGGATCGCTCCTACACCAGAGAGGACAGCAGCACGTGCTGACCCTGTTCACGAACCGGTTCCCGGACTTCCAGACAGCCCAGGGGGTGCCGGTCCGCATCACCCGTGGCCACCCGCGCTACAAGCTCTCCTACCTTCTGCAGCACCAGGTGCCGGTGCTCGCCCCGGCCGCCGCCTACTTCACCGAGCCCGAGCCGGTCTTCACCGCGGCCTACCGCGCCGACCTCGACAAGCTCGGCGCTCCCCGGATCGCCGAACTCCTGAACGCCGTCGCCACGGCCGCCGGTGACCACCGCCTGGTCCTGCTGTGCTTCGAGGACCTGTCGAAGCCCGGACTCTGGTGTCACCGAAGGGTGTTCGCCGACTGGTGGCAGGAGCGCACCGGCGACGTCGTCCGCGAACTCGGACCGCGACCGACCCACGAGCAGATCCCGCTGATGTGACCCCCTGGCGGCCCGGCCGACGTACCGGCCGGGCCGTCGCCTCGATACCTGTGCGGCGGGCACCCTTCCGAGGGCGCCCGCCGCACAGCCGTGTCCAGGGCCTGCGCTGATAGCCTCCACGTGGCGCGGGGAACGCCTTGAGGGGAACCATGTTCCAGGGCACGATCCCTCAGCCCATGCGCGCCATCGTCCACGAGACCGCCCGCGAGTGGCCCGCCGGCGCCGCGGTCTACATCCCGTGCTGCGGCAACTTCACCATCGAGCGGTCGATCTCGGCGCACGGCTTCGAGCTCCACTCCTCCGACGTGTCGATCTACACCAGCGCGATCGGCCGGTGGCTGACCCGGCAACCCGTCGGGATCCGGCTCCGTCCCGAGTCCGAAGACGAACTCGGCTGGCTCGCCCACTCCCTGGACGATGCCGCCGGGACGGTCGCGACCATGATGCTGGGCACCCGGTTCTTGCCCGCCCTGGGCCGCGAGACCCTGTACCACCAGCGGGTCGTCTCCTCGTACCGCGCCCAGTGGGAGCGGATGCACGCCGAGACGGTCGAGAAGCTGTCGGCCACCGACCTCCAGCTCGCCTCGTACGACGCCGAGGACGTCCGCTCGTGGCTCACGCGGGTGCCTGAGACCGCTCCCGTGTGCTCCTTCCCTCCCTTCTACGGAGGCGGCTACGAGAAGCTGTACGCCCCCCTAGACGCCCACTTCGCCTGGGATGCGCCGACCTACTCCCCCCTGACGGACGCCGACGTGGTGAGCGTCCTCGGTGCGATCACCGAGCGCCCGTACTGGCTCACCGCGTCCAACCATCACGTCCCCGAGCTGGAGTCCCACCTGCGCGGCGTGATCAAGGCGACGCCCCGGGCCGCGCCGTTCTACGTCTACGCCTCGAAGGCGCGCACGCGGATCGTCGCGCCCCGCCAGCCGATCCAGCCGGTCGCCGCCCCTCGCCTGCGCCAGGGGGAGGAGATCACCGGCCCGCTCACCCTCTCCCCCCTGACGGCCGCCCAGTTCAACGCGCTGCGCTCCCGCTACCTGAACCCGAAGATCGCCCCCGGCTCGGCGCACCTGTCCGTCGCGGTCCGTGCCGGTGGCCGGATCGTCGGCGTCTTCGCTATGTCGCCGTCCTCGTACACCCCCGACGAGGCGTATCTGCTGTCCGACTTCGCGGTGGCCCCGACGGACTACCCCCGGCTGTCGAAGCTGATCGTCCTCGCGGCAACGAGCACCGAGGCCCAACTGCTGTGCCAGCGCGCCTTCTCCAAGCGGATCCGGGCCGTGGCCACGACCGCGTTCACCCAGAAGCCCGTATCGATGAAGTACCGCGGGCTGCTCAAGCTCACCAAGCGCGGCCCCTCCAACGAGTCCGGCTACGCCTACCAGCTCCAGTACCAGGGGCCGATGGGCGGGCACACCCTCGCCGACGCCTTCGCCACCTGGTCCAAGAAGTGGGGCGCCCCGAAGACCACCCCGGCCACCGCGAAGGAGACGACGAAGTGACCGAGCAGCTGACCCCGCCCGCCTACGTGGAGGGCGACCCCCGCGACCTCACCCTCCTCGACCTCAACGCCCGGTTCCTGCCGCACGAGCAGTTCAAGCAGCTCGTGGAGAACATCCGGCAGGACGGGTGCCTCACCTCCACACCGCTGGTCTGGAACGACGCCGACTCCGGCCGCCGCATCGTGCTGTCCGGCAACCACCGCACGATGGCGGCGATCGAGGCCGGCCTGACCCGCATCGGCTGGCTGGAGATAACCGACCCGCTGCCCCGACAGCGGCAGATCGCGCTCCAGCTCTCCCACAACGCCATCGCGGGCCAGGACGACCCGGCGATCCTCAAGGAGCTGTACGAGGAGCTGGAATCCGTCGAGTGGCGGCAGTACACGGGCCTGGACGACAAGGCCCTGGAGCTGCTGGAGAAGGTCGACGTCGGCGGCCTCGGTGAGGCGAACCTCGACTTCACCACCATCACGATCGTCTTCCTGCCCGACGAGCTGGAGCGCGCCGAAGCCGCCCTGGACGAGGCGAAGAAGACCGGCACCGCCGACGCCCGCTGGGGCCTGGCGCTCACCCAGTACGACGGCGTCCTGGACGCGCTGGAGACCACCCGCGCCGCCTACAAGATCGGCAACGCGGCCACGGCGTTCGGCGTCATCCTCGACACCTTCGAGCGGCACCTGACGGACCTCTCCGAAGGCTGGTACGACCCCCAGGCCCGCACCGCGTCCCGGGACGGCACGGCCCCGATCGAGACCGTGTTCGGCCTCCGCGAGATCCCGACCACCACCGCGGCCGCCGTCCGTACGGCGATCGCCGACCTGATCCGTGCCGGCGACGTCCCCGAGGACGAGCCATGGCGGGCCCTGGACGTGTGGACCGGCACGGCAGGCGGAGACGGCGAGGAGTAACCCGACAGGGAGGAGCGCAGGGCAAGGAGCCGGACGGTGGCAGGAAGCGACAACGACCCGTGGGACCGCCAGGCCGACGAGTCGACGGTGGCGTTCGCGGGGTTCGCGGCGTACCGCGACATGGGCCCCGCCCGGAGTATCACGCGAGTGGCACGGGAGTTGAACAAGTCCCGTGCCCTGATCGCCCGCTGGTCCTCCGCCCACGCCTGGGTCCTGCGCGCCCAAGCGTGGGACCGCGAGCAGGACCGCGTGTTCCTCGCCGAGCAGACCGTCGCCCGCCGCGAGGCCGCCCGCCGCCACGTGAAGATCGCCCAAGCCTTCCTCGGGAAGGCCGTCGCCCGCCTGCAGAGCCTCGACGCCCGCGAGCTGTCCCCCGACCAGCTCCTGCGGTACTTCCAGGTCGCCGCCGACATCGAACGGAAGGTCCTCGCCCCCGACAGCACGGTGCTCCCCGACGCCGACGACGACAACGCTCTCCAGGCCGGCGAGATGAGCGACGAGGAGCGCCGCGCCCGCATGGAGCAGTTGCGCCGCGAGCTGGAGCGCCGCATCGGCGAGACGCCGGAGGAGGAGGCGTGACGCGCAGAGGATGGGCGCGCCGACGCGGCATCGAGGCCCTGCCCGACCCGCGGGCCATGAGCGAACGGCAGCTCCAGCAGGAAGTCGCCGCCCTGGTCCGGGCCGACGAGGTCTCCCGCCGCCGCTGGGCGTGCGACCGGCCGAACTGCGACGGTCTGCCGCACGCCGGCTGGTTCCACAACCACGCCCGTGCCGCCCAGCGGACCCCGCTCGGGCTGTGGACGGCGTGGCTGCTGCTCACCGGCCGAGGCTGGGGCAAGACCCGCACGGCGGCGGAGTCGGTGCGCGAGTGGGCGCAGGTGCCGAACCAGCAGATCGCGGTGATCGCGAAGAACGCGACGCTCGTGCGCGACATCTGCTTCCTGTCGCCGAAGTCTGGGCTGCTGAGCGTGATCCCGCCCGAGGACATCCGCCGCTTCAACAGCTCCCTCGGCGACACCACGTTGTGGCTCAAGAACGGCACGATGATCCGAGGGTTCGGCGCCGAGACCCCGGACAACCTGCGCGGCTGGGCCTTCGACAAGGGCTGGTGCGACGAGTACGCGGCCTGGTCGCGGCACACGGCGCAGGAGGTCTACGACATGCTGTGGTTCTGCCTGCGCGAGGCCGACAACCCGCAGGTCATCCTGTCGACCACCCCGAAGCCGCTCCCGCACGTGAAGAAGCTCGTGGAGCGCGGCAAGGTCCAGCAGAAACGTCACCGCGAAGGCGGTCCGCCGCCGCGCGTGCTTCTGACCCGCGGGCACATGTCCGACAACGACGCGAACCTGTCGATGGCCGCCCGCGAGGAGCTGGAGGAGGAGTACGCCGGCACCCGCCTCGGCCGCCAAGAGCTGTCTGGCGAGCTGCTGGAGGACGTGGAGGGCGCCCTGTGGGCGGGCTGGATGCTCGAAGTCGAGGGGTTCCGCCTCCCCCGCGAGCACGTTCCGCACCTTGACCGCATCGTCATCGGCGTGGACCCGGCGACCAAGAGCCACGAGAACGCGGACCTCACCGGCTTCACTGTCGCCGGGCGCGGCACCCCGTACGTGTCGGCGTACGGCGACAACAGGCCCCGCGGGTACGTCCTGCACGCCGAGGAGAAGCGCCTCACCCCGACGGCCGCGATGCGCCGGGCCGCCGCGCTCTACCACGAGCACAAGGCGGACTGCGTGGTCATCGAGGCGAACAACGGCGGCGAGTACCTGCCCGCCCTGCTGGAGCAGGTCGACCCCCGGGTGCCGTGGCGGATCGTCCACGCCACCCGGGGCAAGCGGGCCAGGGCCGCGCCGGTGGCCCAGCTCTACGAGCAGGTCCGCATCCACCACGTCGGGCCGCCGCGCACCTTCGCGGAGCTGGAGGAGCAGATGCTGACGTTCGTCGGCCTCGGCGAGACGGAGGACTCGCCCGACCTCCTCGACTCCGCCGTGTGGGCGCTGTGGGACCTGTTCCTCGACCTGCCTGGCCGCGTCGGTCCGAGTAACGACCAGCGCCTGGACGGGCGCCGATGAGCACCATGCCCATCGGGCCGCCGACCGTGGCCGACAAACAGTCGCGGCTGACGATCGTCCCGCTCATGTTTGCCGAAGCGTGCGAAGCCGTCGACCGGATCCACCGCCACCACAGGC
Source organism: Streptomyces sp. NRRL F-6492 (assembly GCF_001280125.1). Classification (GTDB taxonomy): domain Bacteria; phylum Actinomycetota; class Actinomycetes; order Streptomycetales; family Streptomycetaceae; genus Streptomyces. Next base: position 7,860 of record NZ_LGEG01000069.1, read on the forward strand.
GTCCTCAGGGGCATCGGTTCAGCATCGGCGTGGTTCGTCCGGGCGTGCTTTGTGGCGTGGCTATCGTTGGTCGCCCGGTGGCTCGTGCTTTTGACCCGCGCTTCACGATCGAGGTCACTCGCGTCGCCACCGACGGCACACCCAACGCGTGCTCCGCCCTGTACGGGGCGGCATGGCGGGCAGGGTCGGCGATGGGTTTCCGCCGGGTGATCACATACACGCAGGGCGCTGAGTCGGGTGCGAGCCTGCGCGCAGTCGGATGGACGCCGATCGCTGTTCTGCGTCCACGGACGGGATGGGACACGCCGGCGCGTCGACGTGAGGATCGAGGCACAGATGGTGTTGCTCGGATTCTCTGGCAGCAGTGCTCCAAGGACGCGCCGGGCTTGCCGTCGATCGAAGAACTGCGGGCTGCCATCCGTAGCGAAGTTCTCTGCGAGGCGCCTGATTGTGGACGTCCTATCAAGGTCGGCGGTGGCCGAAGGCGTCCTCCTCGCTACTGCTCGCCCGCCTGCCGATCGCGTGCTTACCGTGCTGCAAAGGCGAGCGCATGAACTGCGCGGACTCCCTCGGCGTTTCCCGTCTCTGAGTGCGTAGGCTGCTCGGTGCGGGCGCGGGGCTCGGACGCCTGGAGGCGCTGTGGGCCTGCGCGAGCTGTTCATCGACGCGTGGAGCTGGCTCAACTACAAGGAGACGATGTCCGCCCCGGACCACGGGCGGCGCGTGTTCCCCGAGCTGGCGAGGCAGTGGATCCCGGACGACGACCTGCGCCGGCTGACCGCGTACAAGATGCTCGTTGCCTACGACCAGAACCAGGCCGGACAGCTCGCCGCCGCGTACGGCGACGAAGACGGTCTCGACCGCCGAGAACTCGGCGACCCGGCGCGGCTCATCGACGCGGCGGTGGGCTACCTCCTCGGCTCGGAGCAGAAGATCGTGGTCCCGGGCGCCGAGCACGCCGAGGACGAGGACCCGGCCGAAGGCGCGCAGGCGGCGGCCGAGCTGCAGGAGCGGCTTCGGGCGTGGGCGAAGAAGGAACAGCTCCTGCTGCGCGTCCAGCAGGCGGAGCGGTGCGCGGTCCGCTGCGGCGACGCCGTGTACGCGCTGTCCTGGGCGCCCGCGAAGAACCGGGTCCTGCTGCGTACGTACGACCCGGGCTGGTACTTCCCGGAGTGGGACGAGGGCGAGCAGGACATCGCCGAGTACCCGACGCGAGTGCACTTCGCGTGGGGCCTCCCCGCCGACCCGGCCAAGGGCCTGAAAGAGCGGGTGCGACGGATCACGTACGAGCTGGGGTCGATCCGGCCGGCCACCCGTTCCGGCGCCGACCTCGGCGGGGCGCCCGTCCGGGAGACGGTCCTCGCGGAGGACGGCACACCGGTGCTGACGGCGGGCGACACCCTCGACGCCGAGACCGGGCAGATCACCCGCGTCTACCCGTGGGCCTCCGCGCCGTCGCCGTTCACGTGCTACCTGACGGACGCCGAGTGGGTGCTCGATGACCTCAAGGGCGGCCGGGACGTCTTCACCCTGCCCGAGAGCAAGGCCCGGTACCGGACAAGGTCCGACGGCCAGGTCCTCGACCGCCTGGACCTCCAGGTCGACTTCCTGCCCGTGGTCCACATCCCGAACAGCATCCCGGACGTGGGAGAGCACTGGGGCAAGAGCACACTGGCACTGGTCCTGCAGGCCCTGGACGAACTGGCCGCGACGGACACCGACTCGGCGTCGGCGTCGGCCACCACCGGCAGCCCGGTCATCGCGCTCGCCGGCGCCCGACTGCCCATCGACCGGACCACCGGCCAGCCGCTGCCGGTGAAGGTGAAGGCGGGCTCGGTGTGGGAGCTGAACGAGTCCGGCCGGATGGACACGCTCGACACCTCACCTCAGCTGGCGGAGCTGCGCTCCCGCATCGACCACCTCCAGGACCGGATCGCGGCGAACAGTCGGCTCACCGCTGCCGGGCTCGGCCTGCTCGACCCCACCGAAGTGCCGTCCGGGTACGCGCTCCAGCTCGCGCTGAGCCCGCTGGACTCCCTCGTCGGCGCGATGCGGCTCGCGCGCGCCGACAAGTACGAGATCCTGCTGCGCATGGTGCAGCGGCTCCACCAGGCCGGACGCGTCTGGCCCGAAGGGGAGTCCTTGCCTGCGGAGCTGTCGTGGGGCCCGCCCACCCCGACCGACCGGACCGCGGTTCTCACCGACGTGGTCACCGGCGTGACCAAGGGCGTGATCAGCCTGGAAACCGGCGTACGGATGCTGCAAGACGCGGGCTACCCGATCGAGGACGCGGCCGAAGAGATCGAGCGGATCCAGAAACGGGCCTTCGAGCAGGCCGCGCGCCTCGCGGACGCCACCGGTGACAACGCGGTCGTGCGGGAGTACCTGGGACTGCCGAAGGCGGACCCCGGCGTCCCGCCGGCGCCGCTGCCTCCCGCCGGGTCGCCGCCCGTCCCGGGCACCGGCGGCAGGGACGACGACGGCGAGTAGGCCGTCAAGATCGCGAAGCGGACGGGACCTGGGTCTACACTGATCGTCGGCGCGGGGGCGCTGCTGTTGGAGGACGACCGCCATGGCCCGCCCGCTGCCTGCCCCGAAGACGCCCCTCGGCCACCGGCGCGACGGACGCCCGATCCTTCCGATCCTCGGCGCCTCGCCGGACGACCCGTCCGCGCAGCCCGGCGGCGAACCGGCACCGGCCGGTACCGGTGTGGTGGTCGACCAGGACACCCTTGCGCGGCTGCTGGCCCGGGAGAAGGACCAGGGCGGCCGGACGGCCGTGAAGAAGCTCCTCGGAGAACTCGGCTTCGAGAAGCCCGACGAGCTGACCACGTTCGTGACGGCGCAGCGCGAAGCCCAGCAGGCACAGCTGACCGAGGTCGAACGCCGCGAGCAGGCCGCCGCCGACGCCACGAAGGCGGCCGAGGCCCGCGAGCGCGCCGCCGCCGCCCGGGAGCGGGCGGCCGTCCGCAGGGGCGCGCTGGTCGCCCTCGGCGCGAGCGGCGACAACCTCGCTGACGCCGAGCTGCTGCTGACCGTCACGGACGACGCCGACGAGCAGACCGTGGCGGACGCGGCGGCGGCACTGGCGCAGCGCCGCCCGGAGCTGTTCGGGCAGCCGGGGCAGATCAAGCCGCCGCCGGCGCCCGGAGGTTCCCCCGCCGGTGGGCCGCCGCCGCGCGGCAACGGCCAGCCCAAGGGCGGCTCCGGCGGGCTGGAGATGGCGCGCAGGCGCGGCCACATCAAGGCCGCCGAGTAGCCGTCCGCGAGACCTCCCACCGGCGGGACAAGGCCGGACCAGGGACCACGCCCTTCCCCTTCGTGGACGACGTCGCCGCCTGGTGAGCGTGTGCCCCACCCACGTTCACCAGGAGCAGGATGTCCATCCAGCCGATCTCCCGGTCGAGTACGTACACCGCGAACCGTGACTGGCTCGCGTCGCTGCACGGCACCGACCAGACCGAGACGATCACGCTCGACCTGTCCAAGTTCACCGCGGGCACCCACTACGCGGCGTCCACCGACCCCGTGCAGCCCTACAGCCGGTTCCTGTCCGGCGTCCCCGTGGGCCGGATCACCGCGACCGGCCTGTACGGGCTGTGGAACAAGGCGAACACCGACGGCACGCAGCTCTTCGCCGGCGTCGTGTTCGCCGAGGCGTACTTCGCGCCCGGCCAGACCCGGGTACCGGCCGCCCTGCTGTGGCACGGCGTCGTCCACGCGGCGAAGGTCCCCGGCGGCCCGCTCAACCCGGCCGACGTGACGCTCTCGCCCACCTCCGCCCAGATCCGCTTCGTGTAAGGAGGCACCCCCATGACGATCCAGGACCTCCTGAAGGACGTGTCGGTCAAGGACCTGACCACCTTCGCGCGAGCGATCCCGACCCCCGAGGACTTCCTGCTCCAGCGGGTCGTGTTCCCCTCGCTCACGGTCAACGAGGTGAAGTGGCGCATCCGGGACAACGGCCGGTACGTGAATACGGCGAAGTACCGGGCGTACGACACCAGCGTGCCGATCGCGTCCCGTGAGGCGTGGTCGAACGTCCGCGAAGGCGCGCTCATCGAGATGGGCCAGAAGCTCGTCGTCGGCGAGCAGGAGCAGCTTCTCCTCGACGCTGAGCGCGGCGCCGACCAGGACCGGCTGATCGAGCTGCTGTACGACGACGTCGAGCGGCACGTCGAGTCCGTGTACTCCCGGCTGGAGCTCGCCGCCGGCGATGTCCTGCTAGACGGCAAGCTGTCCATCGATGAGAACCGGCTGATCACCGAGGCCGACTACGGGATGCCGGCGGGGAACCGGGTCACGGCGGCCGTGCCGTGGACGGACTCCCAGAACTCGGACCCGATCGCGGACGAGCTGGGCTGGCTGCAGTACCTGGACGACCTCGGCGTGCCCGAGCCCGAGTTCGTCCTGACGTCGAAGAAGGCGTACGCGCCGCTGGCGAACAACCAGGCGTACCGCGCGGCGTTCTACCAGTCGGTGTCGCCGTCGACCACGCCGACGGCGACCCTGAACCCGGCGCAGGTGCAGTCGGTGCGCGCGACGTACGGCCTGCCGCCGGTCAGGTTCTACAAGGCGCAGGTCCGCGTCGACGGAGTGGCGCGGAAGGTGCTCCCGGAGAGCGCGTGGATCTACGTGCCACCGCAGCGGGAGCGGTGGGCGCAGATCCAGTGGGGCCGGACCTGGGACTCGCTGAACCTCACGAGGGGCACCAACCCCGCGATCTTGCGCGAGGACGCCCCCGGCCTGATCGTCACCAGGGGCGTCCAGACCGACCCGGGCCAGATCTGGACGAAGGTCGCCGCCGCCGCGATGCCCGTCATGCACACCCCCGACGGCCACCTCGTTGCGAGCGTGATCTGACATGGGGCGACTGGCGAGCACGGTGCACGTGTACGACCCGGAGCGGCGGGAGCGGGTGATCCTCCTACCGGGTGACGAGCCGAGTCCGGCGGTGGCGCGGCTGATCACGGCGCCGGCGGCGTGGGAGGACGGGGTGCTCCCGGAGATCCCGGACGACGAGCCGGGGTCCGAGCCGGACCCGGAGGCCGAGACCGAGCCGGAGCCGGCGGACGGGCCGGAGCCGGAGGCCGAGGCCGAGCCGGAGCCTGTGGCGGCGGAGAAGCCGCCGGCCCCGCGCCGGACCGGCCGCAAGGCCCAGGCGTAACGAGCAGGGCGCGGCGCCCACGAGGGGAGGCGCCGCGCCCTTCACCATGCAGGGAGGAGACCGGTGGACGAGGCGGTACGAACGTGGCTGCTCGCGCAGCTCGGGCCCGGGACGGACGCGGCAGACCTGGAGGTCCGCTACACCCGTCTCAGGACGGCGCGCGCCGTGGCCCTGGAGGTGCTGGCGGAGCGGCGAGCCGGACTGCTCGCCGAGCCGCTGCGCCTCACCGTCGACGGCGTGATGACGGTCGACAACTCCGGCAACCTCACGGGGCTTGAGCGGCAGATCACCGCGGTGAGCGGTGCCGTGGCGCCGGACGAGACCACGACCGGCGACGAGGGGCTGCCGGTCGTGGTCGTCGCGGCGCTGCGCCCGGCCCGGCGCCGCTGGTAGGGGAGCGCGATGACCTACGAGTGGCCGCCGCTGACCCCGGGCGACCCGGACGAGGTGGCCCGCCGCGTCGCCGCCGTTCTGCAGGACGCCTGGCAGCGGCTCGCCGACGCACAGGAGAAGGTGCTGCTCTCGATCACGGCCCGCTGGCGGCTGCCGTACGTCCTGGAGACCCTGGAGGAGTTCAAGGAGTCGATCGCCGACTTCGCGGCCCGGGTGGAGGAGGAGGCGCGCGCGTTCGTGCAGCGGCAGCTCCCGCACCTGTACGAGCAGGGCGCGCGGGCCGCCGCCGTGGACTTGGGCCGGCCGTTCGGGTGGACGGCGATGCACACCGAGGCGCTGCAGTCGCTCGCCGCCGACAGCTACGGCGACTTCCTGCGCCGCTCCCAGGAGGCGGAGCGGATGGCCAGCCAGTGGTACCGGACGGCGCGCGCCGTGGCCCGGCGCGAGGTTCCCCTGCTGGCGGCCGGGAACCGTACCGCGGTGCAGAGCGCGCGGGAGCTCGCGAAGCGGCTGGAGGGCCAGGGGCTGGACCACGTCGTCTACCGCAACGGAGCGCGGGTGCCGGTGCGGGCGTGGGCGGAGGCGGCGACGCTGGCGAAGTCAGCGGTGGCGTACAACGCGGGCACGTTGAACCGGGCGCGCGAGGCCGGCGTGAGCCACGTCGAGGTTTTCGACAGCGTCGGGTGCGGGTGGACGCGGCACAACGACCCGGATTTGGCGGCCGGTTCGGTGAGGACCGTGGAGGAGGCCGCGCAGTGGCCGATCTCCCACCCGAGGTGTCGTCGTGGGTTCGGGCCCCGCCCCGATGTGGCCTAGAAATATGAGCAAGTGGTTACAAAACGGCCTTCCACGGGCCGCGAGTAAGGGTGGTCTCGCCGTCCGGGGTGATGGTGACCCGGGCGCCGTATACGGGCAGCTCGCCCATCCAGGCGAGGCGGTCGAGGATGTCCTCCAGGGGGTCCCACAGGCGGCGGGGGCCGCCCTGATGCACGGTGGGGACCTCCCGGGGAGCGGTGGCATGGGCGCGAGCCCACGACCCGTCGGGGTGGGTCATCCAGACGGTGTGGCTCCGGTCCGGGTGCCACCGGTGGCGGTGCTCGATGCCAGGGGTGTGGAGCTGGAGCATGGAGCGGATGTTCCACGTTTCCGGTACGAACACGAGGAAGTGGCGGCTGGTGGTCACCTTGCCGTCGCCGTTCTCCGCCTCGTCCCAGACGGAGGCCGGGACGGTCTCCTCGTAGTCGTCGCCCTGGCGGGGCGCCATGAAGGAGGCCGGCTCGTAGGAGGTCCGGCCCCGGGCGCCGCCGTCGGGGGTCTTGTCGGCGTAGAGGATCAGGCCGGTGCCGGTGATCGTGGTGACCAGCCGGCCGCCGGGGCGCAGCGCCTTGAGCCAGGCGGCCGGGATGGTCGGGACGGACACGGTGGACACGATCCGGTCGTACTTGCCGGGCAGCGGCCCCTGGGTGAGGTCGCAGACCGCGGTCTGCGGGTGGAGCCCGATGGAGGCGAGTCGATCGGTGGCGGCGGCGACGAGGTAGGGGTCGACGTCGACGCTCGTCACCCAGTCCGGGCCGAGGCGCCAGCAGGCCAGGGCGGTGCCGTAGCCGGTCCCGGTCGTCACCAGCGTGCGGCATCTGTCGGTGAGCTCCGCGTGCCGGTACATCCCGACGACCAGCCCCGGCTCCGTCGAGGACGACGTCGACATCCCGGACGTGACGACGGTGCCGGGTTCGGCGTCGTCGGCGTGCAGAGCCCCGACCCGCGTCACCAGCGTGGTGTCGCGGTACGCGGCGGCGAGCCACGCCTCGGGGTCGGCCGCGCCGTCGCGAACCACCCGGCCGCCGGCCGCCTGGTCTCGCTCGTACCACCGGGGCACGAACACGTGCCGGGGAGTGGCGGCGACGGCGGCCCCCCAGCGGGACCCCGGCCGGGTAACCTCGTCGGCCAGTTGTCTCGCACGCTCCCGCCAGTCCATGCCTGCCCTCTTCCTCTCTTCCCGTGCCCTGCTCGATCAGTTGTCCATCGGTCCGCAGGTACCGCCGCCGGACGAGCTGTCGTCCGAGGGCCCGCAGTCCGGCCCGCACGGATCCGCCGACGTCCGGGCCGGGACGCTCGCGCGCGCCTGCGCCCACTCGGAGCTGGACAGGACCGACGCGAGCGGCGTCTCCCGGACGTTGCCCACGGCCAGGAAACGGCCGATCTCGCAGACGGACACCCGCCCGTCCGGCAGGATGGCGGCCTTGCCGTCGCCACACCGTCCGCACAGCGACGACGGGGACGGCAGGAGGCCGCCGGCGGCGCGTCCGACCGCACGGACCTTGTCGACGGAGACGGTGACTCCGAGCGCCTCCATCTCGATACGGGCCTCCTCCGCCCGCTGACCGTTCCCGTGGTCGATGATGGCGACCTTCACGTCCACACCTCGGCGGACGGCCTTGACGATGGAGGCGCGCGTCTTCGCATGGGACCCGGGCCGGCCGGTGATCGCGTCGTGCTGATCGGCGTCGTCGCTGTAGTACGAGGTCGCGACGCTGACCCGCGGGTCCTCGAAGAGGGACCAGTGCTTGGCGCGGACGCGGTACAGGTTGGAGTAGACCCGCACCGCCAGGCCGGCCCGCAGCGCGTAGCCGACGATGTCGGCGAAGTCGAGGTGGAGGGTCGGTTCCCCGCCGATGATCTGCACGGTCTTCGTCCCGAGGGCGGGGAGACCGTCGATGACCCGGTACCAGTCAGCGGTGGTCATCGAGCCGTGGCCGCCGGTCGGGCCGGCGTCGGCGTAGCACTGCCCGGGGCAGGTGAGCTGGCAGCTGGAGGTGATCTCCAACGAGACGAAGCCGAGCGGGGTGGTGGGGCGGGTGTCCAGCACGGTCATGGGGTGCTCCTGTCTGGGGCCTTGTAGCCGGGGATGGAGGGCCACCGCACGGTCATGACGACCGACTCTTCCTCTGCCGTCCACGAATGGTCGACACCGCGCCCCCAGACGACGTAGTCGCCCGGTTCTTCGAGCAGGGTGTCGCCGCCGTCTTCCTCGTGGAACTGGACTCGGAACTTCCCGCTGACGAGGACCAGGAGGCATTCGCGTTCCTCGCCGGTGACCCAGATGCTGCGCTGGTCACCGCGTGGGTGGACACCCCACTTGACCTCGACATCCGTACTGTGCCGGACATCGTCAGAGGGCTTGAACCAGCCGAGAAGCCAGCCCTGGTCATCGAGTGCGTCCTTGCCCGCATTGCCCTTGTACACACGGTCGTTCACGGTCTGGAAGCTAGCAGAGCGGTGGTGGTGCTCGGGGTACATCGGGTTTACAGCGCCCGTTCGTAGATCGAGGTGATGAGGGTGGTGTCCGGGTCGGGGTGGGGGTCGTTGTCGATGTTGCCGGTGATGCGGGCGACGAACCCGGGGATGTCCTCGGGGCCGTAGCCAACAGAGCGGAGAGACCGGCGCAGGTCGGTCAGGGTCAGGAGCTGGGCGACCGCCTCGCGCGTGCTGTCGGTGCGCAGCGCGTCGGCGACGCGGGCGGCGGCCTCGGGCGCGGCCTGTTGGAGGCTTTCGAGCCAGGCAGGGTAGAGGAGGGCGAGCCCCTGGCCATGGGTGGGGCCGGGGCGGTCCGGGGTTCCCATGGCCTGCTGCATACGGTGGGGCAGGCAGGTGCTGGCGCTCGCGACGAGGATTCCGCCCAGGACGGCTCCGAAGGCCATCCTGTCGCGCGTTTCGGAGCTGCAGTGGCCGGCCGCGATCCGCCGGAGGGCGTCCGGCAAGAGGTCCAGGGCCTGGCGCGCGATTGTGTCGGTGTGCGGCCTGGAACTGCGCGCGGCGAGTGCTTCGATGGCGTGGGTGACCGCGTCGAACCCCGAGGTCATGGCGACGCCACGAGGCTGGGTGTCGGTCAGCGCGGGGTCGACGAGGGCGATCTTCGGGAAGACGTCGAAGCCGCGGATGCCCGACTTGAGGCCGCGGGCGGTATCGGTGATGATCGCGCCCTTGGTGACCTCGGCTCCGCTGCCGGCCGTGGTGGGAACGGCGACGACCGGCAGGCAGTCGGCGTGCGGGGTCAGGATGGTGCCGACGAGGGGGCCCGACGGACCGTGAGCGACGGCGACGGCCGTGGCCTTCGCCGCGTCGAGGACGCTGCCGCCGCCGATGCCGACGATGACGTCTGCTCTGGTGGCACGGGCCTGAGCGGCGGCGGCGTCGACGGCGGTGGACTGCGGCGTGATGCCGTCGATGACGTACGCGCGTACGCCGGCGGCCTCCAAGCTCGCCAGGGCCTGCCCCAGAGCGCCGTTGCCGCGGGCGGAGGTGTGCCCGCACACGAGGAGAGCGGTGCCTCCACAGGGCCGGGTGTACTCGCCCAGCTTGTCCAGGAGACCGCGGCCGAACCGGATGCGTGTGAGGGTCGGAGGGAAGTCGTACTCGGTCACGCGGCTCTCCAGATGGTGCGCTCGCGGAGGGCTTGCAGGACGGGAAGGTCGGCGTGGTGGAGGTAGTGGAGGGCGGATCCTCCACCGGTGGAGGTCAGTCCTCGGAAGGGGAGTTCGTTGACGGTGTCGCCGCCGAGGAGGATGCCGCTGAGGGACGGGGCGCCGGCGACGGCGACGGCGAGGTGGGAGGCGACGGAGTATCCGGCGGTGTGCAGGCTCGGGGTCCCGGCGACGACGACGCGGGTGCCGGTCCGGAGCTGGCGGAGGTGGTCCTTGAGCCACGGCTCGGGCAGGAAGTCGACAATGGCGTGGCCGTCCGGAACGCCGTCGTTGATGTTGATCACCTGCTTGCCGGTGTAGTTGTCACCGTAGCGGTGGGCGATGATGACGCGGTTGGGCAGATGGATGCGGGCCGTCGCGGAGTGAGCGGCCTGTGCTGCGGCGGCGGTGCACGCGTCGGCGTTGCCGCCGAGTTCGGACGCGCCGACGTTGTGGCCCTGGGCGCGCAGAAGGTGGTGAAGCACCGCGCCACCAGGGACGACCAGGTCGTAGGTGCGGGAGAAGCCGACCAGTCCTATCAGGGTCTTCTCCGGCTTGACCCCGCCGAGAAAGGCGACCGAGGGCATGTCGGGGAGGCGGCCGGCCCAGGGTGCGAGGAGGCTGGTCTCATCGAGGAGGCTCCCGGCCGCCCACCCGGGCCGATGCGCGAGGATGCCGACGTTGGAGGCGTGCAAACGGTGCGCCTTGGAGAAGCCTCCGACGGCCACGTAGTTGCCGAGGGCGGCGAACCGGGCCGCGAGCTGGGGGTCGCCCGCTTCCTCGCCCGCGTGGTGCCGGGTGTTTCCGAAGACGCACACCTCGCCCGGGGCGAGGATCTGGGACCGGGCAGCAGCTCCGGCGTCGGCGTTGTCCGGGTAGTAGTAGACGGGGCGGTCCAGCCGGTCCGCCATGTACCGGGCGATGTCGCCGAGGTGGCGGGCGGTGCCGTCATGGTGGCGGCCCTGGTGGGACAGGACCGCGACGCGGGCGCCCTGTTCCGCGAGGTAGGCGATGTCGGAGAGGTCGCTGTCGATACGGGAAGTGTCGCCCCGGGTGTCGGCGACATTGAATCCGGCGGAGAAGATCCACCGCTCGCCAACGGTGACGGGCCGATCAGACAGGAGCGGTAAGGCGTTCATCCCGGCAACCTCCCTACAGGCCGTACGCGGTCAGCGCGTACGTCTCGTCGAGGCCGAGCATGACGTTCATGTTCTGGATCGCGGAGCCGGCGGCGCCCTTGATCAGGTTGTCGGTTACGGCGACCAGCTTGAGGGTGCCGCGTTCACCGTCCCAGTCCGCGCCGATGTGGCAGAAGTTCGAACCGGTCACAGCGGTGAGCCGCGGGTAAAGCCCGTAGTCCTTGGAGTTCAGGCCGCCGGTCCTGGACGTGGTGACGATCCGGACGAACGGTTCGGCGGGGCCGTCCTGCTGGCCCTGGTAGAAGCGGGTGAGGAGGGTGACGAGACGGTCGCGCGACATGCCGTCCCGGTGCTCGGGGTGGACCTGAAGGCTGACCTGCGCGTGGATCCCTCGCGCGAAGTTGCCGTGCGCGGTGGACAGGTCGACGGTCAGGGCGCGACCGGCTTCGGTGGCGAGGTGGGTCTCCAGCTCGGGCGCGTGCCGGTGCCCGTCCAGGCTGTAGGGGAGCATGGAGTTCAGCGCCTCGGCGTGCATGACGGCCCGCACGGGCGTGCGGCCGGCGCCCGTGGTCCCGTTGACCGCGGAGATGTGGACGGGCCGGTCGAGGTCCGCCCAGCCGGCACGCAGGACGGGTGTCAGGGCGAGAATCGCGGTGATGACGTAGCAACCGGGGTTGGCGACGAGCCGGGCGCGGACGATGCGGTCGCGGTGGAGCTCGGTGACGCCGTACACGGCCTCGTCCAGGAGGTCGGGGGCGGTGTGCTCGGCGCCGTAGACGCGCTTGTAGGTGTCCGGGTCGGGGAAGCGGAAGTCCGCGCTCACGTCGATGACGCGGCAGTCCCGGTCCAGGAAGTGGCGGGCGTGCTTCATGGCGGTCCCGGACGGGGTGCAGAAGAAGACGACGTCGACGTCGGCCGCCTGGTCGCGCAGGTCCTCGAAGCTGTTGAACGCCAGCCCGCTGCCCAGCAGGTTGGGGTGTACGTGCTCGAAGATCTCGCCGTGCCGGGCGGTCGGCATGATCCGGTGGACGCGCGGGTGGTTGAGGAGGAGGCGGCACAGCTCGCCTCCGGCGTATCCGGTGGCGCCGACGACGCCGACGGTCAGGTCCGTGTTCATCAAGGTCTCCCGGGGGGTGGGGTTCAGCAGATGCGGGTGGGCGCGTCGTGCCCGGCGAGGGCGAGTTCCAGGCCGTCGAGGAGGGTCCGGCCGATGCGGTCCTGCGCGTCCCGGGTCATCGCTCCGATGTGCGGGGTCAGCACGACGTTGTCGAGTTCGGCCAGCGCCGGCGTGCCGCTCTCGGTGGCGTGGACGTCCAAGGCCGCGCCGCCGAGGCGCCGCTCCTTGAGCGCGGCGTACAGCGCGGGCTCGTCCACGACTCCGGCGCGGGCGACGTTGACGAGGTAGGCGTGCGGCTGCATCGCGGCCAGGGCCCGGAAGTCGATGAGGCCGCGGGTGCGGTCGGTGAGGGGGCACGCCACGATGACCACGTCCGCAGCGGTCAGCAGTTCGTCAGTGGTGGTCAGCCCGACGCCCCGGGCCGCCCACTCCCTGGTCCGTTCGAGGGTCGGGGTGCCGACCGAGCCGAGCACGTTCATGCCGAGGCCGACGGCCATGGAAGCGACGTGTCCGCCGATGTCGCCGACGCCGACGACCCCCACGGTCTTCCCGGTCAGCTCGGAGCCCGTCAGGGTCGCCTTGCGCCAGGCTCCGGCGCGCACCTGCCGATCGGCGAGCGGCACGTGGCGTGCCACGGCGAAGAGGAGCGCGAGCGCGAGCTCAGCGACGGCCCGGGACGACACGGCGGGGACGTTGAACACCTGGATCCCGGCCTGCTGCGCGGCGGTCAGGTCGATGTTGTCGACGCCGTTACCGGCCCGCGCGATGACGCGCAGCCGGGACGCCGCGGTGATGGTGGGGCCGGGCAGCGTGATGCCGCTGCGGAGCACGATGGCGTCCTGGCCGCGCAGAAGGTCCGCTAGTTCGGTGGGCTCCGGCCGGAGCTGCACGGTGACGTCGTAGCGGGCGCGTAACTCGTTGAGAGCGGACGGGGCTATGGGGTCGACAACCAGGACCCTGGCGGGGCCGGGATCAGGCAGGGACACAGGGCACTCCAGTTCGGCGGAGGAGAGAAGGGGGAGGAGGAACGGCGGGTGCGGGGTCCCGGGACCCCGCACCCGCAGGCGGCCGTCAGTCGAGGGCCTGCCAGGACGCGAGCTCCTGGTAGGCGAAGATGTCGCTGACGGGGGCGAGGTCGTACTCCAGCTTCACGGTGTCGCCGTTGTCGAGGATCGACGCGTACGTGCCCCGCAGGGCGCTGATGGTGGAGCGCAGGCCCTGGTTGGCGTAGATGACCACGGACACGCCGGCGGCGGCCATGTCACGGGCCGACCAGTCCGGGTAGGTCGTCGGGACGACCACGACGGGCAGCTTCGCCTCCCACCCCTCCAGGAAGGCGAGGATCTCCTCGTTGGTCTTCTCCTTGGAGTGGATGAGGATGGCGTCCGCGCCGGAGTCCGCGTAGGCGCGGGCCCGGTCCAGCGCCTCCCTCACGGGCCGGCCGTTGATCAGGGCCTCGGTGCGCGCGATGACGAAGAAGTCGCTGTTGGTTTGGGCGTTCTTCGCGGTGGTGAGCTTGCGGCAGAAGTCGTCCGTGGTGACGAGGCTGTCGCCGCGGTCGGCGAAGCTGTTCATCTTGGGGAACTTCTTGTCCTCGACGCTGATGGCGGTGATGCCGGCCGCCTCGTACTCGTGGACCATGTGGCGCGCGTTGGCGTTGTTGCCGTAGCCGCTGTCGCAGTCCGCGACGACCGGTACGCCGATCGCCTTCTGCATGTTCGCGGCGGCCTCCAGGTACTCGGTCATCGTGAGGAGGCTGGAGTCGGGCAGGGCGCGGGACGCCGACACCTCCAGGCTCGACGACCAGACGGCGTCGAAGCCGGCCTCCTCGGCGATCGTGGCACCGAGCGCGGTGTGGGCACCGACGACTCGGACCAGGCCGTCGGCCTGCACGAGGGATCGGAAGGAGGGCACGGGCTTACGCATGGTGGGACTCCTCTGCGTAGGGTGGCGTCGGGTCAGGCGCGGGATGTGCCGGACCGATGAAGGGACGCCTCCGGCTGCTCGACCTGTCCAGGGATGCTCAGCTGGAGGCGGATCCCGCCAGGGCGAAGCGCCGGGCGGGAGCTGGTGACCGGTGACCACACGGGATCGGGTGAGGCGGATCGACCGTGTGGCCACCGGAGCTGTGGGGTGAAGCTACGCGACGGTGTTCACGACGGGCTTCTCGGTGGCGGCCGCGGCGTACTCGCGGTCGAGGATCTCGATGAACGTCTGGGTGGCCTCACCGTCGGACTCCTGGGACCGGAAGTCTCGGGTCTTGCCCCAGAAGTCCCGGACGATCGGCCGCTCCATGAGGCTGCGGGCCTGTACGAGCAGCTTCTCCGGACTGGTCAGCCCCAGCTCGAAGGTGAGGTGGTTGAGGCTGATCTGGCGGTTGACCCGCACCATGTTGGCGAGTTCTTCCGGGGTGATGTCTCCCTTGTTCCAGATCTCGCAGTGCTCGGGATCGGTCGCGATGGCCGCGAGCAGCCGCTGGTGGAGAGCGGCCGTGTCGAGCCGGAGCCGCTGCTGGTGCTGCTCCCTGGAGAGCTCGATCGTCTCCTGGTGGTGCTTCTCGGCGAGCTCGGTCCTTCCCCGCTGCAGGCGCCCCGCGTTCAGGATGCCGACGGCGACCGTGGCGGTGGCGATGAGGATGGCCTTGGAGGTCTTCATGGATTGCCCTTCGTGGAGGTGGAACCAGTCCCCGGAAGCTCCTGCAATGAGAGGTAGCGCCGGGTAGGGGCTCCCGGCACGGACCTCGGCACTCCGCCGTACGCCGCCCGAGGAAGAAAACGGCTGGCGAACAGTCCGTGCCGGGAGGTGGTGCCGCTCCCGGCCCGTAGCCCCGTCATGGGCATCGGACCCGGCACAAGGCCGGGAGCGAGTTCGGATCAGCCGTACGGTCCGCGCAGAGTCACGGCCGTGACCATGCCGCCGGGGTCGAGGTCGTAGCGGTCGTACGAGGCCCAGCCTTGGGCCAGCCCCTGCACCGCGGCCTCGGGCAGGGCGTGGGCCTTCGAGCCGGCGGGCAGCTTCTCGGCGACGGCCGTCGTCACGTGCAGCACCCCGTTCCTCCTCAGCCACCGGCGGACGTCGGTGAGGAACCTGGGCGCGTCCAGGAACTGGAGCACGTGGCGGCAGGTCACGATGTCGACACTGCCCGGTATGAGACGCGGCGGGATCGCATCGGCGTCGAAGTCGTGGAGCTCGAACCTCGCGGTGGAGTGCTCGGCGTGGTGCTGGTGGGCGCGCTCGATCGCGGCCGGGGAGGAGTCGTAGCCGGTGACGCGCAGCCCGAGCTGAGCCGTCCGGCAGGCGAGCGTCCCCAGCCCCGTGCCGACATCGACCACGGTCTGACCGGGAGCGGCGTCGGTACGGTCGCGGAAGCGAAACAGCTCGCCGTCGCTGATCGGCTGGGAAAGCGCGCCCTGCCGGTAGAGGAGGTCCCAGTCCGGCAGGGCCTGGACAGGGGCGGGGGCAAAGATCATGACCGGTTCCTCTGCTCGTAAGCGCCGCCGGTGGGGGCGATGTTGACGCGGTGCAGCCGGGCCGGTTCGAAACGGCGCTCGAAGGTGTTCCCGAGCGCGGTGCTGAACAGGTCCACGGGCAAGGGCTCGGCAGGCTCGGGGATGATCGCGGCCAAGGCTTGGCCGGGGGTGCGCATGGTCAGGGCGCTCATCTGGGGCTCCTCAGGGGGTGGTTCCGTACAGGGCGAGCGTGACCACGGACCAGCCGACGAGGGCGACGAAGAGGATCTGGCCGGCGATCTGCCGCCATCCCACGCCGCGATCGGCGAGCCAGCGGGCGGGACTCCTTCAAGTCGCCGGTTCCGGGACGAGGAGCGAGGTCATGCAGCGGTGCTCGTGGATGCGGTGGAGAGCGTCCTCGTAGTACGCCTCGTCCACGCTGATGTGCCGGTACGTCGGAACCAGTACGCCTCGGGCGAAGCCACCAGCCAGGTCCTTCATCAGCTGGTTCCACGCTGCGCTCTTGGTGGGAACGACCTCTCCGGAGTCGTCGTGGATCGTGCGCCGCACGACCCACTCCCGGCCGGCTGCCTTGTCGCGCAGCCGCTTGAAGTGCGGCTCCGGGTCTTCGCCCGGCAGGGTCTTCACGTACAGGATCACCCGGGTCCCGGAGCCCCCGCCGGTGACGTGGCTGTTCAGCGAGTCGCGTAACCGCTCAAGGCGTCGCTGAGTAGGGCTGGGGGGCTCCAACCCCATCGTGAACGGCCACCTCCGGCCAGCTCGTTCCGAGGCGGTGGGGTCGCTCGTTCGTGCCACAGAAGAGGAGCCTTTGATGGACTGCATGGTGAGCATCTCCATGGGCCGTGAGGGCGTACTGAAGCTGCGGATATCGCTCTCTGAGAGGCCGGTTCGCTCGGCCTGACCCGCGTATCCTCTGGCTCAACAACCGTCCTGCATGTGAGAGTTAATGTGCAAGCGCATGTGAGAGTTAATGAAAAATGGCATGTGCCAGAGCACCAACAGGGGCGTGTTCACGGGGGGACAGGGGGTGGGACACTCGGGGACAGAGGGCACGTCGGCGGTGAGCAGAGGTCTCGATGAGCACCAACACGTAGCAGGAGAGGACGGCACAGGGTGGCAGCGCGACGAGGAGCGACATTCCGGCGACGCGAACTCGGGAGGGAGCTCCGTCGACTACGAGAAGCGAAGGGGCTGACTCAGGAGGAAGTGGGGCACCGGCTCGGGTTCTCCCACACCAAGCTGGTCCGAGTGGAGACGGGTGATATCGACCTGCCCCGGACGTCGGACCTTGAAGACCTGATGACGCTCTACGACGTGATCGACAAAGGTGACCGTGCGACGCTGCTCCAACTGCACCGCGAGTCCCTGAGCAAGGATCCCTGGACGCCGTACAAGGCGTTCATGCCTTCCAAGATGCCCACGTACCGTGGGCTGGAGGAGGCTGCGCACGTCATGCGCGCCTTCCAGCCGGACGTCGTCTTCGGGATGCTTCAGACCCAGGAGTACACCCGGGCGCTGTTCCAGCTCGCCAAGCCCGTCGATGAGACGACCAGCGAGTTCATCGAGACGAACACCAAGATGCGGCTCGAACGCAAGGAACTGATCACGCGCGAGGACAGTCCGCTGGAACTCCGGGTCATCATGGACGAGGCGGCAGTTGCGCGGATGATCGGCGGACCCGACATAATGCGGGCCCAGTACGACGAGATCATCGCACTCAGTGAGCTGGAGAACGTGACCGTTCAGATCCTCCCTCACGAGGTGGTCACGTACCGGGCGAGGTCCAATTTCATCCTTCTCGATTTCCCTGACGACGTGGACCCTGTGGTTCAGACGGACCTGCCGGACACCATCTCCGTCACGGATGCCCGCCGGGCGGTTGCCAAGGCAGCTCGCGGGTTCGACGCCATGCGTGAGAGCGCATTGGCGCCGGCCAAGACGGCCGATTTCCTGTACCAACTCACGCAAGGATGGAAGAGCCATCGCTACTAACCCGCGGGCCTCCCAACTGGCCCCCAAGACCGCCTGGACCAAGTCCTCGTACAGCGACAGCAACGGTGGTGCGTGCGTCGAGGTGGCCGACCTCGGAGAGAAGGTCGGTGTGACCGACTCCAAGCTCGATGACGGACCGGCCTTCCTTGTGCCTGCTTCCGCATGGGCGACTTTCGTCGCTTTCGTAGAGTAAGAGCCAGATTGAACCGCTGGCCCCCCTCAGGTGCGTTGAGGGGGGCCAGCGTCGTTCATCATCAAGTGTAGATAGGCCGGTCAACAGAGGAGTGCGGTCACTTGGCGGGCCTCCACTCCCCGCAGCCTTCGCTGTTGAAGGAATAGTCGCTCGCGTGGATCGTCACCTGGACGCGGGCGGCGCCGGTCGAGAAGTAGTTGTCGATCGGGTTGCCGTTCCGGTCTGTCCGTTCCCAGTAGCAGTTCGTCACATCGGTGGTGACGTAGGTGCCGGGCTGCACGTCCTCGCCGACGGTGAGGACACCGGACCCGAAGATCCTGCCCTCCTCCGAGAGCCGGTTGTCCTTCTCGGCACCGGCCAGCAGCTTGGTGACGCGGCTCTTCTGTGGGTGGTCGGGGCACAGGAGGAGCGCGCCGCGGACTTCGCTGATCTGCTCGGGCGAGCCCGCGTCCTCGAGGTAGCCGAAGCTGTCGGTCGCGTTCTGCGCGCACATCCCGTACAGGGTGCCGAGCGGGCTGGTGTCGCCGTCGTCGCTCTTGCCGTACGCGGTCGTGAGCGCCTTCTGCTCCGTCGGGCTGAGCTTGTCTCCGGAAACGGTGCCCTCGCAGAGGGAGTACGAGCCGGACCACGCCTCGCCGGGGGTGCTGAACTCGGTGTCGACGCCGGTGCACTGAATCGACGCCGTGATGGGGACGGGCGTGTACTCGACTTCCGGAGCCGACGTGATCACCGGCGGCGGGGTCGACGTGATCGCCGGCGGAGTCACGGCGGGCCCGGACTTCCCCTCCGGTGACGCGTTCGAGCACGCGGTCAGCGCCAGCGCGGCCACTGCCGCCGCGGCGACAGTCCATCTCTTCAAGGTCCCCCCAGACTGTTCAGGGCCCCGAGGGTGGGGCCCAGCTTGGTAGGAGCACGGTAACCCCGGCCGCAGGAGTGCGCGGCGGCGCGGCTTCGCTCGCGCACCGAGTGCGACCGTGAAGTTTTTCCATGCCGTTCAGGGAAGGCTGAGGAAGTATCGATCATGGCCGGGAAAGGCCAGGATTCCCGTTGCGCAGAGCCATGATCTGACCGGTGCGGAAGGCCGTCTGACCTGCGCATACTGAGGCCATGACGACGCCGGCCGATCCCCTCGCGCGTGCTCGCGCGGTAGCCGAGAAGCGCGTCTGCACCGACACGGTACGGATCTACATCCCGGGCGTCTTCAACCCCGACACGTGGGAGTCGACCCCGGACGTAGTGCTGTGGGAAGGGGCGGGGGCGGTCCTCCCGGACCGCGCGGCGGACGTGACGGTGACCGTGCAGGACGGACAGGGAACTCCCGTCTCCAAGGCGGGCCGGTACCGCATGTTCACCCCGCTCTCGGCGCCGGTGGCGACGCCGGAGCACACCGTGACGCTGACGGCGTCGGCGGACCCGGACGCGACGGGCCGCAAGTGGAAGGTCGAGTCGGTCGAGCGGTCCAGTGCCCCGGTGCTCCGCCTGACCTGGCTGACGTACGACACGACTGCGAACGGCGGGAGTTGATGGTCGACCTGGAGCAGGTCCGGACGGACCTGGAGAACCTGATGACGGACACGGTGCGGGTGCGCCGGCCGACCGGCGAGACCGCCCCCGAGGACGGGGCGCCGGTCTGGGCGACGATCTACGAGGGCGCGGGCGCGCTGCTGTCGACGCACGGCCAGATCGCGGTGCGGCAGCTTCTGGGAGCGGACTGGCTGGGGGAGGCGTCCGCCTGGTATCAGCTGATGACGCCGCTCTCCGCGCCGGTCGCCGACCCGGGGGACCAGGTCGAAGTGGTCGGAGGAGACGAGGGGTTCGCCGGGCGGACCTGGTTCGTGGAGGCCCGCACCCAGGCGTCCACGGTGGAAGTCGTGCGGGTGACGCGCCTGGACGAGCAGACCGGCGCACTGGCGGTGGGCGTGTGAGCGAGCAGAACGAAGGGCTGCACCACGTGCGGATCGTCGCGGACGCGGCGCGGCCGACCGTGGAGATCGACGGCCAGGACGTGTCCCGCCTGCTGCACTCCTACCACGTGCAGCAGGAAGCCGGGCGGGAGCCGACCGTCGTGCTGGAGCTGGCCGCCCACCGCACCACGGCCCTGGAGGGCCTGGCCCGGGTCGTCGTCGGCGTCCCGCCGGACCCGGGGCCGGCGGCGGCGGAATTCCTCCAGGCGATCGACGCCGCCCAGCTCGAACAGACGGCGCTCGCCCGGCACGACCTGCAGGACGGCAGGCCGAACGAGCTGACACGGGCGATGCTGCAACTGCTGGGGGAGTGGGCCCGCGGGCAGTGGGCCGGATGGGAGCCGAGCTGAGATGGCCGGGATCCTGAACCCGCACACGAACGCCCACCCGGACGCCGGGCTCTACACCAACGGCGCGCAGATCGCGGCGGCGCTGGACCGGCGCGCTGCCCTGGTCCTTCCGCACTCCGTCGCCCTGGTGCGGCACTTCGCGATGCTGCTGGAGACCCGGGTCAAGGCCAATGCCTCAGGGCGACCGGGGCCGAACGCCCCGACGGGCGACTACCGGAGGTCGTGGTCGCACGCCGTGTACGCGTCGGGTACGGACGTGATCGGCACGGTGGGCACGAACAAGCCCCAGGGCCGCCGCTTGGAGTACGGCTTCGTCGGCACCGACGCGCTGGGCCGCACGTACGCCCAGCGGCCGTACCCCCACGTCGGCCCGGCCGTCGAGGCGATCCGACCGCTGTTCCTGGAGGGGATGCGGCAGGTCGCGGAGGGAGGCGGGCAGACGTGAGCGGGGTGTCGGAAGACCAGCTCGCCGAAGCCCTCGAAGGCGCCGTCGGCGAGGTCCTGGCCACGCTCGGCCTCGGCATCCTGTCGCGGATGACGCTGAGCATCGAAGTGATCGACCGCGACGGTGACCTGGGCCTGTTTACGGTGGCGGCACCGGCCAACATGCCGGTCTGGGACCGGATCGGACTACTGCGGTACGCGCTGACGGAACTCGAAGCGAACTCGGTCGGCCACGCCGTCGCCGCCCGCCTCCGGAACGAGGAGGACGAGTGAGCGTCCCCGGCAGGCAGGTGGCCCAAGCGGTCATCCAGACGATCGTGGCCGCGTCAGGTCGGTCCTGCGGGTACAGCACGGTGCCGACGTCCCAGTCCCTGCCGACCGGTGCCCAGCTCCCCTATCACGTGCTGTACGAGCTGGGGCAGTCCGTGAGCGGGCCCCCGTTCGGTGACCAGGCGGCCGACGCCCGGCTCCTCTTCCAGGTGACCACCGTCGGCAGCAGCCCCGAGGCGGCGTCGTCCGGGGCGGACCGGGTGCGTGCGGCATTCCTCGGCCGCACGGCGAAGGGTGCCGGCTGGCAGTACCCGATCACCTTGCCGACCGGGTACACGGTGATGGGCCGGGACCTCGACCGCGAGGACGGTATGACCGTGGCCGGATCCACGTACTCTTATGTCCAGCGGTTCGCCGTGCACGTCACCACCACTGGGTGACCACGCCGACCTGATGCTCCTCACCGCGGAGGTATACGCGGACGCTCGCACGACGTGACGGGCCGAATCCCCTGATGGGGACGGCCCCTGCGTGCTCTGGGCCAGTCCCCGGAGAGCGAGTCACCCAGATGCCCGAGCTGACCACTCAGAAGCGGTTCATGCGCCGTGGCGTGAGCAAGTTCTTCTTCCTCACCACCATCGCCAACCCGAAGAACGGCCCGAGCCGTGCGGAGATCGCCGCCGGCACCGAGCTGTCCGACCGCATCAGCGACGTCGAAGGGTGGGCGCTGGAGAACACCCCGATCGACACCCCGGACATGGGCACCGACTACACCAGTTCCATCCCCGGCGAGGACAAGGCCGAGAACAGCGCGCTGACCTTCTACGAGGACAGGGAGGATTCCAGCGTCGAGACCCTCCTCAGCAAGGGCGTCGAGGGGTACGTGGTGATCCTCAGGAAGGGCGACATCCCTGCGTCGCCGTCCATGGACACCTTCCCCGTCCGTGTCGGCGCCCGGTCCGCCAGCTACACGACGGCGGCCGAACCCGCGAAGTTCCGGGTCTCCTTCAACATCACCTCCAAGCCGGCGCTCGACAGCGCCATCCCGGCCCTCGCTGCTCCGGGTGGTGGCGCGTGAGCGGCAAGCAGCCGGAGGGGACCGTCGTGGCCGTCGAACCGCCGGCGCACGCGGTGGCCCGTGACGCGCACTGGGCGGCGAAGATGGAGCGCCTGCGGCGGCGGAAGCTCCTTGAGCGAACCGCGACGTTCGCCGACGACCCGGCGGCGAAGAAGGCGGTCGCGGACGCGGCGCTCGCGCTGGCGAAGGCCCGCTCGGAGGCGGACCGGAGGGCGGACGCCGAGGAGATCCCGGCCGAGCAGCGCGAGGCCTGGATCAGTGGCCAGCCGAACGTCCTGGCTGCCGACTCGAAGCTCGCCGAGGCGAACGCGGTGCTGGAGGACGCCACGATCACGCTGACCTTCCGCGCCCTTCCCCGGCCGGTGTGGGAGGACCTTCTGCAGGAGCACCCGCCGACGGAACAGGGCGCCGACCGGGGCCACGAGTACAACGTGGACACCTTCCCGGCCGCGCTGATCTCTGCGTCCTCGACGGATGGCATGACCGCGGAGGAGGCGCAGGAACTCCTCGACGCGTGGTCGGACCCCGACGCCAAGGCGCTGTTCACGGCGGCCCTCCTCGTCAACCAGACTCCCCGGGCTGACCTGGGAAAAGGCTGATCGAGGACGCCCAGTTCCGCGCCGAGATGCAGGTGTGCGCCTCGTACGGCATCCCGCACAGCCAGTACCTCGGCGCGGACACCGGCGGCCGGTGGACCGCTCTGGACCGGGCCAAGGCCCTGGCCTGGCAGGCGTACCAGCGGGCGACGTGCGACGGCTGCGGAACCCGCATGGCGGAGTGGGACCCCGAACTCGGCGGTGACCGCTTCGCGTACGTGCCCGAGCCGGTGCGCTGCGTGGGGTGCGAGCTGATCGAGATGGAACGGGAGCAGGTCCCCTCGGGGGCCGAGGGCCGCGGGGTGAAGATCGGGCTGAGGCCCAGAGAGGGAGCCTGACGTGGCCTCCGGCTACAACCTGTACGTCAACCTGCTCGCGTCCACCGGGGGCCTCGCCTCCGGCCTGCGGCAGGGGGCGGGACAGCTAAGGGCCTTCGACGGGCAGCTCGGCGCGACGGCCGGCCGCCTGAACCAGGTGAGGGCCGCTTCGCAGGCGCTCGCCCGCGCGCAGGCGGAGGCGTCGGCGCAGATGGTGACGGCGCAGGGCCGGGCCAGTGCGGCGGCCCAGCGCGCCGCCCAGCTCCAGCAGCGCGCGGGGCGGGCCCAGACCGTCGCCGCGCAGACGGCCGCGCGAGCGGAGACGGCGCGGGCCGCGGCGGTGCAGGCCGGTGAGCGGGCTGCGCGGGCGCAGGCCGTCGCACAGACGATGGCTGGCCGGGCGGCGACGGCCAGCGGGCGGGACGCGGAGCGTGCGGCCCGGACCGCGGCAACGGCACAGCAGTCCGCGGCCCGGGCCGCAGAGGTGCACGCGCAGGCGGTGCAGCGGGTGCAGACGACTCAGTCCCTCGCGGCGCGGGCGGCCGGCTTGTCCGCGCAGTCCTCGGAGCGTGCCCGGCAGGCGGCGCGGCAGCAGGACGAAGCGGCGGCGCAGACCGCCCGCGCCCGGCAGGCCGCCGCAGCCCGCACCATGCAGGCCGAAGCCGCCCTGGCGCAGGCCCGCGAGCACGCGGCGGCCCGGTCGGCGCAGAACGCTCTCGTCCTCGGCGCCGCGCTCGGCGTCGGCGTGGCACAAGCGATCGCCCTGGAAAGGGAGATGGCCAATGTCATGACGATCAGCCAGCAGATCAACGGCGACACGATCGGGCAGTTCACCGACCAGATCGTGGAGCTGTCCACGAAGCTGCCACAGACCGCGCAGCAGCTCGCGGAGGGCCTGTACCAGGTCGTCAGTACGGGCTTCGACGGCCAAGAGGCGCTGGAGATCCTGGAGGTCGCCGCCACGGGAGCCGCCGCCGGCCTGACCACGTCGGAGACGGCCGCCCGCGCGCTCCTCGGCGTCCTCAAGGCGTACGGGATGCCCGCCAGCCAGGCGACGGACGTCATGGACACCATGTTCCAGACGGTCAACCTCGGCGTCGTCTCCTTCGAGGAGCTCGCGCAGCAGCTCGGCGACGTGGTGCCGATGGCGGCGGCGGCCGGCGTCGAGTTCGATGACCTGTCGGCCGCGTTCGCGGCGGTCACGCTGACCGGTATACCCGCGGCCGAGACCGCGACCGCGCTGAACATGCTGCTCACCCGCATGATGGCGCCGACCTCCGACCTGCGGAACGTCATCCGCGACCTCGGCTACGAGTCGGCGTCGGCAGCCCTGCGGCAGGACGGCCTGTACGTAGTGGTCAACAAGCTGAACACGGCGGCTGGCGGCACCGCCGAGAGCCTGCAGCACATGTGGAAGGACATCCGTGCCACCCGCGCGGCCCTTGCACTCGCTGCGGCCGACGGACAGAACTACCGCGACACCTACGCCGGCATCGCGGTCGAGGTGGCGAGGGCGGGCGCCACCCAGCGCGCGTACGCGATCCAGACGGACACGGTGGCCGGCCAGTGGCAGCTGGCCGCCAACCAGGCGCGGGCGCTCGGAATCGACCTGGGGCGGGCCCTGCTCCCGGCGCTGAAAGCGGTCGGGACGGTCATCCACACGGTGGTCGGCGCCGTCCAGGACATGCCCGGCCCGATGAAGTCCACCCTCGCGGTGATCGCCGCCACGGCGGTCGGCGTGCTGCTGCTGCGCGCCGCCTACCAGAAGGTCACCGCCCAGATCGCCGCCTTCCGTATCGCGCAGGCGGCAGCGGCGACCTCCGGCACGGGGATGCCGACCCTCCTCGCCGGCACGAGCCTCGCCGTGTCGGGGCTGTTCGCGGTGCTCACCCTCGGCATCGCCGGATACGCGGCCTACACGGCGTCGAAGCAGAAGGCGAAGGACGCCACCGAGGAACTGATCAGGGCACTGCAGGCCGAGCGCGAGCAGGGCGGCTCCGGACTCGGCCTCCGCGAGCTGGTCGACCAGCTCACCGCGGACGGGGCGCTGGAGGACCTGAAGAAGGTCGGGATCGGCGCGACCGAGGCGATCGACGCGATCACCGCCGGCGGCGGGAAGCTCGCCGCGCTCAAGTCCCGCCTCGACCAGGACGCCCTGACCTACACCCAGGCGGTCCAGCGACGGGAGAAGTCCGGCAACGTCAACGACCTGCTGCAGTGGTCCGAGGCCAAGAAGCTCCTCGACGAGCGGCACCAGGTGTGGACCGACGCGGTCAAGAAGGAAGCGGACCTCGCCAACCAGCAGGCGATCGTCGCTTCCCGCATCAAGCAGCAGGCCGCGAGCACCGGCGGCATCTTCGACCTGATGTCGCTGGCGAACGTCGACAAGACCGGCGCCGCGCAGATCACCGACGAGATGCGGGCGCTCGCCCAGGTCGTCGGGTCGGCGGTCGATCCGGCCGAGGCGTTCCGCTCGGCGCAGCAGAAGGTCGCGGAGGCGCTGAGGAAGGCGGGGAAGGAGGCCGACACCGCCAAGGTCAAGCTCCAGGACTACATGAACGAGCTGCGCGGGCAGCTGGTCGCGCAGCGCGACTTCCAGGGAAATTTGAGCGAGTTGGCGGTCCAGGGCTACGCCGACCTCGCGGACCACTTCGCCGGACTCGGCATCGACGCCGCTCCGATGCTGGACGAGCTCGCGGAGCAGTTGAAGAAGGGCAACAGGAAGGTCGCCGACGAGCTGCGCGACATCGTCCTGGAGGACATGGAGCGGTCCAACGAGGGATACCGCATCGGTCTGGAGAACACCGCCCGCATCGCGGAGGAGTACGGGCAGAAGATCGCCCGCGCGTGGGCGACGGCGGCTGAGCGCAACGATCCGGTGGCCTTCAAGAAGGTCCTCGGCGACATGGCGCTGATGGACCTCGACAAGGCCGTCGACAAGACGGTCAAGGGGGCCGGCGACAAGTTCCGGAAGGGCCTCGGGATCCTCGCCTCCATCGCGAGGGAGAAGGGCACCGACGCGGCCGGCGCGTTCGAGGACGCGCTGCTGTCCGGAGACGTCGAACGGGCGATGACCAGCCTGCAGCAGGTGTGGGGAGCGGACCTCCCGGTGCCCGAGGCCGAGCTCGCGCAGATCGTGGCCGCGTTCGCCGGTGCGGGCACCGCTGCCCGCGAGGAGTGGTCTGGCGCCCTCGCCCTGATCGCCCAGGTGTCCCACCAGAAGGGCTCGGAGGCCGCCGCCGCGCTCACGTCCGCGCTGTTGTCCGGGGACATGGCGGCGGTCAAGGCGCAGCTCGACGCGATCGGCGTGTCCGTGCAGAACATCCCCGGCAGCAAGTCCGTCACGGTCAGCGTCAACGCGCAGAAACCACCGCCGATCGTCGTGCCGATCATCCTCCAGCGGCAGTCGTCGCCGTGGGACCAGGACGCGAACGGGGTGCCCGACAAGATCCAGGCACCCCAGGCCCGGGGCAGCGTCCTGGACTTCTACGCCCAGGGCGGCGTCCGCGAACAGCACGTCGCGCAGATCGCGCCCGCGGGCGCGTGGCGGGTATGGGCGGAGGACTCCACGGGGGGCGAGGCTTACGTGCCCCTCCACCGCTCCAAGCGGCCGAGGTCCCGAGTGATCGTGGAGGAGACCGTACGGCGCCTCGGCGGCGACCCCTCCAGCATCGAGTGGTTCGCCAACGGCGGTCTGAGCGGCTTCGACTACGAGGTCACCCAGTCCCCCCAGCTCTTCGACCTGTCCGGGATCGCCGGGGACTCGAAGACCAAGAAGGGCAAGTTCGACCTCAAGCTCTTCGCGAAGAACCTCGACCGCGCCGTGTCGGTCGCCCGCCGCTGGCGCACCGACCTCCAGACGGTGGCCCGTCGCGCCGGCCAGGACGTCGCCGACGCCCTCGAAGCGATGGGCGAGGACGGCATCGAGCTGACCCGCAAGATGGCCACCGGCAGCTCGAAGTACCTCAACGACATGGCCGCGGACCTGCGGGCACTGGCGGACGCGTCCAAGGCCACCTTGGGCGACTTCACCGGGCAGTTGAAGGCCGCGGTCGCCGACCAGAAGACGTTCGAGAAGAACCTCGCGACGTTGGCCGCCAGCGGGTACGGCGACCTGGCGAAGCTCCTCGCCGAGCAGGGCGACGCCGACGCCGAACTCCTGGCCGGGCAGGCGGTGAAGGACAAGAAGAAGGCGAAGGCCGCGAACGACGCGGCGAAGTCCGCCGGCGGCCTGGTCCGCGACGAGGACCTGACGGACCTCGTGGCGATCATCGCCGCGGTGAAGTCCTCGAAGGTCGGCCTGCACGAGGTCGCGGCGACCACCGGCCTGGACGAGGACGTCATCATCGAGCTGGCGAACCTGGCCTACGACCGGATCAAGACGGCCCTCGGGTCCAAGGGCGCGAAGTTCTTCTCCGACCTGTCCCGCGCGAACAAGGGCCTGTCCTACCTCCAGGGCGGCATCCTCACCCCCGGCCTCTACGCCACCAGCAACGGGATCGTGCGGTTCGCGGAGCCCCAGACGGAGGGCGAGGCGTTCATCCCCTTGGGCACCGGCCAGCGCAGCTCGGCGACGGCCGTCCTCCACGACGTGGCGCAGCGGTTCGGCTACCGGCTCACCTCCGCCACCGCCGAGCCTCCCCGGCTCGTCGCCGCCCATCCCGAGGGACAGGTGAAGGTCGTCGTCGTGCGCGAGCAGCCGGCGGCGCTGATCGGATCCATGCCGGTGACTGTGTCCGGCCGCCCCGACACGAACGTGGCGGCGGAGGTCGGCTCGGAGATCATGCGCCGGCTGCGCAACGCACAGCGAGGAGGCCGGATCTAGTGGCTGAGCTCAACAAGGACTTCCAGATCGAAGTCGGGGGCCTCCTCATGGGACCGGGCACCCCGTACGTGATCGCCGACGTGCCCGGCTTCGGCACGCCCGACCTGCGAAGCCAGGACGTCGACAGCCCCGCGGGGGACGGCGTCTTCCCCGGCGTCGACTACTACGGCATGAGGGCGGTCCGCATCGAGGCCGCGATCCGTACGCCGGGCGACCCGGCGGCGGCGGCCGACGCCCTCGCCGCTCTCCACCGGATGGCGGCCACGGCGGCCGTCCGGAAGAAGGCGGGCGCGCTCACCTCCCTGAGGGTGAAGTGGCCTGGCCGTCCGGCCCGCCGGTTCTACGGGCGTGTCCGGCGGGCCGAGGCGATCACGACGGCGCAGCTCATCCACGGGTGGGTGCCCCTCGACCTGGGTTTCGACGCCCTGGACTCGACCGTCCACGACGACGTGGAGCAGTCGCTCGTCCTGCCGCTCGACATCTCCCAGGACGCCTTCGGCTTCAAGGCCCCCGTCATCGCGCCGATCACCACCGGCGTGTCCAACCCCGCCACCAGGCCCGGCTGGATGACCAACCGCGGGGACCTGCCGGCGTTCCCGAAGTTGCGGATCAGCGGCCCCGTCGCGAACCCCAGGGTGTGGATCGCCGAGACGGGAAAGGCGCTCCAGCTCGCGCTGACGCTCGGCCCCGGCGAGTACGTCGAGATCGACACCCGCCTCGGAGCGCGGTGGGTCGTCAAGAACGGGTTCGGCAGCGCGCAGACCGCCCTCAGCACGTCCAGCCGTCTCGACCAGTTCCAGATCCCACCCGGGCGGTCCGAACTGCGCTGGACGGCGACCGACTACACCAACACGACCCGTCTCGCCATCACGTGGCGCGACGCGTACACCGCCCTGTGAGGAATCCCCGATGGCACTGATCCAGCCCCCGATGATGGTCCACGGCGGAGTCCACCCCGCTCGGGCCATGCGCATGATGATCCGCGACCTCGCTCGCGGAAGCTCCGGAGTGACCGAAGGCAACGACCTGCGCGTCAGCCCGCTGACCACGCCCGGCGCCGGCGTCCGGGTCGGCGACGGCTCGGCCGTCGTACGAGGAGCGAGCTGGGCCCAGGGCAGCTACACCCAGTACAACGTCGGCGACGCGGTCGTCCCCATCGCCCCGACGGGCGCCTCGGCGCGTTCTGACCTCGTGACGCTCCGGGTCGAGGACCCCGAGTACGAGGGCACCCGGGACCCGCTGACCCAGGACATCGGCTACTTCCACGTCGTGAGCGGCGTGTCCGCAAGCACGACCGCTCCACCCGCCGGGATGACGGCCATCCCCCTGGCCCGCATCGACGTCCCCTCGAACACGGCCACCATCACCAGCGCGATGATCAAGGACCTGCGGAGCATCGCGAACCCCCGGAAGGAGCGCAGCCTCTACACGGCCTCCCCGTCGGGGGACCAGAACTGGGCCGGTAACCCCATCGGGACCTTCGTGGCGTGGCCGCCCGCAGCGAGGTGGAACATCACCGTTCCGCCGTGGGCAACGACGGTACGCATCGTGCTGAACATTGCCGGCGTCCAGGTACTCAAGGGCGGGATCTGGGCGCACTCCGCCTGGAGGCTCGGCGTGGTCCAGGGCCAGTCCGTCACCGCCGAGACCGGCACGACCGACGGCTCCGAGCGCATCCACCTCATCTCCGCCGACACGCGGAGCATCCCCGCCGCCATGCGGGGCACCGTCCAGCCGCTCAACGCGATGATCGCTCTCGACTCGGATCAAGCCGGCGTCCTGCAGGCCGATGTCGTCACGACGGCGATCTGCGACGTCGATTTCAGCGAGGGCGTCGTCTGATGCCGTCGTACCGATACCTCACGCAGAACGCCCTGACAGGCGCGTTCCTCGCCACTGACCTGCCCTTGAGCCAGGTCGAGTTCGGGCCTGCCCTGTCCGGGACCGGGGCCCTGACCGCCGTGGTCGAGCCCCGTCTCGCCCACCTCGACCGGTCGCAGTTCGACCCCGGCGCTTCCCTCATCTACGCCGAGCGCGACGGCCGGCTCCTGTGGGGCGGGATCGTGTGGAGAAGCATCCCCGAGGGCCAGCAGATGCGCATCGAGGCGGCCGGTGTCGGCTCCTACCCGCATCGGCGCCACGACCTCCACGGCAACCTCGGGGGGCGCGGGCCCTACGTCTACGCCGACCCCTGCAAGGTCATCCGAGACGTGTGGGCCTACTGCCAGGGGCAGCCGGACGGCAACCTGCGCGTGGCCGTCGACGCCACCACGTCGAAGGTGACGGTGGGCACCCCCGCCGAGCCGTACCACGTCGACTGGTGGGACGCCCCCACCCTTGGCGGCGTCATCGAGGACATGACCGCCGTCGAGGGCGGACCCGAATGGACTGAGGACGTCTCCTGGACCGGCGACGGCAAGCCCGCCCTGCGCATGCGCCTGGGGTGGCCCCGCCTGGGCCGGAGGCGTACGGACATCTCCTTCACGACGGGCGTGAACATCGTCCGCGCCGTGCCGGTCGAGTACGACGCCGACCAGGCCGCGCAGGTCGTCGTCGCCCTCGGCGCGGGCGAGGGGCGCAGCCGACGCCGCGCCACCGACGCCGCGCGCGACAACCGGCTCCGCCTGGAGCACCTGCTGGAGGTGCCGAACGAGCAGGGGAACGACCGGCTCGCGGCCCGGGCCCGCACCGAGCGGGTCTCCCGGCAGATCACCGGCGAGGTCACCGAGGTCGTCGTCCGCGACCACCCGGCGGCGCCGATCGGGTCCTGGCAGATCGGCGACGACGTGCCCGTACGGGTCTACGACGAGTGGACCACCTTCGACGCCTGGTGCCGGATCGTCGGCTGGCAGCTTCGGCCCGGCGCCGGCGAAGAGCCGGAGCAGGCCGTCCTGCAGCTCCAGCGCGCCGACCGCTTCACCTACATGGGAGGCAGCTCGTGAGCAGCGACATAACCCGGCTGGTCGCGCGGGTCGCCGACCTGGAGAGGCGGTTGAGCCGCAGCACCCGCACGTCCTCCTTGGCGTACTCCTCGATCGAGAACGGCGCGGTGGAGGTGTACGACGAGGACGGCTCGCTGCGCGCGGTCGTCGGCACGCAGCCGGACGGCACCGCGGGCATCAACGTGGTCAACGGCCCGCCGCCGCCCGAGCCCGCCGCACCCGCCGTGACGTCGGTGCTCGGCGGCATCGCGGCGGTCTGGGACGGCACCTTCGCCGAAGGGGCCGTCACCCCCCTGGACTTCGCGCGCGTCGAGGTCCACACCGGCACCGCGCCCGAGTTCACGCCCGGACCGCACACCCTCGCCGCCACGCTGGAGTCCCCGCAGGGCGGTCTCGTCACCGTACCGACGGAGCAGCCGGTCCACGTTCGCCTCGTGGCCCGCAACACCTCGGGGGCCGCATCGGAGCCGTCCGCGTCCACAGGGCCGGTCGGCCCAGAGCCGGTGGTGGCCGAAGATGTGCTCGACGGCAGCATCACGGAGCCCAAGATTGCTGAGCGCGCCGTCAACGCCACCCACATCAAACTCGGGGCCGTTACCGTTGACCACCTTGCCGTCGGCGTTACCGGCAACCTGATCCCCGATCCCTCCTTCGAGACCGGGTACATCGCCAGCAGGATCGTCGGCTTGCCCGGCGTCGCGGTCGTCACGGGCGGCAACTCCTCGGGCAAGGCGCTGAGGTTCACCCTCATCTCCTCCGCCCCGCGCACCCTGCTCTACAGCCGCTTCCCGGTCACCGCTGGCGAACGCTACTGGGCCGCGTTCGACTTCAAGGGCGGCACTGACTTCGTCGGCAGGAACGGTCTGCTCATGTCCCTGCAGTGGCTCGACACCAACGGCGCCCACCTCAGCTACAGCGTCATCTCGAACGCGGGCCCCCCGGCGGACGGCGTCTGGCGCCGGGGGACGTTCATCCACGCCGCGCCCGCGGGCGCCGCCTACTGCGTCCCCGGCCTGCAGAGCCCCACCGGCTCCGGAACGGTCTACTTCGACAACGTCGAGCTGCGCCCCGTGATGTCGTCGGCCACCGGAGGCACGCGCGCGGAGATCGCCCCCGACGGGCTACGCCTGTACGACGCCCAGGGCGAGGAGTCCGTCTCGCTGGTGACCGGCCGTCCCAACTACTTGACGCTCTCCACGGACGGGCGGCCGGTGGCCACGATCGACCAGCAGGGCAACGGGGCGTTCTCCGACCTCTCCGTCGCCGGCGAGCTGTCCGTCGGCGGCGACCCCCTGGAGAGAATCCTCGCGCGCCTTCCCCGGGGCCTGGTCGCCGTCGACTACATGGCCACCGCCGTGACCGCCGGGTCGAGCGAGTACGGCTACATCGAGCTCGCCTTCGAGGCGGACACGAGCAGGATGTACAAGATCACCTTCGACGCCTACGCGGACCCCAATGTGGCCGGCGGTGAGATCGCGGTCGTCCTGCGCGACGGCGGCGCCGCCACCCCGACGATCAGTTCCCCGCAGATCCAGTCCATCACCCAGCCCCTGCCTGGCGCCGGGTGGACCCGGGTCCACCTGGAGACCATCAAGTCCGGAGGTGCGCTCGGCGGCGGCGTCCGTCGCCTTCTCGTGAGCTTCTGGGCGCAAGGCGGCCCGGCCGGGCAGACCGTCCGGCTCCTCGGCGCCGCCCCGTATCTCGGGATCTTCGCCGTCGAGGACATCGGCCCGTACGTTCCGGAGACCGGCGTCTACAACACGGGTGGCGGCACTGTCACGCCGGCGAAGAAGAGCTACACGAAGATCTACAACGCGTCCTGGTCCGGCTCGTACGCCAACCGTTCGCAGTACAACGCGTACTACAACAACCAGTGTTTGCAGGGGTATTACAGCTCCACGAACGGGATGCAATCCGCCTTGATCGGCTTCCCCGCGAGCCTGGCCACCGACCTGTCCGGCGCCTCCATTCAGCGGGCGGAGCTCTTCTTGTACTACGAGCACTGGTACTCGAACACCGGCGGGACGGCGGTCCTCAAAGCGCACAAGCACGCGTCGCGTCCGGCGTCGTTCTCCTGCGACTCCGAAGCGATGTCGGTCTCCTGGTCTCGGAATCAAGGCAAGTGGGTTGATATCACTGCAATTTTCGACTCGACCCTCTGGCGCGGGATCGCGCTCGACCCGAACAACTCCTCGTCCGCCTTCTACGGGAGGGCCCGAGGCGTCGGCGAGGCGTACGCCCCTCAGCTCAAGGTGACCTACGTCAAGTAGCCCGAAGGGAAACGAACATGCTCATCTCGTCTCTGCTCGACGAGCACACGCGGCTCATGTGCAACGCCGACTTCTGCGCCCGCGTCCGGGCCGCCTTCGTGCGGATCGCCCGCGAGGTGCTGGCCGAACGCCCCGACACCGACGGCTACCCCCTGCGCTCGGCTCTCGCTCGCGGCGCCCTCACCCCGTCGGACCTCCTCGGGCCCGGCTATGCCCCGCTCATCGCCACCGACCCGGCCATCTCCGCTGCCGCGGCCGCCGGCCACGTCGAGGGCCAGCCCGGCAGCGCCCAGGCCGCGGTCACCGACGGACAGCTCCTCGACGCTGTCCGCCGCGCGTGGAACCTCATCGCGGGCGTTGTGGAGTGGCGGGAAGGCGCGGTGACCGTAGACTGAGCACCGGCGTGGGGCCGGCTGGAAGAGGAGCGGGAGTTGACCGCGCCCAATCAGGACCCCACCCCGTGGGAGCTGCTGCGTGCCATGCAGCAGATGCGTGACGACCTGCGCGCCGATTTCGCGTCGTTCGCCGCCCGGCTGGCCGAGATGGTCACGCAGAACGAGTACGCCGCCGATCAGCGGACGGCCAACGTGCGACTCCAGGCGATCGAGGACGACCTGGCCGAGGTGAAGCGGGCCCAGGAGCGGGAGGCGACCGAGGCCCGCACCAACCGCCGACTGGCGATCTCCGCGATCGTCGCGCCGATCATCGTCGGACTCGTCACCTCCTGGCTGCTCGCGAAGTTCGTGGGATAGCCGTACACGCACCACCCAGAGCCAGGCGCGGGGGAGAAGCAGGACGCGCTCATGGCAGTACCGCTCAACGCCGACCGTGCGCTGGCCACCGTCAGGGCCGCCGGACTGGCGATCAAGGAGGTCCGCAGTTGGCGGACCCACAACCGCAACCACATCGGCCCGTGGGGGCCGGTGCACGGGGTGGTCATCCACCACACCGGCGAGTACAGCACCGAGGCGGGGATGGTCAGCCTGTGCTACGCCGGGCACTCCACCCTGCCGGGCCCGCTGTGCCACTCGGTGATCGACAAGGCGGGTACCGTCCACCTTGTCGGCTGGGGCCGTACGAACCATGCCGGGCGCGGCGACCGGGACGTGCTCCAGGCCGTGATCGGCGAGAAGGCGCTGCCGACGGACGACGAGGCCGACGCCGACGGCAACACCCACTTCTACGGCGCTGAGCTGATCAACCGCGGTGACGGCCGCGACCCGTGGCCCGAGGAGCAGATCGACGCCGCCGCGCGGTGGGCGGCGGCCCTGTGCGCCGCGCACGGGTGGAGCGAGAGGTCGGTGATCGGCCACCTCGAATGGCAGCCGGGGAAGCCGGACCCGAGAGGGTTCTCGATGGACAGCTTCCGGGCCCGGGTCGCCCGCATCCTCAAGGACGAGCACGACGGGCCCGCCCCTTCCCATCCCGCGCCCGGCCCGAAGCCGACCCCGTACGCGCCGCCGCCGTTCCCCGCCGGCCTGGCGCCGGGCAAGGACCGGCCCTCGGCGAAGCCGCTGCAGAAGGCGCTGCGGGCGGCCGGCTTCCTCACCATCACGGACGGGGAGCTCGCGGACGCGTACGGGCCGCGCACTCAGGCCGGTGTCGCGAAGTTCCACGACGCGCACCGCCAGTTCAAGGCCGAGGGCGT
Source organism: Streptomyces sp. NRRL F-6492 (assembly GCF_001280125.1). Lineage (GTDB taxonomy): Bacteria > Actinomycetota > Actinomycetes > Streptomycetales > Streptomycetaceae > Streptomyces. The sequence continues at coordinate 42,495 of NZ_LGEG01000069.1, forward strand.
GACCAGGGACCCGGCGATCGGCCCGAAGGGGTGGGCGTACCTGTTCACCCTCGCGTACGGGAAGAGGTGATCCGGTGGCGCTGACACCGGAGGAGATCGAGAGGCGGTTCGGGTACCACCCGGCCGACACCCCGGAGCGGGTCGCCGCGCACGAAGAGGTGAGGGCGGCGTGCCGCGACCTCGCCCTCCTCTTCGACGGACGGCTGCCTAAGGGCCGGGAGAAGGCGCTCGCGCTGACGCTGTGCGAGCAGGCCATGTTCTGGGCGAACGCCGCTGTCGCCCGCGAGTCCAGGGAGAAGAGCTGATGCTGTACGCCTACCTGCTGTCCGTGGCGCGGACGGTCGCGCCGCTCGTCGCCGGGTGGCTGATCACCCAGGCTCTGCGCCTGGGCGTCGAGATCGAGTCGGACGCGATCGAGACGCTGGTGACCGCCGGGTTCGTCGTCGGCTACTACGCGCTGTTCCGGTTCGCGGAGCTGAGGCTGTCGCGGCGCTTCGGCTGGCTGCTGGGCTGGGCGCGCCCGCCGGAGTACCCGGCGGCGTAGCCCCGGAGAGGGAAGAGGCCCCCACCTTGCGGTGGGGGCCTCGACCTCTTGGAGGCCGCCAGAGTAGCACCGGTACGGCGTAGAGGATCACCCCACGCCTGGTTAGTATCTATAGGCATAGGGTGTGCCGGTGGAGAGCGGGGCGTGGTGACGGTGGAGAAGCCGCTGTTGGTGGGGTCGCAGGAGTTCGCGGCCCTGTACGGGGTGCGGGGGCCGCAGGTGTCCCAGTGGATCGGGCGCGGGACGCTCACCTACGAGCAGGCCCGGATCGTGTCGGGGTCGCCGTACTGGCCGCTCGCGTTCGCGCGGAGCTTCGGGGAGTCGACGCCTCGCCGGCGGGAGGTGAGCGAAGAGGTGCTGGAGCGCCTGGTGGCGGAGCAGATGCCGGCCCGGTGGGTGGAGGACGTGGCCCAGTTCCCGCCGCTCGTGGGTCAGCAGGAGGGCGCGATGCTGTTCGGCCTGGCCCACGCGGAGGTCCTGACGCAGCAGGCTCGGCCGGGCAAGCCGGCCGAGCCGGACTGGATGCTGTCGGGGTCGCCGCTGTGGCTCCTGGACACGCTGCTGCGGGCGGCGCCCGCGCTGCAGGCGCAGGCGCGGACGCTCGCGTGGGAGGTGGACCCGAGCGTCGAGGCGGCGTTGAGGGACGGGTCGTACGACGGCCCGGGGGCGGTGATCAAGAAGCGTGGCCCGGCCGCGACGAAGGGGCGGGCGGGGTGAAGCCCCTTCCCAATCCGGCTAATTGCATATAAAATCTAATTATCTCGTCCTCCCGGATATCGGGCGCGCGAGGGAGTCTCGGGATCGCCCCGTAGCCCTTGAGCTGCGGGGCGGTCGGCATTCTCAGGGAAGAAGGGCGTTGATCAACCCGCTAGCATCCGTAAAGATAGGCCGCAACACTCCAATGTGGCACTACTTGACGGGGGCGCCGTGCGGGCTCATCAACAGGAACTTCCTGGGCTGGAGATCAAGGAGATCCGCCTGCCGGAGCCGCTGGCTGGCGCCACGATCCAGGAGCGATTCGAGGCATTCCATGAGCTGAACCCCTGGGTTCTGGACGAGTTGGAAGCCATGACCGCTCGCTGCGTGGGCCAGCACTGGCCCCGCGTCGGCATCGCGATGCTCTTCGAGCTCCTGCGCTGGCGCTACGGCGAAGCCACCCGAGGCGACGAGTTCCGCCTGAACAACAACTTCCGCTCGCGATACGTCCGCCTCCTCCTGGAGCGACATCCCGAGTGGACTCGCCTGTTCAGCACCCGCGCTCTGCGCACGGACTGAACCGACCTTGGGAGCACACGCAGTCATGCCACCGAAGCTCAAGACGAGGAAGCCGACCGGGATCGTGCCCTGGCCGCTCATCCTCATCGAGGGAGAGGAGGGGAGCGGCAAGTCCTACAGCGCCGCCGAGTTCTCCGCCTCCACCCTCATCGGCCAGACCTACTGGGTCGACCTCGCCGAAGGGTCCGCCGACGAGTACGCCGCGATCGGCGGGGCCCGGTACGAGATCATCGACCACGACGGCACGTTCCGCGACATCCTGGAGCAGATCGAAGCCGTTCACGCCGAGGCCCGCCGCGCGGCCCTCGCCGAAGAGCCGCCCGTCGTTCTGGTCATCGACTCCGCCTCCGCCCTGTGGCGGATGCTGACGAACTGGACCCAGGAGCGCGCCCGCCGCACGAAGAAGAACCGGGCCGTCCTCGAACAGGACCCGGACGCCGCAGTCGACATCACGATGAACCTCTGGAACGACGCCGTCGACCGCTGGCAGCGCGTCATCCACCTGCTGCAGACGTTCTCCGGGATCGTCGTGTGCCTCGCGCGCGGCAAGCAGGTCTCCGTCGTCGATGACAACGGCAACCCGGTCGGCAACCTCAAGGAGTGGAAGGTCCAGGGTCACAAGGACCTGCCGTTCGACTCCTCGGTATGGGTCCGCCTCAAGCGCGACCAGGACCCGCAGGTCATCAAGGCCCGCTCGCTGCGGCTGCGCGTCGAGAAGCGCCGCCCGATGCGACTGTCGGACTTCACCATCGAGCACCTCGTCTTCAACCTCATGGGCTGCTCGGTCAGCTCCCAGCCCCGGCAGATGCCCGCCCTGGCTGGCGACCGGGTGAGTGCCTGGCTGGACGACCACGACTTCGAGGACTTCGAGGACCCCGAGGACATCGCCGAGCTGGGCGCCCTGTGGCGGAAGGCCGCCGCCCCCGAGGAGGGGTTGGAGCGCCGGGAGGTCCTGTCGATCCGCGCGGAGATCGAGGCGAAGGTCGAGCGGCTCAAGAACCCGCCCACGGAGATGGGAGAGCCCCGCACGGCCACCGACGGCGACAAGCTGCGCGAGGCCGCCGCCCGCGAGGCCGAGACCGGCGACGCCCCGGGCCGGCCCGAGTCGCAGGAGCCGGAGCCGGCCGCCACTCCGCGTCGGCGTTCCCGCGCCAGCCGTACGACCACGGCGACACGCCGCTGATGACCGGCCGCGGGGCGGGATGACCCACGCGAGGCCCCGCCCCGCGGCCTCCCCACCTCTTGGAGACCTGAACCATGTCCGCTCTTCCCCTCGAACCGCCGTCGATCTGGACGGCCGCCCACGAGGTCAGTGACCGAAGCGACCGGTCGCAGCAGAGAGAACTCGGCGCGTCCGACACTGTGTGCCAGCGGCGCGCGGCGTACATCCTCGCCGGCGCCGAGCCCACCGACCACCACGAGAAGCGTGCCGCCCTGCTCGGCATCTACCTCCACGAAGGACTGCTGGAGTCCGCCCGCACCGAGTACGGCTGGCTGGTCGAGCGCAGCGTCCGCGACGCGACGATCCTCGGTCACGTCGACGCCGTCCAGCTCGATGAGGCCACGGCCGCGCGCCTGCCCCGCCGGATGCGCCCCAAGGTCCCGGCGCCCGGCGAGGGGGTGATCGTGGAGGACGTCAAGACGAAGTCCACGTACCTCTGGGACAAGGTCCTGCGGTACGGCCCGACGGAGGCCGAGCTGCGTCAGGCGTACCTGTACGCCGGCGTGCTCGCCAGCGTCGGGTTCGAGGATGTCCCCGGACAGCGGTACCTGGCCCGCCTCGGCCCGCTGAACGTCGTCGCCATCCGCTTCCGCTTCATCAACCGGGACAACGGCGACGAGCACATACACGAGATCGCCTTCGACCCGGTGAGCGCGACGTTCGCCCGCTGGTGGGTGGAGAACGTCCGCGACCTGCCCAGCCCGGAGCAGGCGCGCCGCGACTTCGACGGGCCCGGCCTGGACGCGATCTGCGACAACTGCGCGTTCATGACCGCGTGCTGGGGCGTCCCGGCTCCCGGCCGGACGGCGCAGTCCGCCCTCGTCCGCACGGACGCCGACCGGGAGCAGGCCCTGGCGGAATACGTGAAGGGCCACGAGCTGGAGTCGGCGGGGAAGAAGGCGAAGAAGTTCGCCCGCGCCAAGCTCGACGGCGCCCCGGAGGGGATCTACGGCAGCAACGAGCTGCTGTGGTCCGGCGGCAACCCGACCACCGAGCCCGACGTCGAGGCGATGGTCGACCTCTACGAGACGGAGGGGCTGGAGGTGCCGATGGTGCCCGACGAGAAGCGGATGGTCTCCGTGCTCAAGGACGCCGGCCTCCCGATTCCCGAGCGCAAGACCGGCCGGACCACGGCCGTGAGCATCAACGTGAAGCCCGTCCGGAGCTGATCGTCCGCCTGCGCCGCCCGCCCGCGCGCCGGGCGGGCGGCGCCCGCATCTGGAGGGGGAGTCCTCTTTGTCCATCCACCTCATGATCGTGGCGGCGTACCTGCCGCCCGACGTGGTCAACCAGGGCCAGAAGCTGGCGCTGATGAAGATCTGCGACTCGGCCGACGACGAGACGCGCCTTGCCCGGCCGGGGATGCGCCGTCTGCGGGCGTGGGTCGGTGTGTCCAAGTCCCGGTGCACGACGATCGTGACCGAACTCGTCGCCATGGGCTTGGTCGAGCGCGTCACCGTCGGACGGATCGGCCGGGCCGCTGTGTACCGGGTGTTCCCGATGGGGGTGCCTTCGATCCCCAGCAACGAGGAGCTGGACGCCCGGCACCACGAGGCGGACAAGGCACCGAAGAACGAGAACAAGGCGCGGAGAGGGCTGCAGCGTGCGCGGCCGTCGAAGCCGGCGATGACCTACCGCGACGTCGAGGTGCGGAAGGAGTCTCGCGCGGCGCCCGAGCAGAGTGAGCGGGGTGAGGAGGAACGACCGCAGGAGACCGAGGAGCACGGGCAGGAGGATCAGCCGCCGAAAGGTGCCGACGGGGAAGGGTTGCACGCGTGGAACCCTCCTGGCGGCGAGGGCAGGGTTCCACCGGTGGAACCCCTTCCTTCCTTTCTCCTTCCTCTCTCCTGCAGTACCCCCCTCCCCCTACGGACGATGCCGTACCGGAAGCTCCGGACTCCTCGGCGAAGGGCTGCGCCCGCCACCGGGTACTGGCGGGCAACTGCCGCGCCTGTGGCACGAGCCCGAGAGCAGTGCGCGCGGCCGAGGAGCGGGCCAAGGTCGAGACGGACCGGCAGACCGAACGCGCGAAGTTCGAGGCTCTGCAGGCGGAGAAAGAGGAGAACCTGCGGATCGTGCGAGAGCGGCCCGACCGGCTGGCGGCAGCACGGAGGCAGGCGCGCGAGGAGGCCCGGAAGGGTCGGAATCTGACGCGCGAGAGAGGGCTCGGGAAACCGAAACCATGATCGGCTCCTCTGGCTTCTGAACCTGACTGCATATAAAATCTAACTAACACCCCCCCTTCTGGACCTCCTTCGGTGTGCGCGCCGGAGTTCAGATAGTCCGCAACACTCGATCGGTTTACCTACACCTCTTGGAGAGTGATGTACGTGTTCAAGCCCCTGCCCTTCCCCAACCACCACCGAGTCAACGACCCCTTGTGGCAGCGCCTGTGGGTCACCTACAGCGACGTGATCACCATGCTGCGCTCCGACGGCATCCCCACCGACGTGGAGATGTGCGGCGGCGAGTTCAGCATCACCGCCGAACTGCCCAACGGCTGCGAACTCGCGATCCAGGCTTCCGACGAGAACGGCGTGGAGGCCCTGCCGCTCGACCGCGCCGAACTCGGCGCCTGGCACGTCATGCACCTGTGCTCCAAGGGCGCTGACCGCCACCTCGTCTACGACTCGGCCCGGGGTGACCAGGCGGCGAACGGCACCGACGTCCTGGCGCTGATGGCCGTCGTCCTCCCCCACGCCAAGGCCGAGCAGGACGCCGCCCACCAGCACCTTGCCGCCGGCCTCGACCGCGCGAAGACCGAGGCCCCGGAGAAGGCCGACGGCCCCGAGCTGCCCGCCAACGTCATGGCCCTGCTCACCGAGCACGGCATCGAGGCCGAGGCCGGAGTCGACACCGGCACCTACCGGATCGCCTTCGACCTGCCCGACGACACGTACCTGCTCTGCTACCCCCTCGACATCGACGCGGACGGCGTCCCGACGGCCTGGGAGGTCACCCGCCAGCACCACCACCAGCCCGGCCACATGCAGAACGTCGTCCCGGTCGACGGGGAGCCCTGCCTGTTCGACACCGTCCGCTCCCACCTCGCCTCGGCGCTCTCCAACGCCTCTCGCCGCTGACCCGCCCCGGCCCGCCCCGGCCCCGGGGCGGGCCCGCCCGAAAGGCTCACCGATGACCTACACCGTCACCGACTTCTTCTGCGGCGCCGGCGGAAGCGGGCAGGGGATGCACCTCGTCCCCGGCGTGGAATTGAAGATCGCCGCGAACCACTGGTCCCTCGCCATCGACTCCCACGCGCTGAACTTCCCCAAGGTCGACCACGACTGCGCCGACATCAGCCAGATCAACTTCGCCCGCTACCCGCGCACCGACATCGTGTGGGGCTCGCCCGAGTGCACCAACCACACCATCGCGCGCGGCGTGCGCGCCGACTCCGACCGGCAGCCGGACCTGTTCGGCGAGATCCTGCCCACCGAGGCCGCCGTACGGTCGCGCGCCACCATGTGGGACGTCCTGCGCTACCTGGAGGCGATGCACCTGCGCGGCCGTCCCGTGCTCGGCGCCATCGTTGAGAACGTCCCCGACCTGGACAAGTGGATCCTCTATCCCTCCTGGCGGCAGGCCGCCGACAGCCTCGGCTACGACATCACCAGCGTCTACCTCAACTCGATGCACGCCGAACCGCGCTTCGGGTCCCCGCGCGCCCCGCAGTCGCGCAACCGGAAGTACGACCTGCTCACCCTCAAGAAGCTCGGCCGCCGACCCGACGTGGAGAAGTGGACGTCGCCGACCGCAACGTGCCCCGACCACGGCCGCGTCCAGGCGCGCCAGTCGTTCAAGAACGGCCGCACGACCGGGAGTTACCGCTTCCAGTACGTCTACCTGTGCCCGCGCCCCGGCTGCGCCCGCGTGGTGGAGCCCCACGTGCTCCCTGCCGCCGCCGCGATCGACTGGACCGTCCCGGGCGTCCGCATCGGGGACCGCAGCAAGCCGCTGGCCGAGAAGACCATCGCCCGCATACGGGCGGGCCTCGACCGCTACGCCCGCCCCGTCGCCGTCCCGATGGAAGGACGCGAGGGCAAGAAGCCGTTCCCGCTCGACGCCGAGCCCATGCGAACCATGACGACCCGCAACGAGACCGGAGTCGCCTACCTGCCGGGCCAGTTCCTGCCGTTCATCGCCGAGATGAGGGGCGGCGGCTCCCAGAAGAAGGCCCGCGGGGTGGACGAGCCGCTGGCGACCGTGTGCGCGTCCGGGAACCACCACGGTCTCGTGACCGGCCCCCGCGAGTCCGACTCGCTCCTCGTCCCCGTCGGCGGCACCTGGAACGACGAGGCCGCGCCGGTCACCGAGCCGATGCGGACCCGCACCACCCGGGAGACGGACGCCCTGCTCGTGCCGTACTACGGCCGGGGCACGGCCGCCCCCACCGGCGAACCGATGAGGACCATCACGACCGTCGACCGCCACGGGCTGGTCACCGCCGACGACGGCCTGATCCACGGCGTGGCGGTCGAGGACTGCCTGCTGCGGATGTTGCAGCCGTCCGAGATCGGCAACGCGATGGCCTTCCACCCCACCTACCGGCTCCTCGGCAACCGGCGCGAGCGCGTCCGCCAGTACGGCAACGCGGTGACGCCTCCGGCGGCCGAGGTGCTGATGTCCGCCCTGGTCGAAGCCATCAGCGGCGAAGACCTGTAACCCCCCCCGGGCCCGCCCCGGCCGGGGCGGGCCCACCACACACCTCTTGGAGAGATGCGATGAACCCGATCGACCACGGCACGCTCGTACGGCAGCTTGCCGATTCCGCTGGCGCAGCGAAGGGCCCCAGGGCCGCCACCTGGCTCCTCGTTCACCACGGCTACTGGCTCCCCAAGCTGCTGCGCGCCGAGATCATCACCACCCTGCCGAGCGGCGTCAGCTTCATCAGCTGGCAGGGCGCCGCCGACCACTGCAACGGCTCCGGCACCCTCCCCGGCGTCAACGCCCCACGCCCCCTGGAAGCGAGCCACTCCCAGTGGACGATCCTCAAGCTCGCGTGCGTCCTCACCGGCTACCACGCCCTGGACCTCTACCACCTCGGCTCCCTGGACGACCGCAACAGCGCCCTCGCGACGTACGCCTTCGCGTGGGCCACCGGCGGCCGGCAGTACGCCGCGAGCACCGGCCTCGTGACCGGGCTGTGCGCCCGCTGCTCCTGGCGGCCCGAGCACTGCTCCTGCCCCACCGGCGAGACGCCGGAGGCGAAGCAGTGACGCGCGAGTGGGTGTCCCAGGCCCCGTGCCGAGGGGACAGCGCGCTGTTCTCCCCGCGCGACAGCGCCTGGAAGAACCAGCACGACCTGGTGGACCTGTGCAGCGGCGCCCTGGAGGTATGCCGGTGGTGCCCGTTCACCAAGGAGTGCGTCGCCCTGGTGCAGCCCCGCTACGCCCGGTTCGACGGCGTGTGCGGCGGCCGGATCTGGTGCGGGGGCGCGGTCGTCAAGTCCCTGTTCGCGGAGGTGCGGAACCCGACGGACAGCGGGCGGCCCGAGGAGCCCGACGTCCTCGCCGGCATCAGCCGCGCCGCCACCTGACCTCGCCGCCCGCCGGCCGCCCCGCCCTCCTTGCGGGGCGGCGGCCTCCCCGCACGCCCCCGAGGAACGGTTCACCGCCCTCGGCTGCACGCGTCCCGCCTACAGAGAACACGAGGACACATGACCAGCCTCACCCCCTCCTACTCGATCCCCGACGGCGCCGTAGAGCGCGCCGCCCTCCACGACGCCATCCACAACGCGCATAAGGCGAGCCAGCGCCTGGCGCGCGGCGTCATCGTCGTCATCGCGGCGGCCGTACGGGACATCCTGACGAACAACCACCCCGAGGCCCCGTTCGACGCCGTCTACCTCGAACTGCGAGAGGCACGAGACGGCTCCCTGTGGGCCACCGGCCGGTACTGGACGAAGAGCGGCGAGGACCGCACCTTCGCCACCACCGAAGGCGTCGAGGACCCGGACATGGCCACCTACGGCATGAACGAGTGGGTGCCCTACCTGGACGACTCCAACCACGACACCTGGAGTCCCTTCGTCACCGAACTGCCCGACGGCCCCCGCCGCGGCGGTCGGTTCTACCACTTCGACCTCACCAGGGCCGCAGTCCTGGACCTCGGCTGACCACAGCCCGACCACCCCGGGCGCCAGCCGCCCCGCCGCTCCCGCGGCGGGGCCCCGGAACTCTGAAAGGAACCGTCCCCGTGGACAACATCGAGCGCGTCATCCGAGTCGGCGAAGCCGTCGGCGCCGCAATGAACCACCAGGCGGCGCGGGCCATACGCATCATGGAGGAGGTCATCGCGTTCAACAGCACGAGCGGCATGTACAGCGTGTGCCTCCTGCTCGCCGAGATGGGCCGCCAGAACCTCGTCCTGCTCGGAGACCTGACCCCCGGCCAGGTGTGGGCGATGAAGGAACCCCAGCCGCACGGCCCGTGCCACCAGGCGCACGTGTTCTCCGCGCGCCTCATCACGGCGCGCGCCAACAACGACGACGAGCAGTGCAAGGCGCTGTTCGACGGTCTGGTGAGCGCGGAGCCGAAGGAGTTCACCGCCGGCGTCATGAGCCTGCTCTCCGACGTTGGCGCGCTGAACCGCCGCGCGTTCGAGCGGCACCGCTCCGCGTAAAGCCGTGGGGCGGCCCCGCGCGGGGCCGCCCCACGCGTTCACCCCAGCGCCCCCGGACCGGTCGGGGGCATCACCTCCGGCCTGCGGCTCCTCGCGCCCTCCGGCCGGACAGCCTCTCCACCCCTGCAAGGAGCACCACCTTGAGCGTCCCCGGCCAGATGAGCCTTCCCGGCCTGCCCGCCCCCGCGCCCGCACCGCCCGTCGTGATCGGCCTCGACCTGTCGCTGACCTCGACCGGCGTCGCCGGCGAAGGATGGACGGAGGCGCTGAGGACGAAGAGCCGCGGGCACCAGCGGCTGCGCTGGCTCCGGCGGGAGATAGGCGAGCGGACCGCCGACGCGGCCCTGGTGGTGGTGGAGGGCGCCGCGTACAGCCAGGGGAGGCAGGCCGGCCACCACGAGCTCGCCGGCCTGTGGTGGATCGTCACCCAGGACCTGTGGGACAGGAAGGTCCCGTACGCGGTGGTGACGCCGCACGCGCGCACGATCTACGCCACGGGCGCGGCGTACCCGGCGAAGGAGTACCCGGCGAAGGAGCGGGCCCGGGTCGCCAAGGGCATGGTGCGCGACGCGGTGGCCAGCAGGTACGGCGTCGAGTGCGACGGGCCGGGCCGGTACGACAAGAGCGACGCCTTCGTGCTCGCCGCCATGGGCCTGCACTGGGCCGGGTGGCCGCTCGCGGTCGTGCCGGACACCCACCGGCGTGCCCTTGACAACGTCCAGTGGCCGCAGGGCGTGCAGACCACAACAAACCCATCTTGACCTGCGGAGACCTCGCGGGCTCGCTCTGTACTCGCGAAGTTTCTGCCTATAAAATCTAAGTAGAAGTTCTGTTCCCGCCACGACCTCTTGGAGAAGGCATGGCACCCACCTGGTACGTCCCCTACAACGACAGCGTCACCCCCCACACCGTCCACACCCCGGTGCTCGCGCCCACCGACCCCGACGAGCACACCGCCCTCATGCTCCGCCTGTACGACGAGTGCTTCGAGTTCGTCACCGTCCACTGCATCACCGCGATCGAAGCCCTCGCCCTCGGCGCGGAGGCCGTCGCCCAGCGGCAGCAGTCGGCCGACACCCCGGCCCCGCAGGAGCACTTCCTGGCCCACCTCCCGTTCGCCCAGGCCGCCGCCCGGATCTTCTGCGCGGACGTCGACGTGCACTACCGCGTCCTCGAGGCCGTCTACGACTTCGCCGTCCACGCCTACCGCCACCTTCCGTACGACCGCCGGACGTCGACCCTCATTGCCCTCGTGGAGAGCTTCGACACCCTGGCCCTGGTCGGCTTGTACCAGTACCACTGGCTGGTCCTCACCGGTCGGCCCGACCAGGCCCTGACGCCCCTCTCCCGGGCCATCGGCGAACTCCCCTCATGACCCCCCGGACCGGCCGCCCCGTCCGTGTACGGGGCGGCCAGCCCTTCTCACGGGAGTCCCAGATGCCCCCTCCACCGGCCCGGTCCTGTCCCGACTGCGACTCCAGCCCCGCCGTCGACCACGTCGAACTCTGCGCCGGCTGCGGGACCTGCAACGAGTGCCACTCCGGATGGCACCGCGACGACCCCCTCTGCGTCGACTGCGCCGAAGCGGAGTTCGCCGCCGCCGACAACCGGTAGTCCCGCCTTCCACCCGCCGCGCCCCGGCCGCCCTCGTTGGCGGCCGGGGTGCCCCATTTCCGCAAGGAGAAACGATGCGCCTGCTCGACCTCCTCGGCGACGGGGACGACAAGCCCGCCGTCCCCGACACCTTCCGCCGCGCTCCCGCTCCCGCCCCGGCTCCGGCTCCGAGCCCGGACGAGGACGGTGCTCCCCTCCTCCCGGGCACCCAGCGAACCGTTTCCCGGGAGCGCCCCTACTTCGCCCCCACGCCGGCACCGCCGACGCCCAAACAGCGCCGCCGGTACGCCCGCCGCGACGGCATCACCATCGGTGAGCGCGTCTGCGCCGCCTGGAACAACGCCCATGGCGGCTCCCGGATCGAGATCCCCGTCGGTGTTGTCGCCGCTCTCGCCCTCCTCCCCTTCGAGGGACCGGAGGTCCCGAGGATGGCCGACTGGCTGATGGGCCTCAGTGACACCGAGCTGTGGAAGCTCTACGAGGAGACCTGGGCACACCGGTGGATCGACCGCCCCGACCTCGTCGACCGGGCCAGCGTCCTCGCGACCTGGCTCCAGGACGAGGAGCCCGACACCAACATCCTTCGGGGCGTCCGGGCCGTCACCAAGGCCGTCCTGACCAACGGCATGTTGGAATACACCCACAGCGGAATCCCGGGCATGAGCACCGACATCGACCTGATGTCGTGGGTCATCACCCACCTGCGGTCCGAGGGCGCCAGGGACGGGCTCGGCGAGTACCACACGCCCCCCGATGTGTGCGACGTGATGGCCCGGATGCTCTACGACCTCCAGGACGTAGAGCCCGGCCATTCGTTCTACGACCCGGCGGGCGGCACCGGCGGCATGTTCCGCTCCCTGGTCAACCACCTGCGTGACGGCGGCTTCAACCCGCACGACTTCACGTGGCATCTAACCGATGTCGACCCGCTCGCCGCCGCCGGCGCCGCGGTCAACGTCCTGCTCTGGGACCTCGGCCCCAACGCCTACGTCTCGTGCGGCAACTCCCTGGCCGACCCCGAGCTGCCCCGCAAGGCCATGGAGCACGCCGCCGGGGCCAGGGCGCACCGTGACAACGTCGTCGCCACCGCCCGGATGATGGCCGCCGTCGGCCGCGCCGAACGCCTCATGGCCCGGGTCAGCGGGGAGGCAGCGTGACCAGGCCCGCGCTCCGGATCCTCTCCCTCGGCGCCGGCGTGCAGTCCACGACGATCGCGCTCCTCGCCGCCGCCCACGTCCTGCCGCCCCTCGACGCGGCGATCTTCGCCGACACCGGCTGGGAGACAGAAGAGGTGTACGCCCACCTCGACCGCCTTGAGAACGAGGTGTTCAAGCCCAGCGGCACCCCGCTCTACCGCGTCTCCGCCGGCCACATCCGCAACGACGCCCTCGACCCGGCGCACCGTTTCGCCTCCATGCCCCTGCACATCCGCAACCCGGACGGCGGCGACGGGCTTCTCCGGCGCCAGTGCACGGATCAGTACAAACTCACCCCGCTCAAGCGGAAGGTCAGGGAACTCCTCGGCTACCCCCACCCGTACTCCGTCCCGCGCGGCCTGCACGCCGAGACGTGGATCGGCATCAGCCGCGACGAGTTCCACCGCGCCCGGGACTCGGGCGTCCAGTACCTCAGCTCGGCGTTCCCCCTCCTCTACCTCCCGGGGGCGGCGGACGGGCGAGGAGGCTGGACCCGGGAGGACTGCCTCCGGTACCTCCGCGCCCACGGCTGGGCCACAACACCCCGGTCGTCGTGCATCGGGTGCCCCTTCCACAACAACGGGCACTGGAGGCACCTGCGCGACACACAGCCGAAGGCGTGGGCGGACGCCGTCGCCTTCGACCGGGCGATCCGCGCCGGGAACGCCCGGGGGAACGCCCGCGGCAAGCCCCTGCTCGGCAAGGCGTACCTGCACCGCTCCCGCCGCCCCCTGGACGAAGCCCCCATCGACCGAGTCACCGCGCACGAGTGGACCCGCAAGCAGACCGACCTCTTCGACCAGATCGCCGACACCGAAGTGGAAAACGGCTGCTCCCCATGGTCATGCCGCGCCGCTTGAAGCGCATAAAGACCACCGGAGATGTACGGAAATAAATCGGGAAAACAGAAGCCGAAACTATGTTCATCCGGATTCCTGTTCCCTAGGTTTAAGGAGTTCCGAACATCACCTACACAAGGGGTAGAAATGGAAATCAACACGGAAAAGGCTCAGGACACTTTTGTTCAGTCCTGGGAAATCCCACTCTTCACCACCTGGATCAAGACCACCTTGGCCAACCAGGGGGCACCGGAGGCCGGCACGGACATCCACCGACTCCTGGACACCCTCCTTACCAGGGGCTCCGGAGAGGAGGACATGGTCATCACCGGGGAGGAGGTAACCCTTCTGGCCCTCTGGATGGTTCCCCTCCTGTTCTCCCAGAACAAGGAGGACGAGAACTCGGACCTCTGCCAGGTAAATGACCGGATATTCAGGGCCCACGGTGCCATCACCGACGAGGACCGGCGGAAAGCCTGCATCTGCTACGGGTGACACCCAACAGTGAGGGAGGGGGCGGGAAATCCGCCCCCTCCCTCACCTATTGGCAAAGGTGACCAGTCCCCCGACGGATTTACGAAGAAGCGCAAAGAACTCACGAGGAAACCCATGACGCCCAAGACCCAGACGGCCGCCTCCAAGCGCCCGCGCACGCTCCCCACGCCCACCCCTCCCGAGACGACGCCCGACCCCACCGAGCCGACCGACGCCTCGGCCGAACCCCTGCTCCTCAACGACCTTCGACCCGTGGCCACCGACCTGGCCGGCCGCCTCGGCGCACCCTGGACGGTCGAGGACCTGACGGCCACAGCGGAACGCCTCCGCCTCATCGGCCCCGACAACCGCGAACTCGGCCTCGCCCTGCTCTTCGCCGACACCGTCGTCCAGATGTGGGTCACCGGCTTCGCCCTGCCCGACCTGCCCAAGACCGCGTCCAAGCAGGAGCACGCCGCCCGCGCCCGCCGCCTCGGCCCCGGCCGCTCCTGGCACATCGCCCAGGCCCTGTCCCACCTGACCGCCGACGACACCGCCCCGGCCGCGGTGGACATACCCGAGGCGCTGTACCGGCGGATCGCCGACGACCTGCTCCCGGTCTACGAGATCAAGCCGCCGTACGTGGCCGTCATCTCCTGGGGCAACGAACCGAAGCCCGACGACGAGAAGCCCGCCGACGAGAAGCCCGTCGAGCCCGCCGCCGACCTCCCCCGCGCCACCCCCGCCCCCCGACGG
>NZ_LGEG01000070.1 GCF_001280125.1 Streptomyces sp. NRRL F-6492
CTCCTCCCCCGTCCTGCCCCACGCCTCGTCCTCCTCCTTGTCCTCCTCGTCCTCCGCCGGGACGGCGTCCGGCCCGGGTGCGGTCGGTACGTCCCACCGACGTGCGTTCCGGGCCCTGGAGAACGCGTTCGACGCCCGGCTCGGTGTCTACGCGATCGACACCGGCACCGGCCGCGAGATCGCCTACCGGGACGGCGAACGGTTCCCCTACGCGTCCACCTTCAAGGCCCTGGCCGCCGGCGCCGTGCTGCGCGAGGAGAGGCTGAGCGGCATGGAGCGCGTCGTGCGGTACACGAAGGACGAGCTGGTCGACCCGTCACCGGTCACCGAGAAGCACGTCGACACGGGGATGACGCTGGACGCCCTCGCCGACGCCGCCGTCCGCCACAGCGACAACACGGCGGGCAACCTGCTCTTCGAGGAACTGGGCGGCCCGAAGGGCCTCCAGGCCGTGCTGCGTTCGCTCGGCGACGACGTGACGCGGATGGACCGGATCGAGCCGGAGCTCGGGGACTGGAGGCCGGGCGAGGTCCGGGACACCAGTTCGCCGCGGGCGCTCGCCCGCGACCTGCGCGCCTTCGTACTCGGTGACGTTCTGCGGGCCCCCGAGCGGGAGCGGCTCACCACGTGGCTGAAGACCAACCTGACGGGTGACGAGACCATCCGCGCCGGAGTGCCCGACGCGTGGGTGGTCGGGGACAAGACGGGGACGGCGACGACGTACGGCGGGCGCAACGACATGGCCGTGGTCTGGCCGCCGGACGGGGCACCGATCGTGATGGCGATCCTGTCGACCCGCTCCGACCGGGAGGCGAGGCCCGACAACCGGCTGATCGCCCGGGCCGCCTCCGTGGTCGCCGAGGCACTGCGCTGAGCGAGCGCTCCGGAGGCCGGGACGCGCGTCGGTGAGGGCGGGGGGCACCCCCGCCCTCACCTCCCCCCCTCGTCCACGCTTCTGTCCGTACCCCCGCGGCAACGGCGGGGGACTCCGCGGACACCTGCGGCCGGGGAACGGCCTTGGAGCGTCCCGGCCGCCTCGAAGGCCGTTCCGCCGGGATTCCTCATGCGTGAACGATCCTGCGGAGCAGCTCCTCGTTCCATTCGACGTACTCGACGCCCGATCCGTCCGCATGACGGGCGTAGAGGAACCGCCCGGTCGGACCTTCTGTCACGGGGGTGGTGAGGGTGGCGCCGGCGGATTCCAGGGTTTCCCGGAGGGCGTCGAGGTCTTCGACGACGACGGTGGCGGAGGCGGAGGCGTACTTCGCGCGTTCCTCAGCCGGCCCCGCGATGACCAGGAAGTCGCCGACGGCCGCGAGGGCGACCCCGTGGAACGTCAGCCGCAGGTGGGGCTGCTCGCCCGTGAGCTGCTCCAGGAGCGGCAGAGCACGGTCGAGGTCGTCGGCCCACAGGCGCGCATAGGTCTTCAGAATGGTCATGGCTTCACTCCCCCAGATCTCTTCCGATTACCCGGCAAAGGTAGGTGAGTATGGTCTGACGTGGGGCCACGGACCCTGCGGTTCACCGAGCTGAGGGCCGGGGTGGAGGGCATCAGCCACAAAATGCTCACCCAGACCCTGCGCGGGCTCGAACGGGACGGGGTGGTGCACAGGACCGTGCACGCGACGGTCCCGCCCCGCGTGGAATACCGGCTCACCGAGGCGGGCGAGGCGCTGCGCGACACGGTCAACGGCATGTGCGCCTGGACCCGCCGCCACCTGGACGAGATCGAGGCCGCGCGACGCCGCTTCGCCGAACGGGAACACGGCACCGCACGGTAAGCCGCTGTTTCCCCCGGGGCCGCGCCCCGGGGAGCCGGGGCGTCAGGCGAGGTCGCGGTGGCGGCCCACGCCGGTGGAGAAGAGGTAGAGCGGGGGCAGGAGGGCGGCGGCGCAGACGGTCCAGAGGGCGGTGTGGGCGCCGGTCCAGGTGGCGAGGAGTCCGGCGGTGAGCGCGCCGATCGGCAGCGCGCCCCAGGAGACGAAGCGGACCGTGGCCATCACGCGGGACAGCAGCTCCGGGGGTGACTGCGTCTGCCGGTAGGTGCGGGTGGTGATCGAGCCGATGACGGTGCCGAAGGCGAATCCGGCGTTGCCCAGGGCGAACCAGTACGCGTCCCCCGCCGACGTGGTCAGCGGGGCGAGCAGGAGCAGCGCGCCGCCGGCCAGGTCGGCCACGATGATGCCCCGCGCGGTGCCGAGGCGGGTGGTCACCCGGACCGCGACGGCGGCGCCGGCGAGCGCGCCGACCCCGTCCATGGCGAGGACGAGACCGAGCTGTACGGAGTCCAGGCCGGCCTCGCGGACCAGGTAGAGGGGGGTGAGGGCGACGAGGGCCGCGTTGAGGAAGTTGGCGGCGGTCGCCCAGATCATGCAGGGACGCATCACCGGGTGCCCGGTGACGTACCGCCAGCCCTCGCGCATCAGCCGGAGCGCGCTCTCGCCGGTGGGGTGCGCGGGGCGGCTCTCGGGGAGGGTGCGCAGGAGCGCGGCGGAGGCCAGGTGGCTGGCGGCGTCCACGACGAGCGCGCCGACCGGGCCGGTCGCACTGATCAGGACGCCGCCGAGGGAGGGGCCGCCGGTGTCGGTGACGGCGTGCGTGCCGGACATGACGCTGTTGCGGGCGGCCAGTTGCCGGGCCGGGACGACCGCGGGCAGGAAGGTCGAGTTGCCGATGTCGAACAGCACCGTCGCCGCGCCGGTGACGAACGCCGCGACCAGCAGGTGCGGATACGTGAGGGTGCCGAGCCACCAGGCGAGCGGCAGCGATCCGAGCGCCGCGAACCGTACGAGGTCGAGCGCGACCTGGAGCCGGCGCAGCGGTACGCGCTGCGCGACGACGCCCGCCGGGAGGCTGAGCAGCAGCCAGGAGACCTGTCCGGCGGCGGCGAGCAGGGCGACCTCGAAGGCGGTGGCGTCGAGGACGGTGAGGGCGACGAGCGGCAGGGCGAGGGCGGTGACGGCGGTGCCCGCCCCACTGACGGTGCCGGCGGCCCAGAAGCGCCAGAAGACTCCCGGCGGCGAGGTCTTCCGCTCGCCGTCGCGTCGGTCGCGCTCCGGGATCGCTCGTGTCCCGCCCATACGGCGCCCACCTCTCCGGATTCAGTAAGTCTCTTTTGGGAACTGACTCGTTTCAAGTGAGTTTCTATCGGGAACCGACCTCATGGCGCAAGATGGTCCCGATGAGCGACCGCCCTGCGCGGAGGAGTGGAGACGCTGTGATGAGGTCGGTGCCCGAGCGGGACGCGGCCTGCGCGATCGCGCAGGCGGCGGCGGTGGTCGGCGACTGGTGGAGCCTGCTCCTGATCCGGGAGACCGCGCGCGGGCACCACCGGTTCGACGCGCTCCAGGAGGAGCTGGGCATCTCCCGGAAGGTGCTCACCGAGCGCCTGGCGCACCTGGTGGAGACGGGGGTGCTGGAGAAGGTCCCGTACCAGGACAGGCCGGTGCGGTACGAGTACCGGCTGACGGAGAGCGGCCGGGGGCTGCTGCCGGTGCTGCTGTCGATGCAGGACTGGGCGGACCGCTGGGTCTTCGGCGACGGCTCGCTCAGCGGCACCGCCGACGAGGCGAGCGCGGAGGCGCGGCGCGTCGCGGGCCTGACGGGCGAGCGGCTGCCGTACCTGGAGCTGCCGGGCCACCGGGACGGCGCACCGGTGGACCCGGTGGCAGGCGGCGCGGCCACCGTCCTGTTCTGCTATCCGGCGACCGGATCCCCCGGCCCCCTGCCGGAGAACTGGTCGGGCATCCCCGGCACCGTCGGCTGCACGCTGGAGAACCGGCTCTTCCGGGACGCGTACGAGGACTTCCGCGCGGCGGGCGCGGAGGTGCGCGGCGTCAGCACCCAACGCCCTGACGAGCAGCGGCTGTTCGCGGTCGAAGAGGGCCTTCCCTTCACCCTCCTCTCGGACGTCGACCTGCGCCTCGCCGCCGCCCTGCGGCTGCCCACCTTCCGCGCCGGGCAGCTGTTGCGGCTGAAGCGGGCCGTGCTGGTGGTGGACCGCGACCGCGTGGTGCGGCACACGCGCTTCCCGGTGACGGACATCCCGGCGGCGGTGGGCGAGGCGCTGGCGGAGGTGCGGCGCCTGGCGGCGGAGGACTGACGACGCCTCCGATGCCGAGCGCCCGGGCGCCATGGAACACAGGGGCCGTTCTTCGCCCCAGACGTGAGAAGGGGCCCGGCTGATGCCGGGCCCCTTCCCCTCTCGTAGCGGGGACAGGATTTGAACCTGCGACCTCTGGGTTATGAGCCCAGCGAGCTACCGAGCTGCTCCACCCCGCGTCGGTGACACCACAGTACATGACGGCCGGTGCGGGGCGGCGAGCATTTTCGTGCGGGCCGGCGGGTCAGCCGCGGACGATGTTCTCGGCCTGGGGGCCCTTCTGCCCCTGCGCGACGTCGAAGGTCACGCTCTCGCCCTCGACCAGCTCGCGGTAGCCGTTGCCGGAGATGCTGGAGTAGTGGGCGAAGACGTCCGGGCCGCCGTCCTGGGCGATGAACCCGAAGCCCTTCTCGGCGTTGAACCAC
>NZ_LGEG01000071.1 GCF_001280125.1 Streptomyces sp. NRRL F-6492
AGTCGGGAGCGGGGAGGGGAGGGGGTCGGAAGAGGAGCGGAGGGATTTGACTTTACCCTCCCTTTACGATTCCCTGCGCGAGATCCACGCTCGCATCCACACCCCCGGGGGACCCTCGTGAAGCGCACCGCCCGTACCGTCCGCACCACCCGTACCGTCCGCACCGCCGTCTCGGCCCTCGCCGTCACCGGCCTCGCCCTCGGCCTCGGCGCCTGTTCGGAGGCCGCGGAGAAGGCCGTCGACCAGGTCGACAAGTCCGTGAACGAGACCTACGAGGTCACGTACGAAGTCACCGGCGGCGCGGTCGAGTCCGTCGACTACCACGCCGGCGGCGGCACCGCGACGGAGCCGAAGATCGAGTCGGAGAAGAAGCCCGCCACCCCGTGGAAGAAGACGGTGACCCTGAAGGGGATCATGCCGCCGGCCGTCATGCCGGTCTCGCTCGACCCCTCCGACCTCACCTGCAAGATCACCTACAACGGCAAGGTCATCAAGGAGGCCAAGGCCGAGCAGGCGATGGCGGGCGGCTGCGTCGCCGTCTCCCCGGTCGTCGGCTGACCCCGCCCGCCCGGAGGGCGCACCGGCCCCTCCAACCGCCCCTGACCAGCGGTGACATCGGATTGTCAGTGGCATGGTGCACGGTGGATCGCACAGCAGGTCGAACGATCTGGAGGGGGATCCATGCCCGTGCCCGAAACCATCGCGAAGCCCGGTGGCGGTGCCGAGACGGACACCGCGCCGGGGCGGCCGCAGGCCTCCACCGAGGTCCTGCGACCGCACGCCGAGCACGCCTTCGCCGCCGAACTCGCGGCGCTCGCCGCGGCCGACGACCGGCCGCGGCCCGCCCGCTGGCGCCTCTCGCCCCGGGCCGTCGCCACCTACCTCCTCGGCGGCACGCTTCCCGATGGGACCGTGATCACGCCCAAGTACGTCGGCCCGCGCCGCCTCGTGGAAGTCGCCGTCACCACCCTCGCCACCGACCGGGCGCTGCTCCTCCTCGGCGTCCCCGGCACCGCCAAGACCTGGGTCTCCGAGCACCTCGCCGCCGCCGTCAGCGGCGACTCCACCCTCCTCGTCCAGGGCACCGCCGGCACCCCCGAGGAGGCCGTCCGGTACGGCTGGAACTACGCCCGGCTCCTCGCCCACGGCCCCGACCGGGACGCGCTCGTGCCGAGCCCCGTCATGCGGGCCATGTCCCTGGGCACGACGGCCCGCGTCGAGGAGCTCACCCGCATCCCCGCCGACGTGCAGGACGCCCTCATCACGATCCTGTCCGAGAAGACCCTGCCCGTCCCCGAGCTGGGGGAGGAGGTGCAGGCCGTTCCCGGTTTCAACCTCATCGCCACGGCCAACGACCGCGACCGGGGCGTCAACGAACTCTCCAGCGCGCTGCGCCGCCGCTTCAACACGGTCGTGCTGCCGCTGCCCGCGACCCCCGAGGACGAGGTCGACATCGTCGCCCGGCGCGTCGAGCAGCTCGGACGCTCCCTGGAGCTGCCGGCCCCGCCGGACGGGGCGGCCGAGATCCGCCGGGTCGTCACCGTCTTCCGCGAACTGCGGGACGGAGTCACCGCCGACGGGCGCACGAAGGTCAAGTCCCCCTCGGGAACGCTCTCCACGGCCGAGGCCATCTCCGTCGTCACGGGCGGCCTCGCCCTCGCCGCCCACTTCGGCGACGGCGTCCTGCGGCCCGCGGACGTCGCCGCCGGCATCCTCGGCGCCGTCGTCCGCGACCCGGCCGCCGACCGGGTCGTCTGGCAGGAGTACCTGGAGACGGTCGTCCGGGAGCGGGACGGCTGGAAGGACTTCTACCGCGCCTGCCGCGAGGTGAGCGCATGACGTCGCGCGCCGCCACGACCCCGTCCACCGCCACGACCCCGTCCACCGCTACAGATCCGTCCATCGTCACGAACCCGTCTGCCGTCAGGACCCCGTCCGCCGCCACGACCCCGTCCACCGCCACGACCCCGCCCGGAACCCGTTCCCCGCGTACGTCCTCCGGCGGGCCCCTGCTGCTCGGGGTGCGGCATCACGGGCCCGGGTCCGCGCGCGGGGTGCGGGCCGTCCTGGAGGCGGAGCGGCCCGCCGCGGTGCTGATCGAGGGGCCCGCCGAGGCCGACGCGCTGGTGGAGCTCGCGGCGGACCCGGGCATGCGGCCGCCCGTCGCGCTGCTCGCCCATGCCGTGGACGACCCCGGCCGGGCCGCGTTCTGGCCGATGGCCGAGTTCTCGCCCGAGTGGGTCGCGATCCGCTGGGCCCTGGACCGGGGCGCCGCCGTCCGGTTCGTCGACCTGCCCGCCGCGCACACCCTCGCCGCCGACCCCACCTGGGGCGACGGCGAGGGCGACGAGGAGGCCGCCGGGGAAGGGGTGCGGATCGACCCCGTCGCGGAGCTGGCCGGGGCCGCCGGGTACGAGGACGCCGAGCGCTGGTGGGAGGACGTCGTCGAGCTGCGCGGCGACGGCGACCCCGCCGCCCCGTTCCGGGCCCTCGCCGAGGCCATGGGCGCCCTGCGCGAGGCGTACGGACACGGCGGACACCCCCGCGACCTCGTCCGCGAGGCGCACATGCGGCTCCGACTGCGCGCGGCGCGGAAGGAGTTCGGGGACTCCGTCGCCGTCGTCTGCGGCGCCTGGCACGTCCCCGCCCTCGCCCTGCGCACCACCGTCGCCGCCGACCGGGCCCTCCTCAAGGGCCTGCCCAAGGTGAGGACCGGGACGACCTGGGTCCCCTGGACCCACCGCAGGCTCGCCCGCCGCTCCGGCTACGGCGCCGGCATCGACGCCCCCGGCTGGTACGCGCACCTCTTCACCGCCCCCGACCGGCCCGTCGAGCGCTGGATGACGAAGGTCGCCGGGCTCCTCAGGGCCGAGGACCACCCCGTCTCCTCCGCCCACGTCATCGAGGCCGTCCGGCTCGCCGAGGCCCTCGCCGCCCTGCGCGGCCGCCCGCGCCCCGGCCTCGACGAGACGACCGACGCCGTCCGCGCCGTCCTCTGCGAGGGCTCCGACGTGCCGCTCGCCCTCGTCCGGGACCGCCTCGTCGTCGGGGACGTCCTCGGGGAGGTGCCCGACGATGCCCCCGCCGTCCCCCTCCAGCGCGACCTGACCCGGCGCCAGCGCACCCTGCGCCTCAAGCCCGAGGCGGAGGAGCGCGAACTCGCGCTCGACCTGCGCAAGGAGACGGACGGCGACCGCAGCCGCCTGCTGCACCGGCTGCGGCTCCTCGGCGTCCACTGGGGCGAACCGGCCACCGGCCGGACCGGCACCGGCACCTTCCGCGAGACCTGGCGGCTGCGCTGGGAGCCCGAGCTGCACGTCCGGGTCGCCGAGGCCGGTGTCTGGGGCACCACCGTCGAGACCGCCGCCACCGCCAGGGCCGAGGCCCGCGCCCGGGCCGCCACCGCCCTCGCCGACGTCACCGCCCTCGCCGAGGACTGCCTCCTCGCCGGGCTCGCCGACGCGCTCCCCGTCGTCATGCGGGCCCTCGCGGACCGCGCCGCGCTCGACACCGACGTCACCCACCTCGCCCGCGCCCTCCCGGCCCTCGCCCGCTCCCTGCGCTACGGCGACGTCCGGGGCACCGGCACCGCCGCCCTCGGCGAGGTCGCCGCCGGACTCGCCGAGCGGATCTGCGTCGGCCTGCCGCCCGCCTGCGCCGGACTCGCCCCCGACGCCGCCGCACCCCTGCGCGAGCGGATCGACGAGGTCCACCGGGCCCTCGGCCTGCTGCCCGGCGCCGAGGGGATCCGCGAGCGCTGGACCGGCGTCCTGCACCGGATCGCCGCGCACGACCGGGTGCCCGGCCTCCTCCGGGGCCGGGCCGCCCGGCTCCTCCTCGACGAGGGGCGGCTCCCCGAGGACGGGGCCGCCCTCCTCATGGGCCGCGCCCTCTCGCCCGGCGCCCCGCCCCCCGACGCCGCCGCCTGGATCGACGGCTTCGCCGGCGCCGCCTCCGGCGGCGGACTGCTCCTCGTCCACGACGAGCGCCTCCGCGGCCTCGTCGACGCCTGGCTCGCCTCCGTACCGGCCGAGGCGTTCACCGACGTGCTGCCCCTGCTGCGCCGCACCTTCTCGGCGTACGAGCCGGGCGTGCGCCGCACCCTCGGCGAGCTGGCCGCCCGGGGGCCCGGAGCCGGCGGCCCGAGCGCCTCCACGCCCGGCGCGCCCGGCTTCGCCCCCGCCCCCGACCCGGAGCGCGCGGACGCCGTCCTCCCCCTCCTCCACCTCGTCCTCGGCACGGAGGCCTCCGCGTGAACCCCACGACCCGTACGACCGGCGACCCGAGCACG
This sequence comes from Streptomyces sp. NRRL F-6492, assembly GCF_001280125.1. Taxonomy (GTDB): domain Bacteria; phylum Actinomycetota; class Actinomycetes; order Streptomycetales; family Streptomycetaceae; genus Streptomyces. The sequence continues at coordinate 4,292 of NZ_LGEG01000071.1, forward strand.
CCCGCCCCCACGCCCCTCATCCCCACGCCCCCCACGCCCGCCCTCCCCGCCGACG
>NZ_LGEG01000072.1 GCF_001280125.1 Streptomyces sp. NRRL F-6492
CCCCCGCCCCCCGCCGCGCAGGCCGTCCGGGGACCTGCCCGGGGCCCGGCACCTTCCGCCTGGCAGGAACGTGACACCGCACGGAAACGCGCTGGTGGAGGGCGCGTACGGCGTGGGGGCGGGCGCTGTCCCCAACCGGCCACGCGGTTGGCGCCAGCCGTTCCCCGGTGACAGGCCACCCCTCCGCGGGCCAGTCTTGGACACGTCGAAGCCGCCCGGCAGAGCCCGGGAGCGGCCTCGGGAGAACCCCCGCGACGCCCCGTCCCGCACCGCCCCGAAAGGTAGTCCCGCCATGCCCAGCAACGCCCGGTTCGCCACTTTCGTCCGCCTTCGGGTCCGCGCCGTCCGCACCGTCCTCGGCCTGCTCGTCCCCGCGGCGGCCGCGCTGTCCCTCGTCCTCGCGGCCCAGCCGGCGGAGACCGGCGCGGCGCCCGTCACCGCCGGGGACATCGCGGTGACGGGGGCGACCGCCCAGGACGGCGGCGACGGATTCTCCTGGGGCTGATCGTCATCTACCTCGTCGGCATCTCGATGAGAGCACCGGACGACGATCCCCCGGCGGACGACGACCCCCCACCAGCCCCGTCCGCCGCCCGCCTCGTCGAGACGCTGCACCGCCTCGCCCGGCCGCAGGACCGCTTCGACTCCGCGCGGGCCCTGGTCCTCGGACCGACGGTCCGACTGGCCCTGTACATCCGGGGCCCCGACGAGGTCGAGGCCGTCGGTCACGCGCTGCTGCTCTGCCGGCTCCTCGTCGGACACTCCCCCGAGCTCTCCCGCCACCGCATCGCGGACTTCCGGCTCCTCTGAGACGCCCCACCGCGCCCGGCACGGTCCCGGCCCCCCACTTCCCGGAACACCCCGTCACCCCCAAGGAACCCCCATGCCCAGGGCCCGTCCCACGGTGTCCGTCATCATCCCCAACTACAACTACGAGAAGACCCTGAGCGCCTGCCTCGCCTCGGTCCTCGCCCAGACCCACGCCCCCCTCGACGTCATCGTCGTGGACGACGCGAGCACCGACCGGTCCCGGGACATCGCCCGCGAGTTCGGCGTCGTCCTCATCGCCCAGCCCCACAACCGCGGGGTCTCCGCCGCCCGGAACGCGGGCGCCGCCGCCGCCCGGGGCGAGGTCCTCTTCTTCCTCGACTCCGACACCGCGCTCCATCCCGAGGCCCTGGCCCACGCCGCCGACATGCTCCGGGACGACCCCGGCCTCGGCTGCGTCCACGGCGTCCTCGACCCCGAGCCCCTCTTCGACGACGGGCCCGTGGAGCGCTACCACGCGCTGCACGCCCACTTCTGGCGCCGGCGCGCCGTCGGCGAGGTCCGCACCGCCTTCTTCGCCCTCGGCGCGATCCGCAAGGAGGTCTTCGAGGAGACCGGCCCCTTCGACGAGAACCTCCGGGACTCGGAGGACGTCGAGTACAGCGGCCGGCTCGTCCGCTCCCACCGGATCGTGATGACCGGGGCGATCCGCGGCCGGCACGACGACGTCGACCGGCTCGGGGCGATGCTCAAGGAGCAGTACCGGCGCTCCCAGCTGCTGATCGCCGCGCTCGGGCAGATGCGGGAGGGCGGTCTCACCGCCAACCGGCCGCTCGGCGTCCTCGCGGCCGCGCTGACGCTCCCCGCCCTCCTCCTCGGCCTCCTCTCGCCCTGGCTGCTGCTCGTCCCCGCCCTGTGCGCGCTGGTCTTCGCCTGCGCGGACCCCGGCCTGAGCCGGTTCGCGCTGCGGACCCGGGGGCCCGGCTTCCTCCTGTACTTCACCGCCGTCCACTTCGTGCTGCACCAGGCGATCGTCCTCGGCGCGGCCCGCGGCGCCGTCCGCTGGCTGACGGAGCCGGACTTCGGACCGAGCGTCCGGCGCCGCCCCGGGCCGGCCCCGGCGGCCTCCCCCACGACCTCCGCGTGACGCCCGCCCCCCTCCGTACGGCCCCGGCCCCGACGCCGATCACGGCCCCGGCCCGTACGCCCGCCCCAGCCCTCCGTACGACCCTGCCCACAGGAGTCCGTTCATGGCCACGCCCGTGCTCACCGGCAGAGAGGCACCGAAGGCCCGCCCGCCTGCCTCCCCGCCCTCCGGCCGCCTCGCCGACCTCGTCTCCCTCGTCCGCCCGGGACAGTGGACGAAGAACGCGGTCGTCGTCCCGCTCGGCCTGCTCGCCGCCCCCCGCCTCGACGGCGGCGTGCTGGGCGGCACCCTGGCCGCGGTCGGCGTCTTCACCCTCGCGTCCGCGCTGATCTACCTGGTCAACGACATCGGGGACCGGGACCGCGACCGGCGCCACCCGGAGAAGCGGCACCGGCCGATCGCCGCCGGCCGCACGAGCGTCGCCGCCGCCGTCTCCTTCGCCGCCCTGCTCGCCGCGCTCCTCGCGGCGACGGCCGGCCTGACCGTGCTCACCGGCACGGTCGCGCCCGCCGACTGGTGGCCGGTCGCCGCGTACGTCGCGCTCAACGCCGCGTACAGCAAGGGGCTCAAGCACGTCCCGCTGCTCGACGTCTTCATCGTCGCCCTCGGCTTCGTCCTGCGCCTCGTCCAGGGGTGCCTGGCCGCCGGGAACCCGGTGCCGAGCTGGCTCGTGCTCTGCGTCTTCTCCCTCTGCCTGCTGCTGATCCTGGGCAAGCGGCGCCACGAGATGGCGGTCGGCGGGGTGCTGCACCGGCCCGCCCTGCGCGGCTACACCCTCGGCTTCCTCGACCAGCTGCTCGCCTTCGCGGCCGTGCTCACCGCCGTCAGCTACGTCCTGCAGATCCAGACCACCCCGGCCTTCGGGACGCACGGCCCGCTGGTCGCGGTGCTCACCGCCCCGTTCGCGCTCTTCGGACTCGCCCGCTACCTCCAGCTCATCGTGGTGGACGCGGGCGGCGGGAACCCCTCGCGGGCCCTGTTCCGCGACCGGATGACCGTCTCCAACGCCCTCCTCTGGATCGTGCCGCTGACCGGCGCGTGGCTCTTCGGCCAGACCGGCCCGTGGCGGTGACGACCACGGCGGCCCCCTGCGCCGCGCCCTGCCCGTCCTCTTCCCCGTCGCGGTCGTCACGGGCGTCGGCTTCGCCCTGTACGACCGGGCGGGCGAGCTCGCCGGACTCGTCCTGCGGCCGGCCTCCGTCCCGTACCTGCTGGTGGCGCTCGCCGCCAACGCCCTGGCCGTCCTGCTCTCCATGGCCACCTGGCGGACGCTCCTGTCCGACCTGGGGCCCGGGGTGCCCGGCCGGACCGCGACCCGGATCTACTTCACCTCCTACCTCGGCAAGTACGTGCCGGGTGCCGTCTGGGGCGTCCTCGCCCAGCTGCGGATGGGCGGTGCGGCCGGGGTGCCCGCGCCGGTCGTGCTCGCCGTCTTCCTGCTCAACCTGATCGTGGCCGTCCTCACCGGCCTCGCCGTCGGCCCCCTCGCCGCGCCCTGGACGCTCGGCGCCGAGGCCTGGTGGCTGGTGCTGCCGGGCGCGGTGACCCTGGCCTGGGCGGTACGGCCCGGACTGCTCCACCACCTCGCCGCGTTCGCCGCCCGGCTGGCCCGCAGGTCCGCCCCGGCGACCCGGGCGAGCGACCGGGGCATGCGCCGGGCCCTCGCCTCCGCCACCGCCTCCTGGGCGGTCTCGGGACTGCACCTGTGGGCGCTCGCCGTGATGCTCGGCGCCCCGCCGCTGACCGCGCTGCCGGTCTGCGTGGGCGGCTTCGCCCTGGCCACCGCCGCCGCCAGCCTCGTGGTGGTGCTGCCGGACGGCTGGGGCGCCCGGGAGGGCCTGCTGCTGCTCTCGCTGACCGCCGTCCTGCCCTGGCAGGAGGCGACCGCCGTCGCGGTCGCCAGCCGGCTGGTCTGCACCCTCAGCGAGGTCCTCGTCGGGGGCGCCGCCCTCCTCCTGACCCTTCCCCGCCGCCCGGCCCCCTCCCCCGCCTCCACCCCCGCCTAGGAG
>NZ_LGEG01000073.1 GCF_001280125.1 Streptomyces sp. NRRL F-6492
ATGGGGCGGGGTACGTGGAGTTGGATTGTTCCGGACGGGCTGTGGGAAATCGCAAAGCCGCTGATCCCGCCCTCTCGGGTGCGGCCGCAGGGCGGCGGAACGCAGGACACACCTGATGAGACCTTGTTTGCCGCGATCATCTACGTCCTGGTCAGCGGGTGCGCCTGGCGGGCCCTGCCGCCCTGCTTCGGGATATCGAAGTCCACCGCTCATCGCCGGTTCCTGATCTGGTCGCGGGCCGGGGTGTGGGGCCGGTTGCACGAGGAGATCCTGCATCGCCTCGACGACGCCGGCCTGCTCGACCTGTCCCGCGCCGTCCTCGACTCCGCCCATGTCAGGGCGAAAAAGGGGGCGACCTCACCGGTCCGAGCCCTGTGGACCGGGGCAAGCCGGGTTCCAAGATGCACGTCCTGTCGGACGCGAACGGACTGCCCCTCGTCGTGGGTGTCACCGCGGCCAACGTCCATGACAGCCAAGCCCTGAAGCCCATGGTGCTCGGTCACCAAACGAGACACGACCCCCATCGCGGCCGTCACTTCAAACCACAGCGTCTGCACGCCGACAAAGCCTACGACATACCTGAGCTGCGGAAATGGCTCCGCGGGCGGAAATGGCTCCGCGGAAGACGTATCGGCGTCCGCATCGCACGCAAGGGCGTGGAGTCCAGCGAACGGCTCGGGCGACGCAGGTGGGTGATCGAGCGCACGATGTCCTGGCTCACGGGCTACCGCCGACTCAACCACCGCTACGAACGCCATCCCCGCAACTACCTGGCCTTCCTCGGCCCCGTCGCAGCCATCTGCTGCTACAAGCGACTCGTCCGCCTCACCACATAGGACACGGTCTAAGTCCTGGAGCTTCTATGCCGCCCTCCCTTGATCCACTGACCATGCAGCGGCTGGCGTATGTCCGATACCTGTACCGAGAAGGCGTTGAGGAGAGCCGGCGGCCGACCCCACTGCGCTCGCGGGCGATCACGTCCTTCCACGACGCCGTGGAGAACTTCATCGGGCTTGTCGCGCAGCAGCTGGGTGTCGAGCTCAAGAGGAACACCGAGTTCCTGGGCTACTGGGAGGCGGTTAAACCGTTCGAGCTCCCCAAGAAGGAGCAGATGAGGCGGCTGAACGACGTACGCGTGGCACTGAAGCACAACGGCACCTTCCCCTCCGAGCACCAGATCGAGCAGGCCCGTGAGGCCCTTGCCGACTTCATCACTACCGTCACGCCGAAGGTCTTCGACGTCGACTTCGACGCGGTCGACATGGTCGACCTTCTGACACAGCCGGAAACAGCCCGACTCGTCCGCGAGGTTCAGACGCACGCCGACGTAGGCGACTACCCCATGGCCATGGCCGGGCTGGTACTGGCCTTCGACGCTCTGCTCGACCACTACGCGACCGGCGGCCAACCCACCGACGGGGAATCGCCCTTCAGGTTCGGCGAACGTCTGTACCGCTCAGATGTGGTCCAGATACCAGGTGCCGGCAACAGCCAGATCAACCCGAAGCTGAAGAAGCTGGGCCGATTCGCCATGGACGCCCAAGACGCTCTACGCGTGATCAGCCTCGGCATCGACTATCCGAGCCTGGCTCGGTTCCGGGTGATGTCAACGCCGGTCTACGGTTACACCGATGGTAGCCAGCGCTTCATAGATCTCCCCTCGGTCCGCGCGCTGAGCGCGGACGACTATGACTGGGCACGGCACTTCATCATCGAGTCCGGCCTCCAGGCGTCTCGGGCTGATGAGATCCGCGGAATGCAGGAGCGAGCACACAAGCTGAACTGGAACCCGAAGACGCCGTTCGGGCAACGTTCATGGATGGGGCCGGTAGAACCGACTCCATACGAGGAAGTGTCTGTCTTTGAGAGCGAGGCGCTGGACCAGTGACAGCTCCCCTTGAAGCCGGTCGGTTCCGACTCCTCAGGGCACCCTGGGGAGTGGCCGGGGATCCCAGGGGCTGCACGCACCTCAGTGCGATGCGGCTGCTCACAAGCCCTCGCCATCGCACTGAGGTACATATAGACCCTGGGATGCGACGCCGTCGGCCCCAGACGACGAAGGGCCCCGGGCGCGTCGTACGCCCGGGGCCCTTCCCGCTCGCGGAACGGAGCGGCCTAGGCAGTTTCGTTTGGATCACCGTGCAGACCAGAGGAAGATACCTGCGATGTGGAGTCCGGCGAGGAAGATGGTCGCGGTCTTCTCGTAACGGGTGGCGATGCCTCTCCACTGCTTCAAGCGGTTGATGCAGCGCTCGACGGTGTTGCGCTGCTTGTATGCCTCGGGATCGAAGGCCGGTGGCCTCCCGCCCCGGCTTCCGCGCCGCAGGCGGTGGCCGCGCTGGTCGGCCGGGACGGGGATGACCGCCCGGATCCCACGCTTGCGCAGGTGCTCGCGGATCGCGCGGGAGGAGTACGCCTTGTCGGCCAGAACCATGTCCGGCCTGGTGCGGGGCCGTCCTCGCCGCCGGGGAACGCGCAGGCGGGCCATGACGTGAGCAAAGGCGGGCGCGTCACCGGCCTGCCCAGCGGTAAGCACGAAGGCCAGCGGCCGGCAGTGGGCGTCGGAGGCCAGGTGGATCTTCGTGGTCAGCCCGCCGCGGGATCTGCCGATGGCGTGGTCCGCAGGTTCGCCGGTCGGCGCCCTTTTTGCGGGCTCAGGCCGCGTGCTGGTGTGCCCGCACGACGGTCGAGTCGACCGAGACGATCCAGTTGAGTTCTTCCTCGGCGTCGGCCTGAGCGATGAGCGCGGTTAACACCCGCTCCCAGGTGCCGTCGACGGCCCACATCCGCAACCGGTTGTAGACGCCTCGCCAGTTCCCGTACTTCTCGGGAAGGCGGACCTACTGCGATCCGGTCTGAAACTTCCAGGCGATCGCATCGATCACCTCATGATGATCCCGTCACCGGCCACCCCGTCGCGGCGTCCGATCCGGAAGCAACGGTTCGATCCGCGCCCACTGCGCGTCAGTCAACGGCACATCCAGACCAACGAGTCGACGGCCGGGATGAAACGGCCGTACCACCTCGCCTCATACGAGCTACTGCCCTGTCGCCCCAGGTCGGTAGTTTGGATTTGCCTGGTAGCCGCCCGAGAGCTTCCCGCGAGCGTCTACTTGCCAAGCCGCGATAATGGCTTCAGGGGGCACAGCCCCGTTCGGATCATCGACCATGTTCCCGTCGATCTCGTAGACCCAGCCTCCTGGATTTGCCTTGGCCTCGGCAACCAACTCGGGCGGAGGCATCCGCTGCCCACTGCGCTTCCTTCGGAACATCCCCACGTCTCACGCCTCCCCAGTCCTGAGGGGCGATGTTACGCAGCGCTGGATGATCCAAACGAAGTGCCCTAGTGGATTCACCAGTCGTCGGGGGCGCTGCCGACCCACGCGATCGGCCGGCCTTCGCTATTGCGGCCCCAGTGCGGCTCCTCCAACGTGGTCTCGTGACCGTTGTCCAGGACGCAGATCCACCCCCAGTGGCCGTGCTTGCCCGGGCAGACCCTGGCCAGCCGGGGTCCTCGTCCCCCGGGCTGTTCACCGTGCCGGGCTGCCGCCGGAAGCCGTGAGCCCAGCCACTCCGTATACGCTCTCCTGGTTTTACGACACCGGGGAGGGACCCACATGATCCACAAGAAGTCAGTGCAAGGCACGGTGCTAGCCACTGCCATCCTGGCGGCCCTGGCCGTCTCCTGCAGCACAACCCCCGAGCCCGTCCGCCCGGCATCAGGCACAAACGCGCCCGACGGGGCCGCCGCAACCCCCTCTCCGGACGAGGCGTACGCGCCGTCCACCGACGAGAAGGTCCGGGACGCCTTCGCCACCCTCCAGGCCACGCTCAACGACTCCTGCGCGAAGGACTGCGGCTACTTCCTGGGCCGTGTGAACAAGGAGCTCCAGGAGCTGGACCGGGCGATGAAGAATGATCCCAAGGGTCCCGGGCACTTCCCCGAGCCGATCCAGAAGATGACCGAGCTCAACAAGACGCTCGGTGGCGACGCTTCCTTCGAGAACCTGAAGAAGCACCAGAAGCAGCTCCTCGCCACCCGCGACTTCATCAACACGTGGATGCAGGACCACCCCGACGACTACCGCTAATCGGCCCTCCTGCACCCCGGGGTGGGACAGCACGGCCGAGATGCCTTCTCCGTCTCCGCGAAGGCGCTGGTGCGGGCGTGCTGGGCGCGGGTGATGCCTGCACCACCGATTGGCGAATCCGCTGACGCGGGACCGCGCTGACCGGCTGCTGTCCCGCGTCTGGCCGCACGCGGTCATCACACCGCGTTTTCTTCGGCCGCCCAGTCGAGCCCGAGGTTGGCGAGTGCGGCGAGTGTCCGGGGGCGGTTTTTCTGATCAGTAGGTCGTGGTTTGGCCTGGGCTGATCAGTTTGTTTTCTGGTGGTGGTAGCGCTTCAAGCCCTGGTGTGACGA
>NZ_LGEG01000074.1 GCF_001280125.1 Streptomyces sp. NRRL F-6492
CCCGCCCCCCTGGGCCCCGTACGGGAGACTCCGAGGCCGCCCCTGGCCCCGGCCGAGCCGCAGATCCCCCCACAGCCCCGGCCCACGAGCACGGCCACGACCGGCCGTCCGGCCCCCGCCGGAACACCCGACGGCACCACCCTCTTCGGCCCGCCCGAGGTCCGCCGCCCCGCCGCCGTCCAGGCCGTGCGGGACGCCGAAGGACCGGTCCTCGTCGTCACCTCCGACCCCACCGTCTGGTCGGACACCAAGGACGCGCGCGGCAAGCTCGGACCGGTCCTCGTCTACGACCCCGGCCACCTCTGCGACACCCCGGGCCGGCTCCACTGGTCGCCCGTCGAGGGCTGCGAGGACCCGGAGACCGCCCGGGCCAGGGCCGCCGCCCTGCTCGCCCCGGTCCGCCCGCACTCCCGGCTCGACGCGGCGACCGCCGACACCGCGGAGACACTCCTGCGCTGCTGGCTGCACGCGGCGGCCGTCGACGGCCGCCCCTTCCGGCAGGTGCACCGCTGGGCCCAGGGCTCCGACGCCCCCGAACCCGTACGGGTCCTCCGCAGCCACCCCAGGGCCGTGTCCGGCCTGGCGGGACTGCTCGAATCCGCCCTGACCGCCCACCCCGAGAGCCGTCGTCTGGCACAGGAACTGACGGCCCGTGCGTTCTCCGCGTTCTCCACGGTCCACATCCGGGAGGCGTGCACCCCGAACCGAACGGATTCACTGGCGCTGGCATCTTTCGTCCCCGAAGGGGGCACCCTCTACGTGGTGGGTGAATCGATCGAGGACCCCCGCACCCACCCCGGCGCGATGCCGCTCCTGACGGCGCTCGCCGCAAGCGTGGTCGAGCACGGCCGCCGCATGGCCGCACGGTCATCCGACGGTCGGCTCGACCCACCACTCACCCTGGTGCTCGACGACGTCGCCGCCGTCGCCCCGTTCCCCGCGTTCCCGGCCCTCCTGGCCGAAGGCCGGCTCCGGGGCCTGCCGACCCTGGCCCTGATGCGCTCCCGCGAACAGGCCAGGACCCGCTGGCCGAACGACGCCCTGGTCCCACGGGGCTAGGGCGCGTGTCGAAAGTCCCTCAGCGGGCGCCCGGGGAGACGGGCCGTCCCAGCCCGTACTCCACCTCCTCCGCCACCTCGCTCCCCGGCACCGCCACCCGCTCGCCGGTCGCCGTGAACCCGAACCGGCGGTAGAAGGCCGCCGCCCGCGCGTTCTCCTCGTGGACGTACAGCCGCACCCGCTCGACCACCGGCTCCGCCAGCGACCAGGACCACTCCACGCCCGCCCGGAACAGCGCGTCGACGACGCCCGCCCCGCGCGCCCCGGGACGCACGTACACCCCCACGACGTGCGTCTGGTCGACCTTCGCCGCCCCGCCGAACCGCACCTCGTCCGAGGGCCGTTCCACGAGCACCGTGATCGTGCCGGCCCAGGAGCCGTCCGGCCCCTCGGCCACGAACTGCCGCACCTTCCCGTCACCGCTGTCGGACGAGGCCTCCGCCCGCTCCCGCCAGAACGAGTCGGGCCGCTCGACGGCGGCCTCGTACGTGTCGAGGAAGGCCAGGTGCGCGACCGGATCTTGAAGGGCGACGAGACGGATCTCGCGGGCCTTCTCCCACTCGTCGGCACGGATGACCCGTATCAGATAGTCCATGTATCTGATCCTGGCGACGAGCAGACCCCCCTGACAAGGCATTTCCCGGGCCCCCGCCCCCACCCGTCATACCCCGGTACTACACCCGGACCCCCCGCACACCACCCCGGTCCGACGCCCCGCCCCCACCCGCCGCCTAGCGTCGACTCCACCGCCCTGTTGCCCAAGTACCGGAACGCACGAGGAAGATGACGACGTGACGACGGAGACGAAAGAACACATGGGCACGGACACGGGCCTCAGCCGCCACGTCCACCGTCTCCTCACGCGCGTACGGGCCTTCGACGCCCGCCGCCCCTGGCCGTGGGACACGGCGGTGACGTCCGGCTGGGTCCTCGCGGCGCTCGTGGACGCGGCGGGCGGCTGGCGGACCACCGCCCCGGACCCGACCCTGCCGGTCTGGCTCGTGACCGCCCTCAGCCTGGCCCTGAGCGTGCCGCTGTACTGGCGCCGCCGCCACCCCACGGCCGCCCTGGCCGCGATGGCCTGCGCGGCGCTCGTCAGCGACGCCTCGGGCGCCTTCCTCCAGTCCTCGTACCTCCAGCTGCTCCCGGTCTTCCACATCGCGCTGCTCCGCCCGCCCCGCGCGCTCCTGTGGTCCCTCGCCCTGATCCTGCCGCCGCTGGTGACGGGGGCCGTCCGCTTCTTCCCGGAGAGCTGGGACCAGCGGGTCGTCCCCACCCTGTGGGCGTACGCGCTCGTCGCCCTCCTCGGCATCACGGTCCGCTCCCGCAAGGACCACACGGCGGGCCTCGTCGACCGGGCCCGCCGCCTGGAGATCGAGCGCGACCAGGAGGTCCGGCTCGCCGCCGCGGCCGAACGGACCCGCATCGCGCGGGAGATGCACGACATCATCGGCCACAACCTCTCGGTCATCACCGGCCTCGCGGACGGCGGACGGTACGCGGCGGCCAAGAGCCCCGAGCGCGCCGCCCAGGCCCTCGACGCCATCGGTACGACGAGCCGCGAGGCCCTCGCCGACCTCCGCCGCCTCCTGGGCGTCCTGCGCGACGACGAACAGGAAGCGGCACGGGACCCCCAGCCCACCCTGGCGGACCTGGACGCCCTGCTCACCGGCGTGCGGAAGGCGGGCCTGCCGGTACGGCTCGCCGCCCACGACGAGCCGCCCGCCCCACCCCTCTCCCCCGGCGCCCAGCTGACGGTCTACCGGGTGGTGCAGGAGGCCCTGACGAACACCCTCAAGCACGCGGGCCCCGCCGCGCGGGCGACCGTGCTCCTCACGTACACCCCCCGGGAGGTACGGGCCGAGATCACGGACACCGGAACGGGCACCGCCCACGCCCCCCGGGGGCAGGGCCAGGGCCTCACCGGAATGCGCGAGCGCGCGGCCCTCTACGACGGCACACTCGACTGCGGCCCGCTGCCGGCCGGCGGCTGGGCCGTCCGGCTCCGCATCCCCCTTCGCACCCCCCGGGAGGTCTCCCCCTCGTGACGACCGTTCTCATCGCGGACGACCAGCCGATGCAGCGCTTCGGCTTCCGCATCCTGCTGGAGAGCCAGGACGACATGACCGTCGTCGGCGAGGCGTCGAACGGCGCCGAGGCGGTCCGTCTGGTCGACGCCCTCCGCCCCGACGTCGTCCTGATGGACATCCGCATGCCGGGCCTGGACGGCATCGAGGCGACCCGCCGCATCATCGCCACCGGCGCCCGCTCCCGCGTCCTGATCGTCACCACCTTCGACCTGGACGCGTACGCGTACGACGGCCTGCGCGCCGGCGCCAGCGGCTTCCTGGTGAAGGACGCCCGGCCGGAGGAGCTCCTCGCCGGCATCCGCGCGGTGGCCGCGGGCGACGCGGTCGTGGCCCCGAGCCTCACCCGCCGCCTCCTGGACGCCTACATCCACCACCTGCCGCAGGCCGCCCCCACGGAGGAGCCCCGCCCGGAGGACCCACGCCTCGCCGCCCTGACGGACCGGGAACGCGAGATCCTCACCGTCATCGGCCAGGGATGGACGAACACCGAGATCGCCGCCCGCCTCCACCTCGCGGAATCCACGGTGAAGACCCACGTGAGCCGCGTCCTCGCCAAGACGGGCGCCCGCGACCGCGTCCAGGCGGTCATCCTGGCGTACGACGCCCAACTCGTCGCGCCGGCCTGAAAAGGCCCGTGAACGCAGAAAAGCCCCGCACCATGACGGTGCGGGGCTTTCCCACAATGATTGTTCGGCGGTGTCCTACTCTCCCACAGGGTCCCCCCTGCAGTACCATC
>NZ_LGEG01000075.1 GCF_001280125.1 Streptomyces sp. NRRL F-6492
GACGACCGTGGCGGCGAGCGGCCCTCGTTCCGGCGCGATGAGCGTCCTTCGTACCAGCGTGATGACCGGCGCGACGACAACCGTGGCGGTGGGTTCCGTCGTGACGATCGCGGTGGTGACAACCGTGGTGGTGGCTTCCGTCGTGACGACCGTGGCGGCGAGCGGCCCTCGTTCCGGCGCGATGAGCGTCCCTCGTACCAGCGTGACGACCGCCGGGACGACAACCGTGGCGGTGGCGGCTTCCGTCGTGACGACCGGGGCGGTGGCTTCCGGCGCGATGACAATCGGGGCGGCAGTGGGTTCCGGCGGGACGACAGCCGTGGTGGCGGGTTCCGCGGGCGGGACGACCGGGGCGGCGACAGCCGTGGTGGATACGGGCGTCGCGACGACCGGGACCGCGACCGTGGTGACCGCGCGCCCATCAAGCGGCTGCCGATCCCGCCGGAGGTCACCGGTGAGGAGATCGACCCGGACGTGCGCCAGGAGCTGATGAGCCTGCCCAAGGGGCTCGCCGAGGACGTCTCGCGCAACCTCGTCATGGTCGCCCAGCTGATCGACGAGGACCCGGAGAAGGCCTACGGGTACTCCAGGGTCGCCCTGCGGCTCGCGTCCCGTGTCGCCGCCGTCCGCGAGGCCGCCGGGTTCGCCGCGTACGCCACGCAGAAGTACTCCGAGGCGCTGGCCGAGTTCCGGGCCGCGCGGCGGATGAGCGGCGGGGTCGAGCTGTGGCCCGTCATGGCCGACTGCGAGCGCGGCCTCGGCCGGCCCGAGCGGGCCCTCGCGATGGCCGGTGAGTCCGAGGTGCAGAAGCTGGACAAGGCCGGGCAGGTCGAGATGCGGCTCGTGGCCGCCGGCGCCCGCCGGGACCTGGGGCAGCTCGACGCGGCCATCGTGACGCTGCAGAGCCCCGAGCTCGCTTCCAGCGCCGTTCACCCGTGGACCGCGCGCCTGCGGTACGCGTACGCCGACGCCCTCCTCGCCGCCGGCCGCGAGCAGGAGGCCCGGGAGTGGTTCGGCAAGGCCCTGGAGGCCGACAAGGACGGCGCCACGGACGCCTCCGACCGGCTCGCCGAGATGGACGGCGTCGAGTTCGTCGACGCGTTCGACGACTCGGACGACTCGGACGACTCCGAGGACGCCGACGAGGAGTCGGACGAGGAGTCGGACGAGGAGTCGGACGGCGTTGTCGTCGATGACGTCGATGACGTCGAGATCGACCGTGACAGCCGTGACGGCCGTGACGGTGACAAGGGCTGATTCGGGTTCTTAGACGAAGAAGGGCGGCACCCCCGGGGGTGCCGCCCTTCTTCGTCTCCGGTGGTCCTCAGTCCAGCGCGAGGCTTCTCAGGACCAGGCCCGTCGCCGGCTTGGGGCCGAAGGAGGTCGACTTGCGGGGCATCGTGACGCCCTGGCGGGCCAGGTCGCGGACGACCTCCTCGCGTACCGGGTGCATGAGGACCGCCGTACCCCCGCGGCGTTCCGCCTGGGCCACGGCGGCCTCGGTGTCGTGGATGTAGGCGATGTCCTCGGGGGCGTCCGGGACGTGCCAGACGTGCTCCAGGAGGGTGGAGTGCAGGACGGTCGCGTCCAGCGTGCGCCAGGCCCCGGGGCGGTCCGTACGGATCGTGCGGGCCAGGAGGGCCGGGTCCGGGCGGTCCAGGAGGTGGAAGGCGCCGTCGCCCGCGAGGAGGAAGGCGTTGCCGCCGGCGGTGGCCGCCGCGAGGGACTCCAGGGCCTCCGGGAGGGACCCGTCGAGGCGGCGCACCCGGAAGGAGCCCTCGACGGCCGCGAGGGCGTCGGCGACCGGCAGGCGGTTGAGGAGGCGGTGGATGGCGCGGACCCGCAGGGGGTAGCGGGCGGTGTCGACCAGGAGGACCAGGCCGTAGTTCCAGGGGCCCGGCGGGACGTGCTCCTCGCGCAGCCGCAGGTAGGTCGCCCAGCGGTGGTGACCGTCCGCGATGAGGGCCTGGTGGCGGCCGAGGTCCGCGGCGACGGCGGCCTGCTCGGCCGGGTCCGTCACCGCCCACAGGCGGTGGGAGAAGCCGTCCTCGGTGGTGGTGGAGAGGAGCGGCTCGCGTGCCGCGCACCGCTCGACGACCGCGTCCGCGCCCCCGCCGTCCTCCCCGAGGTAGGTGAGGAGCAGGGGTTCGAGGTTGGCCGCGGTCGTCCGCATCAGGGCGGCGCGGTCCTCGACCACGTGCGGCATCACGTCCTCGTGGGGGAGGACGATCCCGGCCTCGGGGGCCGAGAGCTCCAGGGCGCCGATGATCCCGCGCTGGAGGATCCCGTCGCCCCGCTGCTCGTACACGTAGAGCGCGGGCACCGGGTCGGGGGCGAGGACGCCGTCCGCGAGCCAGCGGTCGAGGGTGACGGCGGCCTTGCGGTGGCGGGTGCCCGCGGTCATCGCCTGCGGCAGGATCAGCCGGACGATGTTGTGCGGGTCCGCCGATTCCAGGTGGTGCAGCCCGTCAGGTCGTACGACGACGTCGTAGGGAGGGGACGTCACGGCGGCGAGACTGCCGACCCGCTCGGGGACGTACCGGAGCCCGCGGAAGGGGGCCAGGCGCAGCCCCGCCGTGTCGTCGCGGACGTCGGCGGCCGCGTGACCTGAGGTGTTCATCTCGACATCGTATGTGGGCCGGGGCATGAGCGATGATCGGGGTAGCGGGGGGATCACACCCGGTGAGACGAGGAGCGAACGGTGACGGTGCACGACGACCAGGGACGGCGGGGCGGCGGCAGGACGCGGCCGGAGGGCAGCGCGGAGCCGCTGAGCGAGGCGTACGACACGGCGCTGCTCGATCTGGACGGGGTCGTGTACGCGGGCGGCCTGGCCGTCCCGTACGCCGTCGAGTCGCTCGGGACGGCCCGGGACGGCGGGATGCGCCTCGCGTACGTCACCAACAACGCGCTGCGGACGCCGGACGCCGTGGCGGCGCACCTCACGGAGCTGGGGGTGCCGGCGGAGGCCGGGGACGTGGTCACCTCGGCGCAGGCCGTCGCCCGGCTGATCGCGGACGAGGTGCCGGCCGGGTCCCGGGTGCTGCTCATCGGCGGCGAGGGCCTTGCGGTGGCGCTGCGCGAGCGGGGACTCGTGCCGGTGGAGTCGGCGGACGACGACCCGGCGGCGGTCGTCCAGGGGTACGGAGGGCCGGACCTGCCGTGGAAGCGGTTCGCCGAGGCGTCCTACGCGGTGGGGCGGGGCGTGCCGTGGTACGCCTCGAACACGGACCTGACGATCCCCGGGGCGCGCGGGATCGGACCCGGGAACGGGGCGGCCGTGGAGGTCGTGCGGATCGGCACCGGCGGCCGCTTCGAGCCGAAGGTGGCCGGGAAGCCGCTGCCGCCGATGCACCGGGAGACGGTGCTGCGGACCGGGGCGGAGCGGCCCCTCGTCGTCGGGGACCGGCTCGACACGGACATCGAGGGCGCGTTCAACGGCGGGGTGGACTCGCTGCTCGTCCTGACCGGGGTGACGGACGTGGCACAGCTGCTCGCGGCCGTGCCCGAGCACCGGCCGACGTACGTGGCGGCCGATCTGCGGGGGCTGCTCGTCGGCCAGCCGGAGGTGGCCGCCGACCGGGACGGCGGGTTCGTGTGCGGGGCGTGGCGGGCCTCGGTGAGCGGGGGCGCGCTGGCGGTCGAGACGGTCGGGGGAGCGGCGGCCGGAGAGGCGGACCCCGTGGACGGGGTACGGGCCCTGTGCGGGGCCGCGTGGTCGGCGGCGGAGGCGGGAGAGGGCGTCCCGGACGGGGAGAAGGCGATCGCGCGGTTGGGGCTGTAGTGGGG
>NZ_LGEG01000076.1 GCF_001280125.1 Streptomyces sp. NRRL F-6492
AGGGATGGGCGGGGGAGGGGTGTGCGGGGGAGGGCCCCGAAGGGCCCCCGTTCCTCGGTCCTTGTTCTTGCGGTGGCCGGGTCCGGCCGGGTTTCGCCGGGTCAGCCGAGCTTCAGCTCCCACTGCGAGGCGTTGTAGTCGAGGCCCGGGTTCACCTCGACCGTCAGGTTCTTGGCGTCCTTGGGGGTGTCGAAGGCGACGGTGACGGTGGCCTTCTTGCCGGGCAGGACGGTGCCCTGGAAGCCCGCGCCGACCTTCTCGTCGAAGATCTGCTCGGCCGCGACGCCGTTCGTCCCGGCGCGGCCGGTCAGCGTGACCAGGGTGGCGTCGAACTTCTCCTTGCCGCCGTTCTCGATGACGACGGTGACCTGGTACGCCTTGTTGCCCTCGGTGTGGCCGGCCGCGAACTCGCTGGGCTTGTACGCCTTCGGGTCCGAGACCGTGACCTTGAGGTCGTCGTCGTAGACCGAGGTGTCGCCGTCCGCCAGGTTCTTGGCGGCCGGGTCCTGGGCGGCCGGGTCCTGGGCGGCCGGGTCCTTGGGCGCGGAGTCCTTGATGGCCTTGTCGATCTCGTCGACCGCGTCGCTGACGGCCGTGAACGTGATGACCGCGCCGACGACCGAGAGGATCAGGGCCGCGAGGCCGAGGAGCGCGCCGGTGAGCGCCACTCCCTTGTTGTCCGCCTCACCGCGCTTCACGCGGCCCTTGCCGACGAGTCCGAGGATCAGGGCGATCAGGCCGAGGATGCCCGCCAGCCAGAAGAAGAACGGCACGAGGCCGGAGAGCGTGCCGATGATGCCGAGGATCAGGGCCGCGGTGCCGAGGCCGTTGCGCATGGCCCGGTGCGGAGCGGCGGGCGGGACCTGGGTGTCGTACGACATGGGTGTGTCCTCCCGGACAGTGGAGATGTCTGGCGCGATGGATCAATCACAGCAGAGCTTGTGAACCGAGTCAACATGGTTCACGGAAAACGGATCGGGTCACGCTGTGAAGTGGTGTCCCCGGGCTTCATCAGTAGGATGGGTGTCACACAAGAGTCATCAGCGGGCCAGCCAGGGGAGATGGGTCAGTTGCCGGAGAACGCAGCGGACGCGGCAGCGGCGGGATCGGGTGCCCCGGAAGGGGCCGCGGCGGAACCGGACGGGTCCGGACGGGCCGCCCCCGCCGAGGTGACCGCCGCCGGGATCGCCCGGCTCGCCGGGGTCGGCCGGGCCGCCGTCAGCAACTGGCGCCGCCGCCACGCCGACTTCCCCAAGCCCGTCGGCGGCACGGAGACCAGCCCGTCCTTCGCGCTCGCCGAGGTCGAGGAGTGGCTCCGCACCCAGGGCAAACTGGCCGAGGTCCCGCTCCGGGAGCGCGTCTGGCAGCAGGTCGCGGGCCACCCGGCCGGCGCCGTCACCGCCCTCGTCCACGCGGGCTGCGCCCTCCTCCTGGTACGGGACAGGTCGGCGGCCTGGCCCTCCCTCGCCGCGCTCCCGGACGAGCGGCTCACGGAAGTGCTGCCGGTCGCCCTGGAGGAGACGCTGACCGAGCGCCTCGGCCCCGGCCGGGCCGTCCTCACCCCCACCTCGGGCGCGCTCGCCGTCTCCCTGCCCCTGCTGCGCGGGGCCGCCGAACTCGCGGCCGACACCGGCGCGCGCCAGGCCTTCGAGTTCCTGATCGGCCGCCACCTCGACGCCAACCCCCGCCAGTACACGCTCACCCCGCCCGGCCCCGCCGCCCTCATGGCGGCGCTCGCGGCCCCCGCGCCCGCCGGCGAGGGCGCCGCCCCGCTCACCGTCCTCGACCCGGCCTGCGGCACCGGCGGACTGCTCGGCGCGGTCGAGCGCCCCGGCGCCGTCTGCGGCCAGGACGCCGACCCCGACCTCGCCGCGCTCACCGCCCTGCGCCTGGCCCTCGCCGCCGACGCCGACATCCGGGTCAGGTCCGGGGACAGCCTGCGCGCCGACGCCTTCCCGGCGCTCGCGGCGGACGCCGTCCTGTGCCACCCGCCGTTCAACGAGCGCAACTGGGGCCACGAGGAGCTGGCCTACGACCCGCGCTGGGAGTACGGCTTCCCGGCCCGCACGGAGTCCGAACTGGCCTGGGTGCAGCACGCCCTGGCCCGCCTCCGCCCCGGCGGCACCGCCGTCCTCCTCATGCCGCCCGCCGCCGCCTCCCGCCGCTCGGGCCGCCGCATCCGCGCCGACCTGCTCCGCCGGGGCGCCCTGCGCGCGGTCGTCGCCCTCCCGGCCGGCGCCGCGCCCCCGTACGGCATCCCGCTCCACCTCTGGGTGCTGCGCAAGCCCGTCCCGGGCGGCCGGCCCGCCGCCGAACTCCTCCTCGTGGACACCGCGTCCGAGCACACCGGACCGGGCCGGGAGGGCCGCGACCGGCTCGACTGGCCGGCCGTCCACACCGCCGTACTGGACGCCTGGGCGCCCTTCGACCGGGACGGCGCCCTCGCCGGGACCCCGGGCGCGAGCCGCTCCGTCCCCGTGATCGAACTCCTCGACGACGACGTCGACCTCGCGCCCGCCCGCCACCTGCCGCCCCCGGCGGCCGCCGGGGGCGCGGCCCAGCTGGCCGGGGTGCGCGAGCGCCTGACGGAGACCCTGCGCCGCACCCGCGAACTGACCCCGCCGCCCGTCGCCGACCCGCCCGCCACCGGGACCGGCCGGCCCACCACGACCGTCGGCGAACTGGCCCGCGCCGGGGCCCTGGTGCTGCGCGCGGGCGGCGCGGGCACGGCCCCCGCCGCCGCCCCGGTCGCCGTCCTCACCGACCACGACGTCCTCGCCGCCCAGCCGCCCTCCGGCACGCTGCCCGACGGCCCGCCCGAGGAGCCGGTCCTGCTGGCCGCCGGGGACGTCGTCGTCCCGGTCCTCGGCGGCGGGGCGGCCGTCCGGGTCGTGGACGCCGCCGCCGAGGGCGCCGCCCTCGGCCGCAACCTCCAGCTCCTGCGCCCCGACCCGGCGGCCCTCGACCCCTGGTTCCTGGCCGGTTTCCTGCGGGCCACCGCCAACACCCGGCAGGCCAGCAGCTACGCCTCCACCGCGACCCGCCTCGACGTCCGCCGCCTCCAGCTGCCGCGCCTGCCCCTGGCCGAACAGCGCCGCTTCGGCGAGCGGTTCCGCGCCCTCGCCGCCTTCGAGGAGTCCCTGCGCCAGGCCTCCCGCCTCGGCGACCAGCTCGTCCAGGGCCTGTACGACGGCCTGGCGGACGGCTCCGTGG
Source organism: Streptomyces sp. NRRL F-6492 (assembly GCF_001280125.1). Classification (GTDB taxonomy): domain Bacteria; phylum Actinomycetota; class Actinomycetes; order Streptomycetales; family Streptomycetaceae; genus Streptomyces. The sequence goes on from NZ_LGEG01000076.1 coordinate 3,214, forward strand.
CCCCGTAGGGCCCGGTCGGCGGGAGGATCAGGACCGGCGGTTCACAGCCAGCCGCTCCGCGCGGCCTTGAGGCCGGCCTCGAACCGGCTCGTTACGCCCTCGCCCTCGACACGACCGCCCTCTCCGACGGGGCGCACACGGTGACCGTGCGGGCGGTCAACGACGCGGGGCGGACCGGGCCGCTGTCGGCCGGGGTCTCCTTCCGCACGGCGAACCGTTCCACCACTGCCCGGACCATCGGCGACTTCGACGGCGACGGCAGGACCGACGTCGGCGTCCTCTACGGCTACGGTGTCCAGGGCGACGGCACCAACCGCACCGGCCTGTGGAAGTTCTCCGGCACCGGCACCGGCTTCAACGCCCCCGTCATGGCCTGGGACAGCGCCGGCCGGACCAGCTGGAACTGGATCTCCAGCGACCTCGCCTAGGACGCGCCCTCCCTCCCCGCCCCCGCCCCCACCCGACTCCTGGACCCCTCATGAAACTGAACCGGATACCGACCGCCGTGC
>NZ_LGEG01000077.1 GCF_001280125.1 Streptomyces sp. NRRL F-6492
GCGCTGGTGGGGCTGGGGGGGGCGGCGGCCCTGGCGGCGGGGGCGCGGCGGGGCCGCTGACCGGCCCGACCGCTCCCGGCCTCCGCTCAGACCACCACCCCCACCGCCAGCGCCACGATCAGCGCGCTCGACGCGAGGGCCGTCGCCAGGCGGCCCCGGGGGCCCGTGACGGCACGACCCAGGAGCGTGCCCGTTCCCGCCAGGAGGAGCTGCCAGCTCGCGGAGGCGGCGAAGGCCGCGAGGACGAAGGCGGCCGCCCCGGCCGGGCCCGTCGCCGGACGGCCGCCGAGGACGAGGGCGGTGAAGTAGAGCACGGTCAGGGGGTTGAGGACCGTGATCCCCAGGAAGGCGAGGAACGCGCGCCGGGGAGCCGGCGAGAACTCCCGCCCCGGGGCCGTACCGCCGCGGTACGCCCGTACGGCCCGCCACGCGGAGTGCGCCGCGAGCGCGACGAGGACCAGGGCCGAGCCCAGGCGCAGGGGGGTCGCCACCGGGGCGAGGAGGGGGACGAGGGCCGCGCCGCCGAGGACGGCCAGCAGGGCGTACAGCCCGTCCGCGGTGGCGATGCCGAGCGCCGCGCCCGCCCCCGTACGCCACGGGGAACGGGCCGCGACCGCCACCAGGTGGGCGCCGACGGCGCCGACCGGGATCGCGATGCCGTAGCCGGCCAGGAGGCCGGCCACCACCGGGCCCGCCGTCACGCGACGGCGGGGATCGCGCCTCCGGGAGTGCCGGTCCGCTGCTGTCGGCGGTAGGCGGCGCCGTCCTTCGTACGGGAGAGGAAGCCGCCGGTCACGAGGTACCGGCGCAGGGCCGGGAAGTCCTCGTGCACGCCCTTCAGCGCCTCGTTGACCTCGGACTCGCGGTAGGTCCGGCCGGTCTCGAAGAGGGTCGCGGCGAGGTGCGCGAGCAGCGCCTCGCGACGGGCGGCCCGGCGCGGGACCGCCTTGAGGCGCCCGTCGGCGGCGAACAGGTCCGCGACGGACGCGACGGGCGGGTGCGGAGGATGACTGGTCATGGACGAGGAGCCTGGCCCCCGGGCCCCGCCCGCCGCAAAGGGTTTTCGACGGCCCCGCGCGCCGTCGGCGCGGAAGGGTTTCGGCCGTCCCGCGCGCCGTCAGCGCGGAAAGGTTTCGGCCGGCCCGCGCGCCGTCAGCGCAGGACGACGTTCACGGCCTGCTGCACCGTCGGCAGCATCGACGAGATGCCGGCCCGCTCCATGATCGGCCGTGCCCGCTCCACGAAGGCGAGGAACTGGTCCTCGGAGTCCCAGAAGTCGACGACCTTCCAACCCCCTTCCCCGTCGGGTCCGGCCGCGTGCGCGATGAGCCCGTCCGCCGGGAACCAGTCGGTGCCCCCGAGCTGCCGCATGAGCTCCTCGTACTGCTCCTCGGTCACACCGGGGATCTCGACGGTGACGATGACGGCCATGGTGTCGCTCCTGTACGCGCGGGGGTGTCCCGCCCAGCACAGCAGTCGCCCCCGGGACCCGCACGGGGGCGGGGCCGAACGGACGAAGGGGCACGCCTCGCTCCCCGCCCGGGGCGGTGGGAGACTTTCCCTGGGGGCCGTGGGGAACCTTGGCGAGGAGCGCGTCATGGCACCGGAACCGGAAGGCCACGGGGACGCCGCGCCCGGGCCCTCCGCCCCGCGCCGGGGGCGCGACGAGTCGGCCGAGGAGCGCGCGGACCGGATGTGGGTCGACCTGCTGCAGGAGCTGCGGGTGGCCCAGACCGGCGTGCAGATCCTCTTCGGCGTCCTGTTCATCGCCGTCTTCCAGCCCGCCTTCACCGACCTGGGCGACACCGACCGCGCCCTCTACGTCACCGCGGTCGTCCTGGGCGCGGCCAGCGCGGGGTCCCTCATCGGCCCGGTGGCCCTGCACCGGGCGGTCGCGGGCCGCCGCATCAAGCCGCAGACGGTGGTGATCGCCGCCCGGATGGCCAGGACCGGGCTGCTGCTCCTCGCGGTGACCACCGTCCTGACCCTGCTCATGCTGCTGCGGGTGGCCCTCGACGACGCGCTCGCCGCCTGGCTGGCGGGTGCCGTCGGCGTCTGGCTGTTCACCCTCTGGTTCGCGCTCCCCCTCTGGGCGAGACGCCACTACACGAGCCGGGAGTAGGCGGAGGAGGGTCAGACCTCGTGCGTCCGCGCGAACGCGGTGAACGCGGACCAGGCGGCCGGGGCGGCGGTCAGCTCGCCCCTGGCGTGGTCCTTGGTGTCCCGGACGCGGACGAGGGGGAGGTTGTCGGCGACCTCGACGCAGTTGTCGTTGTTGCCGCTGTACGTGCTCTTGTGCCATATGGGCTCAGTCATCGTGCATCCCCAGTACGTCACGCATGAACTTTCGTGATTCATCGACCCCGAGGGCGTCGGCGTGAAGCCGATCATAGATCTTCTGGAAGAGAGTGACCTCTGTCGCTTCGACCACGTAGCGACCGGTGCCGAATCCCTCGGTGTAGGCGGTTCGGTCGCCCGAAGGCAGGGTCAGCAGACTCACCGATCCGCGGATGACCGCACGGTCGGTGCGCAAGACCTGCACGTTGATGAACGGTCTCTCAGTGGCTTCGAGCAGCCACTCGATCTGTTCGCGCATGATCCGCTTCGACCCCATCACCTTCGTGAGGGCCGACTCGTCGAGGACGATCCACAACCAGGGCGGCTGCGGCCCGTCGAACACGGCCTGGCGTTCGCTTCGCCGCTGGACGGAGCTCTCGATGTCGGTGACTTCGTCGGGATCCTCCAACTTCATGATCGCTCGCGCGTACTCCGGGGTCTGCAACAGGCCGGGTATCACCAGGGAGAACTCGTAGATGGCACGCGCCCGCGCCTGATCCCTCAGAAACCCCTGCGCGTAGTCGCGGAAAGCGACCCGGTCCCGGATCGTCAGCAGGTTCGCCAGCTTCCCGCCCAGCTCCAGCACTTGGTCGATCTGGCGCCCGAGCTTCAGGTCTGGCGGATCACCGTTCTCGATCTCGGAGATACGCGTCGTACTGCTGAACACCTTGGCCGCGAGGTCCTGTTGCCGCCACCCGAGCCGCTTGCGTGCATCCCGGACCAGGTCGGCGATGAAGCTCTCCAGGCTCTCGCTCGGGTCGATCTCGTTCTCCGCGGGCATATGCCACGTTCCCCGTTCCCCTCCGGAAACCCAACTCCTGGTGAGCGTAGGACGGCACGCGTCATCGTGAAGGTGTCCGAAGAAGATCCACCAGAAAGAGGGCCCTCCATGGGTACACTCCCGCCCCCACCCCCCACCCCCCCCGCCTCCCCGCAGGACGCCGCCCCCATCTCCCCGGACCTCAAGCACGCCATGGACACCGCCGGGCTCCCCACCAACGGGCTGTACC
>NZ_LGEG01000078.1 GCF_001280125.1 Streptomyces sp. NRRL F-6492
CCCCCCGCCCGCCTCCGCCTCCATCCCCTCCCCCACCCCCCCCCCCGTCCCGGTCGCCCCGCCCCCGGCCGCCCCCGTCCGCTCCACCGCCCCCACCCCGTCCGCCGTCGGCGCCGCCACCGGACTGCTCGACGCCTTCCGCGCCGGCGACCGCTTCCTCGCCACGCCCACCCGGACCCTGCTCGCCCACGGCGTCCTGAGCGAGGTCCCGCACGGCACCGACCCGATCGCCGAGCGGGTGGCCGACGCCCTCGCCGAGGCCCGCGCCGGACGCCACGCCGCCCCCGTCGTGATGGGCGCCATCCCCTTCGACCAGGACGCCCCGGCCGCGCTCGTCGTGCCCGAGACCGTCCGCACCGGACCGGCCCTCGCCTCCGACCCGCTCGTCGCGCTGCCCGCCGACGCGCCCCGCGCCGGTGCCTGGACGGTCCGTCCGCACCCGGCGCCGGAGGTCTACGCCAAGGGCGTCGCCGCCGCCGTCGACCGCATGTGGAAGGGCGAGTTCAGCAAGGTGGTGCTCGCCCGCACCCTGGAGGTCACCGGCCCCGACGAGCCGGACATCGCCGCCATGCTCCGCCGGCTCGCCCGCCGCGACCCGTGCGGCCACACCTTCGCGCTGCCCACCCACCCCGGCCGGACCCTGCTCGGGGCCAGCCCCGAACTCCTGGTCTCCCGGCGCGGCGACCGGCTCGTCTCCAACCCGCTGGCCGGCTCCACCCCCCGCAGCGACGACCTCGCCGAGGACGTGCGGCGCGCGGCGGCCCTCCTGGAGTCCGCCAAGGACCTGCACGAGCACGCGGTCGTCGTCGACGCCGTGCACCAGGCGATGGCGCCGTACTGCTCCTCCATCGACGTCCCCGCCCGGCCGTCGCTGATCCGCACCGCCGCCATGTGGCACCTCTCCACCACGGTCACCGGCACCCTCGCCCACCCCGAGGTGTCGGCCCTGGAGATCGCCTCCTCGCTCCACCCCACCCCCGCGGTCTGCGGCACCCCGACGCCGCTGGCCCGCGAGGTCATCCGGGAGACCGAGCCCTTCGACCGCGGCTTCTTCACCGGCATCGTCGGCTGGGGCGACGCGGACGGCAACGGCGAATGGGTCGTCACCATCCGCTGCGCCGAGGCCGAGGAGCGCACCCTGCGCCTGTACGCGGGCGCCGGCGTCGTCGCCGCGTCCGTGCCGGAGGACGAGACCGCCGAGACCGCCGCGAAGTTCCGCACCTTCCTCCACGCCGTGGGAGCCGAGCTGTGACCGCGCCGACCTCGTCCCTCCCGGACGCCGCCCCCTCGGGCGAGCCGTACACCACCCCCACCTGGCCCGCCGAGTTCGCCGAGCGGTACCGGGCGGCCGGCTGGTGGGAGGGGATCACCTTCGGCGGGATGCTCCGCACCCGGGCCGGGGCCCACCCCGACCGCGTCGCCGTCGTCGACCGCGCGGGCCCCGGCGGCGCCCGGCGCGCCTGGACCTACGCCGAGCTCGACCTGCGCGCCGACCGGCTCGCGGCCGGCCTCTCGGCCCGGGGCATCGGCGCCGGCGACAAGGTCGTCGTCCAGCTGCCCAACGTCGCCGAGTTCCTCGAAGTGGTCTTCGCGCTCTTCCGCCTCGGCGCGCTCCCCGTCTTCGCGCTGCCCGCGCACCGCGAGTCGGAGATCTCCTACTTCTGCTCCTTCACCGGAGCCGCCGCCTACGTGATCCCCGACGTCCACGGCGGCTTCGACTACCGCGCCCTGGCGACCACGGTCCTCGCCCGCGCCCCCGAGCTGCGGCACGTGTTCGTCGTCGGCGAGGACGCCGGGGCCTTCGAGGCGCTGGCCGACGTCCCGGCCGAGCCGGTCGACCTGCCCGAGCGCGACCCCTCCGAGACGGCGTTCCTCCAGCTCTCCGGCGGCAGCACCGGCGTGCCCAAGCTGATCCCCCGGACGCACGACGACTACGTCTACTCGCTGCGCGGCTCCGCCGAGATCTGCGCGCTCGACGAGGACGGCGTGTACCTGTGCGTGCTGCCCGCCGCCCACAACTTCCCGCTCTCCTCGCCCGGTTCGCTGGGCACGCTGTACGCGGGCGGGCGGGTCGTCATGTGCCCGCGGCCGGCCCCCGACGTGGCGTTCCCGCTGATCCAGGACGAGGGCGTGACCATCACCGGCCTCGTGCCGCCGCTCGCGCTCGTCTGGATCGACGCCGCCCCCGGCTCCGCGTACGACCTCTCCACCCTCGACGTGCTCCTGGTCGGCGGCGCGAAGCTCGCCGACGAGGTGGCCCGCCGGGTCCGGCCCGCCCTGGGCTGCACCCTCCAGCAGGTCTTCGGGATGGCCGAGGGCCTGGTCTGCTACACCCGGCTCGACGACGACCCGGAGACGGTCGTCACCACCCAGGGCCGGCCGATCTCCCCGGACGACGAGATCAGGGTCGTCGACGACGAGGACGAGGACCTGCCGGTCGGCGCCACCGGCCACCTGCTGACCCGGGGCCCGTACACGATCCGCGGCTACTGGAACGCGCCGGACCACAACGCCCGCGCGTTCACCGAGGACGGCTTCTACCGCACCGGCGACCTCGTCCGGCTCACCCCGAGCGGCCACCTGGTGGTCGAGGGGCGCGCCAAGGACCAGATCAACCGGGGCGGCGAGAAGATCGCGGCCGAGGAGGTCGAGAACCACCTCCTGGCGCACCCGTCGGTGCACGACGCCAACGTGGTGGCCGAGCCCGACCCGTACCTCGGCGAGCGCAGCTGCGCGTACGTGATCCGCCGTCCGGGCACGGAGGAGGTCAAGGCCACGGCCCTCAAGCGCTTCGTCCGGGAGCGCGGGCTCGCCGCCTACAAGGTCCCCGACCGGATCGTCTTCGTCGACGCCTTCCCGACCACGGGCGTCGGCAAGATCTCCAAGAAGGACCTCCGCGCGGAGGGCGCGGGCGCCTGACCGCCCCGCCCCCGCTCCCCCCCGCCCCACCCCGCCCTCACCTCCCCATCCC
>NZ_LGEG01000079.1 GCF_001280125.1 Streptomyces sp. NRRL F-6492
GCACGGGGGCGGCGGGGTCGCCGTGATGGTCGAGGAGCTCGTCGAGGAGGGCGTCGGCCAGGACGAGGTGGGGGAAGGCGTCGGGGCCGGGGGCGTAGTGCGCGTACGGCCCGGCGAGCTGGGCGGCGAGTCCGGCGGCGGTCCACCGGTCCTGGAGCGCGGCGGCCACCTGTCCGATGCCGGTCGCGGCGGCGTGGTCCGTGAGCAGCGGCCCGATCGGCGGCGGCGCCTCGGCGTCCCGTACGTACGCGCGCGCGAGGGCCTCGGTGAGCAGGACGTCCGCGAGGGCGGTCCGCCCCATGAGGTCGGCCCGGCGCGCGCCGTCGGGGAGGGGCGCGCCGTCGAGGGCGGCGAGCCTGCGCCGTACGTCCTCGGGGTCGGTGAGGTCGGTGCCGCAGGTCCGCAGGAGGGAGGCGTACCAGCGGTGCCAGGTGAGGTTGCCGGGGTCGTTCATGGCCCGTTCGAAGTCGGGCGCGGCCTCCGCGACCACTCCGGCGATCCGCTCGGCGCGGTCCCCGTCGAAGCGGGCGGCGAGCGCCCCGAGCACGGCGGGGTAGAGCGCGAGCTCGCCGGGCGGCACGTACACGAACGTCGGCAGGTCCTCCACGAGGAGCTGGCGCGTCAGCTCGGGCGTCGGCTCGGGCACGCCCGACCCCCGGTCGGCCCCCCGCAGCGCGAGGAGTCCGAGCACCGCCTCGGCGGCACGCGCGAACGCGGGGTCGCGGTGCTCGGGTGCTCCGCCGACGAGTTCGAGGAACCTGTCGAGCCCGGTGTTGGTGAGAACGGTCTCGGCCACGCTTCCCAGGGTAGTTCCGGGTGGGTGGTTCCGGGCTGCAAGGACCAGGGGTCAGGTGTGTCGCCGCAGTTCGGGGGCGGTGGCGGGGAGGGCGGGCGTCAGGGGCTCCGGCGCAGTTCGCGGGCGGTGTGGGTCAGGTGCTGGATGTGGCCCACGCAGATCCAGACGTCCGGGTGGCCGGTGCCGGCGAGGCCCCTGCCGTCGGCGCAGGAGCGGAGCCAGCGGTCGCCCGCGCTGTACTCCGCGCCCCTGAAGTCGGGGGCGGTGACGATCTGGCGGGCGAGCGCGCGGACCGTGACGTGGTGGTCGGGCTCCGCCGGCACGCCGCCCACGAGGAAGGCGTGGGCGGCGGTGTAGCGCAGGGCGCCGCGGAACGGGTCCTCCCCCGTGTCGGAGACCCGGTCGGCGCTCGCCGCGTCGTGCGCCCCGTAGTCGCCGGGGACGATCCGCGGCGCGTGTCCGCCGGCGGTGCGGCGGAGCCGGCCGACGAGGTCCCGGTCGGCCCGGTGCGTCTCGGCGAGCGGTGCTACGGGGCCGTGGGGGTGGGCGCGGGGGAAGGACCCGGCGAGCAGGACGACGGTGCGCCAGGGATGCAGCGGGCCGAGGAGGTTCAGGGCGTGGAGCGCCGTGTCATACGCCCCGGGGTGCTCGTCGACGGCGCCCAGGTCGAGGAGGAGGTCCACGGGGCAGCCCGCGAACGCCGTCCGCTCCAGCAGGCGGCGGACGCCTTCGGCCTGGCTCTCGTCCGGGGGTGCGGCGGGACGGATCCGGAGGCCGAGGCCGCCGCCCTCCGCCCGGGCCGCCTCGGCGCAGGCGACCTGCTGCCAGGCGGGACGCTCGATGCCCGTCACCGGGCGCAGGGCGGGCAGGGTCGGGCCGAAGCGGAGGGAACGCGGCTCGCTCTCGACGTGTCGGGTGTCGACCCAGGCGGGCCGGCCGCGCTGCACGCGCGCGATGCGGTTGAGGGCGCGGTGCGTGTGGAGGCCGAGGGCGACGGGGTCGGGGTCGGGCGGGTGGGGCGCGCGGGACCCGGGGGTCCGCTCGCGGCCGACGCGGGGCGGGACGGTCCAGAGCGGCGTCACGGCGGCCCGGACCTCCGGCGCCAGCCGGTCGTACGCGTCGAGCGCGTTCGGCCGGGCGGGCAGCGCGGAGACGTAGACCGGTCCGTCGGTCGGTCCGGTTCTCGGTCCGGTTCTCGGTCCGGTTCTCGGTCCGAGTCGTGATCCGGCTCCTGGTTCGGTCTTCGGTCCGTTTCTCGGTTCGGTCATCGGCGCGCCCCCCGGCAGCCCGTCGCATCCCCTGTCCGCAGGGTGGGGGGTGACGGTTCCCGGCGAAAGGGTGCGATTTCGGCCAAGGGGCGCCGTGTTCAGCGCACGACCACCGTCCGGGGCGCCGAGAAGTCGCCCCAGGTGCCGTCGGGGAGCCGGGCGCGGAGGGTGACGGTGTAGCGGGTGCCCGGGGGGTCGGTGACCGGGAAGGCGTAGGTGGCGCGGCCGGGAGGTGGTGCGGTGCCCCAGACGACGGTGGTGGTGAAGCGGCCGTTGAGGTGGAGTTCGTGGTGGGTGACCGGGGCGCCCGTCTTCGGCGGCGTCCAGGTGAGGGTGATCTCGCCGCCCTTCGCCGCGGTGGCGGTGAGGTCGGTGGGGGCGGTGTTCGCGGGTGCGCCCGGGGCCGGGGCGGTGGTGAGGTCGACCGCGTTGCTGTCCGGGGAGGAGTTCTCGGCGGCGTCGCGGGCGCGGACGGTGAACGCGTAGGCGGTGCCGGGGCGCAGTCCGGTGAGGCGGGCGTCGGTGGCGGTGCCCGGGACCGTGTGGACGCGGGTGTCGGCCTGGTAGACGTCGTACGCGGTGACCCGGGTGTCGTCCCGGGCCGGGGACCAGCGGAGGGCGGCGGCGCGGCTGCCGTCGGGGGTGACGCGGAGGCCGGTCGGGTCGGTGGGGGGCGTGCGGTCCTCGGCGGCCGCCGGGAGGGTGGTGGCGGTGACGGTGGCGC
>NZ_LGEG01000080.1 GCF_001280125.1 Streptomyces sp. NRRL F-6492
CCACAACATCGACGACCCGGCCGCCCCGAGGACCACCACGGTCGACGGCACCCTCACCAACCCCACCACGCCGCCGTCCACCGCCCTGGGCGTCACCGGAGCGGCGTACACCAACAACGACCTCGACGCGGCGACCGCGACCACCCTGTTCGACGTCGACACCACCAACGACCGCGTCTCGCTGCAGTCCCCGGCCAACGCCGGAACCCTCGCCCCCACCGGCAACCTCGGCGTGAACGCCGGTCCCTCGGCCGGTTTCGACATCTACTACAAGCCCTCCAACGGGACCAACCGCGGCTTCGCGGCCCTGACGACCGGCGGAAAGCAGCGCTTCTACCAGGTCAACGTCCTCAACGGTCGCGCCGACCTCGTCGGCGCCTTCCCCACGGACCGCCAGGTCGTCGACGTCGCCCTCCCGCTCGACCAGCACTGACCAGCAAAGACGACGGGGGCGGGCTGCACCGGCCCGTCCCCGGCCCACCCGACACGCGGATGTCGGACGACGGCTGGCAGAGCACCTCCGTGCCCGGTCTCGAGGTACGCGGCGAACCGGGAAGGCCCGAGACACGGCTGTTGGGCTGGCAGGGAATGCTGCCGCCCTCGCTGCTCTGCTGCCTCCAGGACACACCACCCGCGCCGACACAACAGGTCGTCCTGAAAGTCCGCGGCATCGAGCCGACGCGGTGAGGGACGGCGTCCGAACAGCACGCGGCCGGCCTTGTCCGGCGGTCCTTCCAGGCAGCCACCGATGCCATGGCGAGGCGGTACGCAGACGCTTCCGGGCGTATTGCTGACGCCCTTTCGGCTCTGCAGGGCCATGTCGGCTTCCCGGATGCAGTACCTCAAGTGGCAGCCGTATGAGCGGCGGCTGACGGTGGGCCATGTCGCTGTGTGTGAAGAGCTGACAGCAGGTCGGCCGGCGCAGCGTACGGAAGGAAGCCATCGATGCGCTCTGCCCGCATTCTCTTCGCCGCCACCGCCACCGCCGCAGCTCTGGCGATCACCACGCCCGGCGCGTACGCCCTCACCACCGGCGACGACTGGTCCAAGGACGACTCCGCCCACAGCCAGAAGCGCGACCACGACAAGAAGGACCACGACAAGGGCGAGAAGGACCACGGCAAGCCGCACGGCGGCATGCACACCGGCGGCGGCGCGCTCACCGCGGTGAACGCCGACGACTGGTCCAAGCCGGAGACCGAGCCCAAGCCCGAGTCCAAGCCGGAGCAGAAGGACTACGAGAAGGACCACGAGAAGGACTGGGGCAAGGAGCACGACAAGCCCCAGGGCGGCATGCACACCGGCGGTGGTGGCCTGGCGAGCTCGGGCACGAACGTGACCGGCGCCGTGGTGCTGGCCGGCGGAGTGGCCGCGTTCGTCCTCTACCGACGCAAGAAGGCCGCGGGCGCCACCGCGTGACACCCGGCCGGGGCTCGCGAGCCGCTTCCTCGCGAGCCCCGGCCCACACGTTCCCCACTCCGCCTGCACCCGGCTCGCGCATTCGAAAGGTATCCGTGGTGAAGACCCGACCAGAATCCGCCGGTGCGAGAGCGCCCCGTCGCACCGCTCGGTGGGTTGTCCCGACGGTGTTCTGGACGCTGGTGCTGGTCGTGCTCCTGGCAGTCTTCGGCCCGGGCGTGTTCTCGTCGGATACGACCGTGCCGCCCGGCCCCGCGGCCCCTTTCGCGGCCGGACACGCTCCCGCTGCCGCACCGCGGCCTGTCGTGCCGCCCGCCCCGGACACCTCACGTCGTGTTTCGTCGAACAGTGCCCCGCCGGTCGGCCCGGCGATGCCGAGATCGGCTCCCGTACGCCTGAGGATTCCCAGGATCGGGGTGGACGCGCCGTTCACCGACCTGCGGATCGGTCCTTCCGGGGCTCTTGATCCGCCTCCGGCCGATGACACCAACCTGGTCGGCTGGCACGCTGCCGGCACCTCTCCCGGAGAGCGGGGCACCGCCCTGATCGCCGGCCATCTCGACACCGCCACCGCCCCGGCCGTCTTCGCCCGCCTCAGCGAACTCGACGCCGGAGACACCTTCGAGGTCACACGCGCCGACGGCACCACCGCGGTCTTCCTCACCGACTCCGTCGAAAGCTTCCACAAGGGCAATTTTCCCGACCGGCGCGTCTACGACGACACCCCCGCCGCGCTCGTACGCCTGATCACCTGCGCGGGTGCCTACGACCGCACGGCGAAGGACTACACCGAGAACCTCGTCGTCTTCGCCCACCTGCAACCCGCCGACTGACGCGCGGGCATCGCATCCATGGCGTATCGAGTCAAGGATGCCGTGGGGGAAATCAGTCCGGCTTTTTGCCGCATATGGCTGTTTAGTCGAAGAGCATCCCGACCTGGTGGAGCTGCGGGCCCGGGCGTCCCCGTGGATAGCCGGCTTCAACGGCTTCACCACCCTGGCCTACGCGCTGCTCGTGGGCGGTCTCGGCAACTCCTGCGAACGTACCCGCTCCATGGCCTGGGCCGCCGTCGTCATCGGCGTCCGGACCTGCTTCGCCCCCTGGGGCGTCGCCGGTGACGCCGCCCGCACCCGCTCCATCACCAGCAGCCTCATCGCCGGCGCCGCAGCCCGCGACCGCACCGACAACCGCCATGGCGCACGCGGCCACCGTTCCACGGCCGACGAGCACTGACCGCTCCGGCTCTGCTCCAAGGCGCCGAGATCCCTGAGAAGAACTGTTCGGGCCGGCCGTGACGGCGCTCCCGCCGAAACACGGCCGGGGCGAACGGCGCTCAACGCCTTCGTCGGCCGCCCCTGCCCGCCTTCCCGAGGATCTTCGTCGGCCGCACCCCGTCCCACCTCCTTCAAGGAGGACCGTCATGTCTGAACGCGACACGCTGATCCGCAGCCTGCACGATGTGGGCCTGGCCGTCCGGTTCGGCGGCTCCCTGATGGGCGCGGTCGGCCTCGACGGCGCCGCCGGGGAGGAAGGCGCAACCGACACGGCCACGGACCGGATCGCATCCGCCGGCTGGGCGAAGCGGACACCGGTCAACGCCGCCGCCGTCGGCGCGCACCTGTTCGGCGGTGGCGGACTGCTGGCCGTCAACGCCCACCGGGGCTGCCGCCCGAGTTTCCGGCAGCGCCGGGCCGCGGTGATAGCGGGCGTGCGCGGGAGTATCAGCTCTTGAGCGCCCGACTGAGGGTTTCGTGGCAGTCGATGGCGCTGTCGGGGCCGGCGATGCCGATGGTGCGCATGACGCCGGTGGGGGTTCCGGCCAGGCGCAGCCAGCCACCGGCTTCGGTGAGGGTGCGGTGGGCGGCGATGAGGATGTTGATGCCGCTGGAGTCCATAAAGGTGCCCTGCCGCATGCCGGCCACGATGCGGAGAGACGAGGTGTCGGGAAGGGGCGGAGCCCGGTACTCGATGTCGCCGGTGGTGGTAGCCGTGACCGGCAGACGGCCAGGCCGCTCGGCCTCGGCCATCACCGCGGCAGCAGCCAGAGCGACGGCGACGAAGGTCTTACGGAAGGACGGCGCGATCTCTTTCCAGGAAGTGGAGGTCAGGGACACCGCAGACTCCACCAGCGCCCGTCTTCGCTCGCACGCCGGGATGCGCCACTTGGACCGCCGGATGCCCCGACGTGCTTCCCCGCCGGTGTTCCGGTGGTGGTGACGACCTGGGGCGCGGTGTCGCACTGCTCGACAGGGGTTCGTGAACGGTACTGGTGCTGTCGTAGACGGATCCGCAGGACAGGACTCGGCCGAGTGGACGTCTCGCCTGGCGGGCGCTGCTGGTCACCCTGAGTCTGAGTCCCAAGCCCGCGGCTGTAGGGGGCCATGTCTCCTGCTCCAGTCGCCGGCTGCCCGTACCCGCATCCCTCACGCAAGGAGAACCATCATGCCCAGAGCCGCCACGACGAAGGTGACGCAGCCGGTCACGGACGACAGCATCAAGGTGCGCCAGCTCAGCCACTACCAGTTCAGCTGGGTCGCCGGTGAGCCCGCGGCCCGAGGCACCCTCACCCTGCAACTCGTCCTGGACGAAGGCGCCTGGGAAGAGGTGCTGACCGTCGACGTCGACGACGCCGACGTGCTCCAGGACCTCTTGCGCAGCACGCCGACCGTGCACTATGACGTCAGTCGTCGGACCCTGATGTTCGGCGTCACCACCGTCGGCACCTGAACAGGCGACGCCCGCCCGTCACCGCAGGACTCCTGGGCCGCCGTCGACGGTGAGCCCCGTCCACCGTGTCGGGCGGGCAGGTCGCCCACCAGATGCGGGACAAGCAGGTCACCGGATGAGGGTTCTGCACCGTCGTCCATGGACCCAGCCTCTCGGACATTCGCCACCGCAGAACGCGCGGTCAGGCCGTGGGAGGAACGTACAGGGCGAGCAGGGCGGTGTCGTCGCTGGCCCAGCCGCCGTGATGGGTGCCCAGGACGCCGGTGAGGTGGGTGATGGTCGCGGCGGCGTCCATGCCGCGGCTGGCCGCCAGGGCCAGGGCGAGGTCTTCCTCGCCGAAGATCGCCTGCGCGTCCTCGGGAGCGGTCCCGGGACGGGGACGGGCTTCGGTGGCGCCGTCGGTGTAGAGCAGGAGCAGATCACCGGGTGCGAGGTGGAAGGACACGTCGGTCAGCGTCAGCGTGTTCATGATGCCCAGCAGGGTGCCCGGCGTGCCGAGGGATTCGACGGTTCCGTCGGCACGCCGGAGCAGTGCCGGGGGGTGTCCGGCCAGGGCGATGGTGCCGGACAGGCCGGTGGGGGTGAGGTGGAAGGTGGTGTAGACGGCGGTGAGGAACCGCGGGGCCTTCTGGGCGATCAGGGCGGTGTTGAGCCGGTCGAGCAGCTCGGCCGGGGACCCGGCCTCGCCCCCGTCGGCGCGGATCGTGTAGCGGGCCATCGAGCTGACCTGCGCGGCCTTCACACCCTTGCCGCACACGTCGCCCAGGACGGCGGCGTAGTTCGCACCGTGGGTGTGGAACAGGTCGTAGAAGTCGCCGCCGACCTCGATGTCGGCGCGGTGCCGGTTCGAGGCCGGCAGGTAGGAGGCGGCGGTCTCCACGCCGGGGATCGTGCGCAGCCGCGGGGGCAGCAGTCCGGCCTGCAGAGTGTGGGCGAGGTCGGCCGAGCGCTGGTGGGCGTCCTGGGCCGCGGTCAGGCTCTGGCGCAGGTGTATCTCCGCGGAGACCGAGCGGGCCAGGGTCGCCAGCGTCTCCAGGTCCGCCCGGGACCAGACGCGGGGGGAGTCGTCGATCACGCAGAAGCTGCCCAGCACCCGCCCCTGGGGATCGAGCAGCGGGTAGCCGGCCCAGGCTCCGATGTGCATCGGCCCCACCGACGGATGGCCGGCGGTGCGCGGGTCGGTGGCGGCGTCCTCGACGAGGAACGGCTGCCCTTCCAGCCCGACCAGGAAGTAGCAGAAGCTCTGTCCCACCGGGTGTTCTGCCGGTCGGCGAGCGCGTCGGCATCCACGCCGACGCACGCCTTCCAGAACGAGCGGTCCGCGTCGACCAGCGTCACGAACGCCCGCCCCGACCCGGTGATCCTCGCGGCCAGCGAGGCCAGGTCCTCGAAGACCTCCTCCGGACCGGTGTCGAGCAGGCCGGTGGCTTCCACCGCGGCCAGGCGCCTGGGATCCGACAGCGCGGCCGGCAGGCCGTCCGCCCGCAGCCCGCCCGCGAAATCCGTCTCCGCCACTCGCCCGCGCCCTCTCCTCGCCCACTGATACGACACCAAGCGAACCACACTGCCTGCACAGGCGGGCTGCGGTGGGGTCCTTGGCGATGTCACCGGGACCCACGTGTCCCTCCCGGTCCGCCTCAGGGGCGAGCAGCCACACGATGCCGCCGTCGGCATCGTCCGCGCCCACCACGGCGAGCCCGCACCGGCCCTCCGTCCCGGAGGCGGGCCGACCGTCCGTTGTCGCTCCCCGCCGCCGGCGATTCCGGGCTCGTCGCCCGTCACGTACTGCCGTCAGGGGCTCAGCCCGCCAGCCCGCTGATCGCGTCGCCGGTGTACTTGGCGCCGAGGACGATCAGGACGGTGGTCATGACGGCCGCGTTGTGGGCGGCCATCCACGCCTTCCACTCGCCGAGCACCTTCGCCGACTTCCGGCCGCCGAGGAGGTAGACGCCGAGTGGCAGCAGGGTGCACAGGGACGCGATCAGCACCATGAGGACGGCGGCGACCGCCTTACCGCCCGTCGAGGCCGTACTCGCGGCGATGGAGACGGCGCCGCCGACCGCGAGGACGAGGTTCTTCGGATTGGCGACGGCGAGCGCGGCGGCGAGTCCGGCCGACCTGCCCGGGGTGAAGGTGTCGATCGCCTTCATCCAGCCCGGCTGCCCGGCCGCGTGTCCTTCCCTCGGCCGGTCCTTCCACTGCTTGGCGCCCATGAGCAGGAACAGCACGCCGAGCCCCAGCTTCAGCCACAGCGTCCAGGAGGCCGGACCGTCGTCGCCGCCGGAGGCGTCGCCGCCCGAGCCGACGAGGACGACGACCGTGACGAGCGCGGCGAGCGAGACCAGCCAGCCCGCCGTGAAGGCGATGCCGTTGCCCCGGCCCTCGGGGGTGGCCAGCATGAGGATCACGGCGATCAGCGGCAGGGGGCTGATGGCGATGCCGACCGCGGAGGCGAGCATCTGCCCGACGGCGTCTCCCACGGCGGCCTCACCCCCTCGCCACGACGGGCGGCAGCCGGTAGGTGCCGTCGAGGACGGACCGCCCGGGCGTGTAGAGACGGATCATGGGCCGGAAGTCGCCCTCCGGGGCGGGCAGCCAGTTCGCCGCCTCGGCCGGGTCGTCGGGGCGTTCCCGCTGGATGACGACGGTCAGCGAACCGTCCTCGCCGTACACCAGGCCGGGAGTGCGGTCGCCGAGCGAGTAGCGGCCGGCCGGGTTGGCGACGAGGTAGTAGTCGGGGGTGTCGTACATGGTCACCGACCAGAACGACTCGACGGGAGGGGGCTGCTCGAAGCGCAGGGTGTAGGACCGGGCCCCGTTCAGCCGCTCGCCGGTGGAGTCGGTGAAGGTGTGCGCGTACACCGCCTCGTAGCCGTGGTTGCCCCACAGCGCGGCCCGCGCCGCGGCGGCCCGTACGAGGTAGGACGCCTCCCGGTCGGCGGTCTTCCACTCCGGTGCGTCGATCGTCCCGATGCCGAAGTGGTCGAGGTTGTAGTCGAACAGGTGGGGGTTCGCCTCCCAGGCGCCCGGGGGACGGTCACCGTCGGCGGACGGCTTCGACGCGGCCTCGACGCGCGCCTTGCCGGCGGCGAGCCCCTCGGTGAGGGCTTTGACGAGGGCGGGG
Organism: Streptomyces sp. NRRL F-6492; assembly: GCF_001280125.1. Taxonomy (GTDB): domain Bacteria; phylum Actinomycetota; class Actinomycetes; order Streptomycetales; family Streptomycetaceae; genus Streptomyces. The sequence goes on from NZ_LGEG01000080.1 coordinate 7,271, forward strand.
TCGGCGTTCACGTACGGCGAGGGGCCTTCTTCGAGGAGGCCCAGGGGCTGGAAGCGTTCCTGGTGGTCCTGGTCGGGGCCGGCGGGCGGGAAGTCCGCCATCCAGACGCGCATCCGCTCGTAGAAGCGCAGTTCCTCGGGCACGTCGGGATCCGGCGCCGGCAGACCCGTGCGGTGGGCGGTCGGCGCGTCGAGCGGGGTGAGCGTGAGCCGCTGCTGCAGGGCGTGTACCCGGGGCATGTCGTCGGGGCCGTCGCAGGCGTTGCGGCCGATGACGGAGATCACGGCGGTCGGTGCTTCGATCACCCCGCGCACCCCGTCGGGCGCGGTGCCGGACCAGCCGGGCGGGACGACGAGCCAGTCGCCCTCCTCCGTACCGGTGGCGCGTTTTCCCAGGTACGCGAAGTTGTTGCTCCACACGTCCACGAACTGCAGGACGTAGTACGCGCCGGCCGTGTCCGGGACGTGGAGGAGGAGCGGGCCGCCGGAGAGGTCGACCTGGGCGATGGAGTAGACGGTGTCGTTGTTGACGGACACGAAGTGGGCGTCGGGGGTGGCCAGTTTGGTGGAGTGCCCGAAGCGGTTGAAGGGGGTGGGCGGCAGCGAGCCGAAGCCCTTGTGCGTGGACGCGGAGATCATCGACACGTCGAAGACGAGGGGGTAGCCGTAGACGTACGCGTCGGCGGCCAGGTCGGCGAGGCCGCCGGCGGCACGGCTGTCGGTGCTGCTCGGACTGGTCTGGCTGTTCACGGTCGGCTCCTGTCAGGCGTCGACGCTCAGGGCGGGCAGGGTCCAGGTGCCGTCGAGGACCGAGGGCTCGGGACCGTACACGCGGATGGCGATGGTGAAGGGTCCGTCGGGCGCGGGCAGCCAGTTCGCGGCCTGCTTCGGCTCGGTCGGGCGGTCCTTGCGCACGTAGAGGGTGAGGCCGCCGTCGTCGTCGTGGACCAGCCCGGGAGTGCGGTCGCCGATCGAGTAGCGGTCGATCTCGTTGGCGACGAGGAGCCGTTCGGGCAGCCGGTAGATCGTGGCCGACCAGAAGGAGCGGGCGGGCGGCAGCGCGCCGGGGGCGAAGCGGATGACGTGGTCGTGCGTGGAGGCGTTCGGCGGCCGGTTGCCCTGGTCGTCCTGGGCCCACCCCGCGTACCACGCCTCCGCCGCCGGCAGGCCGTACAGGCCCTTGTCGACGCCGACGGCGCGGGTCAGGTAGTCGTCGCCGTGCTCGGCGCGGGTGCCGAACCAGTGGGTGGAGTCGGCGGCGTCCTTCTTCGCCTCCTCCAGACGCGCGCGGGCGTCCGCGACGCCCCGCTCGATCGCGGCGCGGATCTCGGGCTTCAGGGCCGAGGGCTCGAACTCGCCGCCGCCCGTCACTCCGAGGGCGGCGAGCCGGTCCCGCAGCTCCCGCTCGCCGTCGAGGACGGGGAAGAACCGGAGCAGGAAGTCGAGGAGGGTGAAGAACTCGACGGTGTCGAGGTCCTCCTCCCGCCAGACCGGCCACACCGGCTCCTCGACCGGGTGCGGTGCGGCGGTGCCGGTGAACTCCGACAGCGGCCGGAGGAGGTACCGCTCCTGGATCGCCCGCAGGGCCGGTACGTCGTCGGGGCCGGCCAGACAGGTGCGGCCCAGGATGCCGACCAGGAAGGTGTCGGCGCGCAGCACGCCCGTGATGCCCTCGGGAACGACGCCGTCCCAGCCGGGCCCGGCGACCAGGTGGTCGCTCGCCTCCGGGCCGGTCGTACGGGCGCCGACGTAGCCGACGTAGGAGGTGTCCAGGTCGTGCGGCGGCAGGACGTAGTACCGGTCCACGGCCGGCACCGAGATCACCCAGGGCTCGGCGCGCAGGTCCAGCCAGGCCCACGAGTAGGGGGTGTCGTTGTTCGGGGTCACCACGTCGGTGTTGGCCGGGGTGAACGGCTCCGAGTAGTGCCGGAAGCGGCCGAAGCCCCCCACGTACCGGGGGTCGTCGGAGTCGACCGCCTGCGGGTACATCGTCCGGTAGTTCTCCAGGAGCGCGTACCCCCAGATCCAGCCCTCGGCCGCGGTCCGCCGCGCCTCCTCGACCGTCAGCTCCGACACACCGGCCTCCTCGCACAGAGCGCACATATCGCTTCAAAATGTCACGCTACTTCGTGGGACGCATCCGCAGCCCTGCCCCTCGGGCACGAACCGGACGCAGCGAAGGAGCCGGCCATGCGGCTCACGAGGGATTCTCCGAGGTCGTCCGCGTGAGCGCCGGACAGGAACACCGGAACCGGCCGGTGGCCGACTGGCTGGGTCGCTACCACAAGGGTCTGCTGCGGGGCGACGTGCTGGGGGCGCTCACGGCGTGGGCGCTCATCGTCCCCGAGAGCGTCGCGTACGCGCAGATCGCCGGGCTGCCCCCGCAGAACGCGTTCTACGCCGCTCCGGTGGCCCTGCTGGTGTACGCGTTGTTCGGCCGGTCCAACTTCCTGATCGTCGGCGCGACGTCGGCGGCGGCGGTCCTGTCGGCGGCGGCCGTGTCCGACATCAGCGGTGATCCGAAGGACGCCGTCGGCCTTTCGGCCGCTCTCGCGGTCGTCGTCGGGGCGGTGCTGCTGGTCGCCGGCGTCGCCCGCCTGGGGTTCGTCACCAACTTCCTCGCCGAGCCCGCTCTGGTGGGCTTCCTGTTCGGGATGGCCCTGACCATCGTCGTCCGGCAGGGAGCCAAGCTCGTCGGCGTCTCCAGCGGGGACGGCGACTTCTTCGAGCGCCTGTGGACCATCCTGCGCAAGGCGCCCGACTGGTCGCTCGCCACGCTCGCCGTCGGAGCCGGTGCGCTGGCGCTGCTGCTCCTGCTGGAACGGTTCGCGCCCCGCCTGCCCGCCGCGCTGATCGTGCTCGCCCTCGCACTGGTCCTCTCCGCCCCCCTGGGCCTGAAGGACCACGGCGTGGACGTCGTGGGCGAGATTCCCCAGGCCGTCCCCGTACCGCACCTGCCGGGCATCGCGGCCGAGGACTGGATCGCCCTGTCGGCGGGTGCGCTCGGCGTCGCCCTGGTGGTCTTCGCCGAGGCGTTCAGCATCGCCAACCGCTTCGCGCGCGAACACGGCCAGGAGGTCGACGCCGACCGGGAGATGGTCGCGGTCGGCCTCGGCAACATCGCCGTCGGCCTGGTCCGGGGTTTCGTCGTCTCGGGCAGCGCCTCGCGCAGCGCGGCGGCGACCGGCGCGGGCGGCCGCACCCCGATGGTGTCCCTGATCGCCGCGGGCCTGATCCTGCTGACCGGGGCCTTCCTCACCCCGCTCTTCACCGACCTGCCCGAACCGGTCCTGGGCGCCATCGTGATCGTGGCCGTACGCGGCTTCATGAGGACGGACGAACTGCGCCGTTACGCGGCACTGGACCGGCAGAGCCTGTGGGTGGCGCTCACCGCCCTGATCGGCGTCCTCCTCTTCGACCTGCTTCCCGGACTGCTGCTGGCCGTGGCGCTCTCCCTCCTCCTCTTCATCGCCGCCGCCGGCCGCCGCAACGTCGCCGTCCTCGGGCGCCTGCCCGGCACCCGTCTGTACGCCGACACCGCGCAGCACCCGGACGCGGCCACCACCCCCGGCGTGCTCGCCGTGCGGCCCGACGGCAGCCTGTTCTTCGGCAACGTCGACCGCGTCCGCCTCGCCGTCCGTGACCTGGTCGCGGACGCCTCCCCGCCCCCGCGAGCCGTCGTCCTGGACCTGACCGGCAGCTATCGGCTCGGCATCCCGGTCCTCGACACGCTCGACGAACTGGGAGAGGAACTGGCCAGGAAGGACATCACCCTGCACGTGGCGCACGTACGGGCACGCGCCGAACGGGACCTGGCCCGGCACGTCCTGGCGGACCGCGTCGGACCGCACGGCCTCCACCGCACCGTGGACGACGCCGTCTCGGCGGCGACCGGCGGGCCGGCCTGAGCAGCGGGCCCGCGCTCCCGCCCTTTCAGTGGCTGACGGGAATCCCGGCGGCCGGGGACTCCGGGACGCCGAGGCGCCGCGCGTCCTTCTCCGGGCGCATGAAGAGGGCCGCCAGGAGGCCGGTGACCAGCAGCAGACCTGCCGTGACGAGCCAGCCGTCCCGATAGCCGATCGCGGCTGACGCGCCACTGTCCACGATCCGGCCCAGCACCAGGGGCGACACGATCCCGCCCAGGGCGAAGACCGCCACCAGGGCGCCGAGGACGACGCCGCGCTGGGAGGGCGGCGTGATCCGGGCGATGGCCGTCTGCGCGACGGTGATCATGACCAGGGCCAGAGCCATCGGACCGAACATCATCGGGACCTTGATCCAGAGCGCGTCGGCGGTCGCGAACACGGTCACCGCGACCGCCGAGGCCACCAGCAGCAGACCGGCGCCGGCGCCGGCGGGCAGCCTTCCCCCGGTGCCGCGCCGCGCGGCCCGGCGGGCCAGCAGCCCGTGCGCCAGGAGGACCGCCCCGTTGGCGACAGCCGCCGCGCCGACCGCGGTACCGGCCTGCTTCAGGTTCCAGCCGACCACCGTCTGGAGGTAGTCCGGCAGCCACGTGAGCTTGGCGCTCATCACCCAGTAGGCGGCGAACGCGCCCAGGGCCGCCGTGACGAACGTGCCGGAGAGGAAGACCTTCCGCAGCGGTACCTCCGGGAGCCCGGATCCGCCGTCCGCGGTGGGCGCCCGACGGCCCACGGGCGGGGCCAGCGGCCCCTCCCCGCCCTTCACCGTCCACACCGCGGCCCACAGGAGCCCGGCGGCGCCCGCCGCTCCGAAGGCCCATCGCCAGCCGAAGTGGGAGATCACCGCGCCCAGGGTCGGCGCCGCCACCGCGACGCCCGCCGCAGCGCCGACCATGAGGATCGCGGTCGGCAGGGTGCGCTCCCGCTGCTCGAACCAGCCGTGCACGTGGTGGACCGCCACCGGGGCCGCGGGCCCCTCGGCGAAGCCGAGCAGCACCCTCGTCGCGATCAGCGTCCCGAAGCCCGCCGCGGCCCAGAGCATCGGCAGCTGGGCGACCGACCACAGCAGGCCCATCACCAGGAGCAGCACCGAGGTGCGCACCTTGCGCGTCAGGAACGACACGCCGAGGGCGGAGAGCGAGAAGAGGCCGAAGAACGCGGCCTGGGCGGTGCCGAACTCCTGACGGCCGAGACCGAACTCCTTCATGATCTCCGGTCCGGCAAGGCCCAGGACGGCCTTGTCGGCGAAGTTCACCAGCATGAAGGCCAGCAGCAGCCAGGTGGTCGTCCACGCCTGCCGGCCGGCAGGCGCCGTCACCACCGGCCCGGTGGGTCGCGTCGGGACGTGGGTCGCCTCCATGGTCACGCCCCTTGCCGTGCGTCGGCATCCGCGGGCGTGCCGCATCCGCAGCCGTCGTCGTCGACGACGCCCACGCTGATGGCTCCCGCGGCCCGTCGCCGCCCCTCGTCGCTGCGCGTCAGCTCGGTGGCGACGTCCGTGCCCTCGGCGACGGCGGCGGATTCGGCGGCCGCCCAGTTGAAGACGCCGCGCGCCATCGTCGAGGTCTCCCGCTCGGCCCGGCGGGCGAAGACCTCGGCCCGGATCCGGGCGACCTCCCGGTCGGCCGGTGCGGCCAGGGCGGCGGTCTCGGCGAGGTGGGCCGCCAGGCGCAGTTCGCCGAGGCCGAGCAGCTGCCCGGCCCGGTCCGCCAGCGCTCGGGCGCCGCCCGCCGCGTCGGCGAGTTCGGCGGCCAGCGCCGCTTCGGGGGCCGGCTTGAGGTGCGCCGGGTTCTGGTCGTACCAGCCGCCCCACAGCCGCCAGAGGTTGCGCACGACGAACTCCGGCTCGTCGTACGCCGGGTGGAGGTACGGCTTCTCCAGGAGGCCCGGCGGAACCTTCACCCCGTGCAGCACCTCGTCCAGACGCGCCCCGGCGTTCATGAGGTCCCGTGTCTGGTCGCACAGCGACTCCAGGAGCTCGGCCGTGTCGCCGAGGGCCTGACGGATGCGGTCGGAGCCGAGGATCGGCACCCCGTGCCCGGGGAGCAGGACCTCGGCGTCCAGCTCCTGCATGTCGCGCAGCGCCCGTGCCCACTCCACCGGATAGCGCTGCACCTTCTGCGGGTTGCCGGCGTTCGGCGAGTTCCAGATGAACAGGTCACCGGTGCACAGGGTGCGCAGCTCCGGGATCCACACGTAGGTGTGGTCGTCCGTCTCCCCGCGCGCGTGCACCAGCTCGAAGGTCAGCTCTCCCCGGCGCACGGTGAGCCGGTCCCGGTAGGTGGTGTCGGGGTAGCGGTACTGCGTCGGCCACTGCAGGGACGGGACGCCGAACTGCCGCCGGTTGATCCACGTGTTGTACCCGGCGGTCTCGCGGTAGCGGTCGAAGCGTGCCGCCACCGCCTCGTGGGCGAAGACCTCGGGGCGCTCCGTGCCCGCGTCGGCCGCCTCCTGGTCGAACGGCGCCAGGCCGAAGACGTGATCCACGTGACCGTGGGTGTAGACGACCGCGCTCACCGGATCCGCCGAGTGGTCGCGCACCGACGCGTGCAGCCGGGACGCCGTCCGGATGTCGCCGGAGTCGATCAGCACCAGACCGTCACCGGTGTCGAACACCGACACGTTCGCGAAGGCCGGGAAGAGCGCGGTCCGCTCGCCGACCGCCACGAGACCGCCGTCGGCGAACTCTCCCGTGAAGTGGGCCAGCAGCGACTCCTCGCCGGACCAGACCCGGTCCGCGTACTCCATGTAACCGCTCGCACTGTGTTCCGTCATAACACCCGGCTCCTCGTACGTCAGCCCGGGGACCGCGTCCCGCGTCCCCTCGCGTGGCCCTCTGATGTCTGTAGAGTCTGCGCCGGAGCCCGACGGGGAGACACCCGCGGTCTTCACAGTGGTTCGCGGCATCGGCTGTGACCCGTCACAACCCCCAGGGAGGAAGCCTCGATGCCGAGTGCCCCGCCGCCCGGACGCCAGGGCGCGTACCCGGCTCCCTCACCCGCCGCCCAGGCCCTTGCCGCCCGGTGCGAGAGCCGCGTCAACGAGCTCGCCCGCCGCATGGCCCGGGAATCCTTCGAACGACTCCCCGGGTACCGCGACCTCCCCACCGACGTGAAGGACGTGGAGGTCGCCGCGACGGTCCGCCACGGGCTGCGCCTCTTCCTGCACCGCGTGCGTGATGCCCGGGACGACGACGGGGACTACCGCCTCTTCCGGGAGCGCGCCGCCCAGCGCGCCGACGAGGGCATGCCCCTGCACACGCTGCTGCGCAGTCACTCGACGGCCGTCCACGTCCTGTGGCAGGCCCTCAGGGACGAGGCCGTCGCCGGGGAGGAAGCCGCGCTCCTGGAACTCGTCGACCTCCTCCTGCGCGGTCACGAAGCCGTCATCGGAGCCGTCGCCGAGACCTACCTCGACGAGCAGGCCGCGCTCTTCGCCGAACGCCGCGAACACCACCGGTCCCTGGTGCGCGGGCTGCTGGACGGCTCGCTGCCTCCCGCGCGGGCCTTCGAGGAACTGGGCCTCGAAGGCCCCGCTCTCGTCGTCCACCTGCACGTCCCGCGGGAGCGGGATCCGGCGGCCTCGGCCGTCGCGGACCGTCGCCGGGTGCGCCGCGTGCAGACCGTTCTCGACCGCGCCCTCGGATCCGGGGCGGTGTCGCTGCTCGATGTCGACGGCGGCCACGTGATCGCTCCGCGGCGGACGGACGACACCGACGGCGTCCGCGCCTGCGAGGAGCTGGCCGTCCGGCTCCGGCAGGTGTGCGGTCACGACGTCCGGCTGGCCGCGGTCACCGCCGCCACGGCCCAGGACGTGCCGGCCGCCGCCCGCACCGCCACCGACATCGTCCGGGTCGCCCGCGCCTGCGGACGCCCCGCCGGCCCGCACCGCATGGACGACGTCCTGCTGGAGTACCACCTCTCCCGCCACGACGAGAGCAGCGACCGCATCGCCGCCCTTCTCGATCCCGTCGGTGACCGGCCCGAACTCGTCGAGACCCTGCGCGTCCACCTCGAACACCGGCTGGACCGGCGCGGCACCGCCCACCGCCTCGGGCTGCACCCCAACACCGTGGACAACCGGCTGGCCAGGATCACCGAACTCACCGGCCTCGACGTCGCCTCCCCCCGCGGCAGCGCCCTGGCACTGGCCGCCCTGCTGCTGCGCGGCGACGCGCCCCGGTGACCGTCGCGGGAGCGGCGACCGGGTGTGCGGGGACCGGCGCTCCGGGGCGGGGAGTTCCACCCGTGCGCCCGGCGCGACGCGCCGGAGACCTCCGAAGCCGTCGGCCCCAGCTCGGAACGTCGCTGCGTATGAGGACGAGTCGAGGCGCTGGCCCCGAAACGGTAAGCGGACGAATCTGCCGACGCCTTGACCCGCCTCGTCCGCCCAGCGTCTGAGTCCCGCTTCGGTGAGGGCTTCGACGATCCCGTGCTGCCGTGCGGCGGTCAGGTCGTGAGTCGAGCCGGGCGGAGCCGGTGAGACCCGGAGCAGCCGTCCGAACGGACTCCGGTCGCCCCGACGGGCAGCAGCACGGCCACTCCCGCAGGACTCGCCCCGAGCGAATCACCGCGACCGCGCGGGCGGACGGGAATCGTCGGTGGTGCCGGATCCGGCACCCGGCCGGAGCGGGAGCCGCTAGGTTCGACCTGGTGATGTGAGAGCTTGTGAGAGATGAGAGGGTCTAGCGGGTGAGTGAGACACCACCGAACACCCTGCAGCACCGCGTCGACGGGCGAGAGGACGCTCCGGTCCTGGTCCTGGGGCCCTCCCTGGGCACCACGTTCCACATGTGGGACCGGCAGATCCCCGACCTCACGCGGGACTGGCGGATCGTACGCTTCGACCTCCCCGGACACGGCGGCGCGCCCGCGCAGCCCTTCAGCTCCGTCGCCGAGCTGGGCGACCGGCTGCTCGCCACCCTCGACGCGCTCGGGATCCAGCGCTTCGGGTACGCGGGCTGCTCCCTCGGCGGGGCCGTCGGGCTCGACCTCGCGCTGCGGGCGCCCCACCGGGTCGCCTCGCTCGCCCTGGTCGCCACCTCGCCCCGGTTCGGCACCGCCGACGAGTTCCGGCAGCGGGGCGTCATCGTGCGGGCCAACGGTCTGGAGCCGATGGCCCGCACCGCCCCCGAGCAGTGGTTCACCCCGCTCTTCGCCGGCGCGCAGCCCGCCATCGTCGACTGGGCCGTGCAGATGGTCCGCACGACCGACCCCGCCTGCTACATCGCCGCCTGCGAGGCCCTCGCCGTCTTCGACGTCCGCGAGGCCCTCGGCCGCGTCGGCGTCCCCGCGCTCGTGCTCGTCGGCTCCGAGGACCAGGTCACCGGGCCCGCCGAGGCCCGCACCCTGGTCGCCGGCATCGCCGACGCCCGGCTCGCCGTCGTCCCCGGCGCCTCCCACCTCGCCCCCGTCGAGCAGCCCGCCGCCGTCACCGACCTGCTCCTCGACCACTTCGCCGGGACGGTCCAGGACACCAGCGGCACCCTGACCGTGCCGCCGCTCCCCGCGGGACCGGCGCCCGCCGCCGAGCCCGCGGCCCCCGCCCCGGCCGCCGAGCCCGCCGGGGACGCCCGCCCCGACCCGTACGAGCGGGGGCTCGGGCTGCGCCGCGAGGTGCTCGGCGACGCCCAGGTGGACCGGGCCCTCGCCGAGGACCCCGACGGCACCCTCCAGGGGCTCGTCAACCGCTACGAGTGGGGCGAGGTCTGGAGCCGCGCGGGCCTCGACCGGCGCGTCCGCAGCGCCGTCACCCTCACCGCCCTCCTCGCCGGGGGCCACCGGGAGGCCCTCGCGGACCACACCCGGGCCGCCCTCCGCAACGGCCTCTCGCCCGACGAGATCCGCGAGATCGTGCTCCACGCGGGCGTGTACTGCGGCCTCCCGGCCGCCGAGACCGCCCTGCGGGTCGTCGCCCGCGTCATCGCGGAGGAGACCACGCCCCCGGCGTAGCCTGGACGCGTGAAGCTGACGAAGAAGTCCCACGCCTGCGTCCGGCTGGAGAAGGACGGGCGGACGCTCGTCCTCGATCCCGGCGGGTTCACCGAGGGGGACGCCGCCCTCGGGGCCGACGCGCTGCTCGTCACCCACGAGCATCCCGACCACTTCGACGAGGGCCGGCTGCGGGCCGCCCTGGAGGCGAACCCGGCCGCCGAGATCTGGACGCTGCGCAGCGTCGCCGAGCGGATCTCGGCGGCCTTCCCCGGCCGGGTGCACACCGTCGGCCACGGCGACGCCTTCACGGCCGCCGGGTTCGACGTCCAGGTGCACGGCGAGCTGCACGCGGTGATCCACCCCGACATCCCGCGCATCACCAACGTGGGCTACCTCGTCGACGGCTCCGTCTTCCACCCCGGCGACGCGCTCACCGTGCCCGACCACCCCGTCGACACGCTCCTGCTGCCCGTCATGGCCCCCTGGAACAAGATCTCCGAGGTCATCGACTACGTGCGCGAGCTGAAGCCGCGCCGGGCGTACGACATCCACGACGCCCTGCTCACCGACCTCGCCCGGCCGATCTACGACCGCCAGATCGGCGAACTCGGCGGCACCGACCACTCCCGGCTCGCCCCGGGGCACTCCGCCGACGTCTGAGACGGCCCCGGAGGACCGGCCGTTGTCGGTGCCCGCCAGTAGGCTTGCGCCCATGCGCATCGCCACCTGGAACGTCAACTCGATCACCGCCCGGCTGCCCCGTCTCCTGGCCTGGCTGGAGAGCAGCGGCACCGACGTGCTGTGCATCCAGGAGACCAAGTGCACCGCCGAGCAGTTCCCCACCGAGGAACTGCGCGAACTGGGCTACGAGTCGGCGGTCAACGCCACCGGACGGTGGAACGGCGTCGCGCTGCTCTCCCGCGTCGGCCTCGACGACGTGGTCACGGGCCTGCCCGGCGGCCCGGAGTACGACGGGGCGCAGGAGCCCCGGGCGGTCTCCGCGACCTGCGGCCCGGTCCGCGTCTGGTCGGTGTACGTGCCGAACGGCCGCGAGGTCGCCCACGAGCACTACGCCTACAAGCTGCGCTGGCTTGAGGCGCTCAGGACGGCCGTCGGGGAGGACGCGGCGGGGGACCGCCCCTTCGCGGTCCTCGGCGACTACAACATCGCGCCGGCCGACGAGGACGTCTGGGACGTCGCCGTCTTCGAGGGCGCCACGCACGTGACGGAGCCGGAGCGGGCCGCGCTCGCGGCCCTGCGCGAGACGGGCCTGCGCGACGTGGTCCCGCGCCCCCTCAAGTACGACCACCCCTTCACCTACTGGGACTACCGCCAGCTCGGCTTCCCGAAGAACAAGGGCATGCGCATCGACCTGGTCTACGGCAACAAGTCCTTCGCCGAGGCGGTCGCGGACAGCTACGTGGACCGCGAGGAGCGCAAGGGCAAGGGCGCCTCGGACCACGCCCCCGTCGTCGTCGACCTCGACGTGTAGGACCGCCCGCCCGGCGGATCGCGACCGGTCCGGGCGAATCACGGTCGGCCCGGTGCATCGGGGTCGGCCCCGGCGCATCGCGGCCGGTCACGGCGGTGTGCGGCCGTCCCGGCGGGGCGGCCGCCCGGAAACGATCTCCGCGCGCCGAGTGGTGGACCGGGAGGTGCCGGTGCGAGGCTGTTCGGATGAACATCCCGTTTCTGGACAGCTGGCGCAAACGTCACCACCTCGACTCCCCGGGCTCCCCGCCGGCCGCCGCCTTCGACCGCGCCCCGGACGGGATGGCCGAGCTGTTCGCCGAGTGCGAGCTGCTGCGCACCCGGGTCGCGGAGGCCGGGGTGGCGCTCGACGACACCCCGCGCTCCCTCCAGGAGCTCGACCAGCTGCCGCCCCGCTGGCGGGAAGACCCGGAGGGACTGCCCTGGTTCGGGAACGACGCCGGGCTCTACCTCGGCACGGTGATCGTCCGCAACGTCCCGGCCGCCCGCTGGCAGATGCGCCCCGGCGGCGGCCCGGTGGTGCAGCTCGCCTCCGGCCGGGAGATCCAGGTCGTCGAGGCCGGTCTCGACTGGGCGATGACGGGCGCGCCGCAGCTCTCCCAGGTGTACGCGGAGGCCGCCGAGTACTGACGCGGACCCCTTGGCCCGCCACCCTTCCGCAGTAAATACGGCTTATCCATGTTTCACGTGTGTCGCCCTTGAAGTCCCTTTTGCGGTGGATAGTTTGCCTGGACCGCGGCCCCCACGGGTGACGCGGCCCCCACGGGAAACGCGACACCGCTGAGGAATGGGGCAGGGCAGCGCATGGCCGTCGTCGATCCGCTGATCGAACTGCGTGGCGTCAACAAACACTTCGGCGCCCTGCACGTCCTCCAGTCCGTCGACCTCACCGTCGGCCGCGGGGAGGTGGTCGTCGTCATCGGCCCCTCCGGATCCGGCAAGTCCACCCTCTGCCGGGCGATGAACCGCCTGGAGCGCGTCGAGTCGGGCGAGATCCTCATCGACGGACAGCCGCTCCCCGAGGAGGGCCGGGCGCTGGCCCGGCTGCGGGCCGAGGTCGGCATGGTCTTCCAGTCGTTCAACCTCTTCGCGCACAAGACCGTCCTCGCGAACGTCTCCCTCGCGCAGATCAAGGTCCGGGGGCGCAAGAAGGAGGAGGCCGACCGGCGTTCGCGCGCACTCCTCGCCCGGGTCGGACTCGCTTCGCAGGCCGACAAGTTCCCGGCCCAGCTCTCCGGCGGCCAGCAGCAGCGCGTGGCGATCGCCCGCGCGCTCGCGATGGACCCGAAGGTCATGCTCTTCGACGAGCCGACCTCGGCCCTCGACCCCGAGATGATCAACCGAGGTCCTGGAGGTCATGCGGCAGCTGGCCCGGGACGGCATGACGATGGTGGTCGTCACCCACGAGATGGGCTTCGCGCGGTCCGCCGCCAACCGGGTCGTCTTCATGGCCGACGGCCGGATCGTCGAGGACCGCGCGCCGGAGGAGTTCTTCACCGCCCCGCGCAGCGAGCGCGCCAAGGACTTCCTCTCCAAGATCCTCAAGCACTGACCGGACGGGAACCATGCAGCGTACGCACCGGACCCTGGCCGCGCTCGCCCTGCTGCTCGCCGCGGCGGCGGCGCTCGGCGGCTGCGGCCGGGAGGGCAGCCCGCCCGTCAAGGGCCCGCAGCCCGACCAACTCCCCGTCTACCAGGTGCGGTCGGACTTCACCCTGCCCGACTCGGCCACCTGGAACCGGGCGAAGAAGCGCGGCCGGCTCGTCGTCGGCGCCAAGGAGGACCAGCCCTACATGGGGGAGAAGGACCCCGCCTCCGGCCGCTACTCCGGCTTCGACATCGAGATCGCCAAGATGATGGCGGCCTCCCTCGGCAGAACGGCCAGATCGACTACTACGTCGGCACGTACACCATCAACGACAACCGCAAGAAGCTCGTGGGGTTCGCCGGGCCGTACTACCTGGCCGGACAGTCCCTCCTCGTCCGCACCGACGAGCACGACATCGACGGACCCCAGGACCTCGCCGGCAAGCGGGTCTGCTCCGCCGCGGGCTCCACCCCGTACCAGCGGATCGAGAAGGACCACCCGCAGGCCGAACTCGTCGCCTACGACACGTACTCCGTCTGCGTGGACAACCTGCTGACCTTCCAGGTCGACGCGGTCACCACCGACGACACAATCCTCCTCGGCTACGCGGCCAAGGTCCCCGACGAGCTCAAGGTGGTCGGCAGGCCGTTCTCCGAGGAGCCGTACGGCATCGGCGTCCCCCGCGACGACAACGCGCTCCGCTTCGCCCTCGACGACGCCCTCGCCGCCCACGAGGAGAGCGGCGACTGGAAGAAGGCGTACGACGCCACCCTCGGCCTCTCCGGGGTCCCCGCCCCGCCGCCGCCCGCCATCGACCGCTACCCCGCGGGCTGATCCGCAGGAGCCTCCCGACATGGACGTCCTGACCGACAACTTCTCGATCTACGGAAAGGGGTTCCTCGGCACCGTCGAACTCACCGTCTACGCCTCGGCGCTCGCCCTCGTCCTGGGCTTCGTCATGGCCTCCTTCCGGGTCGCGCCCGTCGGCTCCCTCCGGGTCTTCGGCACGACCTGGGTGACCGTCCTGCGCAACACCCCCCTGACCCTGCTCTTCTTCGCGGTCATGCTGGGGCTGCCCCGCTTCGGACTCGTCCTGCCCTTCCAGCTGTTCGCGGTCCTCGCCCTCGGCTGCTACACCTCGGCCTTCGTCTGCGAGGTGCTGCGCTCCGGCATCAACACCGTGCCGCGCGGCCAGGGCGAGGCGGCCCGCAGCCTGGGCATGACCTTCACCCAGACCCTCGGCACGGTCGTCCTGCCGCAGGCCTTCCGCACCGTCATCCCGCCCATCGGCTCGACCCTGATCGCCCTCGCCAAGAACTCCGCGATCGCGGGCGCGTTCAGCGTCACCGAACTCCTCGGCACCTACAAGACGCTGAGCGAGCTCGGCTACAACATCGTCTGGACCTTCGTCTGGATCGCCGTCGGCTACCTGATCATCACCCTCACCATCAGCGCCCTCTTCCACGTGATGGAGAAGTGCTGGGGAGTCGCCCGATGACCACCGAGTCCACCGCCCTCTACGACGTCCCCGGGCCCGGCGCCCGGCGGCGCCACCTCCTCTACGGCCTCCTCTCCACCGCCGTGATCCTCGCCCTGGCCGGCTGGATCCTCCACCTCCTGTTCGACACCGGGCAGTTCACCTCCGCCAAGTGGTCGCCCTTCCTCTACGAGGGCATCCAGGAGCTGCTGCTCAGGGGCCTCGGCAACACCCTGAAGGCCTTCGCCTGCGCGTCGGTCCTCTCGCTCGTCCTCGGCGCCGTCCTGGCCGCCGGACGCCTCTCCGAACACCGCGTCCTGCGCTGGACCTCCACCCTCTTCGTGGAGTTCTTCCGCGCCATGCCCGTCCTCGTGATGATCTTCTTCGTCTTCGTGGCGCTGAAGGCGCAGCCGCTGCCCGCCCTGGTCACCGGACTGACCCTCTACAACGGCTCCGTGCTCGCCGAGGTCTTCCGCACCGGCGTCCACGCCGTCGCACGCGGCCAGGGCGAGGCCGCGTACGCGCTCGGCATGCGCAAGACGCAGGTGATGACGTACGTCCTCGTGCCCCAGGCCGTCCGCGCGATGCTGCCCGCCATCATCAGCCAGCTGGTGGTGGCCCTGAAGGACACCTCGCTCGGATTCCTCATCACCTACGAGGAGTTCCTGCACGCGGGCAAGCTGATCGCGTCCGACCTCGACTACGACCTGCCGTTCATCCCCGTCGTGCTCGTCATCTCGCCGATCTACATCGGGATGTGCGTGCTGCTCTCCTGGTGCGCCACCCGGGTGGCCCGCAGGGAGCGCCGCGACCCGAGGACGAAGGCCGCGGACGTCGCTCCGGCCGGACCGGGAGGGCCGCCGCCGGGACAGGGGTAGCGGGCGGGAGCCGCACCCGCCCGGCGGCGGCCGGAGATCACTCCTTCCGCAGCGGCACCGACACGTACGACGGGTCGGCCGCCGGGGAGGAGAAGGTCAGCTGCGCGCCGGTCGGGTTGTGCTCGATGTAGAGCGGGTCGACGGTGTCGACGACCAGCGCGAGCCGGTGCCCGGCGGGCACGTCGTACGCCGTGGAGAACAGCTCCAGGTCGACGACGAACGGCTGCCCCGGCGCCTTGCCGTGGAAGGTGTACGGGGCGTTGCTGACCAGCTTGCCGACGCCGAGCGGGCCCACGTCGTAGAGGTACGCGACGAGGGTGCCGCTCTCCTCGGTGGAGGCGACCGTGGTGTGCACCTTCACCGTGCCGCGCACCCGCTGCGGGGCGTCGTACCGCTCGGACTGCCAGACGCCGGCGAAGGAGCGGGGGAGGAGGGGGACGGAGACGACGGGCGGGGTGCGGAGGAACTGGTCCAGGGCGTTGGTGAGCAGGGTGACCCCGCCGTTGGCGCCGGAGTCGACGTTCGCCCACACCCGCTGCGTGCCGCCGAGGTCGAACGTGCGCTGGTTCGCGTGCACGGACTTCCAGTCCGGATAGCCCTCGTAGCCGCCCGTCGAGCGGGACTTGAGCTGGACGGGCTGCTCGCGGTCGATGCCGTTGTCGGCGCCCTTGAGGTAACGGTCGAACCAGCGCCGGGCGTTGGTCCAGGTGTCGTTGGGCAGTCCGAAGAGACCGGTGAGTTCGGCGGTGGCGTGGTCGCCGGGGCGGAACTCCAGGCGCTTGGGGCCGGTGAGCTTCTCGTAGAAGCTCGCGTACTGGTTGGGCGGGAAGATGGTGTCGCCCCAGGCGTTGCCGAGCATGATCGCGGCGCCGTTGGCGTTGATCCGGTCCAGGTGGGTCACCGGGGAGCGCGTGCGGCCCCAGGCGATCATGTCCTCCTCCTTGGCCAGGTTGGAGGAGAGGAAGTCGCTGAGGATCTGCTTGAGTTCGGGGCCCGGGCGGCCGGTGAGGGCCCCGGCGCCGCCGAGCAGGGCGGCGGCCTGGAGGTGCTGGGTCCGGCCGCTGTAGATGGACTCGATGAGGTCGGCCCAGCCGCTGAGCGCGGTGACGGCCTTGACCCTCGGGTCGTGCGCGGCGGCGAGCAGGCTGATCCCGGCGCCGTACGAGACGCCTCCCATGCCCACCCGGTCGGGGTCGGCGGCGGTGTTGGCCAGGGCCCAGTCGATCACCTTGGAGGCGTCGGCGACGTCCTTGGGGCCCGCGGTCTCGATCTCCCCGCCGGACTGCCAGAAGCCGCGCGAGTTGTAACTCACCACGACGTAACCGGCGTCGGCGAGCTTCTGCGCCGGGACGAGGTACTCGATCTGGGGCATGGCCCAGCTGGTGGGCAGCACGATCAGGGGGTGGCGGGCGCCGGCGGCGGACCCGGCGGGGGTGAGGACGTTCGCCTTGAGGACGGTGCCGCCCTCTCCCGCGATGTCGACGAAGCGGATGCCGGTGGAGCCGCCGGCCTCCGCGGCCTGCGCGGCGGGGGCGAGCCCGAGGGCCGTCCCGGCCACGAGGGCGGCCGAGACGGCGAGGACCAGGGATGTGCGCACGGGGCACTCCTCACTGGGGACGCCGATGGGTGGTCGGCGATGGGGGGCAGCGAAAGTGACCCGACGGTAACCGCAGGTGCTTACCCGAGGTAACTCCCCGGTAAGTTACGTGGCGGTAACGATTGGCGTCCGGTCGGCACCGCCGAACAGGCCCACGGCCTCCGCGAAGTCCGCGCGGGCCTCCTGGTACCGCTCGGCCGCGACGAGGAACATCGCCCGGTCGGTCAGGGCCCGGGGGAGTCCTTCCGCCGAGCGCCGGGCGAGCGCCACCTCCTCGTCGAAGAGCGGCCGGAGCGGTTCCTCGATCCGATGGGTGCGGTTCTCGTGGAAGAGGGCGGACCGCACGGTCAGCCGGCGGTGCACGGCCGCGAGTTCGGTGAGCCGCCCCGCCGCCGACAGGCGCGCGGCCTCGGCCTCCAGGGCGGGGACGCCGTCGAAGTAGGCCTTCCGCGTGTCCCGCGACCAGCGGTGGAGGTGGGTGCCGAACGCTGGCGCCGGGGCCTCCGGCGACGCGGGAGGCTCCGCCGTCCGGGCCGACAGGGCGTACGGGGTGGTCCACCAGGAGAGGATGTCGCTCCAGTTCCTGGGCTCGCCGGACTCCGCGAGCCGGTCGAGGACCGCGAGGGCCTCCCGCCGGTCCGCGCCGGCCTCCCCGTGCCGTCCGGCGGCGTCCAGCATCCGGGAGCGGTGCACGAGTTCCCACACCAGGCGGGCCAGCGGGGCGGAGCCGCTCTCCGTCTCCCGCCGCGTGTCGTCCACGAGACCGGTGAAGACCGCCACCGCCTCCTCGCGCCGGCCGGCCGCCTCCAGCTCCGCCGCCCGCGCGACCGCAGACCAGAAGGAGTCCTCGGTCTCCGCGCCGGCGCCCCGCATCCGCAGGTCCGCCGCCTCCCCGTGGCGCCCCTCCTCGGCCAGTACGACGGCCAGCCGACCGCTTCCGCGCTCCGGATACGCCGCCTGCCCCCGCTCGAAGCCGAGCCGCCCGGCCTCGGCCATCTCCTCGCACACCGCGCGTCCCTCGGCCCGCCGCCCCAGCTCGAAGAGCGTGCGTTCGTAGTCCCTCAGGGCGCCGAGGAGCAGGTCCGTCCTCCTCGGGTGGTCGGCGCCGATGCGGCGGGCCGCGTCCACGGCCTCCGCGTACAGCACCAGTTCCCGCTCCGGGCCGCGCCTGCGCCCCACCTCGTCCCCGTACCGGCCCAGCGCTCCGGCGAGCTTCGGCAGATACGCCGCCGGGCTCACCCTCGCCAGGACCCGGTACGCCTCGACCTCCTGGGCCAGGCCGAGCCGCCCCGACCCGAGCAGCATCGTCCTCGCCCGCAGGACCGCGTCCTGATCGATGTTCTGACCGGTGTTCTCGGAGTGATTCATGACGGTGATTCTGGGAGCCGGGGGAGGGACCGGACAAGGCTCGCGAACTGTGCGTTCGGTCCTACGAAAAACGCCTCTGACCTGTCATGATGGTGACGTCTTCACCCCGTCGGGCCCCTCCGGTCAGGCCGCTGCCGCCGGTTCGGCGGCGGAGGGCTCGGGAGCCGGGGGAGCCGTACGGGCCGCGCGCGTCACGTCGGCCACCAGTTCCACCACGTCGGGGCCGTACGCCTCCGAGTTGACCACCTTCAGGAGCAGCACGAACGAGCCGCCGCGGTGGCGGCGGGCCAGGGTCTCGTGGTGGCGGGCCAGGTAGCGGGTCGCCGCCTGGTTGGTGATCGCCCGCTGGCCGCAGAAGAGGAAGACCGGCCGGTGGCCCTCCCCGGCCGTGAGCCGGGCCAGGATCACGTACTCCGACAGCCCCTTCTCCATGAGGTACCGCTCGGCGCCTATCGTGATCGAGCCCCGGACCTCGGACGGCTCGACGTCCACGTTCACCTTCACCCCCGGCAGCAGGGTGGCCAGGTGAGCGGCCATGCGCCTGTTCGAGTACGGCCCGCCCACGCAGAACTCGGTGCGGTCGCCGAAGCCCTGGTGGGTCTGGTCCTGCGACAGGATGCGCGCCTGCGCGCCGCAGTCCTTGACGAGCGCGGAGAGTTCGAGCATCGCGAAGACGTCGTAGCGGTGCACCACGTTGTCCCCGCCGGCCTCCCTGTTGACCACGAGCAGGCACTCCGAGCCTCCGGGCAGCCCGAAGAACGCCTGCTTGCGGCGGAGTCCGCGCCGCCAGCGGTACGTACGGCCGAGCCAGCCGAGGGAGGCGCTGACGCCGGTGGCGAGCACCCCGAGCACGATGTTGCGCACGTCTTCGTTCATGGGCGCGCATGCTAGCGGCCGTTCGGCTTCCGGTTCGAGATCCCGTTCGAGGCGTTCCTGACGGGAGGGGCGGGAGGAAGTTACGCTGCGCGGACGGTTGTTGACTGGAGGTACGAATGCGTCGCTCCGCCGCTGGCAAGGTCTCCGTTCTCGCCGTCACGGCGACGGTGTTCTCGATGGGCGCCGCCGCGCCGCCGACGGCGGTGGGGCCACCCGTCAAGGAGCCCGTCGCGACCGGCTACGGCGGAGCCGTCGCCAGTGTCGACGCCGACGCCTCGGCCGCCGGGATCGAGATCCTCCGCAAGGGAGGCAACGCGGTCGACGCCGCCGTCGCCGTCGCGGCCGCGCTCGGCGTCACCGAGCCCTACTCGGCCGGCATCGGGGGCGGCGGCTACTTCGTCCACTACGACGCGAAGAGCCGCAGCGTGCACACCATCGACGGCCGCGAGACCGCGCCCCGCTCCGCCGACGCGAACCTCTTCACGGAGAACGGCGCCCCCATCCCCTTCGAGGAGGGCATGACCAGCGGGCGCGGCGTCGGCACCCCCGGCACCCCGGCGACCTGGCGGTCCGCCCTCGACGCCTGGGGCAGCAAGCGGCTCTCCACCCTGCTCGAACCCGCCGAGCGCCTCGCCCGCGAGGGCTTCACCGTCGACGAGACCTTCCGCTCCCAGACGGCCGCCAACGAGGCCCGCTTCCGCGACTTCCCGGCCAGCGCCGACCTCTTCCTGCCCGGCGGGCAACTGCCCGCGGTCGGCTCCCGCTTCAGGAATCCCGACCTGGCCCGTACGTACGAGAAGCTCGGCCGCGAGGGTATCGGCGCGCTCTACAAGGGGCCGCTCGCCCGGGACGTCGTCAACACCGTCCGCAAGCCGCCCGTCCGTCCCGGTGCCACCCGGAACGTCCGCTCCGGCGACCTGACGGAGCGCGACCTGGCGTCGTACCGGACCGTGTTCCGCGCGCCGACGAAGGTCGCGTACCGGGGGCTCGACGTCTACGGCATGGCCCCCTCCTCCTCCGGCGGCACCAGCGTCGGCGAGGCGCTCAACATCCTGGAGAACACCGACCTCTCCCGCGCCTCGCAGGCCCGCTACCTGCACCGCTTCATCGAGGCGAGCCGCATCGCCTTCGCCGACCGGGGCCGCTGGGTCGGGGACCCGGCCTTCGAGTCCGTGCCGACGCGCGGGCTGCTCTCCCAGCGGTTCGCGGACTCCCGCGCCTGCCTGATCCGCGACGACGCCGTCCTGACCAGCCCGCTCGCGCCCGGCGACCCCCGCGACCCGGCGGCGTGCGCCCCCGGCGGGACCGCGGCCCCGACCACGTACGAGGGCGAGAACACCACCCATCTGACGGTGGCCGACAAGTGGGGCAACGTCGTCGCGTACACCCTCACCATCGAGTCCACCGGCGGCAGCGGGATCACCGTGCCCGGCCGGGGCTTCCTGCTCAACAACGAGCTGACCGACTTCTCCTTCGCCCCGGCGAACCCGGCCGTGCACGACCCGAACCTGCCCGGCCCCGGCAAGCGGCCGCGCTCCTCGATCTCCCCGACGATCGTCCTCGACCGCCACGACAGGCCCGTCCTCGCGCTCGGCTCCCCGGGCGGCGCCACCATCATCACCACGGTCCTGCAGACCCTCACCGGAGTCGTCGACAGGGACCTGCCGCTCGTCGAGGCGATCGCCGCGCCGCGCGCCAGCCAGCGCAACCAGACCACCACCGAACTCGAACCCGGCCTGTGGAACAGCCCCGTCCGGGCCGAACTGGAGGCGATCGGGCACGGCTTCCGGCAGAACCCGGAGATCGGCGCGGCGACCGGCGTCCAGCGCCTGCCGGACGGCCGCTGGGTGGCCGCGGCGGAGAAGGTCCGCCGGGGCGGCGGCTCCGCGATGGTGGTCCGGCCGGCGGGGAGGTAGCCGGCTCTTCCCCGGGGCGCCCCACGGCTCCCCGGGCTCCTCAGGTTCCCCGGGCTCCCCGGGGCCTCCGGGGGCTCCCCGGGTCTTCCCGGGCCTTCCCGGGGATCCCTACAGCGCCGTCAGGATGCGCGGGCCGTCGTCCGTGATCGCCACCGTGTGCTCGGCGTGCGCGGCGCGCGAGCCGTCGACCGTGCGCATCGTCCAGCCGTCCCCCGCCGTGTAGTAGTCGTCCGTGCCGCCGCCGACGAGCATCGGCTCGATCGCCAGCGTCATCCCGTGGCGCAGCTTCATGCCCCGGCCCGGGCGTCCCTCGTTGGGGACGCCCGGGTCCTCGTGCATGGTGCGGCCGATCCCGTGCCCGCCGAAGCCGTCCGGGATGCCGTACCCGGCGGCCCGGCACACCCGGCCGATCGCGTGCGCGACGTCCCCGATCCGGTTGCCGACGACGGCCGCCGCGATCCCGGCCTCCAGGGCCTCCTCGGCCGTGGCGATCAGCCGCGCGTCCTCCGGCCGGGCCCGGCCGACCGTGAAGCTGACGGCCGAGTCGCCCGCCCAGCCGCCGAGCAGCGCCCCGCAGTCCGCCGACACCAGGTCGCCCGGCGCGAGCCGGGTGTCGTCCGGGACGCCGTGCACGATCGCGTCGTTCACCGACAGGCACACCACCGCCGGGAACGGCACCGGCGCCCACTCCGGGCGGTAGCCGAGGAAGGGCGAGGCGGCGCCCGCCTCGTCCAGCACCTCGCGCGCGACCCGGTCCAGGTCGGTCAGCCGGACACCGGGCGCCGCCTTCTCCCGCACGGCCGCCAGGGCACGCGCCACCACCCGTCCGGCCTCGCGCATGGCCGCCAGGGATTCGTTCGTCTTGATCTCCACCATGCCAATTACTATACCGGTATTAGAATGGCGTCATGGTGCGCACACCCCTGACCCCCGAAGAGCGCGAGCGCGGCGAGCGCCTGGGCCTCCTCCTGCGCTCGGCGCGCGGCGAGCGGTCCATGGCCGAGATCGCCGCGGCCGCCGGCCTCTCCGCCGAGACCCTCCGCAAGATCGAGACCGGCCGGGCCCCGACCCCGGCCTTCTTCACCGTCGCCGCCCTCGCCGGAGTCCTCCAGCTCTCCATGGACCAACTGGTGGCCCACTGCTCCCCGGTCCCGGCTCCGGCCTGAGCCGGAGTCGGGAGCGGGGCCGGGGCCGGGGCCGGGTTCCTCAGGGGGACGCGGCCAACTGGACCCGGCCGTGGCGGGGGCGCCCGATCTCGTCCAGGAGCGCCCGCGCCGGATCGGCGTGCGCGATGCGGCCCGGCCCGTCGACGACCCGGCCCACCGCCGTCCGGTACCCGCCCACCGGCTCCGCCTCCGGATTCAGGTCCGGCGGCACCACCATCAGCCGGTCGAGCTCCGGCCCCGCCTCGGCCGTGAGCAGTTCGAACTCGGCCGCGTGGCCCCGCGCGAAGGCCCGCGCCCACGCGTCCGAGGCCCGCACCGCGTACGGGCGGACGGGCGGAGGGGGCCGACGCACCCCGTAGGCTCCCGGACATGATCCCCGAGGAGCTGCGGCGCGGCCGCTACGTCAGCCTGACCACCTTCCGGAAGAACGGCACGGGGGTGGCGACGCCCGTCTGGTACGCGGTGGAGGGCTCCGAGCTGTACGCCTGGACCCGCACCGACTCCTGGAAGGTCAAGCGGCTGCGGAACGACCCCCGGGTCGTGGCCGCCGTCTGCGACGTGCGCGGCAACGTCCCCGAGGGTGCCGAGCGCGTGACCGGCGAGGCCCGCCTGGTGACGGGCGAGGAGCTGCGGCGCGTCCGGAAGCTGCTCCTGCGCAAGTACACCTGGCAGTTCTGGTTCATCGACGTGCCGGCCACCGTCTTCCGGCTCGGCAAGCGCCCGCACACCGGGATCGTCGTGCGCTTCCCGTGAGCGCGCCGACCGGGCACCCGCACGAAAACGGTCCGTAGTCGTCCCGTAACACGACTGCGGTCCAATACCCGCGGACCGTACGGTTCCAGTCGACTGCGGGGCAGGTGCGTGACGCATGACGGTGACTCAGCAACCGGCGGAAATCGCCGAGTTCACCCACTGGCTGGCGGGTCTCACGGCCCGCCTCCGGCCGGACGCCGGCTGGTACGCGGTCTTCGCCGCACGCGACCCGGAGGGCCTGCGCGCCTGTCTCGACGGTATGGAACTCCTGCCCTGGGACGTCGTTTCGTCCCTGCTCCAGGACGCCGGGGAGGCCACCGGCGGATCCTTTACGGCCCGGGGCCGCGCACTGTACGCGGCGGCGGCGGGCGTCCACGACCGCCGGCCCGGCGCGGCGGCGGCGCTCGCCGAGCGCCGGGAGCTCATGGAACGCGAACGCCGGTACGCCGAGTCCCGCGCCCGCGAACTGGTCGAACGGCTCCGCGCGGTCCCGGGCCCGGACCCCGAGGAGGCCGCCCGCCTGGAGCACGACCTCGCCTGGACCCACGACGACCGGGCCAGGGCCGTCGCCCGCGTCGCGGAACTGACGGCACGGCTGGCGGGGACGGGGGAGCGGGGCCGGGACCGGGCCTTGGGGGGCGGGGCCCCGGCGGACCGCGCTCCGGCCCCGCCGTGGACCCCGGAGCCTCCGTCGGCTCCTGTCGGCCGGGCCGCGACGACTCCGGCGGCCTCCGCGTCCCCCGCCCCCGGCTCCCCCGCGAGGCCGGAGCGGCCGGCGAAGGCCGCGAAGGCCGGGCGCCGTCCCCGGGGCGCCCGGTACGCCTGGCTGGAGGAGAGCGACGGGACGCGGGAGGCGGAGGCCGTACCCGCGCCCGTGCTCCCGGCAGGCGGCGCGGCACCCCGGGGCGCCCGCTTCGGAGGCACCGCCGGGCCCGAGGAGACGGGCGCGGGCCCGGCCGGGGGCCCGGCGGAGGACCCCGCCGAGGCCGCCCGCGCCGCCGCGAACGCCGTCTACGCCCTCCGGAGGCTCCGCGCCCGGGGCCGCAGCGGCGAGGCCCACGTCCTGCTCTGCGAGGCGCTCGGCGGTCCGCCCGGCCGGCTGCCCGCGCTCGCCGACGAACTGCACCGGGCCGGGCTCGGCGCGGACTGGGCCACCCTGCTCTGGGAGGCGGCCTCGCTGCCGCCCGACCGGCTCGCCGCCGTCGCCGGCGTCCTCGCGGACGCGGGCCGGACGGCCGACTGCGAGCAGCTCCTCCGCCAGGGCGTGGCCCGCCCGGTCGAGGAACTGGCCGGGGCCTGCGCCGCCCTGCACGCCGAGGAGCACCACCGCGAGGCCCACGCCCTCCTGACCGCCTTCGTCCGCGTCCGCGCCCCCGAGGACGCGGCCCGCCTCGCGGGCGCCGACCCGCGCGGACTCGTCCCCCAACTCCTCGACGCGGCCCGCGCGGTGTCCGCCTCCCGCGAGCGCGACCTCCTCCACGCCCTCCGCGTGGCGGGCCTGGCGGGCGCCTGAGGAGCCACGTACGCCGAAGCCGAAGCCGAAGCCGAGCCGAGCCGAGCGGGACCGGACCGGACCGGACCGGACCGCTGGGCGTGCCCGTACGCCTCCCCACGTGTCGGTACGTGTCCGATGTGGACCACTCGGGTATGAAACATGATCGACCCGGCCGGTTCACGGCGGCGGTCTTGCTCCGGGGTGTGACGGGGCTTACGTTCTCCTCCTACGCACCGCGTCTACGTGCGTAGAGGCTCTCTGACGCCGTGCCGAAGGAGCAGCTCATGACCGACGTCGTACGCGCCGCGCTCGTCCAGGCATCCTGGACCGGCGACACCGAATCCATGATCGCCAAACACGAGGAGTACGCCCGGGAGGCCGCCCGGCAGGGCGCGAAGGTGATCGGCTTCCAGGAGGTGTTCAACGCCCCCTACTTCTGCCAGGTGCAGGAGGCCGAGCACTACCGCTGGGCCGAGCCCGTCCCCGACGGACCGACCGTCAGCCGGATGCGGGACCTCGCCCGCGAGACCGGGATGGTGATCGTGGTCCCCGTCTTCGAGGTCGAGGGCGAGGGCTTCTACTACAACACCGCCGCCGTGATCGACGCCGACGGCAGCTACCTCGGCAAGTACCGCAAGCACCACATCCCCCAGGTCAAGGGCTTCTGGGAGAAGTACTACTTCCGCCCGGGGAACGCCGGCTGGCCGGTCTTCGACACCGCCGTCGGCAAGGTCGGCGTCTACATCTGCTACGACCGCCACTTCCCGGAGGGCTGGCGTGAACTGGGCCTCAACGGAGCCCAGTTGGTCTACAACCCGTCCGCCACCCACCGCGGCCTCTCGGCCCACCTCTGGCAGCTGGAGCAGCCGGCCGCCGCCGTCGCCAACGAGTACTTCGTCGCCGCGATCAACCGCGTCGGCGTCGAGGAGTACGGCGACAACGACTTCTACGGCACCAGCTACTTCGTCGACCCGCGCGGCCGCTTCGTCGGCGACGTCGCCTCCGACAAGGCCGAGGAACTCGTCGTCCGCGACCTCGACTTCGGCCTCATCGAGCAGGTCCGGCAGCAGTGGGCCTTCTACCGGGACCGCCGCCCCGACGCGTACGACGGGCTGGTGAAGCCGTGAACGACCTGTACGACCGGCACAAGGCCGTCATCCCCGACTGGGTCGCCCTCTACTACCGCGACCCCGTCGAGATCACCCACGGCGAGGGCCGCCACGTCTGGGACGCCGAGGGACGCAGGTACCTCGACTTCTTCGGCGGCATCCTCACCACCATGACCGCCCACGCCCTGCCCGAGGTCACCAAGGCCGTCACCGAGCAGGCCGGGCGGATCATCCACTCCTCGACGCTCTACCTCAACCGGCCCATGGTGGAACTGGCCGAGCGGATCGCCGGACTCTCCGGCATCCCCGACGCCCGCGTCTTCTTCACCACCTCTGGCACCGAGGCCAACGACACCGCCCTCCTCCTGGCCACCGCGCACCGCGGCTCGAACCAGATCCTGGCGATGCGCAACAGCTACCACGGCCGCTCCTTCTCCACCGTCGGCATCACCGGCAACCGCGCCTGGTCGCCCACCGGCCTCTCCCCGCTCCAGACGCTCTACGTGCACGGCGGCGTCCGCACCCGCGGCCCCTACGCCGAGTACGACGACGAGCGGTTCACCGAGGCCTGCGTCGCCGACCTCGAAGACCTCCTCGGGCACACCCGGAACGTCGCCGCCCTCATCGCGGAGCCGATCCAGGGCGTCGGCGGCTTCACCTCCCCGCCCGACGGCCTGTACGCCGCCTTCCGTCGCGTCCTCGACCGGCACGGCATCCTGTGGATCGCGGACGAGGTGCAGACCGGCTGGGGCCGCACCGGCGAGCACTTCTGGGGCTGGCAGGCCCACGGCCAGGCCGGGCCGCCCGACATCCTCACCTTCGCCAAGGGCATCGGCAACGGCATGTCGGTCGGCGGGGTCGTCGCCCGCGCCGAGGTCATGAACTGCCTCGACGCCAACTCCATCTCCACCTTCGGCGGTTCGCCGATCACCATGGCCGCCGGGCTGGCCAACCTCTCGTACCTCCTGGAGCACGACCTCCAGGGCAACGCGCGCCGGGTCGGCGGACTCCTCCTCGAACGCGTCCGGGCCGCCTGCGCCGGCGTCCCCGCCGTACGGGAGGTGCGCGGCCGCGGCCTCATGATCGGCATCGAACTCACCGAACCGGGCACCGACCGCGCGAACCCGGACGCCGCGGCCGCCGTCCTGGAGGCGGCCCGCGAGAACGGCCTGCTCATCGGCAAGGGCGGCGGCCACGACACCAGCACCCTGCGCATCGCCCCGCCCCTCTCCCTCACCGTCTCCGAGGCGGAGGAGGGCGCCGCGCTGCTGGAGGCGGCCCTCCGTTCCCTGTAGCCCCCCGCAGGCCGCCCCGTAGCCCCGACTCAGCGACCAGGGAGAGTCCCGTGAGCACCCGTACCCTCATCCGGGGCGGTCTCGTCGTCACCGCCGCCGACGAAGTCCACGCCGACGTGCTGATCGAGGACGGCCGCGTGGCCGCCCTCGCGGCCCACGGCTCGGACGCGGCGGCCGGCTGGACCGCCGACCGGACCATCGACGCCACCGACCGCTACGTCATCCCCGGCGGCGTCGACGCCCACACCCACATGGAGCTGCCCTTCGGCGGCACCTCCGCCTCCGACACCTTCGAGACCGGCACCCGCGCCGCCGCCTGGGGCGGCACCACCACCATCGTCGACTTCGCCGTCCAGAGCGTGGGCCACACCCTGCGCGAGGGGCTCGACGCCTGGTACGCCAAGGCCGACGGCGTCTGCGCGATCGACTACGCCTTCCACATGATCCTCTCCGACGTCAACGAGCACACGCTCAAGGAGATGGACCGGCTCGTCCAGGAGGGCATCTCCTCCTTCAAGCTCTTCATGGCCTACCCCGGCGTCTTCTACAGCGACGACGGGAAGATCCTGCGCGCCATGCAGCGCTCCGCCGACAACGGCGGGCTGATCATGATGCACGCCGAGAACGGCATCGCGATCGACGTCCTCGTCGAACAGGCCCTCGCCCGGGGCGAGACCGACCCCCGCTACCACGGCGAGGTCCGCAAGGCCCTCCTGGAGGCGGAGGCCACCCACCGCGCGATCCAGCTCGCCCGGGTGGCCGGCGCCCCGCTCTACGTCGTGCACGTGTCGGCCCAGGAGGCGGTGGCCGAGCTGGCGGCGGCCCGCGACAAGGGGCTCCCCGTCTTCGGCGAGACCTGCCCCCAGTACCTCTTCCTGTCCACCGACAACCTCGCGGAGCCGGGCTTCGAGGGCGCCAAGTACGTGTGCAGCACGCCCCTGAGGCCGAAGGAGCACCAGGCGGCGCTGTGGCGGGGCCTGCGCACCGACGACCTCCAGGTGGTCTCCACCGACCACTGCCCCTTCTGCTTCACCGGGCAGAAGGACCTCGGCCGCGGCGACTTCTCCAAGATCCCCAACGGCCTTCCCGGGGTGGAGAACCGCATGGACCTCCTCCACCAGGCCGTCGTCGACGGGCGCATCTCGCGGCGCCGCTGGATTGAGATCGCCTGCGCCGCCCCGGCCCGGATGTTCGGCCTCTACCCGAAGAAGGGGACGCTCGCGCCGGGCGCCGACGCCGACGTCGTCATCTACGACCCGCACGCCACCCAGGTGCTGTCGGCCGGGACCCACCACATGAACGTCGACTACTCGGCGTACGAGGGGAGGACCGTCACCGGGCAGGTCGAGACGGTCCTCTCGCGCGGCGAGCCCGTCATCGACCAGCGGAAGTACGTCGGCCGCGCCGGGCACGGGGCCTTCACCCCCCGCTCCACCTGTCAATACCTGAACTAGGAGACCGTGCCTTGGACTTCGGACTCGTCCTGCAGACCGACCCGCCCGCCTCGCAGGTCGTCGGGCTGATGCGCCGGGCGGAGCGCAACGGCTTCCGCTACGGCTGGACCTTCGACTCCGCCGTGCTGTGGCAGGAACCCTTCGTCGTCTACAGCCAGATCCTCGCCAACACCACCAAGCTGCACGTCGGTCCCATGGTCACCAACCCGGGCACCCGCACCTGGGAGGTGACGGCCTCCACCTTCGCCACCCTCAACGACATGTTCGGCAACCGCACGGTGTGCGGGATCGGGCGCGGCGACTCGGCGATGAGGGTCGCCGGACGCAAGCCGAACACCCTGGCCCGCCTGGGCGAGGCCATCGACGTCATCCGCGACCTGGCGGAGGGCCGCGAGGCCGAGGTCGACGGCAACCCGATCCGCATCCCGTGGATCAAGAACGGAAAGCTGCCGGTGTGGATGGCCGCGTACGGACCCAAGGCCCTCGCGCTGGCCGGGCAGAAGGCCGACGGGTTCATCCTCCAGCTCGCCGACCCGTTCCTGACCGAGTGGATGGTCAAGGCGGTCCGGCAGGCCGCCACCGACGCCGGCCGCGACCCCGACGCCCTCACGATCTGCGTCGCCGCCCCGGCGTACGTGACGGCCGACGACTCCCCGGAGGCGCTCGCCCACGCCCGCGACCAGTGCCGCTGGTTCGGCGGCATGGTCGGCAACCACGTCGCCGACCTGGTGGCCAAGTACGGCGAGCACTCGGGAATGGTGCCGGAGGAACTCACCGCGTACATCAAGAACCGGCAGGGCTACGACTACTCCCACCACGGCCGGGCCGGAAACCCCGACACCGCCTTCGTCCCCGACGAGATCGTCGACCGCTTCTGCCTCCTCGGCCCCGCCGACGCCCACGTCGAGAAGCTGCGACGGCTCCGGGACATGGGCGTGGACCAGTTCGCGGTGTACGCGATGCACGACGCCAGGGAGTCCGCGATCGACGCGTACGGCTCCGAGATCATCCCGGCGCTCGCCCCGTAACCCCTCCCTCTCCCGCAACCCCTCCCTCTCCCGGTGCCCATCCCTCTCCCGTAACCCCTCCCTCTCCCGGCGCCCATCCCGTAACGCGCCCCTCCCGGACCCCCCACGCCCCGCACGGCTCGTTCCGTCCTCCCCGCCGAACGAACGAAGGGTTCCGCCGCCATGACCGCCACCACCCCCGCGGGAAGACCCGCCATAGCCGACGACCGCGTCGAGCTCGCGCCCGGCACGGTCCCGGCCGACCCCCGCTTCGTCAACGACGACCTGCTCCCCGTCCCCGTCGAACGGCGCCGCTGGACCACGTACAACTTCACCGCCCTCTGGGTCGGCATGGCCCACAACATCCCCTCCTGGATGCTGGCCTCCGGTCTCGTCGCCCTCGGCATGGACTGGAAACAGGCGGTCCTGACGATCGCCCTGGCCAACGTGATCGTCCTCCTCCCGATGCTGCTCACCGGACACGCCGGACCCAAGTACGGCATCCCCTTCCCCGTCCTGGCCCGCGCCTCCTTCGGGCTGCGCGGCGCCAACCTGCCCGCGCTGATCCGCGCCGGGGTCGCCTGCGCCTGGTTCGGCATCCAGACCTGGATCGGCGGCCAGGGCGTCTTCATCCTGCTCGACAAGGTCTTCGGCGGCTGGGCGGAGGCGTCGCGCGTCGGCGGCCAGCCCTGGACCCTGTGGCTCTGCTTCGTCCTCTTCTGGGCCCTCGAACTCGCCGTCATCCACCGGGGCATGGAGACCCTGCGCCGCTTCGAGAACTGGGCCGCGCCCTTCGTCATCGTCGGCGCGCTCGTCCTCCTCGTCTGGGTCTCCGCCAAGGCCGGCGGCCTCGGCCCGCTCCTCGACCAGCCCTCGAAGCTCGGCTGGGGCGCCGACTTCTGGCCCGTCTTCTTCCCGGCCCTGATGGGCATGATCGCCTTCTGGGCCACCCTCAGCCTCAACATCCCCGACTTCACCCGCTTCGGCGCCGGCCAGCGCGCCCAGGTGTGGGGCCAGACCCTCGGCCTGCCCACCACCATGACGCTCTTCGCGCTGCTGTCCGTCCTGGTCACCTCCGGCTCGCAGGCCGTGTACGGGGCGCCCGTCTGGGACCCGGTGGCGCTCGCGGCCAAGGCCGACAACGTCTTCGGGCTGCTCTTCGCCCTGGTGACGGTCCTGGTCGCGACCCTGTCGGTGAACATCGCGGCGAACGTCGTCTCCCCGGCGTACGACCTGGCCAACCTCGCCCCGAAGCTGATCGGCTTCCGTACGGGCGCGCTGATCACCGGGGTCGTCGGCGTGGTCATCATGCCGTGGAAGCTCACCGCCACCCCCGAGCTCTACATCTTCACCTGGCTCGGGCTGGTCGGCGGGCTCCTCGGCACGGTCGCCGGGATCCTCATCGCCGACTACTGGCTGGTCCGCCGCACCGTCCTCGACCTCGAAGGGCTCTACCGGGCCGACGGCCCCTACTGGTACCGGGGCGGCTGGAACCCGGTCGCCGTCCTCGCCTTCGCGGTCGGCGGGATCCTCGCCGTCGGCGGCTCCCACTCGGCCCCGGGCACGGGCCCCTTCCCCGAGGACGGCCTGATCCCCTTCCTCGAGCCGCTCGCCGACTACGGCTGGGCGGTGGGCCTCGCCGCCTCGCTGCTCCTGTACACCGCCCTCATGAGGCGCGGGACGGCAGCCCGGTCACCCGCCCGATCCAGGTGAGGTGCGACCAGACGCGGGTGTTCACGGCGGGGGTGTCGGTGGCGCACCCCCGCCCGTAGGAGACCAGGCCGACCAGGCACGGCTTCCGGGCCGCCGTGTGGACGAGGGGGCCGCCGGAGTCGTACAGGCAGGTGTCCCGGCCGGGGGCGTACGTGCAGAGCTGGGCGGGCGTCACCCGGGACATGCCCCGGGAGACGCACGTCCGGTTGCTCATGGTGCCGAGGGTCACCGTCCGCAGGACGTCGGAGGCGCGACCGCCGAAGGAGGTGGCGCCCCAGCCGGGGGCCTCGACCTGCGTGTGGTCGAAGGCGCCGTGCGCGTACGCGGTGGGGAGGGCGACCGGGCGCACGTCCCGGCCGAACGCGACCGGCTCGGCCAGCCGGACGAGCGCGATGTCGTTCCGCTGGGTCTCCGGGTCGTACTCCGGGTGCGTCAGGAACCGGGCGGCGGAGGCGAGGAGCGCGTTCGGGCTGTCGTCCCCGGCCGTCAGGTCGTGGTCGCCGAGCAGCACGCCCACCCGCGCCGTGCTGCCGTACGAGCCGGTCAGGCAGTGCGCGGCGGTCAGCACGTACCGGTCGTCGATCAGCGCCCCGCCGCACATCACCCGGCGCTCCCTCAGGTCCACGAGCCCCGCCATGAAGGGGTACTGGTGCGGCCGGGCCTCCTGACCGCCGACGACCGCGTACGCCGGCGGGGTCCCGAGCGGGCTCGCCCCCATCACCGCGCCCGCGACCGCGGCCACGAGCCTCCGCGTCCATTCCCGCGCCCGTCCCATGGAGAACTCCGAACCGTCGACACCGTCTTCTCCGGGGCCGCCGGTGTGCAAAGACGTTTCCTCCGGCCGCCTTCCGCACGCCCACCGGCCCGCGTCGGCATCAACGAACCGGACGGGATCCGGTCACCCGGGCACGGGGAGCGGACTGACGTGCGAGGGGATCCGGGGGCGCCCGCGCGGGAACGGGTTACGGCACCCGCTCGGAAACGGGCCGCAGCGCCCGCGGGGAAACGGGCTACGGCACCCGCGCGGTCCACTCCTCGGTGGCGAACTTCGTCCGCGCCAGTTCCTCCGCCCGGAGCATTTCCTCCGCCGTGACCTCACCCGTGGTCAGTCCGTGGCGGTCGCGGAAGGAGGCGATCATGTTCTCGATCACCTGCTCCCGGGCGAGGCCGGTCTGCCGGCGCAGGGGGTCCACGCGCTTCCCGGCGCTCTTCGTGCCCTTGTCGGACATCTTCTCCCGGCCGATGCGCAGGACCTCCAGCATCTTGGCGGCGTCGATGTCGTACGACATGGTCACGTGGTGCAGGACGGCCCCGGGCCCGCCGTCCGGGCCGACCACCCGCTTCTGGGCGGCGCCCGCGATCTTCCCGGCCTCGGTGGCGATGTCGTTGAGCGGCTGGTACCACGCCTTGATCCCCATGTCGCCGAGCGCGCCCAGGACCCAGTCGTCGAGGTAGGCGTAACTGTCGGCGAAGGAGAGCCCCGAGACCAGGGACTCCGGCACGGACAGGGAGTAGGTGATCGTGCTCGGGGGTTCCACGAACATGGCCCCGCCACCGGAGACGCGGCGCACCACGGTCATGCCGTGTCTCGCCGCCCCTTCGGGGTCGACCTCGTTCCGCAGCGACTGGAAGCTGCCGATGACCACGGCGGGCGAGGCCCACTCCCAGACCCGCAGGGTGGGGGCCCGCCGCCCGGCGGCCACCTCGGCGGTGAGCACCTCGTCCAGCGCCATGTGCAGAGCCGGGGCCTGGGGCCCCGCGTGCACCAGCTGCCAGTCGTAGTCGCTCCACTCGGTCGCGTGGGCCAGGGCCCGCCGGACGGCGGTGCCGACCCCTTCCGCGGTCAGTCCGAACAGCACGGTCGACGCGGGCAGGGCCGCCGTGATCCGGGCCGCCAGGCCCGTGGCGTCCGTCGCGGCAGGGGCGCCCTCCAGGGCGCCGTTGATCGCGAGGATCGCCTCGTCGGGCTCCAGGAAGAAGTCCCCCGAGACCCGCACGTCGCGGAGCACGTCGTCCTCGACGTCCAGATCGACGACGACGAGCTTGCCGCCGGGCGCCTTGTACTCACCGTGCACCGCTTCGTTCCCTTCCGGTGTGGGGCGGGGTCCCGGGCCCGCAGGCCCTGGGGTCGGGGCAGATCCACGCATACCGCGCATCGCACTCTAGGGGGTGTCCCGTGAATGATCCACGGCACGCCGGTCGAACGGCGGGGTCGTGCCCCACCCGGCGAGGGCGAGGGCGAGGGCGAGGAGGCGGGCGGCAGCGCGTGCGGATCTTGGGATTCGGGGCCAACCCGGTGGGGCGGAGTCGTTGTCGACGAAGGGGGAGGAAACGACCAGGGGAGACAAGGTCACCGTCACCGTCACGGACGGGGACGAGCAGCGACTGGCTTCGCTGTACGAGTGGTTGCGGCAGAGCCCGCGCGTCACCGCGAACTCCACGGTGACGCTGGAGTCGGAGCCGGTGCCGGGCACGATGGGGGACCGGCTCGACCCCATCAGTCTGGGGGGCGCCGGTGCCCGAGCCCGCGCCGGTGCCCGAGCCGGTGCCGGTGCCGGAGAAATCCCCCGGTGTCGCGGACCGGGTGCGCGCCCACCTGACGGAGCAGGTCCAGAAGGAGCGGAAGGAGGCGGAGGAGCGGAACCTGCACCTGGCCCCGGAGAAACCGGTGGGCGAACCCAGGCCCGCGCGCCTGGCCCGTGAGTCCCGTGCTCCCCGGGGAAACGGCGGATGACGGGTGCGCCGTACCGGTTGTCAGAGCGCCGTGATTGGCTGGACGCATGATCGAAGACTTCCTTGAGCACGTCCTCGCCGGCGGTACGACCGAGGTGGAGGAGGCGGTCCGCAAGGCCGCCGCCGCCGAGATCATGCCCCGCTTCCGGCAGCTCGCCTCGCACGAGATCATCGAGAAGAACGGCCCACACGACCTGGTCACCGTCGCCGACCGGTCCGCCGAGGCACACCTCACCGCCTCCCTGACGGCGCTGCTCCCCGGCTCCGTCGTCGTCGGCGAGGAGGCCGTCCACGCCGACCCGGCGGTCTACGACGCGCTGCGCGGCGACGCGCCCGTGTGGATCGTCGACCCCGTCGACGGCACCCGCCAGTTCGTCCACGGCGACCCCGCCTTCTGCACCCTCGTCGCCCTCGCCCGGCACGGCGAGGTCCTCGCCTCCTGGACCTACGCCCCCGCCCTGGAGCAGATGGCCGTCGCGGTGCGCGGCCGCGGCGCCACGCTCAACGGGGAGCCGCTGCGCTCCGGCTCGCCCGCGCCCGGCGAGGTCCTGGAGATCGCCTCCTCGCACCCCGACTACACCACCCCGGAGCAGAAGCGCGCCCTGCTCGGCCTGGACACCGAGGGCGTCCGCCCCCGCCCCTGCGGCTCCGCCGGACTCGAATACCTCGCCGTGGCGCGCGGGGCGCTCTCCGGGACCGCCTTCTCCTGGGAGTACGCGTGGGACCACGCGGCCGGGCTCCTCCTGGTCGCCGAGGCGGGCGGCACGGACACCACGGTCGCCGGGGAGCCGTTCCGCGTCACCGGCGGCAACGCGCTGCCGTTCACCGCGGCCCGGGACGCGGCGACCGCCGAGCGGATACGGACCCTCCTCGGGGGGCGGTGAGACCGCCGCACCCCTCCGCCTATCCTGAGAACCCGGCCACCGGCTGACGAAGGAGCCCGCAGGTGACGCACAGGACGCCGATGCTCGACGCCGTCGTCGTGGGGGCGGGGCCCAACGGACTGACCGCCGCCGTCGAACTGGCCCGCCGCGGCCTCTCCGTGGCCGTCTTCGAGGCCAGGCCCACCGTCGGCGGCGGCGCCAGGACCGAGGAGCTCACCCTCCCCGGCTTCCGGCACGACCCCTGCTCCGCCGTGCACCCGCTGGGCGCCGGCTCGCCCGTCTTCAGGACCATGCCCCTCGACCGGTACGGCCTGGAGTGGCTCCATCCCGAACTGCCCATGGCCCACCCCTGGGACGACGGCACCGCCGCCGTCCTCGCCCGCTCCGTCGCCGAGACCGCCGCCTCCTTCGGGCCGCGCGACGCCGGGGCCTACCGCAGGCTCGTCGCCCCCTTTCTCGGCAAGTGGGACACCCTGGCGGCGGACTTCATGCAGCTGCCGCTCACCGCGCTGCCCCGCGACCCGGTCACCCTCGCCCGCTTCGGCCTCGCCGGACTGCCCCCCTCCACCTGGCTGATGCGCCGCTTCCGGGACGAGAAGGCCCGCGGGCTCTTCGCCGGGCTCGTCGGTCACGTCATGGCCCCGCTCGGCGGCTTCGCCACCGGCGCCGTCGGCCTCGTCTTCGCGCTCGCCGCCCACGCCGGCGGCTGGCCGCTGCCCCGGGGCGGCTCGCAGTCCATCTCCGACGCCCTCACCGCGTACCTGAAGGACCTCGGCGGCGCCGTCCACACCGACTTCGAGGTCAAGCGCCTCGACGACCTGCCGCCGGCCCGCGCCTACGTCTTCGACACCTCGCCCACCGCCCTCGCCCGGATCGCGGGCTTCGGCGGCCACTACGACCACTACCGGTACGGCGCCGCCGCCTTCAAGATCGACTACGCGCTCGACGGACCCGTGCCGTGGACCGCCGAGGAGGCCCGGCGCGCCGGCACCGTCCAGATCGGCCCCACCGCCGGGGAGATCGGCACCGCCCTGAACCGGGCCTCCTCCGGCACCGCCCCCGACGCCCCCTTCCTCATCACCGCCCAGCCCAGCCTCGTCGACCCCTCCCGCGCCCCGGAGGGCAAGCACGTCTTCTGGGCGTACGGCCACGTGCCCAACGGCTGGCGCGGCGACCTCACCGGGGCGATCGAGCGCCAGATCGAGCGCTTCGCGCCCGGCTTCCGCGACCGCGTCCTGGCCCGCGCCACCGCCGGACCGCCCGAACTCGCCGCGCACAACGCCAACTACGTCGGCGGCGACATCGCCTGCGGCGCCGCCCGCGGCCTCCAGCTCCTGCTGCGCCCCACCCTGTCTCCGCGCCCCTACGACACACCGCACCCCGCCGTCTTCCTCTGCTCCTCCGCCACCCCGCCCGGCCCCGGCGTGCACGGCATGTCCGGCCACAACGCGGCGAAGGCGGTCTGGCGGCGGCTGCGCGCCTCCGCCCGCGAAAATTAGACTGACCCCCATGGCCAAGTACTTCGACGTGCACCCCGACAACCCGCAGCCGCGCACCATCTCCGCGGTGGCCGACAGCATCCGGAACGGGGCGCTCGTCGCGTACCCGACCGACTCCTGCTACGCGCTCGGCACCCGCATGGGCAGCCGCGACGGCATCAGCCGCATCCGGGCGATCCGCGACCTCGACGACCGGCACCACTTCACCCTCATGTGCCGGGACTTCGCCCAGCTCGGGCAGCTCGTGCACATCGACAACGACGTGTTCCGCGCCGTCAAGGCGGCCACCCCCGGCCCGTACACCTTCATCCTGCCCGCCACCAAGGAGGTGCCGCGCCAGCTCCTCCACCCCAAGAAGAAGACGGTCGGCGTCCGCATCCCCGACCACGTCGCCACCCAGGCCCTCCTCGCCGAACTCGGCGAGCCGCTGCTCTCCAGCACCCTGCTCCTGCCCGACGAGGACGAGCCGCTGACCCAGGGCTGGGAGATCAAGGAGCGCCTCGACCACCAGGTCGACGCCGTGCTCGACTCCGGCGACTGCGGCACCGAGCCCACCACCGTCGTCGACTTCTCCGGCGGCGAGCCCGAGATCGTCCGCCGGGGAGCGGGCGACACCACCCGCTTCGAGTAGAGGTCCCCCGGGGCCCCGGGGCCCCGGGCCGGACGGCCATGTCGTTTTTCCGCCAGCCCCGGCGCCGCCCGCCCCCGATCATGGAGGCATGCACACCGACACCGAGCGCTGCGTGCGGGCCGTCCGGTCGAAGGACGCCCGCTTCGACGGCGTGTTCTTCACCGCCGTCCGCACCACCCGGATCTACTGCCGACCGAGCTGCCCGGTCGTCCCGCCCAAGCCCGAGAACATGGAGTTCCACCCCAGCGCCGCCTCCTGCCAGCGCGCCGGCTTCCGGGCCTGCAAGCGGTGCCGGCCCGACACCAGCCCCGGCTCGCCCCAGTGGAACGTCCGGGCCGACGCCGTCGCCCGCGCGATGCGGCTCATCCAGGACGGCGTCGTCGACCGGGAGGGCGTCCCCGGGCTCGCCCGGCGGCTCGGCTGGTCCACCCGCCAGATCGAGCGCCAGCTCCTCGCCGAACTCGGCGCGGGACCGCTCGCCCTGGCCCGCGCCCAGCGCGCCCAGACCGCCCGGGTCCTCATCGAGACGACCCCCATGCCCCTGGGCGAGATCGCCTTCGCCGCCGGGTTCTCCTCCATCCGCACCTTCAACGACACCGTCCGCGAGGTCTTCGCCCTCACCCCCGGCGCACTGCGCGCCCGCGCCGCCCGCCCGGCCGGCCACCGGGCCCCCGCCCCCGGCGCGATCACCCTCCGGCTGCCGTTCCGCACCCCCCTCGAACCCTCCAACCTCTTCGGCCACCTCGCCGCCACCGCCGTCCCCGGCGTCGAGGAGTGGCGGGACGGCGCCTACCGCCGCACCCTGAACCTCCCGTACGGGCACGGCGTCGTCGCCCTCGCGCCCCGCGCCGACCACATCGCCTGCCGGCTCTCCCTCACCGACCCGCGCGACCTCACCCACGCCATCAGCCGCTGCCGCCGCCTCCTCGACCTCGACGCCGACCCCGTCGCCGTCGACGAGCGGCTCCGCGCCGACCCGCTGCTCGCCCCGCTCGTCGACGCCGCCCCCGGCCGCCGGGTGCCCGGCACCGTCGACCCCGCCGAGTTCGCCGTACGGGCCGTCCTCGGCCAGCAGGTCTCCACCGCCGCCGCCCGCACCCATGCCGCCCGGCTCGTCACCGCCCACGGCACCCCGGTCGACGACCCCGAGGGCGGCCTCACCCACCTCTTCCCGGAGCCCGCGGCGCTCGCCGCCCTCGACCCCGACTCGCTGGCGCTGCCCCGCAGCCGCCGCACCACCCTGCTCACCCTGGTCCGGGCCCTCGCCGACGGCACGCTGCCCCTCGGCCCGGCGGACGACCGCGAGGAGGCCCGCGCCCGGCTGCTCGCCCTGCCCGGCTTCGGCCCCTGGACCACCGAGATCATCGCCATGCGGGCCCTCGGCGACCCCGACGCCTTCCTCCCCGGCGACCTCGGGATCCGCCGCGCCGCCGAAGGCCTCGGCCTGCCCGCCACCCCGGCCGCGCTGACCGCCCGCGCCGCCCACTGGCGCCCGTGGCGCGCCTACGCCGTCCAGTACCTCTGGGCGACCGACTCCCACCCGATCAACCACCTGCCCTCCTGAGGAGGCCGCCCCGTGCCCACCGTCCAGCACACCGTCGTCGACAGCCCGTACGAGCCGCTGACCCTCGTCGCCGTCGACGGCGTCCTCAGCCGCCTCCACATGACCGGCCAGCGCCACCGCCCGTCCGAGGAGACCTTCGGCGACCCCGACCCGCGCCCCTTCGGCGAGGCGGTCCGCCAGCTCGACGCCTACTTCGCCGGCGAGCTCACCGCGTTCGACCTGCCGCTGCACCTGGTCGGCACCCCGTTCCAGCTCCGCGTCTGGGAGCGGCTGAGCCTCATCCCGTACGGGGAGACCCGGACGTACGGCGAACTCGCCGAGGAGCTGGGGAACCCCGGGGCCTCCCGCGCGGTCGGCCTCGCCAACGGCAAGAACCCCGTCGGCATCATCGTCCCCTGCCACCGGGTGGTCGGCGCGGGCGGCGGCCTCACCGGCTACGGCGGCGGCCTCGACCGCAAGCAGCGGCTGCTGGCCCTGGAGTCGGGCGCGGGGGAACCCGACGCCCTCTTCTGAACCCGGAGCCCTTTCCCGTCCGAACCCGACACCCTCGCCCCGCCGGGCTGTTAGGTTCCCGGCATGGCCAAGGTGAACATCGCGCTCGACGCCGAACTCGTCGTGGAAGTCATGGTCCTGGCGGGCGTCAACGACCCGCGGGACGCCGTCGAGGCGGTCGTCCGCGACTACATCGCCCGCGGCCACCGCACCGAGGCCCGGGTCGCCGGCCGCGACGAACCGGTCCGCACCGGGGAGATCGTCCCGCCGGAACCGCAGCAGGGCTGAGACCACCTGCCCCGCAGGAGACCTCAGCCCTCCCGCCCCGGGGGCTCCGCGTCGCTGCGGGCCCGCGCCGCACGCCGCAGCCGGGGGTGCCGGTCGCCGCCCCGCCCGGTCATCGCCTCGCCGACCATGGACCGCACCGCGTCCCGCAGCCCGTGCGGGGCGTGCTGCCGGGCCTCCGGCCGAACCGGCTCGGCGCGAGCACCGCGCACAGCACCGGGAAGACGTCCGCCGCGACGACGGCCGCGCCCCCGATCCCGACGACCTTGCCGTCGGGCGCGTACCGCCCGTCCGGAGCCGCCGGGGCGTGCTCGCTCGGTTCCGTGCTCATGCGACCCCGCTATCGTGCGGAATATCCCCACATCAGGGGGTGGCACGCCGTCCGGAGCTCCGGATAGGGTCGGCGGCGGCGCGACTGCACGTTCGAAAGCAAGGGATGCAAGGTGACGGACGGAGCAGCAACGGTCGCTCGCGTGCTCGTGGCGGCCGACAAGTTCAAGGGTTCGCTCACGGCCGTGGAGGTCGCCGAGCGGGTCACGGCAGGACTGCGACGGGTCGTCCCGGACCTCGAAGTGGAGACGCTGCCCGTCGCGGACGGCGGCGACGGCACCGTCGCGGCGGCCGTCGCGGCCGGTTTCGAGCGCCACGAGGTGACGGTGACGGGGCCGCTCGGCGAGCCGGTCACCGCCGCGTTCGCGCTGCGCGGCACCACCGCGGTCGTCGAGATGGCGGAGGCCTCCGGCCTCCAGCTCCTCCCGGCCGGCGAGTTCGCCCCGCTGACCGCGACCACGTACGGCTCCGGCGAACTGCTCCGCGCGGCCCTGGACGCCGGTGCGACCACCGTCGTCTTCGGCGTCGGCGGCAGCGCCACCACCGACGGCGGCGCCGGCATGCTCGCCGCCCTCGGCGCCCGCTTCCTCGACGCGACCGGCGAGCCCGTCGGCCCCGGCGGAGCGCCCCTCGCCGACCTGGCCACGGCCGACCTCACCGGCCTCGACCCCCGCTTCGCCGAGATCGACCTGATCCTCGCGAGCGACGTCGACAACCCGCTCACCGGCCCCAAGGGCGCCCCCGCCGTCTACGGCCCGCAGAAGGGCGCCACCCCCGACGACGTCCGGACCCTCGACGCGGCCCTCGCCCACTTCGCCACCGTCCTGGAGAAGGCGATCGGCCCCAAGGCGGCCGAGGCCGCCCTCGCGCCCGGCGCGGGCGGCGCCGGCGGCATCGGCTACGGCGCCCTCGTCCTGGGCGCGAGCTTCCGCCCCGGCATCGAGCTGATGCTGGAGGTCCTCGGCTTCGCCCCCGCCCTGGAGCGCGCCACCCTCGTCGTCACCGGCGAGGGCTCCCTCGACGAGCAGACCCTCCACGGCAAGGCCCCGGCGGGCGTCGCCGCCGCGGCCCGCGCGGCCGGCAAGGAGGTCGTCGCGGTCTGCGGCCGCCTCGCCCTCCCCGCCGAAGCCCTCGGCAGGGCCGGCATCCGCCGCGCCTACCCCCTCGCGGCCCTGGAGCCGGACCCCGCGAAGTCCATGGCGAACGCGGGCCCCCTCCTGGAGGACGCGGCGGCGGACATCGCCCGCGACTTCCTGACGTAAGGGGTACGGGGACGGGGCGCGCAAGGGGTACGGGGGCGGGGCCCGGTCACCCCGGCCCCGTCAGCCGGAACGCGTCGAGCGCCAGCGTCATCTCCGTGAGGTCCCGCGGCCGGGAGAGCGACCGCGACGTCAGCTGTTCGAGCCGCCGCAGCCGGTTGAAGACCGTGTTGCGGTGGCAGTACAGCCGCCCGGCCGCCCGCCCCGCCGACCCCTCGCACTCCAGCCACGCGTCCAGCGTCTCCAGGAGCACCGCCCGGTCCGCCGGATCCAGCTCCAGGAGACCGCCCAGGACGTCCGACACCAGCAGGTCCGCCATCTCCGGCTGGCCCACCACCAGCGCCCCCGTCATCCGCCGGTCGAGCCGCACGATCCGCCGGCTGCCCGGCGGACACGTGCGCAGCGCCAGCTCCGCGAGGCGCCGCGCCCGGCCCAGCTCGGTCAGGCCCACCACCACCGGACTGATCCCGCCCGGCCCCGGACACCGCCCGTCGAGCAGCTCCGACAGGGCGTCCAGACCGGTGTCGCCGGCGAGCGCCACCACCCCCAGCTCGCAGTCCGCGCCCATCCGCCACAGGAACCGCACCCCCTCGCCCTGCACCTGCCGGTGGAACGGCTCCCGCTCCTCCCGCCGGTCGTAGCGCAGCACCACCACCGCGTACCGCCCCTGCTCCGGCAGGTCCAGGCCCGCCGCCGCCCGCGCCACCAGCTCGGGCGAGCGCTGCCCCTGGAGCAGCGCGTCCAGGAGCGCCTGCAACTGCTCGTCCGTACGGCTGCGCAGCTCCAGCTCCGTCTCCCGGTACGCCTCCGACGCCGTGTCCGCCTGCGCGTCCACCGCCGACCACACCGTCGTCGCCGACTGCATCAGGGCCGCGAGGTGCGCCGCGTCCGACCCCGCGCCCTCGATCAGCGCGTCCCACACCAGGTGCCCGGCGTGCCGGTAGGCGTGCACGACCAGTTCGAGCGGCATGCCCTGCGCGGCCCGCCGCCGGCCCATCCCGTCGGCGTGCTCCAGGTCCCGCCGGGGCGAGTTGCGGGGCGCCGAGATCATCTCGATCCCGATCCGCATCGCCTCGTGGGCCTCCTGCCAGTGCTGGTCGTACGGCAGGATCCGCCCGTAGGCGGGCTCGTACGCGTGGAGCTCCCTCAGGTGCTCGTCCACCAGCTCCGGCACCCGCTCCAGAAGTTCCGCGCACGCCCGTGCGAGCACCTTCCAGTCGTCACCGGTCCGCCTTCTGCGCCGTCCCATGCCGGGAGGATCCCCCCTCCCGGCCCCCTTCGCACACCCCCTGACACGCACTGTTGTGCGCGTGCACAGCCCGCCGCCGCGCCCGCTGGTCACCGGCAGCGATTCGGCCGCCGGGCGTGGACGCGCGGTCCGGTGCGGTGCTGGGGTGAGCGCCACCGAACGGCCGGACCGACGTGGGCGGCCCGGGAAGGGGGAGCCATGGGAGGTACCGCACCCGCCCTGGAGGTCACGGACCTGACGGCGGGATACGGACCGGTGCGCGCGCTGCGACGGGTGTCGCTGACCGTGCCCGCGGGCGCCGTCGTCACCGTCCTGGGCGGCAACGGAGCCGGCAAGTCCACCCTGCTGCGGGCGGTCTCGCGCACCCTGCGGTTCCACGGCGGCGCCGTGGTCTCCGGCACGGTGAGCCGCGACGGCCGGCCGCTCGACG
This sequence comes from Streptomyces sp. NRRL F-6492, assembly GCF_001280125.1. Classification (GTDB taxonomy): domain Bacteria; phylum Actinomycetota; class Actinomycetes; order Streptomycetales; family Streptomycetaceae; genus Streptomyces. The sequence goes on from NZ_LGEG01000080.1 coordinate 49,662, forward strand.
GACTGCCGCCCGACCGGGTCGTCGCCGCCGGCGTCTCCCAGGTGCCCGAGGGCCGCCAGGTCTTCGCCCGGATGACGGTCGAGGACAACCTGCGGGCCGGCGCGCTCGGCCGGCGCGGCGGCCGGGCCTCCAAGGCCGCCGCCCTCCGCCGGGTCCACGAGCTCTTCCCGGTCCTCGCCGAGCGCGCCCGCCAGCCGGCCGGGCTGCTCTCCGGCGGCGAACAGCAGATGCTCGCCGTCGGCCGCGCCCTGATGGCCGCGCCGGGCCTGCTGCTCCTGGACGAACCCTCCCTCGGCCTCGCCCCGCTGATGGCGGCCCGGATCGCGGACGCCGTCCGCGAGATCAACGCCCAGGGCACGGCGGTGCTCCTCGTCGAGCAGAACGCGGCGCTCGCGCTGCGGCTCGCCTCCCTCGCGTACGTCCTGGAGGTCGGCGAGGTCAGCCTCTCGGGACCCGCCGCCGAACTCGCCGCCTCCGACGAGGTGCGCCGCCGCTATCTGGGCGTGGTCGACGAGGACGCCGCCGCCGACGCGGCCCGCGCCGCCACCGCGCACCCGGTCCTGACCCGCTGGGAGGAGACCCGATGAGACCGCAGCGACGGCAGCCCCCACCGGCCGGACCCGGTCCGGAATCCGCACCGATCCCCGGCGCTTCCGACGTCCCCGCCCTCCACGTCCGCGACCTGACCGTCCGCTTCGCCGGGCTCACCGCCCTCGACGCCGTCGGCTTCACCGTCCGGCCCGGCACCGTCCACGCCCTCATCGGCCCCAACGGCGCCGGCAAGTCCACCTGCTTCAACGTGCTCTCCGGCGTCTACCGGGCCACCTCCGGCTCCGTCCGCCTCGGGGAGCGCGAACTGACCGGCCTGCCCCCGCACCGGATCGCGGACCTCGGCGTCGGCCGGATCTTCCAGAACCTGGCCCTGCCGCCCCGCGCCACCGTCGAGGACAGCCTGATGCTCGGCCGCCACCGCCACCGCCTCACCCGCACCGGCTTCCTCGCCGCCGGGCTCCGGCTGCCCTCCGCCGCCCGCGAGGAGGCCCGGCACCGGGCCAGGGTCCGGGAGATCGCCGCCTTCGTCGGCCTGGAGGGGCAGCTCTCCAGGCCCGCGGGCTCCCTCCCGTACGGACAGCAGAAGCTCGCCGAACTCGCCCGCGCCCTCTGCACGGAGCCCCGGCTCCTGCTCCTCGACGAGCCCGTCGCCGGCATGACCGCCGACGAACGGCGCCGCACCGCCTCCGTCATCGCCGGGGTCCGCGACGGCCTCGGCATCTCGGTCCTCCTCGTCGAGCACGACATGGGCCTGGTCATGCGGCTCGCCGACTCCGTCACCGTCCTCGACTTCGGCCGCCGGATCGCCGACGGGGCACCCGCCGACGTGCAGAACGACCCGGCGGTCGTCCGCGCCTACCTCGGAGAGGAGTCCGCCGCGTGAGCACCTTCGCGGAGTTCCTGATCAACGGCGTCTCCCTGGGCTCGATCTACGCCCTCATCGCCCTCGGCTTCGTCGTCATCTTCCGCGCCACGGAGGTCGTCAACTTCGCCCACGCCTCCCTCCTCCTGGCCGGCGGCTACGTCACCGCCGTCCTCCACGACGACATCGGCTTCTGGCCCGCCCTGCTCGCCGGCGTCGCGGGCGCGGCGGTGGTCGGCGCGGCCGTCGAGTTCCTCGTCATGCGCCGCCACCGGGGCGCCGACCACAGCGTCCTCGCCATCGTCACCATCGGCGTCGACATCCTGCTCGCCACCGAGCTGACCCGCCGGATCGGCACCGACATCCTCGCCCTCGGCGACCCCTGGGGCGACGCCGTCGTCACGCTCGGGCCGGTCACGATCGCCCAGACCCGGATCGCCGCCCTCCTCGCGGCGGCCCTCCTCATCACCGCCTTCCTGCTCGCCTTCCGGTACACCTCCTGGGGCGTCGCCATGCGGGCCGCCGCCGAGAACCAGGAGACCGCCGCCCTCATGGGCATCCGGCTCGGCCGGGTCTCGCTCGGCGCCTGGGCGGTCGCCGGCGGCCTCGCCGCCGTCGCCGCGCTCTTCCTCACCGTCTTCCCGACCCCCGGCCTGGAGCGGGCCACCTCGCTCGCCGCCCTCAAGGCCTTCCCGGCCGCGATCCTCGGCGGCCTCGACTCCACCACGGGCGCGCTCGTCGGCGGCCTCCTCGTCGGCGTCACCGAGTCCCTCGCCACCGGCTACCAGGGCGACCTGGCGTTCCTCGGCCGGGGGATCGGCGACCTCGCCCCGTACCTCGTCATGGTCGCGGTGCTCCTGATCCGCCCGGCCGGCCTCTTCGGCACGAAGGAACTCGCCCGTGTCTGAGCCCCCTGCCCGCCCGGCGGCCCCTCCGCACGCCCCTGCCCGCCCGGCGGCCCCTCCGCACGCCGCCGCCCCTGCGGCGGTCCGGGGCAGCCGGTCCGCGTCCACGGCCCCCGCCCGCCCCGGTGGCCCGAAGGAGCCCGCCCGTGTCTGAGACCCTCGCCCGCCCCGGCCTCCGGGTCCGCCCCGCGGCGTACGCGGGGGCCGCCGCCGGCCTCCTCCTGCTCGCCCTGCCCTTCTACCTGGACCGCTTCTGGCTCCAGGCCGGCCTGTTCGCCATGGCCGCCGCCCTCGGCGCCATCGGGATCAACCTGCTGACCGGCGCCACCGGCCAGCTCTCCATGGGGCACGCCTTCTTCCTCGCCGTCGGCGCCTACGGCTACTGCGCCTTCGCCGGGGACGGCACCGACGGCCTCGCCGGACTCGGCCTGCCCGGCTGGCTCGCCGCCGTCCTCGCGGTCGCCCTCGCGGGCCTGGCCGGCGGGGTGTTCAGCCCCATCGCGGGACGGCTGCACGGCGCGTACCTCGGCATCGCCACCCTCGCGCTGATCTTCATCGGCCAGCACGTCCTCTTCAACGCCCACGACCTCACCGGCGGCTACAACGGCCGCGCCGTCCCGCCGCTCTCCCTCTTCGGCCTCACCTTCGACGACAGCGAACTGCTCGTCGCCCAGGTCCCCTTCGGCGCCGTCGAGAAGCTCTGGTACCTCGGCCTCGCGCTGCTCCTGGGCGGAGTGCTCTTCGCCAGGGGGGTCCTCCGGGGCCGCCCCGGGCGCGCCATGAACGCCATCCGGGACCACCGGATCGCCGCCGGCGTCATGGGCATCCCGGTGGCCCGCCACCGCGCCGCCGTCTTCGTCCTGTCCTCCATGTACGCGGGCCTGGCCGGCGTCCTGCTCGCCCTGGTCTTCCAGCGCACCGTCCCGGAGTACTTCGGCATGGCGCTCTCCCTGGAGTACCTGGCCATGATCGTCATCGGCGGCCTCGGCTCGGTCGCCGGGGCGGTCGCCGGAGGCGTCTTCGTCTCCCTCCTGCCCCAGCTCCTCACCCGCTACAGCGACGCCCTGCCCCTGGTCTCCGCCCCCGGGACGGGCGGGATCGCACCGGGGGAGGCCGCCCGCTACCTGTACGGCGCCGCCGTCGTCGCGGTGGTGCTGTTCCTGCCCGGCGGCCTGGCCCGCCTGGCCGCCCGGACGCCCCGGACACCCCAGACCCCCACGTCCACCGAACCCTCAGGGGAGACACGATGAACCACAGACGACAGGCCGTGCGGGGCCTGGCCGCCGCACTCGCCGCACTGGTCGCCCTCACCGCCGCCGGATGCAGCTCCAAGGCGAAGACCGGAGACGGCGAGCAGACCGGTGCGGGCGGGGTGAAGACCGGCGCGGGCGTCACCGACAAGACGATCGCGATCGGCGCGCTCACCGACATGACCGGCGTGTACGCCACCCTCGGCAAGAGCGTCACCCAGGCCCAGCAGCTGTACGTGAAGCAGGTCAACGCCGCCGGCGGGATCTGCGGCCGGCAGCTGGAGCTCACGGTCCGCGACCACGGCTACGACCCGCAGAAGGCGCTCGCCGCCTACACCGAGCTGGAGCCCAAGGTCGTCGGCTACGCCCAGTTCATCGGCTCCCCGTTCGTCGCCGCCGTCAAGCAGCGCGTCGACGGCCAGGACAAGGGCCTCGTCCTCCCGCAGGCCTGGTCGGCCTCGCTGCTCGGCTCGCCGTACATCCGCGTCCTGGGCGCCACGTACGACGTCGAGACGATCAACGCCGTCGACTTCCTCCTCACCGAGAAGGGCCTCAAGGCGGGCGACAAGCTCGGCCACGTCTACTTCGAGGGCGACTACGGGGAGAACGCCCTCAAGGGCTCGAAGTACGCGGCCGGCAAGGCCGGCCTGACGGTCGTCGAGCAGAAGATCAAGCCCACCGACAACGACATGTCCGCCCAGGTCGCGGCGCTCAAGCAGGCCGGGGTCAAGGCCGTCGTCATCAGCGCCGGCCCCCGCCAGGCCGCCTCCCTCGTCGGCGTGGCCGCCGCCACCGGCCTGAAGGTCCCGGTCGTCGGCAACAACTCGGCCTTCGCCCCGCAACTCCTCGGCACCCAGGCCGGGCCCGCCCTGGAGAAGATGTACTGGTTCGCCTCCCCGAGCCTCCCCGTCGGCGCGGACACCCCGGTCGCGAAGAAGCTGGTGGCGGACTACCGGGCCGCCTATCCGGGGGAGGCCCTCGACAACGGCGTCGTCGCCGGCTGGACCGCCGCGAGCGTCTTCGGCGAGACCCTGAAGAAGGCCTGCGCCGGCAAGGACCTCACCCGCGAGGGCGTCGGCAGGGCGCTGCTCACCCTGACCGCCCACGACGCCGGCTTCGGCATGACCCATGACCTCGGCGACCCGAAGGCGCCCTCGTCCCGCGAGTCCGTCATCATCCAGCCGGACAAGTCCGTCCCCGGCGGCATGCGCACGGTCCGGCAGCCCTTCGTCTCGGACACGGCGAAGACCTACACGCCGTAGCGGACGTCAGCCCCGGTCCGCGAAGCCCGTCCGCCAGGACGGGCGGGCCGGGGCCCGGCCGAGCGCCCGGGCCCGGACGTTCACCGCGCCCCGGGCCCACGGCGCCCGGCCCGCCGTCCGCCCGGGGGCCGGGACGCCCAGGGCCTCCGCCAGGACCGGCAGCCAGACGTGAGCGGGGGCGGGCTCGTCGTCCACCGCGTCGTACGCGCCCGGGGGCCACGCCAGGGCCCGTACGGCCGCCTCGGCGGCGTCCCCGACGTGCACGAAGGAGCCGACCGAGTCGTCGGCCGCCGTGCTCCCCGGGAACCGCGCCCCCGGGTCCCCGGCGAGCGCGGCGACGACGGCGCCGCCCGGCGCGTACCGGGTGCCGGGCCCGTAGAGGATCCCGTACCGCAGGACCACGACCTCGTGGCCCGCCGCCTCCAGGCGCGGCACGAGCTGGCGACCCGCGGCGCCCGCGACCAGTACACGCAGGGGCGCCGCCCCAGAAGCCTCCGGGAAGACCGTCACCTCCCGGAAACACGCGGGTGTGAAGCTCGGGCGCATGCACCCGTTCATCGAGGAGAACCGCTCCCACCCCCGCCTCGCCGACCTGCTGGCCGCCTACCACCTGGCCAACCAGGCCGAGAAGGGGACGCCCGTGGCGACGGTCGCCGGGCTTCCGGCCGCCTACCGCGGGGAGGCCGAGGACCCGGCCGCCGCGTTCGCCGCCGACACGGTCCTGCTCGCCACCCCGCCCGGCGGGGACGGACCGGCCGGCTGCGTCGTCCTGAAGGCCCCCCGCGAGGGGCGCGCGCCCGAGGTCAAGCGGCTCTGGGTCGCGCCCGGGGCCCGCCGCAAGGGCCTCGCGAGGGCCCTCGTGGCCGAGGCCCTGCGCCGGGCCGCCGCCCTCGGAGCGCCCCGCGTGCGCCTCACGGTCTGGCACTGGCGGCAGGAGCCGCTGGCCCTCTACCGGAGCCTCGGCTTCGCGACCGTCCCCTCCTGGGACGCCCGCCCCGGCCTCCTGTGCCTGGAGAGGCCGCTCGTGACGGACGCCATCGAGCTCCTCACCCCCGACGCCGTCCGCGCCCACGCCCCGGACGGCCTCGCCGCGCTCCTCGTGGACGCCGTGGACGGCGGGGCCTCCGTCGGCTTCCTCGCGCCCCTGGACGCCGCCGAGGCGGCCTCCTGGTGGCTCCGGGCCGCCCGGGAGGCCGAGGAGGGCGCCCGGGACGTGTGGGCGGCCCTGGACGGCGAGGGGCGCCCGGCCGGGGCCGTCACCCTCGTCCGTACCGGCGCCGCCAACGGCCGGCACCGGGGAGAGGTCGCCCGGCTCCTGGTCCACCGCTCCGCCCGGGGCCGGGGCCTCGGACGGCGGCTCCTCGCCGCGGCCGAGGCGCACGCCGCCGCCACCGGCCTGACCCTGCTCGTCCTGGACACGCAGACCGGCAGCCCGGCCGAGCGCCTCTACCGGGGCGCGGGCTGGACGGCCGCCGGGACGGTCCCGGACTACGCCGCCGACCCGGACGGGGTCCTGCGCGCGACCACGCTGTACTACAAGCGGCTCGGCTGAGGCACGCGAAAAGGGCCCCGGGAGGCGACACGCCTCCCGGGGCCCTTCTCGTACGTCGTCCGCGCTACGGCAGCTGCGCCGCCCGCGCCTCCCGGCTCTCGCGCCGGTTGCCGCGGAAGGTGTTCACCCGGCGGGCCGTCGCGAAGAGCGGGATGACCGCGCCCATCACGACCTGGAGCGCGCAGCCGGTCTGGAGCAGGAACTGCCCGCCCGGGGCGTCGAACGCCCAGGCCGCCAGCATGCCCATCGCGCCCACGATCCAGCTGAGCATCGCCACCGCCAGCACCCCGCGCGGCTTCGGGTACTCGACCCGGCTCACCATCAGCCAGGCCACCCCGATGATCGCGAGCAGCGTCGGGATGAACGGGAGCTCCAGGAGCACGATCGAGACCACCGTCAGCGCGCCGAAGGGGCTCGGCATGCCCTGGAACATGCCGTCCTTCATGGTCACGCAGGAGAATCTCGCGAGCCTGAGGACCACCGCGAGCAGCACCACGATCGCGGCCACCGCCGAGACCTTCTGCTGCGCGTCGTCCGCGACCATCCCGTACACGAGCACGAAGTAGGCCGGGGCCAGACCGAAGCTGATCAGGTCCGACAGGTTGTCCAGCTCGGCGCCCATCGGGGACGAGCGGAGCTTGCGCGCCACGATCCCGTCGAAGAGGTCGAAGATCGCCGCGCACAGCATCAGGATCACGGCGGTGGCGGCGCTGTTGCGCGCCATGCCGGTCTCGGTGCTGCCCGTCAGGTGCGGGATGAGGATGCCGGTGGTGGTGAAGTACACCGCCATGAAGCCGCACGTGGCGTTACCGAGCGTGAGGGCGTCCGCTATGGACAGCCTCAGCGACAGCGGCATCTCCTCGGCTTCTTCGGCCGCCTCGGCCTCGGCGGCCCAGTCGGCCGCCCGTGTGTCGGGGTCAATCACGGTCAATGCGAGTCACCCCCGCCGTGGTGACCTGACCGACCTCGACCGCGACCTCGACGCCCTCGGGGAGGTAGATGTCGACGCGCGAACCGAAGCGGATCAGGCCGATGCGGTCACCCTGCTCGACCTTCGTCCCCTGCGGGACGTAGGGCACGATGCGCCGGGCGACGGCACCCGCGATCTGCACCATCTCGATGTCGCCGAGCTCGGTGTCGAAGTGCCAGACGACGCGCTCGTTGTTCTCGCTCTCCTTGTTGAACGCCGGAACGAACCCACCGGGGACGTGCTCCACGGACGTCACCGTGCCGGCCAGCGGCGCGCGGTTGACGTGGACGTTCAGGGGGCTCATGAAGATGGCGACCCGGGTGCGCCCGTCCTTCCACGGCATGATGCTCTGCACCACGCCGTCGGCGGGGGAGATGACCCGGCCCTGAGCGATCTCGCGCTCGGGGTCGCGGAAGAACCACAGCATGCCGGCCGCGAGAGCGGTGGTCGGCACGGCGATGGCCGCGGCGCGCCGCGACGTGCGGGCGCGCACGAGGCTGAGCGCCGCGGTGGCGACGGTCGGCAGGAGCCACGGCGATGCTCCGCGCGCGAGGCGTACGCCCTTGAGGCTGTCGCGGTGTGCAGAGGTTTGGCTGTGGGGCATGGATGACCTTCGTAGCGGATGATGCCGCGCAGGCAACGGGGACGGCGGCTTTCCGGCGATGCTATCGGTTGCGGGGCGCAACTGGGCAAGCCAGGAACCGAGTCGGAGGCCGGAAGACGAACACAGGGTGTGATCTTCTTCGCGGCCTTACCGGCTCAAAAGCGACAATCATCCCTGGAATCGGTACTCCTCGAGCAGCCGACGACCAATGATCATTTTCTGGATCTCGGCGGTACCTTCACCGATGAGCAGCATCGGCGCCTCGCGGTAGAGGCGCTCGATCTCGTACTCCTTCGAGAACCCGTATCCACCGTGGATGCGGAAGGCGTCCTCGACGACCTCCTTGCAGTACTCGGAGGCGAGGTACTTCGCCATCCCTGCTTCGAGGTCGTTTCGTTCCCCGGAGTCCTTTTTGCGTGCTGCGTTGACCATCATCGCATGAGCGGCCTCGACCTTGGTAGCCATTTCGGCCAGCTTGAACTGGATCGCCTGGTGCTGGGCGATCGCCTTGCCGAAAGTGTGACGCTGCTGGGCATACGAGACGCCCAGCTCGAACGCACGCTGAGCGACGCCGCAACCACGGGCCGCCACGTTCACGCGCCCGACCTCGACACCGTCCATCATTTGGTAAAACCCTCGGCCGGTCTCCCCGCCGAGTACACGATTGGCCGGAATGCGTAGTCCGTCCATGATGAGCTCGGTCGTGTCGACGCCCTTGTAGCCCATCTTGTCGATCTTCCCGGGGATGGTGAGGCCCGGACGGACCTCTCCGAAGCCGGGCTCCTTCTCCACGAGGAAGGTCGTCATCGACTTGTGGGGCGCGGTGCCCTCGGGGTGTCCTTCGTCACTCCGGACCAGAACGGCCACCAGGGACGACGTCCCACCGTTCGTCAGCCACATCTTCTGGCCGTTCAGGACGTACTCGTCGCCGTCCCTCACCGCCTTCGACGTGATGGCCGACACGTCCGAGCCGAGGGCCGGCTCCGACATCGAGAACGCGCCGCGCGTCTCGCCGGCCGCCATCCGCGGAAGGAAGTACTCCTTCTGCTCCTGGGTGCCGTGCTGCTTGAGCATGTACGCCACGATGAAGTGGGTGTTGATGATGCCGGAGACCGACATCCAGCCGCGGGCGATCTCCTCCACGCACAGCGCGTAGGTGAGCAGCGACTCGCCCAGGCCCCCGTACTCCTCGGGGATCATCAGGCCGAAGACGCCGAGCTCCTTGAGCCCGTCCACGATCTGCTGGGGGTACTCGTCGCGGTGCTCCAGGTCCGTCGCGACCGGGATGATCTCCTTGTCGACGAAGTCCCGGACGGTGGCGAGGATCTCCTGCTGGACGTCGGTCAGACCGTGGGTCTGGGCGAGTCGCGCCATGACTACTTCTCCGTCTTCTTGGAGGGCTCGACGAGCGTGGGGCGGCCGGGCTGCTCGCCGCCGCGCTCCTTGATGTACGTCTCGGTGGGGACCATCACCTTGCGGCGGAAGACGCACACCAGGGTGCCGTCCTGCTTGTAGCCCTTGGTCTCGACGTGGACGATGCCGCGGTCGTTCTTCGACTTCGACGGGGTCTTGTCGAGGACCGTCGTCTCGCCGTAGATCGTGTCGCCGTGGAAGGTCGGCGCCACGTGCCGCAGCGACTCGATCTCCAGGTTGGCGATGGCCTTGCCGGAGACGTCCGGCACGGACATGCCGAGCAGCAGCGAGTAGATGTAGTTGCCGACGACGACGTTCTTGCCGAAGTCCGTCGTGTTCTCGGCGTAGTTCACATCCATGTGCAGCGGATGGTGGTTCATCGTGAGCAGACAGAAGAGGTGGTCGTCGTACTCCGTGACCGTCTTCCCGGGCCAGTGCTTGTAGACGGCACCGACCTCGAACTCCTCGTACGTGCGGCCGAACTGCATCGGACTCAGGCCTCCGGGATCTCGAACTTGCTGGTGCGCTGCATGCCGGCCGCGCGGCCCTTGCCGGAGATGACCAGGGCCATCTTGCGGGAGGCCTCGTCGATCATCTCGTCGCCGAGCATCGCGGAGCCCTTCTTCCCGCCGGCCTCGGACGTGTAGTAGTCGTACGCGTCGAGGATCAGCTCGGCGTGGTCGTAGTCCTCCTGCGAGGGCGAGAAGATCTCGTTCGCGGCGGCGACCTGGTCCGGGTGCAGCACCCACTTGCCGTCGAAGCCCAGGGCGGCGGCCCGCCGGGCCACGGCCCTGTAGCCCTCCTGGTTGCGGATCTGGAGGTAGGGGCCGTCGATCGCCTGGAGGTTGTTGGCGCGGGCGGCCATCAGGATGCTCATCAGGATGTGGTGGTACGCGTCCGCCGGGTAGCCGGGCGGCTGCTCGCCCACGACCAGCGACTTCATGTTGATGGAGGCCATGAAGTCGGCCGGGCCGAAGATGATGGTCTCGACGCGCTGGGAGGCCTGCGCGATCGCGTTGACGTTGGTCAGGCCCTGGGCGTTCTCGATCTGCGCCTCGATGCCGATCTTGCCGACCTCGAAGCCCATCGTCTTCTCGATCTGGGTGAGCAGCAGGTCGAGCGCGACGACCTGCTGCGCGTCCTGGACCTTCGGCAGCATGATGCAGTCGAGGTTCTGGCCGGCGCCCTCGACGACCGTGACGACGTCCCGGTACGTCCAGTGGGTCGTCCAGTCGTTGACGCGGACCACGCGCGTCTTGCCGGTCCAGTCGCCCTCGTTCAGGAACTTCACGATGGTGTGCCGGGCCTCGGGCTTGGCCAGCGGGGCGCAGGCGTCCTCCAGGTCGAGGAAGACCTGGTCGGCGGCGAGGCCCTGGGCCTTCTCCAGGAAGCGCGGGTTGGAGCCGGGGACCGCCAGGCAGGAACGGCGGGGGCGCAGCCGGTTCACGGGGGACGCGGGGCTGGTCATGCGGGGACCTCCAGGGGGTCGAGCTTGTTCGCTTTCCGGATCTCGTCGACGATACGGCCGATGATCTCCGTGATACCGAAGTCCTTCGGCGTGAAGACGGCGGCCACGCCCGCGCGCTTCAGTTCTGCGGCGTCGGCGTTCGGGATGATCCCGCCGACGATGACCGGGATGTCGGCGGCGCCCGCCTCGCGCAGGCGCTCCAGGACGTCCGGGACCAGCTCGGCGTGCGAGCCGGAGAGGATCGACAGGCCCACGCAGTGCACGTCCTCGGCCAGGGCCGCGTTGACGATCTGCTCGGGGGTCAGCCGGATCCCCTGGTAGACCACCTCGAAACCGGCGTCACGCGCGCGTACGGCGATCTGCTCGGCCCCGTTGGAGTGCCCGTCGAGACCGGGCTTGCCGACGAGCAGCCGCAGCCGCCCGGCGTTCAGCTCCTCGGCGGTCCGCGTCACCTTCTCGCGCACGAGGGCCAGCGGCGTGCCCGCCTCGGCCGTCACCGCGACCGGGGCGGAGGAGACGCCCGTCGGGGCGCGGAACTCGCCGAAGACGTCCCGCAGCGCCCAGGACCACTCCCCGGTGGTGACGCCCGCACGCGCGCACTCCAGGGTGGCGGCGAAGAGGTTGCCGTCGCCGGCCGCCGTCGCCTTCAGCGCCGCCAGGGACTCCTGGGCGCGGGTCTCGTCGCGGTTGTCGCGCCACTCGTGGAGGGCGGCGACGACCCGCGCCTCGTTCGCCGGGTCCACCGTCATGATCGCGGTGTCCAGGTCGGCGGTGAGGGGGTTCTCCTCGGTCGACTGGAAGATGTTGACGCCGACGATCTTCTCGTCGCCGGCCTCGATCCGGGCGCGCCGCTCGGCGTGCGAGGAGACGAGCTGCGACTTGAGGTAGCCGGACTCGACGGCGGCCATCGCGCCGCCCATCTCCTGGATCCGGTCGATCTCGGCCAGGCACTCCTCGACGAGGGCGCCCACCTTGGCCTCGATGACGTGCGAGCCGGCGAAGATGTCCTCGTACTCCAGCAGGTCGGACTCGTGGGCGAGCACCTGCTGGATGCGGAGCGACCACTGCTGGTCCCAGGGCCGGGGCAGGCCCAGCGCCTCGTTCCAGGCGGGGAGCTGGACGGCCCGCGCGCGGGCGTCCTTGGAGAGGGTGACGGCCAGCATCTCCAGGACGATGCGCTGGACGTTGTTCTCCGGCTGGGCCTCGGTCAGGCCGAGCGAGTTGACCTGCACGCCGTAGCGGAACCGGCGCTGCTTGGCGTTCTCGATGCCGTACCGCTCCAGGGTGACCTTGTCCCAGATGCGCCCGAAGGCGCGCATCTTGCACATCTCCTCGACGAAGCGGACGCCCGCGTTCACGAAGAACGAGATGCGGGCGACCACCTCGCCGAAGCGGTCCTCCGGGACCTGGCCGGAGTCCCGGACCGCGTCGAGCACCGCGATGGCGGTGGACATCGCGTACGAGATCTCCTGGACCGGGGTGGCCCCGGCCTCCTGCAGGTGGTAGCTGCAGATGTTGATCGGGTTCCACTTCGGGATGCTGTTCACCGTGTAGGTGATCATGTCCGTCGTGAGGCGGAGGGAGGGGCCGGGCGGGAAGACGTGCGTCCCGCGCGACAGGTACTCCTTCACGATGTCGTTCTGGGTGGTGCCCTGGAGCCTGGTGACGTCCGCGCCCTGCTCCTCCGCGACCACCTGGTAGAGCGCCAGGAGCCACATCGCCGTGGCGTTGATCGTCATCGAGGTGTTCATCTGCTCCAGGGGGATGTCCTGGAACAGCCGGCGCATGTCACCGAGGTGCGAGACGGGGACTCCGACCCGGCCGACCTCGCCGCGGGCGAGGATGTGGTCGGGGTCGTAGCCCGTCTGCGTCGGCAGGTCGAAGGCGACCGAGAGGCCGGTCTGACCCTTGGCGAGGTTGCGCCGGTACAGCTCGTTGGACGCCTCGGCGGTCGAGTGACCGGCGTACGTCCGCATGAGCCACGGCCGGTCCTTCTGGCGCTCAGTCATCTGTGGTCCCGGGTATCAGATGTTGCGGAAGCGGTTGATGGCGTCGATGTGCTGGGCCCGCAGCTCCGGGTCGCGGACGCCCAGGCCCTCCTCGGGCGCGAGGGCGAGGACGCCGACCTTGCCCTGGTGGAGGTTGCGGTGGACGTCGTAGGCCGCCTGGCCGGTCTCCTCCAGGGAGTAGACCTTCGACAGGGTCGGGTGGATCTTGCCCTTGGCGATCAGGCGGTTGGCCTCCCACGCCTCGCGGTAGTTCGCGAAGTGCGAGCCGATGATGCGCTTGAGCGACATCCACAGGTAGCGGTTGTCGTACTGGTGCATGTAGCCGGAGGTCGAGGCGCAGGTGGTGATGGTGCCGCCCTTGCGGGTGACGTACACGGAGGCGCCGAAGGTCTCGCGGCCCGGGTGCTCGAAGACGATGTCGATGTCCTCGCCGCCGGTGAGCTCGCGGATGCGCTTGCCGAAGCGCTTCCACTCCTTCGGGTCCTGGGTGTGCTCGTCCTTCCAGAACTTGTAGCCCTCGGCGTTGCGGTCGATGACGGCCTCGGCGCCCATGGACCGGCAGATGTCGGCCTTCTCGGGGGAGGAGACGACACAGATCGGGTTGGCGCCGCCGGCCAGGGCGAACTGGGTGGCGTACGAGCCGAGGCCGCCGCTGGCGCCCCAGATGAGGACGTTGTCGCCCTGCTTCATGCCGGCGCCGTTGCGGGAGACCAGCTGGCGGTACGCGGTGGAGTTGACGAGGCCCGGGGCCGCCGCCTCCTCCCAGCTCAGGTGGTCTGGCTTCGGCATCAGCTGGTTGGACTTGACGAGGGCGATCTCCGCCAGGCCGCCGAAGTTGGTCTCGAAGCCCCAGATGCGCTGCTCGGGGTCGAGCATCGTGTCGTTGTGGCCGTCCGAGGACTCCAGCTCGACCGAGAGGCAGTGCGCGACGACCTCGTCGCCCGGCTTCCAGGAGTTGACGCCCGGGCCGGTGCGCAGGACGACGCCCGCGAGGTCGGAGCCGATGACGTGGTACGGCAGGTCGTGGCGCTTGGTCAGCTCGGAGAGGCGGCCGTAGCGCTCCAGGAAGCCGAAGGTCGAGACCGGCTCGAAGATCGAGGTCCACACCGAGTTGTAGTTGACCGAGGAGGCCATGACGGCGACGAGCGCCTCGCCCGGGCCCAGCTCGGGCAGCGGGACGTCGTCCAGGTGGAGCGACTTGCGCGGGTCCTTGTCGCGGCTGGCGAGTCCGTCGAACATCTCCGCCTCGTCCTTGTGGACGGTGACGGCGCGGTACGACTCGGGGAGCTTGATGTTCGCGAAGTCGGCGGACGTGGACTCCGCGGACTGGATCGCGTCCAGGATTTCCTTCACGGGTTGCCTCCGGCGGTGAGCGTCCGGGGGAGGACGCCTGAGGGTTACGGCGGTGAGTGCTGCTGTGGAGGTGTGCCGTCGGTTCGGCTGGGTCGTGCGGTGGCGCGGCGCCGGTCGGGCGCGGGGTTGCCTGTGACGCAGGCGTCCGGGCACACGAGCCGTCGGCTTGTGGGGACAGCCGGCGCACGAGGTTGGTCTCTGCGCGCCGGCCGCCCGGACAACATCAACGTATGGCACGCCGTGTCACCTGACAAGGCACTCGGTGCCAACAATTTCACTCAGATGCAATCCGGCGGTCACACATGAGCGATGATCGATCGAATCATGCCCTGAAACGGCTCCGAGCTGGGCGAACACGACGAGGGCCGTCCCCGGAATCCGGGAACGGCCCAGGGGGCGGAAAGGGGCTCAGGCGGTGCCGAGCGCCTTCTGGATGGTCCGCATGACCTCGTCGAGGGGCGCGTCCGTGCGTGCCACGGCGACCACCACGTCGCCGGTGGTGGAGGCCCGGACGGCGGGGGCGGCGGTCTCCTCCCGCGCCTCCGGAGCGGAGGCCGCGGACGGGGCCGGCCGGCCCGCGCCTATGCCCGACCCGAAGGTCTCCCGGACGATCGCGAAGGCGTGGTCGAGCTGGGCCTCCACGTCGCCCTGCCCGCCCGCCCGCAGCCAGCGGCGCAGCACGTGGTTGTGGGCGGTGACGACCGCCGAGGCGGCCACCTCGGCGAGCAGCGGGTCGTCGTTGCCGTCGTGGTGGTCGCGCTCGTCGAAGTGCCCGAGCAGGTACCGGGTGAAGAGGCGCTCGTAGCGGGCCACCGAGGCGATCTCCCGCTCCCGCAGGGTCGGCACCTCGCGGGTGAGCCGGTAGCGCTCCACGGAGACCGCGGGGGACCCCGCGTACATCTTCATGACCTCCTTGATGCCCCGGCACACCGTGTCGAGCGGGTGCTCGTGCGGCGGCGCGGCGTTCAGCACCGCCTCCGCCCGCACCAGGGTGTCGTCGTGGTCGGGGAAGATCGCCTCTTCCTTGGACCGGAAGTGCCGGAAGAAGGTCCGCCGCGCGACCCCGGCCGTGGCCGCGATCTCGTCCACCGTGGTGGCCTCGTACCCCTTCGTCGCGAACAGCTCCATCGCGGCGGTGGCGAGCTCCCGGCGCATCTTGAGCCGCTGCGCGGCGGCGCGGGTGCCCGCCGCGCTCTCCGGAGCGTCGGACGGGGAGGTGGCACGGGGTGACTTCGCGGCCTTGGGCATGGTCCGAACGTACTGCATCGGGGGAGGAGTGTGCCCAGGTGGGGGCGGGGAGCCCGCCGGGGCACCGGGGGTGCCCGAGGGGCTCAGGAGCCCGCCCCAACCAGGGGTGCGGGGCTCAGCGTCGGGCATATTCGCGGAAGCCGCGACCCGTCTTGCGGCCCAGGCAGCCGGCCGCCACCAGGTGCTCCAGGAGCGGGGCCGGGGCGAGGCCGGGGTCGCGGAACTCGCGGTGCAGGACCTGCTCGATGGCCAGCGAGACGTCCAGGCCGACCACGTCGAGCAGCTCGAACGGGCCCATCGGGTAGCCGCCGCCCAGCTTCATGGCGGCGTCGATGTCGTCCAGGGTCGCGTAGTGCTCCTGGACCATCTTGATCGCGTTGTTCAGGTACGGGAAGAGCAGTGCGTTCACGATGAAGCCGGCCCGGTCGCCGCAGTCCACCGGGTGCTTGCGGATCCTCGTGGTGACCTGGCGGACGGTGGCGTGGACGTCGTCGCCGGTCAGGACCGTGCGGACGATCTCCACCAGCTTCATCGCGGGCGCCGGGTTGAAGAAGTGCATCCCGATGACGTCCTGCGGGCGGGTGGTGGCCCGGGCACAGGCCACGACCGGCAGCGAGGAGGTCGTGGTGGCGAGGACCGCGCCCGGCTTGCAGATCTTGTCGAGCCGCGCGAACAGGTCCTGCTTGACCTCCAGGTCCTCCGCGACCGCCTCGACCGCCAGGTCGACCTCGGCGAAGGCGTCCAGCGTGCCGGCCGGGGTGATCAGGGCGAGCGTGGTGTCCCGGGCCTCGGCCGTCATCCGGCCCCGGGACACCGACCGCTCCAGGGACGTGGCGATCCGGGCCTTGGCGGTGTCCGCCTTCTCCTGGGAGCGGGCCGCGAGCACGACCTCGTACCCGGCCTTGGCGAAGACCTCCGCGATGCCGGAGGCCATGGTGCCCGAGCCGGCGACGCCGACCGAGCGGACCTCGCGCCCGCCGGCGCTCTCCGCCGAGGTCAGCGGGGTCAGCGCGTCGCGCACCACCTCGTCGGAGCCCGGCGCCGCGTACGTGTAGAAGCCGCGGCCCGCCTTGCGGCCGGTCAGACCCGCCTCACTGAGCTGCTTGAGGATCGGGGCCGGGGCGTGCAGCCGGTCGTGCGAGGAGGCGTACATGGCCTCCAGGACCGTACGGGCCGTGTCCACGCCGATCAGGTCGAGCAGCGCCAGCGGGCCCATCGGCAGGCCGCAGCCCAGCTTCATGGCCGCGTCGATGTCCTCGCGGGAGGCGTACTTGGCCTCGTACATGGCGGCGGCCTGGTTCAGGTAGCCGAAGAGCAGCCCGTCCGCGATGAAACCGGCCCGGTCCCCGACCGCCACCGGCTCCTTGCCGAGGTCCTGGGCGAGCCGGGTGACGGCGTCGACGGCCCGCGGGTCGGTCAGCACCGAGGAGACCACCTCGACCAGCTTCATGGCCTGGACCGGGGTGAAGAAGTGCAGGCCGAGCACCCGCTCGGGGTGCGCCGAGTCGGCCGCGAGCCGGGTGACGGAGAGCGCGTTGGTGCCGGTCGCCAGGATCGCGTCGGGCCGGACGATGCCGTCCAGGGCCCGGAAGACCTCGTGCTTCGCCTCGTACGACTCCGGCACGACCTCGATCACGAGGTCGGCCCCGGCGGCCGCCTGGAGGTCGGAGAAGGTGCGGAAGCGGGCCAGCGCGTCCTGCCGCTCCTCCTCGGTGATCCGCTCGCGGGCCACGGCGCGGGCGGTGGAGGCCTCCAGGGCGGCGACGGCACGGGCGGCGGCGTCCTCGCTGACGTCGATGCCGATGACCTCGCGGCCGGACCGGGCGAGGACGTCGGCGATACCCGCGCCCATGGTGCCGAGACCGACGACGGCGATGGTGGAGAGAGGGATGTCCATCAGGGGACTCCAGAGAGGAAGAGTGACGACTGAGGGCAGTGCGTGCGGGTGGTGCCGCTGAATTGCGCGGGCGCGAGGAGAATCGCGGGAAACACACGGGAAGGGGCCCGTGGAAAGGGGCGGCGCCCGGTGGAGGAGGGGTGACGGGCTCTGTCCCGGAGCCGCGTCGAAACTGCCGAACCGACGTACGCTCACCACGGCTGCGTCACCAGGCCGTTGTGAGAAGCGGGGGTTGACCCGCTCACCCGAGATTAACCGGCGGGTAACGAGCGCGCCAGTCCCGGGAAGTCGAGAAAATGTGATCTGGATCGCGGATAGGCTCGGATTCATGGAATACGCCGAGGATCCGGAATTCTGCTCGATGATCGATCGATTGCGCGACGAGATCGGGAATGGCACCGGAGAAGTCCCGTCGGCATTCGGCCGGCTCGTGGAAACCGGCGACCCCGGGGAACTGCCCGCCGACCCCGAGGAACTGCACCGCGTCCTCACCGCGCCCGGACAGCCGCTCTGGGCCCGCGAGGTCGCCGCCTACGCGCTCGGCGTCGCCGGCGACCCGCGCGCCTTCGAGGCCCTCGTCCTGTTCCTCAACCACCGCGACCCCGAGCGCTGCGTCACCGCCGCCCACGCCCTGGCCCGGCTCGGCGACCCCCGCACCGCCCGCGCGGCCGCCGCCCTCGCCACCAACGAACTCCGGGCCGCCTACGCCCTGCTGCCGGTCCGGCTGCTCGCCGAGCTGCGCGCCCCCGAGTCCGTACCGGCCCTGATCGCCGTCCTCGAACGCCGCCTCCCGGCCGACGACCCCCACTGGCGGGTCGGCCTCGCCTGCGTCGAGGGCCTCGGCACCCTCGGCGACACCCGCGCCCGCCCCGCCCTGGAGTCCGCCCTGCCCCACCCCCGCCTCGGCGCGGCGGCCGCGCGCTCCCTGGGCCTGCTCGGCCCGGAGCGCGCGCCCGACCGCCCCTGAGCGCGGGGACGGCCGGGCGCACGGGGCCCCTCAGCGCACGTGGCCGAGGAGGCCGTGCAGGGCGGTGCCGGCCGGCGCCGTCCGCGCGGCGCCCCCGCGTACGCCGCGCTTCTCCGGGGGCTTCGACCCGGACGTGACGACGGGCTCGGGCTCCGGCTCCGGGAGCGCGGCGCAGACCGCGTCCGCCTCCGCGCCGCCCTCGCCGCGCGGGACCCTGCCCGTGGCCAGATAGGCGGCCAGATGGCCGTCGAGGCAGTCGTTCCCGGCCAGCGTCACGCCGTGGTTGCCGCCGCCCTCCTCCACGACCAGGCTGGAGCCGCGCAGCAGCCGGTGCAGCGAGACCGCGCCCTCGTACGGCGTCGCCGCGTCGTCCGTCGCCTGGAGGACGAGGACCGGCGGCACCCGGTCGTTGGAGACGTCCGGGGGGGTCAGGGACTCCACCGGCCAGAACGCGCACGGCGCGTTGTACCAGGTGTTGTTCCAGGACGAGAAGGGCGCCTTCGCGTGCGTCTCCCACGCGTCCTTGCGCCAGACGTTCCAGTCGCGCGGCCAGCCCGCGTCCCGGCACTGCACGCTCGCGTAGACCGAGTAGCCGTTGTCGGAGGCCGCGTCGGCCTCCCCGTACCGCTCGTACGCCTCGACCAGCGGCCCGGAGTCCCCGTCGTTGACGTACGCGGAGAAGGCGCTCGCCAGCTTGGGCCAGTAGCCGTCGTAGTACCCGCCGGGCAGGAAGGTGTCCTCCAGCTCGCCCGGCCCGACCCTCCCGCCGGCCGGCTCCGCGCGCACCGCGTCGCGCATCCGGTACCAGGCGGCCTCGACCGCAGCCGGGTCGCCGCCGAGCCGGTACGTGGCGTCGTACCGGGCCACCCACGCCATGAAGTCCTTGTGCCGCGCGTCGAAGGCGAAGTTCTGCCCGATGTTGCTCTCGTACCAGACCCTCTGCGGATCGACGACGGAGTCGAGCGCCATGCGCCGCACCCGGTCCGGGTGGAGGCGCGCGTACACGGCGCCCAGATAGGTGCCGTACGAGTAGCCGAGGTAGTTGAGCTTCGGCGCGCCGAGCGCCTCCCGGATCACGTCCAGGTCCTTGGCCGCGCTCACGGTGTCGATGTACGGCAGCACGTCGGCGTACTTCTCGCCGCAGGCCTCCGCGAAGGCCCGCGCCCGGTCGGTCCCCGTCCGCTCGGCCCGGGAGCCGCGCGGCACCGAGTCGGGGCGCACCGACGCGAAGTGGCCGGGCCGGCAGTCGAGCGCGGGCTCGCTCTTCCCGACTCCGCGCGGGTCGAAGCCGATCACGTCGTACTGGGCGGCCACCTCCGCGGGCAGCGCGGCCGCCACGTACCCCGCCATGCCGCGCCCGCTGCCGCCGGGCCCGCCCGGGTTCACAAGCAGCGGACCCTGGAACGTCTCGGCGGTGTGCGGGACCCGGGTCAGGGCGAGCGTGACCTTCCGCCCGGCCGGGTCGTCGTGGTCGAGCGGCACCTCCAGGGTGGCGCACTGGAGCCTCGGGTACGCCTTGGTGGCGCAGTCGGTCCAGGCGAGCCGGGGGAGCGGGCGGGGGGCCGGTTCGACGGCGTCCGCGGGCGCGGCGGGCAGCGCGGTGACCGTCCCGGCCACCAGCGCTCCAGCGGCGATCAGCATTCCTGCGCGTGGGGTCATAGGGCCTTTGTGCCTCGAACGGGCCCCGGCGGGACCCGTTCCGCCCGGAGTTGACCCGAAAGGAGGGGAGCGGACGGCGTGTCAGACGGGCCGGTCCGATGATCCGACCGGACCTCGGGGAGCCGGAGGGTCCGGGAGGCTCAGAGGAAGGTGAGCTGCTCCGGGACGGCCGCCGCACCCGGCTGCTCCGGCTCCTCCGGTTCGGCGGTCCGGCGCGTCCCGTCCCGCCGCGCCGGACCCATGCCGAACTCGGCCGCGAGGTCGTGCACCTGACGGGTGATCCGGCGCTGGTACCAGGTCGGCGCGTAGGCCCCGTCCGCGTACATCCGCTCGTACCGCCGCACCAGGCCCGGGTGGTGGCGCCCCAGCCACTCCGCGAACCACTCGCGGGCGCCCGGCCGCAGGTGCAGGACGAGCGGGGTGACCGAGCTCGCCCCGGCCTCGGCGATCGCGCGGACCGTCGCGCGCAGCTGCTCCGGCCGGTCGCCCAGGAAGGGCACCACGGGGGCCATCAGGACCCCGCAGTCGATCCCGTTCCCGACGAGCGCGCGGACGACGTCCAGACGGCTCTGCGGGGAGGGGGTGCCGGGCTCGACCGTGCGCCACAGCTCCCGGTCGGTGAAGCCGACGGAGACGGAGACGCCGACCTCGGTGGCCCGGGCCGCCTGGGCGAGCAGCTCCAGGTCGCGCAGGATCAGGGTGCCCTTGGTGAGGAGCGAGAAGGGGTTGGCGCGGTCGCGCAGGGCGGTGAGGATGCCCGGCATCAGGCCGTACCGCCCCTCCGCCCGCTGGTAGCAGTCGACGTTGGTGCCCACGGCGATGTGCGCGCCCTCCCAGCGGGGGGAGGCGAGCTGACGGGCGAGCAGCTCGGGCGCGTTGACCTTGACGACGATCTGGGAGTCGAAACCGAGGCCGGTGTCGAGGTCGAGGTGGGCGTGGGACCTGCGGGCGAAGCAGTACACGCACGCGTGCGTGCAGCCCCGGTAGGGATTGACCGTCCATTCGAACGGCATCCGGGAGGCTCCGGGCACCCGGTTCAGGATCGACCGGGCCCGCACCTCGTGGAAGGTGACGCCCCGGAACTCGGGGGTGTCGAACGTGCGGGTGGTCACCGCGCCCGTGCCGAACAGGGCCGGATCGGCGGGGGCCGAGGGGTTCGCAGGGGTTTCGCCCAGGTTGTCCCAGCGCATGGACGCCTCCTCGATCGCTCGGATCCGGCCGTTCGCTCAGAATAGAACACTTGTTCCCTTGATCGCCGCAACCCGGATTTCGCGCGCCGAAGCCCACGTGGTTCGCTTGGCCCGCAACCCCGAGGAACCACGAGCTGGAGGAAGTCAATGGCGCAGGTCGAGGCCACGACGGAACGGATCATCGCCGCGGACGCCGAGACGGTGTTCGACGCCCTCGCCGACTACAGCGGCACGCGCGCGAAGCTGCTCCCCGAGCACTTCAGCGAGTACGAGGTGCGCGAGGGCGGCGACGGCGAGGGCACCCTCGTCCACTGGAAGCTCCAGGCCACCAGCAAGCGCGTCCGCGACTGCCTCCTGGAGGTGACCGAGCCCACCGACGGACAGCTCGTCGAGAAGGACCGCAACTCCTCCATGGTCACCACCTGGACCGTCACCCCCGCCGGCGAGGGGAAGTCCCGCGCCGTCGTCACCAGCGTCTGGAACGGCGCCGGCGGCATCGGCGGCTTCTTCGAGAGGACCTTCGCGCCCAAGGGGCTCGGCCGCATCTACGACCTCGTCCTCGCCAAGCTCGCGGCCGAGGTCGAGAAGTAACGCCCGGAGCGGGACGGGTGGCGCCCGGGCCGGGAGGAGCGACGCCCGGAGCGTTCACCGGTTCGAGTGGATCGCCCGCGCCTCCCGTGACCGCGCCCCCGCGCGCCGGGGGCGCGGGCCCTCTCGTAAACGCGCTGATGAGCGACCCAAGTGCGCCGTCTCCCGGGGCCGTTCGCCGCCCGGGACCCCACTGACCTGCCGTACCGCCCGACTTGCTCCCCCTTCGCGCGCAATGCGAAGAATGGCGCGGCGCAGACGCCGTGACGAGGGGAGCAGACACGTGGGTGCGGTCACCGTGGTGAAGAACACCGAGGACGCCGGGGCCGCCGTCGCCTCCGGCACCGGGGGTGCGGAGCCGGCCGCCCCGCCCGCCGGATCCGCGCCGCCGCCCGGCCCCGGACCGGACGCCCTCGACCCCCGCCGCGTCCGCCTCGTCTTCTTCGGCCTCATGCTCGCCCTGCTCCTCGCCGCCCTGGAGCAGATGATCGTCGCCACCGCCCTGCCGAAGATCGTCGGCGAACTCCAGGGCCTGGACCGGATGTCCTGGGCGATCACCGCCTACCTGCTGACCTCCACCATCGGCCTGCCGGTCTACGGAAAGCTCGGCGACCTCCTCGGCCGCAAGGGCGTCTTCCTCTTCGCCATCGTCGTCTTCGTCATCGGCTCCGGCCTCGCCGGCTGGTCCCGGACGATGGACCAGCTCATCGCCTTCCGCGCGATCCAGGGCATCGGCGCCGGCGGCCTCATGATCGGCGTCCAGGCGATCATCGCCGACATCGTCCCGCCCCGGGAACGCGGCCGGTACATGGGCATGATCGGCGCCGCCTTCGGCCTCGCCTCCGTCGCCGGACCACTGCTCGGCGGCTTCTTCACCGACCACGTCTCCTGGCGCTGGTGCTTCTACTTCAACGTGCCCTTCGGGCTCGTCACCCTCGCCGTCGTCGCCACCGTCCTCAAGCTCCCCAAGCCCGCCGCACGCGCGCGCTTCGACGTCCTGGGCGCCCTGCTCCTCGCCGCCGCCTCCACCTGCCTGGTCCTGCTGACCAGCTGGGGCGGCACCGAGTACGCCTGGGACTCCCGGGTCGTCCTCGCCCTCGCCTGCGGAGCCGCCGGAACCACCCTGCTCTTCCTGGTCGTCGAGCACTTCGCGCCCGAGCCCCTCATCCCGCTCCGGCTCTTCCGCGACTCCGTCTTCACGATCACGTCCCTCGTCGGCGCCGTCGTCGGCATCGCGCTCTTCGGCGCCGCCAGCTACCTCCCCGGCTTCCTCCAGATGGTCGAGGGCGCCACCGCCACCGAGTCCGGCCTCCTGATGCTGCCCCTCATGGGCGGCATCGTCGTCGCCTCCGTCGTCTCGGGCCGGCTCATCAGCCGCACCGGCCGCTACAAGGCGTACCCGGTGGCCGGCGGGGCCCTCGCCGCCCTCGGCATGTGGCTGCTCTCCCACATGGACGCCGACACCCCGCGGCTCCAGCACAGCCTCTGGCAGGCCGTCCTCGGCACCGGCATCGGCCTGGTCATGCCGGTCCTCGTGCTCGCCGTGCAGAACTCGGTGCGCCCCGCCGACCTCGGCACCGCCACCAGCGCCCACAACTACTTCCGCCAGATCGGCGGCAGCGTCGGCGCCGCGGTCTTCGGCACCCTCTTCGCCTCCCGGCTCGACGACGCCCTCGGCGACCGGCTCGCCGCCGTCCTGCCCCGGGACGGCTCCGCCCCGCTGCCCCCGGCCGAGTCGATCACCCCGCAGACGGTGCACACCCTGCCGCCCGCCCTGCGCGACGCGTACGTCCAGGCGTACGCGGACGCGATGCCGCGCATCTTCCTCTACCTCGTGCCGGTCCTCGTGCTCGGCCTCGTCCTCGCCTTCTTCCTCAAGGAGAAACCGCTGGTGTCCCACCCCACCCCCACCACCGAGGCCGCCGACTTCGGTACCCAGGCGGTCCCGCACGCCCGGCACGCCGCTCCCGAGCCCGCCCCCGCCGGCCCGCCGCACTCCGGACTGCCCGTCTGCGGCACCGTCCAGCACCACGACGGCAGCCGCGTCCCCCGCGCCGCGCTCACCCTCATCGACGTCCAGGGGCGGCAGGTCGGCCGCGGCGCGAGCGGCGAGGACGGCCGGTACGCGCTGAGCGTGCCCGGCGGCGGCGCGTACGTCCTGATCGCGGCGGCCGGCGGACACCAGCCGCAGGCCGTCTCCGTGACCGTCGGGGACCGGCCGGTCGAGCTCGACGTCGTCCTCGGCGGCGCCGGGCGGCTCGCGGGCGGCGTCGTCACCGCCGACGGCACGCCCGTGCGGGACGCGGCCGTCACCCTCACCGACGTGCGCGGCGAGGTCGTCGCCTCCACCCGCAGCGGACGCGAGGGCGGGTACGTCATCACGGAACTGGTCGCGGGCGAGTACACGCTCGCCGCCAGCGCCCCCGCCTTCCGGCCCGCCGCGCTCCCGGTCAGCGTCCAGGCCTCCCGCGAGACCCGCCAGGACATCGAGCTGGCCGGCGGGGCCGTGCTGCGCGGGACGGTGCGGGCCGGCGGCGGGCGCCCGGTGGAGGACGCCCGGGTCACCCTGCTCGACGCGGCGGGGAACGTCGTCGACACCCTCACCACCGGGGCCGACGGGACCTTCCGCTTCATCGACCTGTCCTCCGGCGAGTACACGGTCATCGCCGCCGGGTACCCGCCCGTCGCGACCGTCCTCCAGGTGGCCGGCGGGGGCCGCACCGAGCGCGACCTCCAGCTCGGCCACCAGGACTGAGGGCCCCCGGCGGATCAGGAGGCGGTCGACGCCCTGCGCAGCGTGCTGATGCAGGAGCCGATCGCCTCCTGGAGGGCTTCCAGGCGCTGGAGCATGTCGTCCTCGAAGATCTCCTCCTCCAGGACCTCGTCCAGGGTCAGCTCCTCGAAGACCTTCGTCGCCTTCTGCAGGCTGTTGTAGAACTTCGTCCGCCGCTCCTGGACCCGCAGCGCCGGGTCCTCCTCGACGGCCTTGGCGACGAGCCCCCTGACCGCGTCGTACGCCTCGCCGGCCCACTCGCCGGCCTCCTCCGAGTCGTCCAGCTCGTCGAGGAGCGACAGGTGCCGCTCGGCCTCGGCCCGCAGCTCGGACGGCGCCTCCACGGTCTGCCCGGCGGGCGTCTTGATCTGCCCCTTCTCCACGATCTGCCGGACGTACCCGATGCGGTCGGCCGCCTTCGCCTCGCTCGCCACCGCCTTCTTCAGGTCACCGGTGCGGGCGATCGCGCGGGCCATCTCCGTCTGGAGGGCCGGGTCCTCCTTCATCCGGTCGAGCAGCGCGCCGCGCGCGGCCTCCGCCGTCCCGGGATCGGCGAGGATCGCCGCCCGCAGCGCCGTGGGGTTCTCCGCGACCTCCAGGGCCTTCGTCGGCCGGATGCCCTGCGCCTCCGCCGCCGCGCTGATCGCCTGCCCGCGCACGGAGGTCGCGCCGTTGCGGGCGGAGTAGTACGAGACCCAGGCGTCCGCGTCCGGCAGGTCGACGTCCTCGCCGGGGACCAGGACCTCGAACTGCGGGACCAGACCGTCGTCGGCCGCCGTGTCCCAGGCCTTGTAGTGGCGCATGACCCGCTCGGGCGAGCACCCCGCGAGCTCCGCGAAGGCCTTCGCGGAGACCTTCGCCCGGGCCGTTCCCTCGGCGGCCTGGCCGCCGGGCCGCACGCTCCGCGCCACCTTGAGCGCGAAGGCCCAGCCGCCGGTGCGGGCGTAGACGCCGAAGTCGCGGGCGTCGCGCACGACGACCGGGTCGACCTCTCCGGGGTCCTCGTCCCGGTCCTGGTCCTCGGCCTCCTCCTCGGCCTCCCGGTCCTCGTCCTCCCGCGTGCTGCGGGGCTCCGGCGCCGAGGGCTCCCAGAACTCGGGCTCCTCCGCCATGACGGGCCCCGCGGCCTCCCCGGCGGGCCAGGAGGCCACGGCCTCAGGGGCCACGGCCTCAGGGGCCACGGACTCGGGAACCACGGACTCGGGAACCACGGACTCGGGAACGGCGGGCCCGGCCTCGGCGGGCGCGGCCTCGGCGGGCGCGGTTTCGGACGGGGTGAAGGCGATGGTCACCGGGGCTCTCCGAGGGTCGGGTGCGAGGACTGCGGCCGACAGCCTATACACACCCCTTGGTGAAGTTTCACCCGTTTCAGCGGTCCGGCGCGCGGGAGACGACCGGAAGCCGCCGGGTCGCCCGTACCGCCGCCCGGTCCGTGCCATTGGTCCACTCCAACGGTGGTTATCCACAGGGGTGGTAGGGCGGCCGGGTGCCGCGTACGGTGCCAGGCATGAAGATCCTCATCAGCGCCGACATGGAGGGCGCGACCGGTGTGACCTGGCCCGCCGACGTGCTGCCCGGCACGCCCCAGTGGGAGCGGTGCCGCTCGATGTTCACGTCCGACGTGAACGCGGCGGTGCTCGGCTTCTTCGACGGCGGCGCGGACGAGGTGATCGTCAACGAGGCGCACTGGACCATGCGGAACCTGCTCCTGGAGCGGCTCGACGAGCGGGCCGAGATGCTCACCGGCCGGCACAAGTCCCTCTCCATGGTCGAGGGCGTCCAGCACGGCGACGTCGACGGCATCGCCTTCGTCGGCTACCACACGGGCGCGGGCACCGAGGGCGTCCTCGCCCACACCTACCTCGCCAACTCCATCACCGGGGTCTGGCTCAATGGCGAGCGGGCGAGCGAGGGACTGCTCAACGCCCAGGTGGTCGCGGAGTACGGCGTCCCCGTCGTCCTCGTCACCGGCGACGACCTGACCTGCGAGGACGCCCTCGGCTACGCCCCGGAGGCGCCCAAGGTCGCCGTCAAGGACCACGTCTCGCGGTACGCGGCGGTGTGCCGCCCCCCGGCCAGGACCGCCGCCGACATCCGGGCCGCGGCGAAGGCCGGCGCCGCGCTCGCCGTGCGGTACGAACCGGTCCGGGGCGGCCCCTTCACCGTGGAGGTCGAGTTCGACGCCGAGCACCTGGGCGCCGCCGCCACGGTGGTCCCCGGCGTGGCGCGGAGCGGGGAGCGGCGCGTCGCGTACACGAGCGGGACCATGTACGAGGCAATCCGTACGTTCAAGGCGGTCACGACCATCGTCTCCGCCGCCGTGGAGGAGCAGTATGGCTGAGGAGGTCCGGGAACCGGACGCGACGGCGCTCGACGAGGTGGTCACCTTCACCTCCGAGCTCATCCGCATCGACACCACCAACCGGGGCGGCGGCGACTGCCGCGAGCGCCCCGCCGCCGAGTACGTGGCCGAGCGGCTCGCCGCCGCCGGGATCGAGCCCACCCTCCTGGAGCGGACCACCGGCCGCACCAACGTCGTGGCGCGCATCCCCGGCACCGACCCCACGGCCCCCGCGCTCCTGGTCCACGGCCACCTGGACGTGGTGCCCGCCGACCCCGCCGAGTGGGCCGTCCACCCCTTCTCCGGAGAGGTCCGCGACGGCCTCGTGTGGGGGCGCGGCGCCGTCGACATGAAGAACATGGACGCGATGGTCCTGGCCGTCGTCCGCTCCTGGGCCCGCCGGGGCGTCCGGCCGCGCCGGGACGTCGTCCTCGCCTACACCGCCGACGAGGAGGACAGCGCCGCCGACGGCTCCGGCTTCCTCGCCGACCGGCACGCGGCGCTCTTCGAGGGCTGTACGGAGGGCATCAGCGAGTCCGGGGCGTTCAGCTTCCACCCGGAGCCGGGCACCACCCTCTACCCGATCGCGGCGGGGGAGCGGGGCACCGCCTGGCTCAAGCTCACCGCCCGCGGCCGCGCCGGCCACGGCTCCAAGGTGAACACGGCCAACGCCGTCACCCGGCTCGCCGCCGCCGTCGCCCGGATCGGCGCCCACACCTGGCCCGTCCGGCTCACCACCACCGTCCGCGCCGCCCTCACCGAGCTGGCCGCGCTGTACGGGATCGAGGTCGACACCCACGCCCCCGACTTCGACACGGACCTCCTCCTCGACAAGCTCGGACCCGCCGCCGCCCTCGTCGCGCCGACCGTCCGCAACAGCGCCAACCCGACGATGCTCGACGCCGGCTACAAGGTCAACGTCGTCCCGGGCACCGCCGTCGCCTACGTGGACGGGCGGATGCTGCCGGGCGGCGAGGAGGAGTTCGCCGAGACGATGGACCGGCTCACCGGGCCGGACGTGGAGTGGGAGTTCCACCACCGCGAGGTGCCCCTGGAGGCCCCCGTCGACTCGCCGACCTTCGCCGGACTGCGGGCCGCCGTCGAGCGCTTCGACCCGGACGGGCACGTCGTGCCGTTCACCATGTCCGGCGGCACCGACGCCAAGCAGTTCTCCCGGCTCGGCATCACCGGCTACGGCTTCTCGCCGCTGAAGCTGCCCCCGGACCTCGACTACGCGGCGCTCTTCCACGGCGTCGACGAGCGGGTCCCCGTGGACGCCCTCCACTTCGGCGTCCGGGTGCTCGACCACTATCTGAAGTCCGCCTAGAAGAGGGGACAGGCAGGACACGCGGGACACGCGGGACAGGCAGGACACGCACGGCACGCGGGACACGGCAGCACACCCGAGCACACGAGGGGGAACGGACCTGTGACAGGGGGAGCGGAGACGATGAACACGGCCGCCTACGGCAGTTGGCCCTCGCCCGTCGACGCGGCGCTCGCCGCCGCGCACGACGGACGGCCCGAATACCCCGGCGCCGTCGGCGACGAGCTGTGGTGGACCGCGCCACGGCCCGCCGAGGACGGCCGCCGGGCCCTGGTGCGCCGGCGCGCCGACGGCACGGAGGAGACCGTGCTGCCCGCCCCGTGGAACGTCCGCAGCCGGGTCGTCGAGTACGGCGGACGGCCCTGGGCGGCGGCCGACCGCCCCGGGGACGGCCCGCTCGTGGTGTTCTGCCACTTCCCCGACCAGCGGCTGTACGCGTACGAGCCCGACACTGGGCCCGGCGCGGAGCCCCGGCCGCTCACCCCCGTCTCCCCGGTCGGCGGCGGACTGCGCTGGGTCGACCCGGTGGTCCACCCGGACCGGGGCGAGGTGTGGTGCGTCCTGGAGGAGTTCACCGGACCCGCGCCGACCGACGTGCGCCGGGTGCCCGCAGCCGTACCGCTCGACGGCTCGGCCGCCGGGGACCGCGCCGCCGTGCGCGAACTGACCGGCGAGCGGCACCGGTTCGTGACCGGCCCCCGGCTCTCCCCGGACGGGACCCGGGCGGCCTGGATCGGCTGGGACCACCCCCGGATGCCGTGGGACGGCACCGAGGTCCTGCTCGCCGAGGTCGGCCCCGACGGCACCTTCCGGGACGTCGGGACCGTCGCCGGCGGGCCGGCCGAGTCGATCCCGCAGGTCGACTGGGACGCGGCGGGCCGACTGCTCCTGGTCAGCGACCGCACCGGCTGGTGGAACCTCTACCGGGCCTCGGTCGGCGACGACGGCACCCTGTCCGAACCGGTCGCGCTCTGCCCCCGCCCCGAGGAGTTCGGCGGCCCGCTCTGGAAGATCGGGCTCGACTGGTTCGCGCCCCTGGAGAACGGGCTCGTCGCCGTCGTCCACGGCACGGGCACCACATCGCTCGGGATCCTCGACCCCGAGCGCGGCGACCTCGTCGACGCCGCCGGCCCCTGGACCGAGTGGGCCCCCTCCCTCGCCGTCCACGGCACCCGGGTGGTCGGCGTCGCCGCCGGACCGCACAGCTCCTACGAACTCGTCGAGCTCGACACCCGCACCGGCCGCGCCCGCGTGGTCGGCGCCGCGCACACCGACGCCGTCGACCCCGCGTACTGCCCCGAGCCCCGCGTCCGCACCTTCACCGGGCCCGGCGGCCGGGGGATCCACGCACAGCTCTACCCGCCCCGCCACCCCGGCTTCACCGCCCCCGCGGGGGAACTGCCCCCGTACGTCATCCGGGTCCACGGCGGGCCCACCGGGCACGCCCCGCTCGTCCTCGACCTGGAGATCGCCTACTTCACCTCGCGGGGCATCGGCGTCGCCGAGGTGAACTACGGCGGCTCGACCGGCTACGGCCGGGAGTACCGGGAGCGGCTGCGCGAGCAGTGGGGCGTCGTCGACGTCGAGGACTGCGCGGCCGTCGCGACGGCGCTCGCCGCCGAGGGCACGGCCGACCCGGCACGGCTCGCCGTGAGCGGCGGCAGCGCGGGCGGCTGGACGGCCGCCGCCTCCCTCGCCGGCACGGACGTCTACGCCTGCGGCACGATCGTCTACCCCGTCCTCGACCTGCGGGGCTGGGCCACCGACGAGACCCACGACTTCGAGTCCCGGTACCTCGACGGGCTGGTCGGCCCCTTCGACCGGGTCCCGGGCCGGTACAAGGAGCGCTCGCCCATCGAGCACGTCGACCGGATCACGGCCCCCTTCCTGCTGCTCCAGGGCCTCGACGACGTCATCTGCCCGCCCGCGCAGGCCGAGCGCTTCCTCACGCGCACGGCGGGCCGGGGCGTCCCGCACGCCTACCTCGCCTTCGAGGGGGAGGGCCACGGATTCCGCGGGGCCGACACCCTGGTCCGCGCCCTGGAGGCCGAGCTGTCGCTGTACGTGAAGGTGTTCGGCCTCGACCGCACGGACGTCCCCGCCCTGGAGTACCGCACGTGACCGGCCGCGGGGCGCGGGAGCCGCTCGCCGTCGGCACCCCGGAGCGGCCCGCCAGGCTCCGGCCCGGGGCGCGGGTCGCCGTCGTCGCCCCCAGCGGGCCCGTCGCCGAGGAGCGGCTGCGGGCGGGGCTCGACGTGCTGCGCGGCTGGGACCTGGAGCCGGTGGTCGCCCCGCACGTCCTGGACGTCCACCCCGGCCTCGGGTACCTCGCGGGCGCGGACCGGGCGCGGGCCCGGGACCTGACCGCGGCCTGGTGCGACCCCTCGGTCTCCGCCGTCGTCTGCGCGCGCGGCGGGTTCGGCGCCCAGCGCATGGTCGACCTCGTCGACTGGGCGGCGGTCCGGGCGGCCGGGCCCAAGGTCTTCGTCGGCTACAGCGACGTCACCGCCCTGCACGAGGCCTTCGCCGTCCGCGCGGGCTTCGCCACCCTGCACGGGCCGATGGCCGCCGCGGGCACGTTCCTCTCCGACCCGCGGACCCGGGAGTCCCTGCGGGCCACCCTGTTCGAGCCCGAGTCGGTGCGGACCCTGGGCCTGGAGACGGCGCGGGCGCTGGTGCCGGGCCGCGCCCGGGGCGTGACCCTCGGCGGCTGCGTCAGCCTCCTCGCCGCCGACCTCGGCACCCCGCACGCCCGGCCCTCGGCGCGCGGCGGGCTGCTGGTCCTGGAGGACGTGGGGGAGGAGGCGTACCGCCTCGACCGGATCCTCACCCAACTGCTGCGCTCCGGCTGGCTCGACGGGGTCGCGGGCGTCGCGCTCGGCTCCTGGGCGGAGTGCGGCCCGTACGAGGAGGTCCGGGCGGTGCTCGCCGACCGGCTCGGCGGTCTCGGGGTGCCGGTCGTGGAGGAGCTGGGCTTCGGTCACGGCACGACCGCGCTCACCGTGCCGCTCGGCGTGCCGGCGGTGCTCGACGCGGACGCGGGGACGCTCACCCTCGACGTACCGGCCCTGCGCTGAGGGGTTCCGTCGAGGCCCCTTCGCCGTGCCGGTGCCGAGCACGACGACGAAACGACCCGGCCGTCTTCGTGGGTTCCGCCAGTACGGCTCCCCGGACGGCCCGGGAGAGACTTCACGGCGAGGGCCGCGGCCTGCCCGAAGGCCGACGCCACGGCGAGGGGAACGGCACGATGAGCGGTCAGTTGTACGACGGGATCGGCGAGGCCTTCGAGGGGTTCAAGGGCCTCCCCCTCGCGCGCTACGGGGAGGTGCCCGCGTTCCTCGCCCTCGTCGGGGACGTGAAGGGCAGGTCCGTCCTCGACCTGGCCTCCGGAACCGGCTTCTACAGCCGGGAGTTCAAGCGCCGCGGCGCGTCCGACGTCCTCGGCGTCGACATCTCCGGGGCGATGGTCGACGCGGCCCGGGCCCTGGAGGACGCCGAACCGCTGGGCGCCCGGTACGAGGTCGGCGACGTCGCGGAGCTGCGCGCCTTCGACGAGCCCTTCGACATCGCGGTCGCGGTCCAGCTGTTCAACTACGCCGACAGCGTCGCCACCATCGAGCGGATGTGCCGGAACGTCCACCGCAGCGTCGCGGACGGGGCCGAGTTCTTCGTCTTCACGCAGAACCCGGACTTCCGTTTCGGCGGGCCGTCCCTGGCCAAGTACGGCTTCCTGTGCGAATCGCTCGGCGAGGAGACCGAGATCGGGCCGCGCGAGAGGCTCACCGCGCTCCTCGACCCGCCGATCTCGTTCGAGGCGAACCCGCCCGGCCGCGAGGTCCTGGAGAAGAGCCTGCGGGCGGCCGGGTTCGGCGAGATCGCCTAGGTGCCCCTGGAGATCTCCGAGGCCGGCGTGGGCGCGTACGGCGAGGAGTTCTGGGCCGACCACGACGCCAATCCGCCGCTGACGATGCTGCGCTGCCGCGCCTGATCCCGGGCGTTCCGGCGCCGCCTCCCCGGCCCGTGGGGGGCGGCGCCGGAACGCGAGAAAAATCATGGCCCGGCCGTACATCCATCGGGACCCCTCGTGCGTCTTGTGTGCGCCGGGTCCGTGTGGATCCGGAAGGCATCGACCCAAGGGCAGAAGATTTTGAAAACTCCCACACTCGGGGTGCGCAGCGCCGTGACGGTGGCGTTCACGGCCTCGGCCGTCCTGGCCGGCGGCCTCTTCGCAGGCCAGGCGCACGCCGCGCCGGCCGTCCCGACGATCACCGCCCTGGGCGGCTTCGTCATGAACAACGGAACCGGCGCGACGCTGTACGGGAAGGCCGGGGACACCCGCCGGTCGACCGGGTCCACCACGAAGATCATGACCGCGAAGGTGGTGCTCGCCCAGAAGGGCCTCAACCTCGACGCCAAGGTCACGATCGACAAGGCCTACAGCGACTACATCGTCGCGAAGAACGCCTCCTCGGCCCGGCTCATCGTCGGCGACAAGGTGACCGTCCGCCAGCTCCTCTACGGCCTCATGCTGCCGTCCGGGTGCGACGCCGCCTACGCGCTCGCCGACAAGTTCGGCACCGGCACCACGCGCGCGGCCCGGGTCAAGTCGTTCATCGGCAAGATGAACACCGAGGCCAAGAACCTCGGCATGAAGAACACCCGCTTCGACTCGTTCGACGGAATAAGCAATGGTCAGAACTACTCGACCCCGCGCGACCTGACGAAGCTCGCGAGCAGTGCGATGAAGAACTCCACGTTCCGCACCGTCGTCGCGACGAAGTCCACGCAGCAGAAGGTGACCACGAAGACCGGTGGCTACCGGTACATGTCGTGGACCAACACGAACAAGCTCCTCGGCACGTACAGCGGCGCGATCGGCGTGAAGACCGGCTCGGGCCCGCAGGCCAAGTACTGCCTCGTCTTCGCGGCCACCCGCAACGGCAAGACGGTCATCGGCACCGTGCTGGCCTCGTCGTCCGAGGCGAACCGGACGGCGGACGTCAAGAAGCTGCTCGACTACGGCTTCGCGAAGTAACCCCGAGAACCCGGAGGGGCGGGCCCGCGCACCACGCGCGGACCCGCCCCTCCGGCGGTCCTCAGAGCGCCGCGTACCCCGGGCGCACGACCTCGTCGATCAGCCGCCGGCGCTCCGGCAGCGGCAGGAACGCGGCCTCCAGGGCGGCGACCGTGAACTCCTCGAAGACCTCCGGGCCGTAGCCGAAGGCGTCCGCCATGTGCTGGAACTCCTCGCTCATGGTGGTGCCGGAGACCAGCCGGTTGTCCGTGTTGAGCGTGATCCGGAAGCCCAGACGGCGCAGCTCGTCGATCGGGTGCGTGGCGTAGTCCTTCGCCGCGCCCGTCTGGAGGTTGGAGGTCGGGCAGACCTCCAGGGCGATCCGGTTGTCCCGGACGTACGAGGCGAGCCGGCCCAGCGTGCCGTCCTCGGCTATGTCGTCCGTGATCCGCACGCCGTGGCCGATCCGCTCGGTGCCGCAGACCTGCACGGCCTCGTGGATCGACTCCGCGCCCACGGCCTCGCCGGCGTGGATCGTGAAGTGGCAGTTCTCCCGCTTGAGGTGCTGGAAGGCGGGGAGGTGGCGGGCCGGCGGGTTGCCGATCTCGCCGCCCGCGATGTCGAAGCCCGCCACGCCGTCGTCCCGGTGCGCGACCGTGAGCCGCGCGATCTCCAGGGAGCGGTCCGTGTGGCGCATGCCGGTCAGCAGGGTGCGGACGGTGATGCGGCCGCCGGAACGGCGCTCGCCCTCGCGGAAGCCGTCGTTGACCGCCACGACGACCTCGTCGAGGGTCAGACCGCCCTCCAGGTGCTGCTCGGGGGCGTAGCGGACCTCGGCGTAGACGACGCCGTCCGCCGCCAGGTCCTCGGCGCACTCGGCCGCGATGCGCGTGAGCGCCTCGCGGGTCTGCATCACCGCGCAGGTGTGGGCGAAGGTCTCCAGGTACCGCTCCAGCGAACCGGAGTCGGCGGCGTCCCGGAACCAGACCGCGAGCTCGGCCGGGTCCTCGGTCGGCAGCGCGGTGTAACCGCACTCGCGCGCCAGCTCGACGATGGTCGCGGGGCGCAGCCCGCCGTCGAGGTGGTCGTGGAGGACGGCCTTGGGGGCCCGCCGGATCCAGTCGGAGACGGGGGCGGCGGCGGACGCGGTGAGGTTGTCAGACAAGTGCATGGCGGGGAAGTGTACGCCACGGAGCGCGGGCGCGCTGTGACGCCCCCGACAGGGGGCCGGGACCGGGGCGGGCCGCTCAGTGGGACTGGAGCACCGGCAGCGCGGGCGCCCCCGTCGGCAGCATGTGCTTGGCGGCCAGGACCGGGACCTCGCCGACCCGTACGATCTGGGTGACCAGGACGGCGGGGGTGTCCGCGGGGCGCCCCAGCTGGTCCCCGCGCCGCCGCCCGAGCAGCGTCGCCGTGATGCCGCTGTGCGCGCCCAGGGCCGTCTCGCGCGAGGCCCCGACCAGGACCGAGAGCATGGAGACGGCGGGGTGTCCGTCGGCGTCCGCCCTCCGCAGGGCCCCCGCGAACTCGGGGTGCACCCGGTCGAGGAGCTCGTCGGCCGCCGCCCACTCGTGGCTCAGGGCCGCCGCCGCACCCTCCCCGGACAGCACGGACTCCCAGAACCGCAGCTCGGCGCGGGCCGGGGCGAGCAGGTGCTGGGTGGTGAAGTCGGTCGGCTCCTCGACCGTCCGCAGCAGCGCCCGCACGCGGAGCGGGGCGCCCCCGCCGATCAGCTCCTCCAGCGGCTGGACCTGCTCGAACCCGCGCCGGGGCGGGCGGTCGTTCACGGTCCGGCCGACCCCGCGCCGCACGGTGAGGACGCCGTCCTCCTGGAGCAGCAGCAGCGCCTCGCGCAGGGCGGGCCGGCTCACGCCCAGCTCGGCCGCGAGCTTCGGCTCGGAGGGGAGCGTGGAGCCCGGCGGGTAGGTGCCGTCGTGGACGGCGTCCGCGATCCGCTCGTAGAGCGCCACGACCGGCCGCCGCCGCTGTCCGCTGACCGCCACGGCCTCTCCTCTTCTCGTCGTCGGACCCGCCTCCGGCACCACGGTAGTCGGGCCGTGTTGTCTGACAAGTCACCCGTACGGCTCTCCTCGCCGTCACGGAGGGGCCCCGCCCCCCTCATTCTGGTCCCACGGCGGCGGCCGGTACGGACCGTACGGACGACAGGGCCACAGGGCGACGGGGCCCACAGGGCGACGAGGCGACAGGACGACATGACGAGGCGAGGGCCGGAACGGATGAGTCCCCGGGACAGGGCGCGGACGGCGGGCGCGGGCGCGCCCCGGCCCGGCGGGAGGCGGAGGTGAGGCGGGCCGCCGCCGTCGGGGCGGTCGCCCTCCTCGCGCTCGCGGCCGTCGCGGCGACCTCGGCGGAGGAGACCGCCGGGGCCGGGGACGAGCCGGGGAGACGGACGGTGCCGGACTTCCTGGGCCTGGGCCTGTGGCGGGTCTTCACCCGCCTCGACCGCCGGACCCGGCTCGACGTCCACGACGTGAGCGGCCGGGACCGGCGGGTGCTCTGGCCGTCGCGCTGGCTGGTCTGCACCCAGTACCCGGCGCCGGGCGCGGACCTCGACCGGCGGACCACCGTCATGATCGGTGTCGTCCGCAGGGGCGAGACCTGCCCGCCCCGCGTCCGCACGGCCCGCCGCTGAGGGGTTCCGCACGGGGTGGTCCGCCGTCGACCGGTTCCGCGTGTCCGTACGCACGCCGTCGACCGGCCCCGTACGGGCGGCCCGCATAACCTGGCCTCATGTCCGACGCCCCAGGACCCGACGCCCCCGGCCCGTACCCCTACGTCCCAGGACCCGACGCCCCCGGCCCGTACCTCGCCGCAGGCCCCCGCGTGGGCCTGCGGCCCTTCTCGGCCGCCGACGCCGGCGAGTTCACCGCCCGGGCCCGCGAGAGCCGGGAGCTGCACCGGCCCTGGCTGTTCCCGCCGTGCACGCCCGAGGCGTACGCCGCCTACTCCGGGGCGCTCCTCGGCGACCCGGCGCGCGCCGGTTTCCTGGTGTGCGAGCGCGGAGAGGGCGGCCGGATCGCCGGATTCGTCAACATCAACAACATCGTCCGCGGCGCCTTCCGCAGCGGGGCCCTCGGCTACGGCGCCTTCGCGCACGCCGCCGGGCGCGGTCTGCTCACCGAGGCCCTGGGCCTGGTCGTGGAGTACGCCTTCGGGCCCCTCGAACTGCACCGCCTGGAGGCGAACGTCCAGCCCGGCAACGCCGCCTCCCGCGCCCTCGTCCGCCGCGCGGGCTTCCGTCTGGAGGGCTTCTCGCCCGCGATGCTGTTCATCGACGGCGCCTGGCGCGACCACGAACGCTGGGCGGTCACGGCCCCGGAACCGGCGGCGTGAACGCGCGACGGCCTCAGCGCTTGCGGTTGATCTTCATCGTGTCGAGGTCCGTCACGGTCGAGCGCAGCCCCTCGTACCCGTGCCCCAGCTCCTTGAGCGCCGTCTCCACCCGGTCCTCCGCGAGCGCGCCCGCCATCTCCTCGCCGTCCTCGGCGTCGGAGACCACGACCAGACGGTACGAGAAGTGCTTCAGCGTCCGGTCGTAGGTCAGCGAACCCTCCTCCGTGAACCGCATCGCCGTCAGTCCGTGGTCGTCCGCCTCGGCGAGCAGCCGGGACCGGCTCTCCTCCGACAGACCGCCGAACGTACCGCGCACGATGACCCGGTAGGTGTGCTGCGTGCCCATTCCTCGTACTCCCTGCGCCACGGGTGCCCCTGCTCCCCGGCCCGCCACGGTGGCGCGCCGACCCGTCACCGTACGACGCCGGGCCCCCGCGCCGCCCGGAATATCCGGCCGCGCCGCCCCGGGCCCCCTCTCCCCGGCCCGGACGTGGAGAACCCCTGGTCAGGACGGATCGCACCGTGTTCCATGGGGCGATGACGACCGTACGACGTGCCGTACTGACGCTGCCCGCGGCCCCGCTGGGACCGGACAACCCCCTTCCCGCCCTGCGCGCCCCCGCCCGCGCCGGGGCGCACGCCGTCGACGCGCGGACCCTCGCCGGGCTCCCGCGCGACATGGCCCGGGGCATCGGCCGGGCGCCGCTGCGCAGCCTCCTGCCCGTCCCCGTGCGCGACGGCTACGGCCGCGACCGCGTCCCCACGGACCTCGACACGATCGTGATCGAGAACGACCGCCTCCGGGTGACCGTCCTCCCCGGCCTCGGCGGCCGGATCCACTCCCTCCACCACAAGCCCACCGGCCGCGAGCTCGTCCACCGCAACCCCGTCCTCCAGCCCGCCGCCTTCGCGCTCAACGGCGCCTGGTTCGCCGGCGGCGTCGAGTGGAACGTCGGCGCCACCGGCCACACCGCCCTCTCCTGCTCGCCCCTGCACGCGGCGACCGTCCGCGCCCCCGACGGCGGCCCGATGCTCCGCCTGTGGGAGTGGGAGCGGCTGCGCGACCTGCCCTTCCAGGTCGACCTGTGGCTCCCCGAGGACTCCGACTTCCTGTACGCCGGCATCCGGATCCGCAACCCCCACGAGCGCCCCGCCCCCGTCTACTGGTGGTCCAACACCGCCGTCCCCGAGGACCGGCGGATCCTCGCGCCCGCCGACGCGGCCTGGCACCACGGCTACGAACGCGGCCTGGACCGCGTGCCCGTACCCGCCGGCGACGACGGCACCGACCGTACGCACCCGCTGAACAGCGTCCACGCGGCCGACTGGTTCTACGACCTCCCGGACGGGCAGCGGCGCTGGATCGCCGCCCTCGACGCGGACGGCACCGGGCTCGTCCAGACCTCCACCGACGCCCTGCGCGGCCGCAAGCTCTTCGTCTGGGGCACCGGGCGCGGCGGCCGCCGCTGGCAGGAGTGGCTGACGGAACCCGGCGCCCCCGGCTACGCCGAGATCCAGGCCGGACTCGCCCGCACCCAGCTCGAACACCTGGAGCTGCCGGGGGAGGCGGAGTTCAGCTGGCTGGAGGCGTACGGCCCGCTCGCCGCCGACCCCGCCGCCGCGCTCGGCGACGACTGGACGGCGGCCCGTACGGACGTCGAACGGGCCCTGGACGGTGCCCTGCCCCGTACCGCCGTCGACGCCGCGTACACCGCCTGGCGGGAGCACGCCGCCGACGCCGCGCCGGAGACGGTCCTCGCGGCCGGGTCCGGCTGGGGAGCCCTCGAAGTCCTGCGCGGAGGGTACGAGCTGCCCGGCACGCCCTTCCCCGGGTCGACGCTCGGCCCGGAGCAGGAACCGTGGCGCGAACTCCTGCGCACCGGCGTCCTGCCGCCCCCGGCGAAGGGCGCGGGGCCCGGCGCGCCGCTCGTCTCCGCCCCCTGGCGCGACATGCTGGAGACCGCCCCGGCCGACCCCTCCACCGAGTACCACCTCGGCATCGCCCAGTGGCACGCCGGGGACCGCGCCCAGGCGGTGCGGAGCTGGGAACGGGGACTGCGCGGGGCCGAGGCGTCCTGGCCGCTGCTGTACTGCCTGGCCGTGGCCGACCGGGAGGACGGGCACCCGGAGCGGGCCGCCGAGCGGTTCGCCGAGGCCTTCGCCGACCACGCGCACCCGGACGGGGGAGGAGCGGCGACCGCCGCCGCCCTCGGCCGCGAGGCCGTGGCGGCGCTGCTCGCCACCGGCCGGACCGACCGGGCCCGGCAGCTGTGGACGCGCCTTCCGGAGGAGGTGCGGGGGAGGGGCGCGTTCCGGCTCCTGGAGGCCCGCCTCCTCCTCGCGGAGGGGCGGCCGGACGCGGCCCGCGCCGTCTTCGACGAGGGCTTCGAGGTGGCGGACCTGGGCGAGGGCGCCGAGACGCTCGGCGAGCTCTGGGCGCGGCTCACCGACGAACCCCTGCCGGACGCCTACGAGTTCCGCATGCGCCCGAACCCGTGAGGGGCGGCCGGGCGCGGGGCGAGCCCGAACCCGTGAGGGGCGGCCGGGCTCCGGCCGGGTCCGGACCCGTGAGGGCTGATCGCCTTCCGGACGCGTCCGACGACCCCGTGACCCGGGGCGGTGGTGGCGGCCGTCAGGACACCCGGCACAGGATCTCGCCGTGCGGGACCATGAACCAGGCGTCCTCCCGCCCGCCCCACTCCCGCCAGGCCTCCGCGATCGCCGCCAGCTCCCCGGCGGTCGCGTGGCCGCCGGAGACGGCCAGGCCGGCGTAGTCGGAGGCGGTCGTGCGGTCCGCCCACAGGCCGCTCCACCAGGCCCGCTCCCCGGGGGTGGCGAAGCACCAGGTGCCGGCCGTCGTCGTGATCTCCGTGAAGCCGGCCCGCCGGGCCCAGGAGAACAGGCGCCGTCCCGCGTCCGGTTCGCCGCCGTTGGCGCGGGCGACCCGGTGGTAGAGGTCCAGCCACCCGTCCAGGGCGGGCGCCTCGGGGAACCAGGCGAAGGCCCCGTAGTCGCTGTCCCGGGCCGCGACGATCCCGCCGGGGCGGCACACCCGCCGCATCTCGCGCAGCGCCCGGACCGGGTCCCCGACGTGCTGGAGCACCTGGTGGGCGTGGACGACGTCGAAGGAGTCGTCGGGGAAGTCCAGGGCGTGGACGTCGGCCACGGCGAACCGGACGTTCTCCAGGCCGCGTCCGGCCGCGACGGCGCGGGCCTTCGTCAGCACGTCCTCGGCCGCGTCGACGCCGGTCACGCGGCCCGGCGCGACCCGCGCGGCCAGGTCGGCGGTGATGGTGCCGGGCCCGCAGCCGACGTCCAGGACGTCCAGGCCCGGCCGCAGTTCGGGCAGCAGGTAGGCCGCGGAGTTGGCGGCGGTCCGCCAGCTGTGCGAGCGCAGGACCGACTCGTGGTGGCCGTGGGTGTAGACGGCGGTGTCGTGGGCCGCGGGCGGTACGGAGGCGTGCGTCATGGAACCGACTCCCTCGGTGTGGGTGCGTGCCCTCACGGTAGGCGCCCCGGCCGCATGATGAGACCTGCGTCTTGCGATGTGGACAGCACCTCAATCCAACAGGTCCTTCCGGTAACGGAGTTCCTCCAGGACCCGGCCGCCCGTCTCCTCCCGTACGGTCGCGCCGTCCGCCCGCCAGCCCGCCGCCCCGTAGAACCTCCGGGCCCGCTCGTTCCCCGCGAACACCCACAGGGCCGCCGAGCGGAAGCCGGCCGCCACGAGCGCCCCGGTGGTCGCGGACAGCAGCGCCCGCCCCACCCCCGCGCCCCAGACCTCCGGCAGGGCGTACAGCGCGGCCAGTTCGGCCGTGGGCGCGGGAGCGAACCCCTCGCCCGGCCACGGGCGGAAGCAGGAGAAGGCGACCGGCCGGCCGTCCCCGTCCCGCCCCGGTTCCGTCGCGAGCAGCACGGTGGGCCGGTCCGGCGCCGTGAGGCGGGCGCGCCACGCGGCGGCGCGCTCCTCCACGTCCAGGGCCGCCAGGTACGGGCCGGGGAGCAGATCGCGGTAGGCGGCCCGCCAGGACAGCACGTGCACGGAGGCGAGGGCGGCC
Organism: Streptomyces sp. NRRL F-6492; assembly: GCF_001280125.1. Taxonomy (GTDB): domain Bacteria; phylum Actinomycetota; class Actinomycetes; order Streptomycetales; family Streptomycetaceae; genus Streptomyces. Next base: position 90,278 of record NZ_LGEG01000080.1, read on the forward strand.
GCGTCCCCGGGGAGCGCTTCACGTATCGACATGCCGCATTCTGCGCCGGGCCCCGCCCGGACGTCCTCGCGTTTTCGGGTCGGCGCCCCGGCTCGGCCTCGCGTCTGCCAGGCCTCCACCGGCCTTCCATGACAGGCGTATGAACGGGCCGTACGAAGGTGTCCCGTGCCCCTAGGATCGGCGCGCCGCCGTCCGGTCGCCCCCTTCCCCGTCCCACCGAGGAGACCCGTGCCGTACTCGCCCGTGCCCGCCCGACGCTCCCTGCTGAAGCTGCTCGCCGCGAGCCCGGCGGCGTCCGCCCTCGGCGGGCTCGCCGCCGCGGACCCCGCGCACGCGGCGTCCACCACCGCCCTCGCGCGGGCGGCGGTCGCGGCCGGGCCCACCGCGCCCGGGATCGTCAAGGCGCTGCCCGCCGAGCACTTCACCGTCCGGGGCACCAACGCCGAGGCACGGTTCGACGCCTTCGCGGACACCGGCCACCTCACCCCCGCCGACCGCTTCTTCGTCCGCAACCACACCTCCACCCCCGTCCTCGACGCCCGCGACTGGCGCCTGACGCTCTGGGGCGACGGGCTCCACGGCCGCGGCCCCGTCCACTTCACCTACGGGCAGCTGCGCGACCTGCCGTCCGTCACCCGGACGGCCCTCATCGAGTGCGCGGGGAACGGCCGCAGCCTCTACACCAGCCAGCAGGGCGAGACCGTCACCGGCACCGCCTGGACCCTGGGCGCCGTCGGGGCCGCCCGCTGGCGCGGCGTCCGCCTCGCCGACGTCCTCCGGCGCGCCGGGATCGCCCGCGACGCCGTCGCCGTCCAGCCGCGCGGCCTCGACGACCCGTACGTATCCGGCGGCGTCGACCACGGCCGGGTGCGCCGCCCGCTGCCGCTCGCCAAGGCCCTGGACGACGTGATCCTCGCGTACGAGATGAACGGCGAACCCCTCCCGTACGACCACGGTCACCCCGTCCGGCTCGTCGTGCCCTCCTGGATCGGCATCGCCTCCATCAAGTGGCTCGGCGACATCGAGGTCTCCACCCGCCCGCTGACCTCGCCCTGGTCCACCGACTGGTACCGGCTCTTCGGCGACGCCCACCCCGAGGGCGGCAGCGCCCCGCTCGGCCGCCAGACCCTCAAGTCCGGCTACCAGCTCCCCTCCGGCGCCACCCTGGAGGCGGGCAGGGTCCACCGGCTCACCGGCCGCGCCTGGTCCGCCCTCGCCCCCGTCCGGAAGGTCGAGGTCTCCACCGACGGCGGCGCCCGCTGGCGCCCGGCCCAGCTCCACGACGCCCCCCGGCGCGACGGCTGGGTCCGCTGGAGCGCCCCGTGGCGCCCGCACCGCCCCGGGCAGGCCACCCTGCTCTCCCGCACCACCGACGCCGCCGGCAACGTCCAGCCCGAGCGGGCCGTCCACAACACCCAGGGCTACCTCTTCGACGCGGTCGTGCGCCACCCCGTCACCGTCGCCTGAACCGCGCCCGGGGCGGCCCGCGCACCGCCCCGGCCCGGCGCCCGGCCCGTCCCCGGAACAGCGTTCGGCCCGTCCCCGGACCGCCTCCACGAGCGGCGGAAACGCCCGAGACTCCGTATAAAGGGCACGAGGGTGCCGTGCCCGGCGCCCCCGTGCGCTCAGGAGGTACGGGACATGCCGCAGAAGGCTCCGGAAGGGCGCGGCCCGGTGCGCCACGGTCCCCCCGCCCCCGACACCGGCCTGCCCGTCCCGCCCGTGCTCGCCGGCCTCCTCTCCGCCGCCGCCGGACGCACCGGCCCCGAGCCGCCCGGCGGCGGACCCGTCCTGCGCGAGGCCGCCGCCGGACACTGGTGGCGCCGGGGCCTGCGCACCCACCCCGAGGACGTGGTGGCCGCCCCCGGCGCCCCCGCCCTGCTCCTGGCACTCGTGGCCGCCCACGGCGGCGACCTCCTGCTGCCCCGCCCCTGCCCCGCCTGGTGGACCCCGCAGGCCCGGCTCCTCGGCCGCCCCGCGTACCACGTGCCCACCCCCGCCGAATGCGGCGGCGTCCCCGACCCGTACGCCCTCCTGGAGACCGTCCGGCGGGTCCGCGCCGAGGGCGGCGACCCCCGCGTCCTGCTGCTCTCCGTCGCCGACGACCCCACCGGCACCGTCGCCCCGCCCGAACTCCTCCGCGAGGCCTGCGAGGCCGCCGTCGCCGAGGGCCTCCACGTCGTCAGCGACGAGACCTGGCGCGACACCCTCCACGACCCGCACGGCACCGTGCTCGTCAGCCCCGCCGAGATGTGCCCGGACGACGTCACCGTCCTCAGCGACCTCGGCGGCGCGCTCACCCCCGCCGCCTGGCCCTGCGCCGTCGCCCGCTTCCCGCCCGCCGATCCGGCCCGCGCCGACCGCTGGACCGACCCCCGGGCCCGCGTCCTCGACGTCCTCACCGCCCTCGGCTCCGTCGTCCCCGGCCCCGTGGCCCCCGCCGTCGCCCACGCCCTCGACGAACCCGAGGACGTCATCGCACCGGCCCGGCGGGCGGCCGCCGTCCACGGGCGCCTCGCCGCCGCCGCCCACCACGCGGTCCTCGCCGTCGGCGGCCTCTCCCTGCCCCCGCAGGCCGGCCGCCACCTCTACGCCGACCTCGGGCCGCTGCGGGCCGGTCTCGCCGCCCGGGGCGTCACCGACTCCCCGGAACTGGAGGACCTCCTCACCGGGCGGCTCGGCGCCCCGGCGGTCGGCGGGCACCGCTTCGACGACGAACTCGGCGCACTGCGGGTCCGGTTCGGCACGCGCATGTTCCTGGGGACCACGGGGGAGGAGCGGACCGAAGCCCTGGCGGCCGAGGACCCCCTGGAGCTTCCCCGGGTGGTCCGGGCCCTCGCGGACTTCGGCGCGGCACTGGAGGAACTCCGGTGACCCGCGCCCCCGTCCGCCGCCGCCCCACGAGCCCGCCATGAAGCGCCGAGCGGAACGGAGCACACAGATGACCGAACGGACGGCAGCCGCCCCGTACGAAACCGACCGTGCCACGGTCCCCGCATCCCTCCTCCAGCCCGTCGGCCGGGTGCGGAACGACTGGCCGCGCACCTTCGTCGACCGGCTGACCACCCCCCTCCCCGGCGTCCGGTCCATGGCCCGCTTCGCCCGCGAAGGAGCCGTGCGCCCCCGCCCCGAGGGCCTCCGCGACGTCCCCCTGCTCCCCTTCGAGCCAGGCCCGCTCCCGCCCGCGGGACCCGACACCCTCGCCGTCACCTGGGCCGGGCACGCCAGCTGGGTGGTGCGCGTCGGCGGCCTCACCGTCCTCACCGACCCGGTCTGGTCCCGTCGCATCCTCGGCACCCCCGCCCGGCTCACCCCCGTCGGCATCCGCTGGGAGGACCTGCCGCCCGTCGACGCCGTCGTCATCAGCCACAACCACTTCGACCACCTCGACGCCCCCACCCTGAAGCGGCTGCCCCGGGACACCCCCGTCTTCGTCCCGGCCGGCCTCGGCCAGTGGTTCACCCGCCGCCGCTTCAGCCGGGTCACCGAGCTCGACTGGTGGGAGGCGGCCGAACTCGACGGCGTCCGCTTCGACTTCGTCCCCGCCCACCACTGGTCCAAGCGCACCCTCCTGGACACCTGTCGCTCCCTGTGGGGCGGCTGGGTGCTCACCGACCGCTCCGGGCACCGCGTGTACTTCGCCGGGGACACCGGATACGGCCACTGGTTCGCCGAGATCGGCCGCCGCCACCCCGGCATCGACCTGGCGCTGCTCCCGATCGGCGCCTACGACCCGCGCTGGTGGCTCCGCGACGTCCACACCGACCCCGAGGAGGCCGTCCAGGCCCATCGCGACCTGGGGGCCCGGCGGATGGCGCCCATGCACTGGGCCACCTTCGTGCTCTCCTCCGAGCCGGTCCTCGAACCGCTCACCCGGGTCAGGGCCGCCTGGGAGAAGGCCGGCCTCGCCCGCGAGGACCTGTGGGACCTGCCGATCGGCGGCTCACGGGTGCTCGTGCCCTGAGCCGGAACCGGAGGGGGAGCCCGAGGCGGAGCCGGAATCGGGCCCCGGGCCGGAGTTCGGGCCGGAGCCCGGTCCCGGACCGGATTCCGCGCCACCCGGCGCCCCGGCGGCCGGGGCGCCCGAGCGCGTCCCCCGCGCCCGCCGCCACAGCGACGGGACCGCGCCGACGAGCACCGTCAGACCCACCGCCGCCACCACCCCCTGCCACGGCTCCGGGAAGAGCGAACCGCCCAGGATCCCGATCAGCTGGTATGTCGCCGCCCACGCCAGACAGGCCGCCACGTCCCCCCGGACGAACCGGCGCAGCGGCATCTCCGCGAGCAGGCACGCCAGCATCACCGGTATCCGGCCCGCCGGCACCAGCCGGGACAGGACGAGCACCGGCACCTGGTGCGTGTCGAGCCGCTCCCGCGCGTGCGCGAGCCGCTCCGGCGTGACCCGGTTCTCCAGCGCTGCCAGCCACCGCGAGCCCTTGTCGGAGTGCACCCCGCGCCGCCCCAGCCAGTACAGCGCCGCGTCCCCCAGGCACGCGGCGAACGCCGCCACCAGGAAGACGAAGAGCAGCGACAGCGGCGAGGTCTGGTGGAAGGCCACCACCGCCGCCGAGCTGACGATCGCGCCCGTCGGCACCACCGGCACCAGCGCGCCGAGCGCCACCAGCAGGAACAGCGAGGGATAGCCGACCGCCTGCTGCGTGGACTCCGGCGGCAGCTCGCGCACCGCCGTGAGGAACCGGGCGATCCCGTCGATCACCGGGCGACCTCCGGCCGCACCCGCTCGCCGTGCCCGAGCAGGTGCACCGCCACCTTCGGCGCCAGGCGCGCCGAGTGCCGTACGAATTCGTCCCCCGGGGAGTGGAACTCGTGCGGCCGGACCCCGTCGAGCCCGATCGGCCAGTACGTGCCGTAGTGCACCGGCACCGCCGCCGCCGGCGACAGCTCCGCGAGCGCCTCGGCGGCCCGGCCCGCGTCCAGATGGCCGGGCCCCAGGTACGGCCCCCAGCCGCCGACCGGCAGCAGCGCCACGTCCACCGGGCCCACCGCCTCCGCCATGCCGTCGAAGAGACCGGTGTCCCCGGCGAAGTACGTCCGCGCCTCGCCCTCGACGACGTAGCCGAGCGCCGGCGCGCGGCGCGGCCCCACGGGCAGCCGCCGTCCGTCGTGCAGTGCGGGGACGGCCCGCACGGTCACGCCCTCCACCGTCACCGTGTCGCCCGCCTCGACCTCGGTGAGCCGCAGCCCGGTCCGCGCCAGCCTGCGCAGCCCCGGCACGGCGGCGGGGGCCCCGCGCGGCACCAGGAGCCGCGTCCCGGGCGCGAGCCGCGCGAGCGACGGCAGATGGAGGTGGTCGGAGTGCAGGTGCGAGACGAGGACGGCGTCGGCGGCCGCGGCCTCGGGCGGCGGCGGGGCGCCGCGGCGGCGCCGCAGATGGGCGAGCCGCCGCGCGAACAGCGGATCGGTGAGGAAGCGGACCCCGGAGTCCTCGACCGTGCAGGTCGCGTGACCCCACCAGGTGACCTCCACCGCGTGCCGCCTTCCGTCCGTTCCGTACCCCCGCACCCTCCGTACCCCCGTAACGAGGGTAGATGTCCGGAGCGCGCCCCGGAGGATGTTCGCCCGCTCCTTCGCGCAGTAGGGTCCCTCCATGGACGACGTTCGGGTGGCGGCGATCGCCAGCCTCACCCCGCTCGAAGAGCTCGACAGCGAACCCTTCCTCGTCGACACGCGCGGCCAGCACGCGGTGTGCGCGCGCTGGGCCGAGGACCGGGGGTACGTGATCGCCAGCCAGTTGCTGTTCTACGGCATCCGGCCCGACCACGAGGCGCTGTGGGCGGACGTGGAGGCGGGCGCGGTCGACCTCTTCGTCGCGGCCAGCGAACGGGTCCTGGCCCGCGCGCTGACCTCCGTGACCGGCTTCCGCGCCGAGTGCGAGCGGCGCGGGGTGCGCCTGGAGACGGTCTGCCCCGAGGAGCCGGTGTACGACACGGCGGCCAGGGCCGGGGTGCACCGGCGGCTCTCGATGCCCACCGCCGGGTACCACGGCTCCTGAGACGCTCCTCCGCGCCCCGCCACCCGTTCCCCTCCCCTCCCGCCGTGGGCCTTGTGACAGGCTGGGGTCGGAGAACGGACGAAGGGCGAGGCGGGCGTGGGTGACGGGCGAGGGGGTGGCGCCGACCGCCGGGGGTCCGCCGGAAGCGGGCGGCCGCCGGGAGACCGGCGGTCCGCGGGGCGCTGGAGGTCCACCGGGCGCGCGCTGGGGCGCGTGATCGTGGTGTGGGCGGTGTCCACGCTCACCCTGCTCCTCCTCGCGGGGCTGCTCCCCGACTTCCAGCTCCAGTCCCCCGACGGGGACAGCCTCACCCGCACCGCGATCACCGCCGCCTGGGCGGCGGGCGCCTTCGGCCTGCTCGGCGCCCTCGTGTGGCCGCTCCTCGTCCGGGCCCTGCTGCTCGTCCCGGCCCTCGTCCTCGGCCTGCTCGGCTTCTTCCTCAACGGCTCGCTGCTGCTCGTCGCGCTCTGGGTCACCCCCGACGGGCGCGGCGCCGCCGACCCCGAGACCGCCGTCGTGGTCGCGGCCGTCATGTCCGCCGTCGCCTCCGCCACCTCCACGGGCCTCGCCGTCCGCGACGACGACGCCTACCGGAGCCGCCTCTACCGGCTCACCGGCCGCACCCGGCCCCGCGACCCCGGCGACTCGACGGAGACCGTCCCCGGCACCGTCTTCCTCCAGCTCGACGGCGTCGGCCACCGCGTGCTGCGCGACGCCGTCGCCGGCGGCCTCATGCCGACCGTCGCCGCCTGGCTGGCGGCCGGCCACCGGCTCACCCCCTGGCACACCGACTGGTCCAGCCAGACCGGCGCCAGCCAGCTCGGCATCCTGCACGGCTCCAACGAGGACGTGCCCGCCTTCCGCTGGTACGAGAAGGACACCGGCCGGATCATGGTGTCGAACCGCCCGGCCGGCGCCGTCGAGCTCCAGCGGCGGGCGGTGCGGCGCACCGGCGACGGCGGACTCCTCACCTTCGACGGGGCCTCCCGGGGCAACCTCTTCAGCGGCGGCGCCGAACAGGTCGCCCTCGTCCTGTCGGTGGCCGCCCGGCGCGGCCGGCGCAACCGCTCCCGGGCCGGCTACTTCGCGTACTTCTCCGACCCGGCCAACGCGGTCCGCACCGCCGGGTCGTTCGTCACCGAGTGCGTCCGCGAGGTGTGCCAGTCCGCGCGGGCGCGCCTGCGCCACGAGACCCCGAGGCTCTCGCGCGGCGGCACGTACCCCCTCGTCCGCGCCTTCGCGACCGTCCTGGAGCGGGACGTGGTGGTCTCGGCCGTGATGGGGGACATGCTGGCGGGACGGACCGCCGTCTACGCCGACCTCGTGGCGTACGACGAGGTGGCCCACCACTCCGGCCCGCACGGCCGGGACGCCGAGCAGGTGCTGCGCAGCCTCGACCGCTCGATCGCGCTGATCGCGGACGTCGCCGGACACGCCCCGCGCCCCTACCGGATCGTGCTCCTCTCCGACCACGGGCAGAGCCCCGGCGAGACCTTCGAGGCGGTGTACGGCCTGACGCTCAAGGACCTGGTCAGGGCCGGGTGCGGGCTGCCCGTGCCGCGCCGGGTACGGCGCACCCGCTCCGGTTCGGAGGCGCGGGACGCGGCCAGGGACGCGCTGCGCAGCGCGCTGCACCGCCCGGTCGACGAGGGCGACGAGACGGCGCGCGAGCTGCCCGCCAAGCCCTCCGAACCGGTGGTCCTCGCCTCCGGCAACCTCGGGCTCGTCTCCTTCCCCGACGTGCCGCACCGGATGACCCGGGAGGAGATCGACCGGCGCCACCCGGCCCTGCTCCGCACCCTCGCCCACCACCCGGGCGTCGGCTTCGTCCTCGTGGCGAGCGCCGAGCACGGCTCGGTGGTCCTGGCCGGGGACGGGACCGAGGTCCCGGTCGCCGAGCTGACCGACGACGGGCCGCTGGCCGTGTTCGGGCGGGGCGCGGCGCGGGCCGTGCGGCGCACGGACGGCTTCCCGCACGTCGCGGACATCATGGTCAACTCCATGTACGACCCGGAGACCGGCGCCGTGCACGCCTTCGAGGAGCAGATCGGCTCGCACGGCGGCCTCGGCGGCGAGCAGTCGCACCCCTTCCTGCTCTCACCGCCGGAACTCTCGCCGCCGGCGGGGGAGGGGGAGGAGCTGTTCGGCGCGGAACAGGTCCACCGGGTACTGCGCCGCTGGCTGCGGGAGTCCTCGGGCCCGCAGGTACCCGTGGAGCCCCCGGAGGCGGTGGAGGCCCCGCCGGCCCCGGAACGGCCGGGCCCGCGCCCTCCGGCCGACGGCTCGGTGCACGACCCGGCCGAAGGCCCTGTCCGCGACCCGGCCCACGGACCGGCCGTGCGGGACGAGAAGCGCTGATCCGGCTGCCGGGGCCGCGAGCGCCGATCCGCCCGTGACCGCCGGGGCGGTGAATCCCGGGCGTCGCGCGTAGGCCGCCCGGGCGGATCTCGGGCCACGGGCGCCGCGCCGGGACCCGTGCGGGGCAGTACGGATCTCCGTGAGCCCCGCGCCCGAGCCGACCGCAGCGCCCGCCGCCCCGGCGGGCCGCCGGGCGCGTCCGGGCCGCCACCGCTGGGTCGTCCTCCTGCTCGTGCTCGCCGCGCTGTTCGGCACCGGGGCCCCGGCCCCGCCCTCCGGCACCTCCCCGCTCCCCGCCGCGGCCGCCGCACCGGCCTCCGACCCGGTCGGCGAGACCCACGACCAGGCCGCCGACACCGCGTTCCCCGGCCGTACGCGACGGCACCGCACCGGCCTGCGCCCCACCGGGCCCCGGCCGCGACCCGCCGCGCGCCCGGGACACCGCCGGAACCCGCTCTCCGCCCCCGTGCCCGCCCCGCGCGGGGACGCGCTCCGGTGCGTGGTGATGCGCTGCTGAGCGGCCCTCGCGCCCCGGCAGTCCCCCCATCATCCCTTCGCACCGCGAGGAGCTCCGCCATGCCCGTCGATCCGTTCGCCGTCCTCCACGCCCTGATGCGTGCCGAGGCCTCCCGGGCCCAGCGCGCCGACCGCGCCGCGCCCGAACCCGGCGCCCCGGCGCCCACCCCCGCTCAGGAACCCCCCGCGTCCCGGAGCGAACCCGTCCGCTGACACCCGGGAACGGCCCGGCGCGGGCCACGGCGACATCCGACGCGCGGACCGGTGCCCGGAGGCACGAGGACGATCCGACGCCCTCGGCCGACCGGGACACCGGCCCCCGGCCGGTCCGCCGGACCCGCGTCCGGCCCGGGCCCCGAAACCGCCCGCCCCACCGCCCTCCACCGCGCCCCGAGACCGGCCTCGCGCCCTTGTTCGGGAGCGCCCGGCCGCGTACGGCACGGCCCCCGGCGCCCGCCGCATTACCTCCCACGTCATCGACCCCCCGCCCGCCGCCCGGCATGCTCGTGAGCACCGGAACCCGGGCGGCGCACTCCGTCCGGGCTCCGGGCCCACCACCAGCACGTACGTCCCCGGAAGGTGATCCGCCATGTCCCAGGGCCTGTCCGCCGGTCCCGCCCGCGCCGCCCGCCCGCACACGGCGGTGCGCCGCTTCCTCGCCCTCGACGCCGCCGTCACCGGGGCCAACGGCCTCGCCTACGCCGTCGCCTCCCGCCCCCTCGGCGAACTCCTCGGGATCGACGCGGGCCTGCTGCTCGGACTCGGCCTGTTCCTGGTCGTGTTCGCGGCCGGGGTCGCCCGGCTCGCGAGCCGCCCGCAGCCCCCGGCGCCCGCCGTGAAGCTCGTCGTCGACGCCAACCTCCTGTGGGCCGTCCTGAGCGTCGTCGCCCTGCTGGCCTGGCTGGAGCCGACCACCGCCGGCCTGGTGTGGACACCGCTCCAGGCGGCCACCGTCGCCGGATTCGCCGTGCTCCAGTGGACCGCCCTGCGGGCCGTCAGCCGCTAGCGGACTCCTCGTCGGCCTCCGCGAGCTCCCGCAGACGGGCGGCCGTCTCCGGGTCCGCCGGGATCAGCGTCTCGATGGCCAGCTCGGCGACCGTCACGTCCATCGGGGTGTTGAACGTCGAGATCGACGACACGAACGACAGCACCCGCCCCTCGTGCTCGATCCGCATCGGCAGCGCGAAGTACGGATACGGATCCTCCTCCTCCGGCTCGTCCACCGACCCGGCGGGCAGCGGATACGCCGCCACCTCCTCGTACAGCGCGCGCAGCGACTCCGAACGGGCCAGGGCGATCTGACGCCCCATCTGGGACAGCAGATGGCCCCGCCACTCCCGCAGGTTCCGGATCCGGGCCGCCAGGCCCTCCGGGTGCAGGGCGATCCGCATCGTGTTCAGCGGCGGGGTCAGCAGGTGCTCGGGCAGCCCGTCGAGCAGCAGCCGCACGCCCCGGTTGGCCGCCACCACCGTGTACGAGCCGTCCACCACGAGCGCCGGATACGGCTCGTACCCCCTCAGCAGCCGCTCGACGCCCTCCCGGAGCGCCTCCAGGCGCGGGGCGTCGAGCGGCGACTCCGTGTACCGGGGGGCGTAACCGGCGGCGAGCAGCAGCGCGTTCCGGTCCCGCACCGGCACCTCCAGGTGCTCGGCGAGCCGCAGGACCATCTCCTCGCTCGGCCGCGAACGGCCCGTCTCCACGAACGAGACGTGCCGCGCCGAGGAGCCCGCGCGCAGCGCCAGCTCCAACTGGCTCAGCCGGCGCCGCTCCCGCCATTCGCGCAGCAGCGGCCCCACTCCCGTGTCGCTCGCGACAGTCGTCATGGCCAGACGGTATCCCAGAGGGGGAGCCCGGGTACCTTTCCCCGGAACCCCCGCGCACCCCGACCGTCCGCCCGTCATCCGTGCCGCCCGCGCAGCCCGACCGGAGGGAGCACCGCCGTGCCCGCAGAACCGCTGTCCCAGAAGGAGATCGAGGACCGTCTGAGGGAACTCCCCGGCTGGTCCGTCGAGGACGACCGCCTCACCCGCGCCTACCGGCTCGGCGACCACTTCGCGGCGACCGCCCTCGTCGTCCACGTGGCACAGATCCAGCAGGAGCTGGACCACCACTCCGACCTGACCCTCGGATACGACTCCGTCGCCCTCTCCGTGCACACCCACTCCGCGGGCGGCGCCCTCACCGGAAAGGACTTCGAACTGGCCGAACGCGTCGAGCGGATCGCCCCCGGCCACGGCGCCCGCTGACCCGCCGCCGGCCCGGCGGGGCCCGTAGGATCTCCGCCATGGCGGAGACCGTGCTCGACTACGAGGCCGAGGCAGCGCACTACGACCGCACCCGGGGCGGCGCGCCCCGGGCCGGGGCGGCGGCCGAGGCCGTCCTGCGGCTCGTGCCGCCCGGCGCCCGCACCCTGCTCGACCTGGCCTGCGGCACCGGCCTCGTCACCGAGCGGCTCGTCCGCCCCGGCCTGCGCGTGTACGGGGCCGACGCCGCGCACGCGATGCTGCGGGTCGCCGCCGGGCGGGTGCCGGGCCGGGCCGTGCGCGCCGACGCCCGGCGCCTTCCGCTGCCCGACGCCTCCCTCGACGCGGTCTGCGCGGTCTGGCTGCTCCACCTCGTCCCCTTCGCGGCGGACGTGGTCGCCGAGGCCGCCCGCGTCCTGCGGCCCGGCGGGGTCCTGATCACCACCGTCGACAAGGACGCGGCCCACGACGTCGGCAGCGACGTCGACGCGGTCCTGCGCCCCCACCGCTCGACCGGGGAGGCCTCCGACCGCGCCGACCTGATCGCCCGGTACGCCGCCGCCCACGGCCTCGCCCCCGCCCCCGGCGCCCGCTTCACCGGCCACGGCCAGGGCAGCACCCCGCGCGACACCGTACGGAAGCTGCGCGCGGGCTACTTCGCCTCCTGGTTCCGCGGCGACCCGGCCGTCGCCGACGCGCTCGCCGCCGCCCTGGCCGCCCTGCCGGACCAGGACCGCCGCCGCCCCGACCCCCGCTACCGGCTGGCCTCCTTCGTCAGGCGGAGCTGACCCCGGCCCCTCCCGCGCCGACCGGATCCGCGAGGACGCCGCCGCAGACACACGCCCTAGGACGCGCCCCCGCCCCACGTCTCCGACGCGAACGCGGCGAAGGAGCGCGGCTCGCGGCCCAGGACCCGCTTCACCCCGTCCGTGGCCGAGGAGTTGTGGCCGTCGAGGAGCGTCGTGAACAGGGCCGCGAGCCAGGCCGCCTCGGCGGCCGGCAGCCCGAAGCCGGTGAGCAGGTCCGCGTAGGCGGCCTCCGGCACCGCCCGGTAGACCACCGGGCGGCCCGAGGCGCGCGCGATCTCCGCCGCCACCTCCGCGAAGCCCACCGGGCGCGGCCCGGTCACCTCGTGCACCAGACCCGCGTGACCGTCCGCCGCCAGGGTCTCCACGACGACGTCCGCCAGGTCGTCCACGTCGATGAACGGCTCGGCCGTGTCCCCGGCCGGGAAGACGACCTCGCCCTCCGCGACCCCCTGCGCGAGCAACCCCTCGGAGAAGTTCTGCGCGAAGAACGAGGCCCGTACGACGGTCAGTCCGGCCCCGGCCCCGTCCCCCTCCCCGGCGGCCGCCGTACGGAGGGCGTCCTCCGCCGCCACGGCCGTGGGCTCCCCGCGCCCGGAGAGGAGCGTGATCCGCCGCACCCCGTGCTCCGCGGCCAGCCGGCCGAAGGCCTCCATCGCCTCCACCGCGCCGGGGGCGGCCAGGTCGGGGTAGTAGGCCACGTACGCGGCGTCCGCGCCCCGCAGCGCCGGCGCCCAGGTCGCCGGGTCCTCCCAGTCGAAGCGGGTCGTGCCGGTACGGGACCCGGCGCGGACCGTCGCCCCGCGCGCCGCGAGCCGTTCGGCCACGCGCCGCCCGGTCTTGCCGGAGGCGCTCGTCACCAGGACCGTCTGTGTGTTCCGCGTGTGCGTCGTCATGGCCCAAGACTCCCGCCCACGGGCCCGCGGGCCCATGTCGCACCGTCTCACGTCCCTGCGCGTGCGTCTCACGCGCTCGCCTAGGCTTGCGGACCATGGACCCACTCGCCGGACTCCTCGACGGGCCCCGCGCCAAGGGCGCCTTCCTGCTCCGCATGGTCATGGAGCCGCCGTGGTCCGTCCGCGTCGAGGACGGCGCCCCGCTCTGCCTGATGTGCGTCACCGGCGGCGAGACCTGGATCGCCCCCGGGACCGGCGCGCCCGTCCTGCTGCGCCCCGGGGACATCGCCGTCGTCCGGGGCCCCGAGCCGTACACCGTCGCCGACGCCCCCGGCACCCCGCCCCGCGCCCTGATCGGCCCCGGGGGCGACTGCACCACCCTCACCGGGGAGCCCCTCGACCAGAGCATGCGGCTCGGCGTCCGCACCTGGGGCAACGCCCCCGACGGCGGCACCACCGTCCTCGTCGGCACCTACCGGATGGACGGCGAGGTCGGCCGCCGGCTCCTCGACGCCCTGCCCGGCTTCCTCCACCTGCCCGCCGACGGGTGGCACTGCCCCCTCGTGCCCTTCCTCGACGAGGAGGTCTCCCGCGACGAACCCGGCCAGAGCGCCGTCCTCGACCGGGTCCTCGACCTGCTGCTCATCTCCGCCGTCCGCGCCTGGTTCTCCCGCCCCGGCGCCGAAGCCCCCGCCTGGTACCGGGCGATGGGCGACCCGGTGGTCGGCCGGGCGCTCCGGCTGCTCCAGGACGACCCCGCCCACCCCTGGACCGTCGCCTCGCTCGCCGCGGGGACGGGGGCGTCCCGGGCCGCGCTCGCCCGCCGGTTCACCGCCCTCGTCGGGGAGCCCCCGATGGCGTACCTCACCGGCTGGCGGCTCGCGCTCGCCGCCGACCTGCTGCGCGGGACGGACGCCACCGTCGAGTCCGTCGCCCGACAGGTCGGCTACAGCGGCGCGTTCGCCCTGAGCGCCGCCTTCAAACGGGTCCGGGGCCTCAGCCCGCAGGAGCACCGCGCCGGGGTGTGAGACGACGCCCGGCCGGCTCCTCGACCCGGCCGGGGGCTCAGGACACCGGCTCCAGCCGCCACCACTGGAACGGGGAGTCGGTGTCCTCCCACTGCCGCACGTCCCCGCCGTCCTCCTCCGAGCCGTCCGCGACCTCCAGGAACAACCCGCTGACGAAACTCACGAGGGTCACGGTGCCGGGCGACTGGAGGTCCTGCTCGATGATCCACTCCTGCGCGCCGAAGTTGTTCGCCCGCCACTGCTGGACGCGCGCGCCGTTCTCCGTGGACGCGTTCGCGACGTCGAGCCGTTTCCCGCTGGCCGCGTTGACCAGGTGGTAGAGCCCGCCGCCGTTCGGCACCGCCGTGATGTGCCAGTGCTGCCCGGGAGTTCCGTTCCCGGCGCCCTGCTGCACCTTCGCGCCCGCGCGCGAGGACCCCTCGTACACCTCCAGGAGCAGCCCGCTGGCCACGTTCCGCACCCGGTAGAGGCCCTCCTCCACGAGCTCCGGCACACCGCTCACCGCACCGACTCCTCACTCTTCGCCGACCGATCGGGACACGCGGCGCCACGGCCGCGACCGGCCCCCCACGGGCCGCCCCCGACTCTACGTCCGGAGTCCGGCGACGGGCTCCGGACGGGCCCCCTCACGGGGGGTCGGGCAGCGCCAGGCACAGGGCGTCCAGGGCCGCCGCGAAGGCGTGTTCCGGCGGTGTGCCGTAGCCGACGACCAGGCCGTCGCGCGGTGGCATCGCGCTGTCGGGATGGCGGTAGGGGCGCAGTCCTTCGAGGGCGAGCCCCTGCCGCCTGGCCGCGCGCAGCGCCGCCTCCTCGGTCCCCTCCGGGAGTTCGAGCACGGCGTGCAGCCCGGCCGCGATGCCGCTGACCCGGATGTGCGGGGCGCGTTCGGCGAGGGTGCGCACCAGCAGGTCGCGGCGGCCCCGGTAGCGCTGCCGCATGCGCCGCAGGTGCCGGTCGTACGCGCCGTGCGCGACGAAGTCGGCCAGGGTGAGCTGGTCGACGACCCCCGCCCACATCTCCCGCGCCCCCTTGGCGGCGACGACGTCGTCGACGAGCCACCCCGGCAGCACCATCCAGCCCGTCCGCAGGGCCGGCGACAGGCTCTTGCCCGCCGAGCCGATGTAGACGACCCGGTCGGGATCGAGCCCCTGCACGGCGCCGACCGGCTGCCGGTCGTAGCGGAACTCGCCGTCGTAGTCGTCCTCCACCACCAGACCGCCCGAGGAGCGGGCCCAGTCGACGACGGCCGCCCGGCGCTCCGGGTGCAGGGGGCCGCCGGTGGGGAACTGGTGCGCGGGGGTGAGCAGGACGGCCCGCGCGCGGGTGCCGGACAGTTCGCCGACGTGCGCCCCCCGGGAGTCGACCGTCAGCGGCACCGTGGACCGGCCGGTCTCCTCCAGGACGCCCCGGTGGAACGCAAGCCCGTACGACTCGACCGCGACCGGCCCCTCCAGGAGGCCGCCGAGCAGCCGCAGCCCGTGGGCGAAACCGGAGCAGACCACGATCCGGTCGGGCTCGGCACGCACCCCCCGGGCACGCGCCAGGTACTCCGCGAGCGCCTCCCGCAGCTCCGGCCTGCCCCGCGGATCGCCGACCCCGAAGGCGTCGTGGGGGGCGGCGACGACGGCCCGGCGGGCGGAGGCGAGCCAGGCGGTACGGGGGAAGGCGGTCGCGTCGGGGGAGGTGGGCATCAGGTCGTGCAGGACCCGGCGCGGGGTCATGCGCCGCGGTCCGGACGCCCGGCCGGAGGGGGCGGCGGCACGCCGGGCGACCTGGGTGCCGGAGCCCTGGCGGGCGGTGAGCCAGCCCTCCTCGACCAGTTCGGCGTAGGCGGCGGCGACGGTGTTGCGGGCGATGCCCAGGTCGTGGGCGAGGCCGCGGTAGGGCGGCAGCCGGGTGCCGGGGGCGAGCCGGCCGGAACGGACCGCCTCCCGCAGGGCGTTCATGAGCCGGCTCCGCAGGCTTCCCCCGCCCGACAGCTCCAGGTGGAGGTCGGTCCCCGCGACCGGGCCTCCCGGAACGTCCGCGCCGGGATCCGGCGGCGCCTGCGCGCCGGATCCCGGCCGGGGAGCGGAGTCGGGGGGCGCCGGACGATTGGCCCGTGTTTCTGCCATGGAAATGCACCCTATCGTGGGCCGTTTCCGCTCGTAGGGTCATGGCATGACAACGTTTCAGGTACCCCAGCGCATGGACTTCCCCGCCGTCGCCCCCAAGGTCTTCAAGGCCGTCCTCGCCCTCGACGCCGCCGCCCGCGAGGGCCTCGACCCGGTCCTCCTCGAACTGGTGCAGATCCGCACCGCCCAGATCAACCGCTGCGCGTACTGCCTCGACTACCACACGTCCGACGCCCGCAAGGCGGGCGAGAGCGAGGAGCGCATCCACCAGCTCCCCGCCTGGGAGGAGTCGAGCCTCTACACCGAGAAGGAGCGGGCCGCCCTGGCACTGACCGAGGCCGTCACCCTGCTGCCCGGGGGAGTGCCGGACGGGGTCTACGACGAGGCCGCCCGGCACTTCGGGGAGAAGGAACTCGCCCAGCTCGTCGCCCTGATCCTCACCGCCAACGCGTGGAACCGCATGAACGTCGCCACGCGCAGGACCCCCGGCGCCGCGTAGCCGGCCCCGGCACGCCCGGGGGGGGTGTCTGCCACCCCCGAGGGGCGCCGGGGCCCGCCGACACGGCCCCGGCGCCCCCGGCGCGCTCCGTACCCGTACGGTCAGGCGCCGACGCTGAACTCCGCCGGGTCCGGGCCGAGGCGCCGGTTCTCGTCGAGGGCGGCGATCCCGGCCAGGTCCTCGTCGTCCAGCTCGAAGCCGAAGACGTCGATGTTCTCGGCGATCCGCGAGGGGGTGACCGACTTCGGGATCACCACGTTCCCCAGCTGGAGGTGCCAGCGCAGCACCACCTGCGCCGGGGTCCGGCCGTGCTTCTGCGCGATCGCGACGATCGCCGGGACCTCCAGGAGCCCCTTGCCCTGACCGAGCGGCGACCACGCCTCGGTCACGACGCCGTGCCGGGCGTGCGCCTCGCGCGAGGCCTGCTGGGAGAGCTGCGGGTGCAGCTCGATCTGGTTGACGGCGGGCACGACCGAGGTCTCGCCGATCAGCCGCTCCAGGTGCTCCGGGAGGAAGTTCGAGACGCCGATCGCCCGGGCGCGCCCGTCCGCGAGGATCTTCTCGAAGGCCCGGTACGTGTCGACGTACGCGTCCTTCGCCGGCACCGGCCAGTGGATCAGGTACAGGTCGACGTGGTCGAGGCCCAGCTTGTCGAGGGAGGCGTCGAAGGCGCGCAGCGTCGTGTCGTAGCCCTGCTCGCTGTTCCACAGCTTGGTGGTGACGAACAGGTCCTCGCGGGCGATCCCGGACCGGGCGACGGCACGGCCGGTGCCCCGCTCGTTCTCGTAGATCGCGGCGGTGTCGATCGAGCGGTAGCCGGCCTCCAGGGCGGTCGCCACGGCCTTCTCCGCCTCGTCGTCCGGCACCTGCCAGACGCCGAAGCCCAGCTGCGGCATCGGCACGCCGTTGTTCAGGGTGACCTGGGGAACCTTGCTGTCCGTGCTCACGTGAGGGAGATCCTTACGTCGTGTGAGGTCGTACGGGGTACTCCCAGCGTCAACGATCACGGGCCGCTCCGCATTCCGCGAGACGCGTTCCGGTTGTCCGGCCGCGTCCCCGTCCCGGCCGCGCGGGGCTCCGCTCCGGCCGTGCGGGACCTCCCGTCCCCGGAGTACGGGGCCCGCCCGGGCCGTACGGGACCCGTCCCGGCCCCGCGGGACCTCCCCCGCCTCAGCCGTACAGCGCCGCGACCTCCGTCGCGTACGCCCGCTCGATCGCCCTCCGCTTCAGCTTCAGGGAGGGGGTGAGCAGCCCGTGCTCCTCGCTGAAGGGGTGCGCCAGGATCCGGAAGGTCCGGATCGACTCGGCCTGCGAGACCAGGGTGTTCGCCGCGACCACGCCCCGCCGGATCTCCGTCTCCAGGGCCGGGTCGCGCACCAGCTCGGCCGGGGCGAGCGGCGGCCGCCCCTGCATCGCGAGCCAGTGCTCCACCGCCTCCTGGTCGATCGTCACCAGGGCCGCGACGTACGGCCGGTCGTTGCCGACGACGATGCACTGGGCGATCAGCGGATGCGCCCGCACCCGCTCCTCCAGGGCCCCGGGCGCGACGCTCTTGCCGCCCGACGTCACCAGGATCTCCTTCTTGCGCCCGGTGATCGTCAGATAGCCGTCCTCGTCGAGGCTGCCGATGTCCCCGGTGGCCAGCCACCCGTCGCTGAGGACGGCGGCGGTCGACTCGGGGTCGTTGAGGTAGCCGGAGAAGACCTGGCCGCCGTGCAGCCACACCTCCCCGTCCTCCGCGATGTGCACCGTCGTCCCCGGCACCGGCTGCCCGACCGTGCCGTACTTGATCCGCTCGGGCGGGTTCCCCGTGGCCGCCGCCGACGACTCGGTGAGCCCGTACCCCTCGAAGACCGTGACCCCCGCGCCCGCGAAGAAGAGGCCCAGCCGGCGGTCCATGGCCGAACCGCCCGACATCGCGTGCCGGACCCGCCCGCCCAGGGCCCCGCGGACCTTCCCGTACACCGTCTTCTCGAAGAACTGGTGCTGCACGCGCAGCGCCGCCGACGGGCCCGGCCCGCGCCCGAACGCCTTCTGCTCCAGCGCCTCCGCGTACGCCACCGCCACTTCCACGGCCTTGTCGAAGGGCCCCGCCCTCCCCTCGCCCTCCGCCCTGCGCCGCGCCGCGTGGAAGACCTTCTCGAAGACGTACGGCACGGCCAGGACGAAGCTCGGCCGGAAGGCCGCCAGGTCGGGGAGCAGTTCGGCCGCCGCCATCACGGGCTGGTGCCCCAGCTTCACCCCGCCCCGGACCGCCGCGACCTCCACCATCCGCCCGAAGACGTGCGCCAGCGGCAGGAACAGCAGCGTCGAGGCCGGTTCCCCCGGCCGGGAGCGGAACACCGACTCCCAGCGGCCCGTCACCATGTCCGTCTCGAACATCAGGTGCGAGTGGGTGATCACACAGCCCTTGGGGCGGCCGGTCGTCCCCGAGGTGTAGATCACCGTCGCCACCGTCTCGGGGGTCACCGCCCGCCGGTGCCGGTGCACGACCTCCTCGTCGATGCCGGCCCCCGCCGCCGTCACCTCCGCGACCGCGCCCGCGTCCAGCTGCCACAGCCGCCGCAGCAGGGGCAGCCGGTCGATCACCGAGCCGATCGTCATGGCGTGGTCCTCGTGCTCCACCACGCACGCCGTGACCTCGGCGTCGTGCAGCATCCAGAGGACCTGGTCGGCGGAGGAGGTCGGATAGACCGGCACGGGCTGCGCGCCCAGCGTCCACAGGGCGAAGTCGAAGAGCGTCCACTCGTACCGGGTGCGGGCCATGATCGCGACCCGGTCGCCGAACCGCACCCCCTCCGCGACCAGCCCCTTCGCGAGGCCCACGACCTCGTCCCGGAACCGGGCGGCCGTCACGTCCCGCCACTGTCCGTCCGGCCCCTTGCGGCCGAGGGCGATCCGGTCCGGGTCGGCCGCGGCGTGCGCGAACACGGCGTCCGCCAGACCGCCGATCTGAGGCGCCGCCTCGACGGGCGGCACGGTGAACTCGCGCACTGACCTGCTCCTCGACGGCTCGATGGCTGAAAAAGCCCGTTGGTCGCTCTCCGCACGGCGCGGGTGACGGTACCCCACCCGACTGCCCGGCGGGAGGACCTTCACCAAGCCGGGACATTCACCGTTCCCACAGGTCAGAATGGGTGGAGGAGCCAAGTCGGAGGCGCGGCGGGGGTATTGCGTACCACCCGGTACGTCCGCCGGGCGCGAATCTCCACGGAATCTGTACGGACCGCTCACGCGGGGGCGCCGGACGCCGGGCGGGAGGCTCCGGCGGCGGGGGCGCCGGACGCCCGGCGCCGGGCGGGAGGCTCCGTCAGCGCGGGCGGTGCAGCCGGTCGCCGCCCGCCAGGATCGCCTCCGCGAGCGCGTCGGCCGCCTCCTGCGTCTCCCCGCCCCGGCGCCCCTTCCGCAGGACGAAGCCCACCTCGCCGAGGTCCGGGAGCCCCGCCCGGGCCGGCACCGGGACGAGCCCCGGCGGCACCAGGCCCCGGGTGTGCGCCATCACCCCGAGCCCCGCGCGGGCCGCGGCCACGTTCGCGCTCAGACTGGAACTCGTACAGGCGATCCGCCACGCCCGGCCCTGCGCCTCCAGCGCCTCCAGGGCCCGCGCCCGGGTGATCCCCGGCGGCGGGTACAGGATGAGCGGCACCGGCCGGTCCGGCTCGATCCGCAGCCCCGGCGACCCGATCCAGACCAGGGAGTCCTCCCAGACGAGGCGGCCCCCGCTCTCCGTGCCCCGCCGCTTGGCGAGGATCAGATCGAGCCGGCCGGCCGCGAGCCGGGCCTGGAGCGTCCCCGACAGCTCGACCGTCAGCTCCAGGTCGACCTCGGGGTGCTCGCGCCGGAAGGACTCCAGGATCTCCGGCAGCCGGGTCGTCACGAAGTCCTCCGACGCGCCGAACCGCAGCCGCCCGCGCAGCCGCGTCCCGCCGAAGAACGCCGCCGCCCGCTCGTGCGCCTGGAGGATCGTCCGCGCGAAGCCGAGCATCGCCTCGCCGTCCTCGGTCAGCTCCACGCGGTGCGTGTCCCGGCTGAAGAGCGGCCGCCCGGTCGCCTCCTCAAGCCGCCGCACGTGCTGGCTGACGGTCGACTGGCGCAGCCCGAGCCGGTCCGCGGCCCGCGTGAAGCTCAGCGTCTGGGCCACGGCGAGGAAGGTGCGCAGCTGGGTGGGCTCGTACACGGGGCGAGGTTATCGCGGTGCGCGATGACAGTCAGAGCGCCGTACGGGATTCCCGATCACCGGGCCGTGGCGCAGGATGGACGCACCCGTGACCCGCCGCAGCGCACAGACAGTGGAGCCCATGACCCCCCGCACCACCGGCCGTCTCCTCCGCCCCCTGTCCCGGCTGCCCGTCGACGGGTACGTCCTGGCGCTGCTCGGCACGGTCGTCCTCGCCGCGCTCCTGCCCGCCTCCGGGACCGCCGCGACCGTCGTGGAAGGGGCGTCGACCGGGGCCGTGGCCCTGCTCTTCTTCCTCTACGGGGCCCGGCTCTCCACCCGCGAGGCGCTCGACGGCCTGAGGCACTGGCGGCTCCACCTCACCGTCCTCGGCTGCACCTTCCTGCTCTTCCCGCTCCTCGGCCTCGCCGCGCGCGGACTCGTCCCCGCCGTGCTCACCCCCCAGCTCTACGGCGGTCTCCTCTTCCTCTGCCTGGTGCCGTCCACCATCCAGTCCTCGATCGCCTTCACGTCGATCGCCCGCGGCAACGTGCCCGCCGCGATCTGTGCCGGCTCGTTCTCCTCGCTCGCCGGCATCGTCCTGACGCCGCTGCTCGCGGCGCTGCTCCTCGGCGGCAGCGGCGGGGGCGGCCCCTCCGCCGACGGGATCCTGAGGATCGTCCTCCAGCTCCTCGTGCCGTTCCTCGCGGGCCAGTTCCTGCGCCGCTGGGTCGGCGGCTTCCTGGTCCGCCGCAAGAAGGTCCTCGGGCACGTGGACCGGGGGTCGATCCTGCTCGTCGTCTACACGGCCTTCAGCCAGGGCGTGGTCGCCGGCATCTGGCACCTGGTGACCCCCGCCCGGCTCGGCCTGCTCCTCGCCGTCGAGGCCGTCCTGCTCGCGGTGATGCTGGCGGTGACCTGGTACGGGGCCGGGCGCCTCGGCTTCGACCGGGCCGACCGGATCGCGATCCAGTTCGCCGGCTCGAAGAAGAGCCTGGCGGCCGGGCTCCCGATGGCCAGCGTCCTCTTCGGCCCCCAGGCCTCCCTCGCCGTGCTCCCGCTGATGCTCTTCCACCAGATGCAGCTGATGGTCTGCGCGGTCGTCGCGAAGCGACGCGCGCACGACGGGGAACCGGAGCGGGGCCGGGCGGCGGACGAAAGGATGGCGGACGAAAGGGCGGCGGACGAACGGACGCCGGACACCCGGGGCGCGGGCGCTCCCGCCGCCGTGCGGGAGCGCTGAACCCCGTCGGGCCGCGACGGCCGGCGGCGGATCCGCCACCGGCCGCTGTGGCGACGGATCAGCCCCAGGCGGGGGTGGCGAACATGCTGGCCGCGTTGAAACCCGAGTGGGGGTAGGAGGCGCCCCAGCCCACCGCCTCGGGCTGGGTGCGGGGGAAGTCCGCGGCCACCAGCGTCGCCAGGTCGAAGTAGGCCTCGCGGGTCCGGGGCCTCAGCTGCTCCAGATCGACCTCGGCGCCCGTGGCGAGGTGCTCGTCGAACGGGATCGACACCACGCCCCGGCAGCGGGAGCGGAAGTGGTCCACGACGTCGTTCACCTTCACCATCTTGCTCTTCTGGCGGGCCTCGGAGATCACGGTGATGCTCCGCTGGACGAGGTCGTCGTAGCGGTGCGCGCTCAGCCAGTCCAGGGTCGTGCTGGCGCTGGTGGCGCCGTCCACGCTGGGCGTGGCGATCACGATGAGCTGGTCCGCGAAGTCCAGGATGCCGCGCATCGCGCTGTGCAGCAGACCGGTCCCGGAGTCGGTCAGGACGATCGGGTAGTGCTGCCCGAGGCAGCTGACCACCTGCCGGTAGTCCTCCTCGTCGAACGCCGTGGAGAGCGCGGGGTCCGCCTCGTTGGCGAGGATCTCGAGCCCGCTCGGGGACTGGGAGGTGAAGCGCCGCACGGCCATGTAGTTGTCGATGTTCGGGAGCTCGGCCACGAGGTCGCGGATGGTGGCGCCGGTCTCGCAGCGCACGCGCCGGCTGAGCGTTCCCGCGTCCGGATTGGCGTCGATCGCGACGACCCGGTCCTGGCGCTCGGTGGCCAGGGTGGCGCCCAGGGCGGTCGTGGTGGTCGTCTTCCCGACCCCGCCCTTGAGACTGATGACGGCGATCTTGTAGGACTTCGTCACGGGGGTGCGGAGGATGGCCAGCTTCTGCTGGTGCGCCCGCTCCGCGCTCCTGCCGCCGATGCGCAGCCGGCCGAGACCGCGGCGGTCGGCGGGCCGGGAGCGCAGCAGGCGCTCGGGGGAGAGGTCGACCGCGGCGCTGAGACCCAGCGTCCCGGCACGGCCGCGCTCAGGCCCCGGCCAGTGCCCCTGACCGTGGTGCGCCGGCGGGCCGTAGTGCGGCGGCATGGCGGGAGCGCCGTACGGCACGTGTGCCTGGACGGGATGGGAAGGGGGCGCGGGCGGCTCCGTGAGGGGGGCCGGGGGACGGTGCTCCGCCGCGCCGCGCGGCGGCAGGGCGCCGTACGCGGCTCGCGCACCGGCTCCGGAGTCCGTCGGCACGGGACCCCGGGCCCTGTCGGCGCCGCCGGGCACGGGCGGCACGGGCGGCGTCGGGCCGGGACCGTCGGAGCCCTTCCGCCTCCTGCCGGGCGGGGGGCTGTCGGCGGAGGGGTCGCGATCGTTGGTCACAGCGGTTCCTTTCGCATGGGTGGGACGTGTGTCGGCCGCCGGGCCGTCCGCCGGGTCGACGGTCCGACGACGGCGGTTCTCCCCGGCCGGCGGCCGGGTCTGCCGACGGGGGGCGGCACGCCCGGGAAGGGGAGCGGGGCTTTCCGCGGGGGCGGGTCCGGGACGGACGTCCGGTGCGGGGCGCGGGGCGCGTTGTCCGTGACCGGACCGGGGCAGGACGGTCACGCCCGCGCGGTCCGCCGCGGGCTCCGGGGGACGGGCCGGTCCGGACGACGGGGCGAGGGGACTCGGCGGGTCGGCACGGACGAGCGTGCCGTCCGGGGCGAACGTCATGCCGAAGGAGACGAACTGCTCCACCGTCAGGACCTGCTTGTCGGCGTACGGGACGGGCGGGGGCGCCTGCCACGGCGGGGTCCTGTCGTTGCCGGACCCGGCCGACGACGCGTGCGCGGCGCGGTAGTGCTGACCGCTCCGCAGGGTGTGCTGGACTTCGAGCGGCACTTCGAGCCGGCTGCGCACGCGGAAGTGCCCGGCCTTCAGGTTCTCCGTCCGCTGCAACTGCACCTTCAGGGGTCCCACGAACGAGTAGCACTGCTCCTCGGCGTACTCGCGCAGCGTCAGGACCAGCTCCTCGCCCAGCATGACCAGGCACGCGCTCTGCAGTTCGTGATCGCCCGGACTGAGCTCGACGATGAAGCCGTTGGGGACGATGACGCAGTCCCGGTTCCAGATCCTGGCGTTGATGTCGCACTCGCGTTTGAGGGCGCCGATGAATTCCATGGGTTGGACGGCGGATTTGAAGACCTTGGCGAAGGTTCCGTTGACCAAAGCCTCGAAGCGCCGCTCGATCTTGTTCAGCGGCCCCATGACAGCCTCCGGGGGTGCCGATCTGCCAGGTAAGGCCAGATGAAGTGACGATTACTTATAGTATTTATATAGCCACGGATGGTGACGGTGTGTGGTGCCCTGCCGTAATTCACCGGATCGTGGCGGGGCCGGGCCGGTCCGGACGGTGTCCCGGCAACCCGGACGATGCCGCTGCGACCGTCGCGAACTGGCCGTTTCGCCTGATAACGCCCCCGGCGCCGCTGCGCACCCGCCGCCGGGGGCGTCCGTCCGAGCGGAGCCGAACGGGCCTGGGGGCGGACGCCCGCGGCCCGGACCGGTGAAGGCCGGTGGGACGAGTACGGTTCCCTCCGCACCGGCCCGCACCGGAACCGCCCGCCATCGCGGCAGCCGGTCCCGCCCCGGAACCGGCGGCGGGCAGGGCCTTGCCACTCCGCACGCGAACGCTCGGCGCACGAGCCGGGACACTTCCGCGCGCCGCTGCTCCAGGGAGCCGACGAAGGCATCGGCGTGCGGCCGCCGCCGTTGCCGTTGCCGTCGCCGTTGCCGTTGCCGTTGCCGTTGCCGTTGCCGCCGACCGTCCGGATCGGCCCGGCGCCGTACGCGATCCCGGAAAGCACGGCCTCCGGCCTGGCTCGCGCACGGCCCCTGGTCTGGCCCGCGTACAGCCCCCGGCCCGGCCCGCGCCCCGCCCCGGCCCGCGCCCCCGCACCGACCC
>NZ_LGEG01000081.1 GCF_001280125.1 Streptomyces sp. NRRL F-6492
GGCCAGGTCGCATTCGCCGCGGCGCAGGGCGTTGGCCGCGAGGTGCAGTGCCACGAGCGAGGACGAGCACGCGGTGTCGACGGAGATCGCCGGACCCTCAAGGCCGAACGTGTAGGCGATGCGTCCCGAAGCCACGCTGCTGAGCTTGCCGGTGAGCAGATAGCCCTCGGACTCCTCGGGTCCTTCGAGGCCCAGGTAGCTCTGCTCGATCACCCCGGCGAACACGCCGGTCCGGCTGCCCTTCAGCGTGTCGGGGTCGATGCCGGCCCGCTCGAAGGTCTCCCACGCCGTCTCCAACAGCAGCCGCTGCTGGGGATCCATGGCACGGGCCTCACGGGGTGCGATGCCGAAGAACTCCGCGTCGAACAGGGCGGCGTCATGGAGGAACCCGGCCTCCCGGGTGTACGCGGTGCCCGGTGTCTTCGGGTCGGGGTCGTAGAGCCCCTCCAGGTCCCAGCCCCGGTCCGTGGGGAAGGGAGTGATGGCGTCGACGCCGTCCGCCGCCAGCCGCCACAGGTCCTCGGGCGACACCGCACCACCGGGGAAACGGCAGCCCATCGACACGATCGCGATCGGTTCACCCGCGCCGCTTTCCAGCTCGGCGAGCCGCTGCTGAGCCTTGTGGAGATCGGCGGTCACCCGCCTGAGGTACGCGACGAGTTTCTCTTCGTTCGACATGGCGGATCAATCTCTCCTCGGAACCACGGGGTTGGCGAGCGAGCCGTAGGGGTTGCGGATCGGTGCGAGCGAGCCGTACGGGCTGCGGATCAGCTGAGCCGGGAGTCGATGAAGCTGAAGAGCTCCTCCGCCGAGGCCGAGGCCAGTGCGTCGTCCTCCTCCTGCGCCGGCGGGACGGGCTCAGGCTTCTTCAGCCTCCCCACGAGGGCCTGGAGCCGCGCGGCCAGCTCTTCGCGCTCCGTCTCCTGGGGCGGAGCCGCCGCCAGGAGCGCGTCGACCTTGTCGAGGTCGGCCAGGACCGCGCGCATCGTGCCGCCCACGGCCGGGCCGAGCCTTTCCAGCAGGTGCCCGGCGAGGGCCTCGGGCGTCGGATGGTCGAACACCACGGTCGCCGCGAGCCGGATGCCCGTCGCCGCGTTGAGCCGGTTGCGCAACTCGACGCCGGTCATCGAATCGAGCCCGAGCTCCTGGAACGAACTCTCCTGCGTGACGGCCCGGGACGACGCGTGCCCGAGTACCGACGCCGCTTCGGTCCGTACCAGGGACAGCGCCCACTCCTCCCGTTCCCGGGGGGACAGCGAGGCCAGCCGGTCCGCCGGGGACCGCGTCGTACCGGCACCGGCCGGAGACTCCGCGGCGGACCCTTCCGGCCCGCCCGGCACCAGCGTGCGCAGCAGGTGCGGGACCTGGGCCCCGGAACGTATCCCCGTACGGTCCAGCGGAGTGGCGACGACGGCCGCCGCGCCCGACCCGACCGCCTGGTCGAACAGCGCGATCCCCCGCGAGCGGGGCGTGACGCCGAAGCCGCTCCGGGAGAACCGTTCCCGGTCCTTGTCCTCCAGGCGCCCGTTGATTCCGCCTTCCTCCCACAGGCCCCAGGCGATGGACGTGGCCGGCAGCCCCTGCGTCCGGCGGTGGTGCGCGAGACCGTCCAGGAAGGCGTTGGCAGCCGCGTAGTTGGACTGCCCGGGAGCGCCGAACACGCCCACGGTGGAGGAGAACATCACGAACGCCGTGAGATCCAGGTCCCGCGTCAGTTCGTGCAGGTTCCGGGCGCCGTCGGCCTTCGGACGGAGCACCGTGTGCAGCCGCCCCGGCTCCAGGGCCTCGAACAGACCGTTGTCGAGGACCCCGGCGGCATGGACGACTCCGGTGAGCCGACGCTCGTCAGGGAGCCCGGACAGCAGGTCGCGGAGGGCGTCACGGTCGGCAACATCGCAAGCGGCGATGGTCACTTCGGCGCCCAGCTCCTTGAGCTCCGCCGCCAACTCGCTCGCTCCGTAGGACTGTTCGCCGTGGAGGCTGAGGAGCAGCAGGTTCGTGACCCCGTGCTCCGTGACCAGGTGGCGCGAGACGGCCGCACCCAGCAACCCCGTACCGCCGGTGACGAGAACGGTTCCCGAGGAGGACCACCGCGGAGCCTCCGGACTGCCGACCGCCGGCAGGGCCCGTAGACGAGGCGACATCACGGTGCCGTGCCGCAGGACGCTTTCGGGAGCCGAACCGGCCAGGAGCGAGGACAGCACCGAAGCGGGGACCGTGTCGTCGGCATCGACGAGTACGACCCGGCCGGGATGCTCGGTCTGGACGGAACGCAGCAGTCCCCACACCGCCGCGGCCACCGGGTCCGGCACGTCCTCCGGCACCGCCTGCACCGCGCCGCGCGTCAGCACGACGAGCGGGAGCCCCTGCAGCCGTTCGTCGGCCAGCCACCGCTGGAGGAGGTCGAGGACCCGCGCCGTCGCCTCGTGCACGGAGACGGGAGGCTGCGAAGGCGCCTCCCGCAACCACGGCAGCAGCACCGCGTCGACCCGCTCGGCGGCCTCGGCGACGGCGCCGAGGTCGTCGAACACCTCGGCGGTGCCGCCGTCCAGGCCGGCTTCGCCTCCGGCCCCCAGCACCCCCCACCGTCGAGGACGGGCCTCGTCCACCCGTGCCGAGACCTCCTGCCACTCCACGGCGAACAGAGCGTCGGCACCGGCGACGGCAAGGCCTGCCGAATCGTCGGCCGCCGGCATCAGCCAGTAGCGCTCGCGCTGGAAGGGGTAGGTGGGGAGGGGGGTGGTGTGGGGG
>NZ_LGEG01000082.1 GCF_001280125.1 Streptomyces sp. NRRL F-6492
AATCTGCCGGGATTGGACCTGGGAAGGCAAGCGGCCCCTTCCCAGACTGGCTCCATGAACCACACAGACGCCCCGGACCCCGCGCGCCCCCACCCCGACACCCTCGCCGTCCACCCGCCCCACGTCGAGGTCACCGGCAGCAGGCCCCTCGGCGTCCCCCTCCACCAGGGCCACGTCTTCGCCTTCGACTCGGCCGACGCCCTCGCCGAGGGCTTCACCTCCCCGGACGCCTTCCTCTACGCCCGCCTCGGCAATCCCACCGTCCGCACCCTGGAGGACGCCGTCGCCCGCCTCGAAGGCGGCACCTCCGGCCTCTCCTTCGCCTCCGGCATGGGCGCCGTCAACGCCGTCCTCCTCTCCCTCCTCGGCTCCGGCGCCCACGTCGTCGCGCAGACCTGCCTGTACGGCGGCACGTACGCGGTCCTCGCCGACCTCGCCGCCCGCTGGGGCGTCGACGTCACGTACGTCTCCGGCACGGACCCGGAGGAGGTGCGGGCGGCCCTGCGCCCCGAGACCCGCCTCCTCTACCTGGAGACCATCGCCAACCCCACCACCCGCGTCTCCGACCTGCCCGCCCTGGCCGCCGTCGCCGCCGACGCGGGCGTCCCGGTCGCCGTCGACAACACCTTCGCCTCCCCGCTGCTCTGCCGCCCCCTCGACCACGGCGCCGACGTCGTGATCCACTCCGCCACCAAGTACCTCGCCGGGCACGGGGACGTCCTCGGCGGCGTCGCCGTCTTCAAGGACCGCGAGCTGTACGGGCGGGTCCGCCGCCACGCCGTCGAACAGGGTGCCTCCACCGACCCGTTCGCCGCCTGGCTCACCCTGCGCGGCCTGCAGACCCTCTCCCTGCGCGTGGAGCGCCAGTGCGCGAACGCCGCCGAGCTCGCGGCCCGCCTCGCCGCGCACCCGGCGGTCGCCGCCGTCCGCCACCCGTCCCTCGCGAGCCACCCGGACCGGGAGGTCGCCGCGCGCCTGCTGCCCGCCGGGGGCGGCGGGGTCGTCTCGGTCGACCTCGCGGGCGGCCGGGACGCGGCCGCGCCTTCGTCGAGGCGGTCCGGCTCGCCTCGCTCAGCGTCTCCCTGGGCGACGTGAAGACGCTGGTGATGCACCCGGCCTCCACCTCGCACCACCAGCTCGACGCGGCGGCCCTCGCGGCGGCGGGCATCGGCGCCGGCACGGTCCGGATCTCGGTCGGCATCGAACACGTCGAGGACCTGTGGGCGGACCTGGAGCAGGCCCTGGAGCAAGCGGCCTGACGGCCCGTCAGTCCTCCCGTTCCCGCTCCGCCATTCGGATCACGCACACCGCCACCGCGACCATGAGGGCGGCGTCGGCGTCCTCCCGGACCACGTTCACCGCGTACGTGTCGCGGACGCGGAGCCACTGCCGGGAGACGTGGACCAGGAGCTCGCCCTCGTACTCGACGGTGAACTCCCGGTCCAGGATCCGGCCGCTGACGTCCAGCTCCGTGCCCTCGACCAGCGTCACCCGGTAGTGGTTGCGCAGCAGCGAGAGCCGCTTGCGGCGGACGGTCGCCAGCGGCCGCTCGTCCCGCTCGATCGTCATCGTGTCCCGCAGGCTGAACATCTTCTGCCGCAGGGTGATCAGGACCCGCCCGTCGGGGTCCTTCAGCTCCAGGGTGTCGCGCAGCCGCATGGCCTTGCCGTCGGCGAGGAAGGCGTGGCGGCCGTGCTCGTCCTCGATCCAGTAGTCGTCGCCGATCGCGAAGATCTTGTCCCGTACGAGATATTTCACCCGGTTACTCCTGCCCCGTCGGCGCCGCTTCTCACCCGAAGTAGCGGGTAAACGCGTCCGGACCCGCCCCGAGCATCTCCCCGAACGGCGAGTCGAGCTGATGGATCAGCAGCACCGTGAAGGCGATGAACCCGGACAGGCCCATCACCATCACCACGTGGGTCGTGCTCCTCTTGATCCCGAAGAGGAACATGAACGCGAGCGTCAGCACGCCGCCGATCAGCAGCCCCGTCCACAGCACGGGCGAGAGCCGCTCCTGCGCCGCCGCCTCCCGGCCGCGCCGCGCGTCGTCGACGTAGCCGATCTGGGCCAGCACCTCCTGGGCCGCGATCTGCTCGGACACCCGGTCGGAGCGGGTCACCTCGCCCGCCCGCCGCAGCTGGTCGAGCAGCGTCCAGCCCGAGGAGCCGAGCGGCTCGCGGCCGGTCATCGCGGGCCACTCGACGTCCACGACGTGGCTCGCGTACGTCCGGGCCGCGTCGCGCACCGGCTGCCGCTGGGCGAGCGGGAGCGCGTCCGCGAGCAGGTACGTCTGGTGCAGGGCGCTCGCCTCGGCCTGGACGTGGTCGGCGGCGGCGGACCGCGTCTCCCAGACGGAGACCAGGCAGAGGCCGAGGACCACGGCGTAGAGGACCGACACCATCATGGCGATGTACTCGGCCACGTCCTCGCGCGGCTCCTCGTCCTCCCCGACCGGGAAGAGCCTGGTCTTGACGAAGACGGAGAGGGCGGCGACGAGCGCGACCCCGAGGACGACGACGAGGGTTTCGAGCAGGACCACGGTCACTTCCTCCGGCTGCCGAGGAGAGCGGCGGCGACGGCCGCCGGGATCAGGAGCAACAGCAACGTCGTCGCCACCCCGAACTCCCGCGCCTCCCGCCCCC
>NZ_LGEG01000083.1 GCF_001280125.1 Streptomyces sp. NRRL F-6492
CCACCCCCACACCACCCCCCTCCCCACCTACGCCTTCCAACGCAGGCGGTACTGGATCGAGGACGCTGCGCGGGCGATCAAGTCGCCGGCCCCGGGGCTGCCGCGCGAGGGAAAGGCCGGGACCGCCGGGCTGTCGGCCGACGACCCGCGCGGTGCGCTGCTCGCGCGCCTGGGCCCGCTCTCGCCGTCCGCCCGGAGGCGGGCCGTGTCCGACCTCGTCGACGAGCACATCGCGGCCGTCCTGGAGTACGGGCCCGGGGAGCGGATCGACCGGCACACGGCGTTCCAGAAGCTCGGTTTCAGTTCGCTGATGGCCACCGAGCTGCGCGCCGCGCTGGTGAACGCCACCGGGCTGCGGCTTCCCACCGGGCTGCTCTTCGACCATCCCACGCCCGAGGCGCTCGCCGGGTTCGTGGAGGGCGAACTGCTCGGCGCGGGCGGGACGGACACCGAGGCGGCCGCGACGGCGGCCGACGACGATCCCATCGCGGTCATCTCGATGGCCTGCCGCTACCCCGGCGGTGTGGCCTCCCCCGAGGACCTGTGGCGTCTGGTGTCCGAGGGCGGCGACGCGGTCTCCGCGTTCCCGACGAACCGGGGCTGGGCCGAGGACCTGTACGACCCCGACTCCGAACGCCAGGGGAAGAGTTCGGTGCGGCACGGCGGGTTCCTGCACGACGCGGGCGAGTTCGACGCCGCGTTCTTCGGGATCTCCCCGCGCGAGGCCCTCGCCATGGACCCGCAGCAGCGGCTGCTCCTCCAGACCGCCTGGGAGGCCGTCGAGCGCGCACGGCTCCTTCCCGAGTCGCTCCGGGGCACCCGTACCGGCGTCTTCGTCGGTGCGACCGCCCTGGAGTACGGGCCCCGGATGCAGGACGCGCCCGCGTCCGTCCAGGGCAATGTGCTCACCGGGTCCACCACGAGCGTCCTGTCGGGCCGCATCGCCTACCAGTTGGGGCTGCTCGGGCCCGCCGTGACCGCCGACACGGCCTGCTCGTCGTCCCTGGTTGCCCTGCACCTGGCGATCCGCTCGCTGCGCAGCGGGGAGACGAACCTCGCGCTGGCCGGCGGCGTGACCGTGATGTCCTCGCCGGGCATGTTCGTGGAGTTCTCCCGCCAGCACGGCCTCGCCGCCGACGGCCGCTGCAAGTCCTTCGCCGCCGGCGCGGACGGCACGGGCTGGTCCGAGGGCGTCGGGCTGCTGCTCCTGGAGCGTCTGTCGGACGCCCGCCGCAACGGCCACACGGTCCTCGCCGTCCTGCGCGGTTCGGCGATCAACCAGGACGGCGCGAGCAACGGCCTGACGGCCCCCAGCGGGGTCGCCCAGCAGAGCGTCATCCGGCAGGCGCTGGCCGACGCGGGGCTCGCCGCGTCCGACGTCGACGCGGTGGAGGCGCACGGTACGGGCACCCGGCTCGGCGACCCCATCGAGGCCGAGGCGCTGATCGCGACGTACGGCACCGGCCGCGAGGACCGGTCCCCGGTGTACCTGGGGTCGCTGAAGTCCAACATCGGGCACGCACAGGCGGCTGCCGGGGTGGGCGGCGTCATCAAGATGATCGAGGCCATGCGGCACGGCGTCCTGCCGAGGACGCTCCACGTGGACGAGCCCACGCCGATGGTCGACTGGTCGGCGGGAGCGGTCGAGCTCCTCGCCCGGGAGAAGGAGTGGCCCGGCGCCGGCCGGCCGCGCCGGGCGGCCGTCTCCTCGTTCGGGATCAGCGGCACCAACGCCCACGTCGTCCTGGAGTACGACCCCGAGGCCGAGGCGTCCGTGTCCCGGCCGTCGGGCGGGCCCGCCACCGCGACGGAGGAGGCGGTCCCCGAGGCGGGCGGACTGCCCGCGCCCTGGTTCCTCTCCGGCCGGGACGGGCGGGCGCTGCGCGCCCAGGCCGCCCGGCTCCTGGACCACCTCGCGTCCGGCGCCGACCCCGTCGCCGTGGGGCGGTCCCTGGCGGCGACGCGGACGGTCTTCGAGGAGCGGGCCGCGGTCCTGGGTCCGACCGCCGAGGAGCGTCTCGACGCGCTCGCGGCGCTCGCGGAGGGCCGTGACCACCCGAAGGTGATCGCGGGAAGCGCGTCGAACGCGGGCCGTACGGCGTTCCTGTTCACCGGCCAGGGCGCCCAGCGAATCGACATGGGCCGTGAACTCCGTTCTGTGTCAACGGTGTTCGCCGCCGCCCTCGACGAGGTCTTCGAGGCCTTCGATCCGCATCTCGAACACCCCCTCGCCACCGTCCTCTTCGCGGAGCCCGACTCCCCCGAGGCCGAACTCATTCACCAGACCGCTTATACCCAGCCGGCTCTGTTCGCCGTAGAGGTCGCCCTCTACCGCCTGGTCGAATCCTTCGGACTGCGCCCCGACTACGTCGCCGGACACTCCATCGGAGAAATCACCGCCGCCCACATCGCCGGCGTCTTCAACCTCAACGACGCAGCCCACCTCGTCACCACCCGCGCCCGACTCATGCAAAACGCCACACCCGGCGGCACCATGATCGCCATCCAAGCCACCGAAGAAGAACTCC
>NZ_LGEG01000084.1 GCF_001280125.1 Streptomyces sp. NRRL F-6492
ACCAGATCAAGATACGGGGCTTCCGCGTCGAGCCGGGGGAGACCGAGGCCGCGCTCCTGACCCACCCCCGGGTCACCCAGGCCGTCGTCACCGTCCACCGCGACCGGCTCGCCGCGTACGTCGTCACCGACGGCGCAGCCCGCTCCGACGCCCGGCCCGACCTCCATCCCGAGGAGATCCGGCGGCACGTCGCCGACCGGCTTCCCGAGCACCTCGTCCCGACCCACCTCACGTTCCTGGAGCGGCTGCCCCTCACGCCGAACGGCAAGATCGACAAGCGCGCCCTTCCCGAGCCGGCCGTCGCCGCCGTCTCCGGCCGTGCCCCGCGCACGCCCCTCGAAGAGACCCTGCTCACCCTCTTCGTCCGCGTCCTCGACGCGCCCGCCGACCTCACCGTCGACGACGACTTCTTCCACCACGGCGGCCACTCCCTCCTGGGGGCCCGCCTCACCAACCACATCGCCGGTGCCCTGGACGTGCGGCTCACCGTCCGCGACGTCTTCCAGCACCCGACCCCCGCCCGGCTCGCCGCGCACGTCGAAACGCTCAGGGCCACCGCCGCCCCGGCGAAGAAGGCCCGGCCCGCCCTCCGCCGCCGTACCGAGACAGAACGGATCAGCTCATGACCTCCTTCCCGGACCCCACCCCCGCCCCCGAAGACGTCGTCTGGGACCTGCCCGGAGACGCCCCGCACCGCCTGTCGCTGCTCGTCCTGCCGCACGCGGGGGGCAACGCCCACGCGTACAGCACGTGGCGCGAGCACCTGCCGGCCGACGTCCGGCTGCTGATCGGCCAGTACCCGGGCCGGGGCGCCCGCTACAGCGAGGACCTGCCCGAGTCCGTGGACGACCTGGCGCTCCCCGTGGTCGACGCCCTCCCCGCGGACACCGGCCCCCTGGTGGTCCTCGGACACAGCATGGGCAGCCTGGTCGCCTTCGAGGTGACCCGGGCCCTCCAGGCCGGCGGCCGCACCCCGTACGGGCTGATCGCCTCCGCCTGCCGGGCGCCCGTCCTGCCCAACCAGTGCCCGGTCCACCCCGAGCGGCTGGACGACGACCAGCTCGTCGCCGCCATCAAGGAGCGCGGCGGCACCGACGACGGCATCCTGGACGACCCGGAGCTCCGCGAGATCGTCCTGCCGTCCATCCGCGCCGACTTCGCCATCGACGACGTCTACCGCTGCACCGCCCCGGACGTACGGCTCGACTGCCCGGTCGCGGTGTTCGGCGGCGACGCCGACCCGATCGTCCCGGCCGGCATGCTCGACGGCTGGTCCCTCGTGGCCGGGCACCCGGTCGAGCCCGAGGTGCTGCCCGGCGACCACTTCTACTTCCAGCAGGACCTGCCCGGCTTCTTCGCCCGGCTGAACCCGGTCCTCGACGCCCTGCGCGCCTCCGCGACCACGGCCGCCTGACCCGCGCCACCCGCCGACACCCACCGCACCCCCTTCCCCCGGAAGACGAGGAACCCGCCATGACCACGTTCGCCCCCAGCCCGGCCACCGCCGGCATCACCGTAGTCCGGGAGCCGGGCAAGCCGGCCGTCCTCCACACGCCCGCCTTCGGCACCATGGCCGAGGCCACCGCGTGGCTGTCCGACCGGCGCGCCGACATCCAGGCCGAGCTGCACCGCTCCGGCGCGGTCATGCTGCGCGGCCTGCCCGTCACCGACGCGGCGACCTTCGCCGAGGCGCGGGACGCGCTGATCGCCGAGCGCGCCGGCTACAAGGAGAAGGCCACCCCGCGCACCGACTTCGGCGAGGGCGTCTTCTCCTCCACCGACCTGCCCGCCGCCCAGCCGATCCGCCTGCACAACGAGAACAGCTACACCCTCGACTTCCCCGGCGTGCTGCTCTTCGGCTGCGTCACCGCCTCCGAGACCGGCGGCGCGACCACCGTCGGCGACATGCGGAAGGCCCTCGCCCTGCTCCCTTCCGACCTGGTGGACCGGTTCGCCGAGGCCGGCTGGCTCCTCGTGCGCAACTACTCCGACCTGGCGGGCATGCCCTGGCGCAAGGCGTTCTCGTCGGACGAGCCGGCGGGCGCCGAGGCGTACTGCGACGACCACGCCATCGGCTACGAATGGCTCGACGAGGACACCCTGCGCACCCGCCAGCGCCGGTCCGCGATCATCACCCACCCGGTCACCGGCGAACGCGTCTGGTTCAACCACTTCGCGTTCTGGAACGCCCGCAGCCTCGACGAGGACGTCCGCGAGGTCCTCACCGAGACGTTCGGCGAGGACGGCCTGCCCTTCCAGACCCTCCTGGGCGACGGCACCGCCCTCACCGACGCCGAGGTGGACGCCGTCAACGACGCCTACCAGGCCGTCACCGTGCGGGAGAGCTGGCGGTCCGGCGACCTGATGCTCGTCGACAACATCCTCTGCGCCCACGGCCGGGAGTCGTACACCGGGGACCGCAAGATCCTCGTCGCCATGGGCGAGCCGGTGCCGCTGTCCGACTGCTCCCCGACCACCGCCCCCTCCACCGCCC
>NZ_LGEG01000085.1 GCF_001280125.1 Streptomyces sp. NRRL F-6492
GTTGAGACGTTAGACAACCTCTCTCAACGGCACGGGGGCCTCGTGCGTTGCGGGCGCCGACCGCGTCACCCATCCGATGCGCACTCTAAAAAGGCTCAGTGAGCCTCTTTCATCCTGTGCTGAAGGGTGAAATGGGCTGGTCAGCGGGTGTGGTGACGAGGCAGGGCCCCTGGTCGTTGGCGTGGTGATCTCACTCATCACACTGGCGACCGAAGGGGCCCTGTTGGTTCCGTATCCTGCCATGCTCGACGTCTCGCATGAGCTGGTTGAGCATGTCGCCTGGCTGCTGCACGAGCACC
Organism: Streptomyces sp. NRRL F-6492; assembly: GCF_001280125.1. Lineage (GTDB taxonomy): Bacteria > Actinomycetota > Actinomycetes > Streptomycetales > Streptomycetaceae > Streptomyces. The sequence goes on from NZ_LGEG01000085.1 coordinate 300, forward strand.
GCCAGACCCGTAACGCCCGCTGGCGCAGGCTCGGCTGCTTCCAGCAGGCGCTTCTCACGCTAGCGCACTTACGGAAGAACGAGACGTTCTCGCAGCTCGGAGCCGGGTTTGGGATATCCCAAGCCACGGCTTGGCGGTACGTCGACGAGACACTGAACGTCCTGGCCGACTGGGCGCCCGGTCTGCACGAAGCACTCACCGGCCTCGGTGAAGGCGACCACGTCATCGTTGACGGCCCCCTGATCGCCACCGACCGGATCGCGGCCGACGAGCCGTACTACTCCATGAAGCACCGCAAGCATGGCATGAATGTGCAGGTCATCGCCCGTCCCGACGGCACACCGCTGTGGTTCTCGCGTGCGACACCCGGGCGGACCCATGGTCTGACCGCGGCCCGGGCCCATGGCATCGTGCAGGCCTGCCTCACCAGAGAGATCCTTGTTCTCGCGGACCGTGCCTACCAGGGTGCCGGCGCCACCGTCCACACCCCGTACAAGAACCACCGCGAACAGCCGGAGCACTACCAGCAGTTCAACCGTGACCACGCCCGGCTGAGAGCTCCCGGGGAACGGGCCTTCGCGCAGCTGAAGTCCCGGCGCATCCTCCGCCGGGCCCGATGCTCCACCCACCGCATCGGCACCATCGTCCAAGCCGTCCACACACTCCTGACCTGTAGCTATTCAGGATGAAAAAGGCTCAGTGATGAACGCTCACCGGATGACGGTGAGTGAGAAGAGGTCGATTGCCAGTTCGGAAATAGTTGTCATTCTCGCCCGTCAAACTATCTCGAGACGTCGAAAAAAGTGCAAGAAAAAGAGAAATCGGGCTCTTGTGTAATATTTGCGATCATGGGTAGCGCGAGCGGGTGAAGCGCCATACGTTTCTTCTCGCTAGCCGTTCGACCTCGAAGGGGAAATAGTGAAGGACGCGTTCGATTTGCTGGCGGAGTATGTGGGCGAAGCCTGCGGCACGAATCACGTCTGCTATCACTTGGACGACGTTCAGGAGTGCGAGGTCAAGAGTCATCCGACCTACGAACAGCTTCGCCGTCGCGCGGTCGACGCGCGGGTCAAGCAGAAGTCATCGCACCTTTGGGAATCTTTGATTTCCATGGGGAGGATGGCAGATCTGCGGGGTGACGATAAGTGGCGCATGATTATCGTGGACTGTTTGGTGCCGTTTCTTCGTGGACATTCCTGGCATATTCACAGGAATTTCTACCGCGATCTGGGTGACGTGCGTTCGGACATGCTCGAAGCCGCTTTGACGGTTTGGCGAGAGACGGCGTCAGGGGTTCCTCCCCGTGACGTTCCTGAGCTCATGGTGAAGATCGCCGTCAACGAGGCGTATCGTCGTGCCGACGAGCACAAGCATGAGAGTGCGTCACGCGACGCGGAGATTTTGGCGTCTCTGGAGGAGGCCTCTCTGGATTCGACGCTGAAGGCTTCCTCCATCCTTCACGGGGTCAATCCTCGCGATCCGGCCGTTATGGAGCAGATTCGAGGTGAGCGCACCGGTGCGCTGTGGCAGAGGTGGGGGCTTGCCGAGACGTTCGGGCGGCATCATGCGGACCTGCGGGCGGGGCGCCGTTCAGGTCTGAACAATGCAACGGTTTCCGCAACGATGCTTGCTCGAATCTTTGTCACAGGAGGGAATCACTACTACTACACCTCGGACATGTACCCGAAGTTCGTTGATCTGCCGGCTGCTGCCGAAGCCCTGGGAATCGCGAAGACAACTGCCTATCGTATGGTGAGGGCGGGGTCGTTCCCGTGCCCGCCTGTGAGGATGGGCAGCGCATACCGGGTACTGACGCAGTCCTTGATGCGTTCCATGGCCATACCGGACCTAGTCGTCCACGCAGACGATGTCGAAAACGGCGCCGACCACGCGGCGGGAGCGTGAAGTGCCTCGGGCGGTTCGGACGGCACTCAGCTGGCCACTGAGACCGCGTTTGAGATCTGCGCACCCAGCGGATTCGCAGCCCTGACCTCGAGCCGCCGAGCAGCGGAAAGCCAGGTCAGGGCGCTGACGGCGTTGTAACAGGTCACCCAAAACCAAGATCATTTGAGATCTCAAACGCGGTCTGAGCCTTTTTAGAGTGCGCATCGGATGGGTGACGCGGTCGGCGCCCGCAACGCACGAGGCCCCCGTGCCGTTGAGAGAGGTTGTCTAACGTCTCAAC
>NZ_LGEG01000086.1 GCF_001280125.1 Streptomyces sp. NRRL F-6492
AGGAGGTCGGGGGCGTGGCGGGCGGGGTCGGCGGCGTAGCGCTCGTACTCGGCCCGCAGGCCGGCCTCCGCGTCGCCGTGTCCGGCGGCCGCGCGGGCCAGACGCCGCGCGGCGGTACGGGTCCAGGCCCGGACGGTGCGGGTGTCGCCGACGCCGTCGAGGAGGGCGTAGACGCGGATGCCGTCCGGCACCTGGCACACCGCCGTCGCATCGCACTGGAACACCCGGCCCCCGAGCCGCCGGGCGACCGCGTGCGTCTTCACGACCAGGTCCTCACCGGCGTCCCCGCTCATGGCCGAAGCCTTCCAGAACGCGGGCCGGGACGGGGCTCTTCGCCGGGCTGTTGGGGTGCCCGGACGGATGAATCTCCCCCTCGCGTACGCGGGCGCGATCTTAAAGGAGTCCGCACAATGCTGCGGGCCCCGGCACAGGGTGCCGGGGCCCGCAGTGTGGTGCGAGGAGGACGGTCAGCCCGTCCGCAGCGTGGCCTCATGCGAGGCTCGCTTCAGGTCCTGTTCCCGCGACGGCGTGCCGCCGCGCAGCAGGTCGGTCCAGCTCTCTTCGTGGCGGAGGTGGAACTCCGACGCCCCGCCGAAGAGACGTCGGCGTCCCGAGACCCTCAGCTCGCGGGACAGCTCCGTCTCGACGGCGGCCGTCATCTCTCCAAAGGAGGGCATGGCTGCCTCGAAGGACACCACCAGCGGGTTCTCGCCCAGCTCGCCACCCCAGCCGACCGTGAACGACTTGTCCGTCAGCAGTACGCGCAGGGCGACCTCACGGTCCCATCCCAAAGGCAGTACCAGCTCCAGGTTGTCCTGGCCTTCCAGCGCTGTGCCGAGGTACCACTGGGCTTCGTCTCCGATGATCCCAGCAGGGTCGACGGAGGTGAGGAGTGCGTCGATGGTGTCGGTCAGCTCACGTGCTGTCGGCTCCTCCCGCGCGTTGAGCTCCAAGTCGGTGTGCAGGTAGGTCATGGCATGGGGTCTCCTTTCATCAGGAGAGAGTGAAGCGCCGGTAACGGTATTCCGGCGGGCGCGGCACGCCAGGATCGTCCCGGCCCCCGACCTCCTGATAGGACGGTGGACGCGGATGGCAGTCGAGACGCTGAACACCGGCGCCGTACGGACCGCGATGGACCAGGAGCCGATCTGCGGCGGTGTGGCCGCGGATCGGATCGCCGCCGCACTTGGCACGCTGAACGCGATGGGCGAGAAAGCGGCGGTCACCTCATTCGTGGTCCGCCGGCTCATCACCCGCAGCCTGCTGGTCGACCTGTCCGGCAACCCGGAAGGCACACTGCGCCACCTCGGCCAGATAGCCGAGGTCCGTGCGTGAGGGGGACCTGGTCGAGCTCGTCGCCGCGGACACCCCGCTCGGCCCCGACCAGGCCGCCACCCGCTTGGGCGTGAGGCGGGTGGAATTCGACTGGATGGTCAAGCTCACGTGGATCCGGGCCGCGGAATGGGCCGAGATCGAGATCGGCACCTCGCGGGCCGGTGCGGTCGGCGTCCCGCTCTGCCACACCGCCGACGTCGCCGCCTGAAGCGGGGTCTCCCGGTCCGTGGTCGGGGCACCGTGCGTGTTTCGACCAGTGGCGCGCCCTCTAGGCTGTGCGCCGGTCGGGCCCGGGCGCGGGGTCCCAGGGGGTGGAGAACAGGGTGTCGGTGGAACGTCACATAGCGGGAGTGCTCCAGCAGATCGCCCGTCAGCAGGACATCGTTGAGATCGCCCCTCAGGGCTCCGCGGCGAAGGCGGCCGCTCTGGCGCATGTGGTGGAGCAGTACGGCTACACGTACGGCATGGCGTACAGGACCGGGTTCAAGAACTCACTGGTCCAGGTCAGGATGTACCGGGACCTGCGGCCCGACGCGCGCGTCCGCGAGGCGGCGACCATCACCGCCCATCCGCGGGCGGGCAACGGCGGGACAGTGCCGGGGCTGAAGCAGGGCTCGCTGAAGCCGCTCCCCGAAGCGGCCGGTGCCGTGGCGGTGCTGAAGGATCTCGTCACTTTCGACGTCATGGCCCTGTACGTCGCCGACCGGCGCCAGAAGCTCCTGGTCTACCTCGCCTGCGCGGTCTTGACCGTCCTGATGTTCATCGACAACAGCTCGCCAGTCGAAGCGGTCGCCTCCGGCGGAGCGGTCGCACTGCTGTGCACCGTGGCGTTCAAGATGGGCACGGTCCGCCGCAGGATGATCGCACAGCGGCTGACGGACGCCGGGTTCCTCGCAGTGCGCGACGAACAGGGCAGCCAGCGGTTCCTGCGCCCGGGGCAGCAGTTGCCCGGCCACACCAACCGATTCGCCGCCTAAGACCGTGTCCTATGTGGTGAGGCGGTCGTTGGGCTGGTTATGGGGCGGGGTACGTGGAGTTGGATTGTTCCGGACGGGCTGTGGGAAATCGCAAAGCCGCTGATCCCGCCCTCTCGGGTGCGGCCGCAGGGCGGCGGA
>NZ_LGEG01000087.1 GCF_001280125.1 Streptomyces sp. NRRL F-6492
GCCCCGGAGAGCGACCGGACCGCCCCCGCACCCCCCGGCGGGACCCCCGTGCCCGACTTCGGGCGGATCAAGGGCGCCCGCGTCGCCGTCGTCGCCCTGCCCGTCGCCGGGGTGGTGCGGGTGGCGCGGCGGAGGAACGTGATCGGCTCCGAGACCACCGGCTCCATCCCCGTGCACCTGCTCTTCCGGGACGAGCCGGAGGCCGCCGCCGCCCCCGGCGTGAAGAAGAAGGACGACGACGGGGGTCCCGACACCGTCGCCATGCCCCTGCCCGCCGCCCCGGGGACGGCCCGCAGGCCCGGCATCCCGGGCCCGTCGAAGGTCCTGGCCCCGGGCCGGACCGAGCAGGCGCCCGGCACCCGCCCCCGTACGGAGGGCGGGACCAGGGCCAGGCACGCGGCCCCGCCCCCCTCCTCCCGGCCGGCCCCCACCGCCGACCCCGACCTCGTCGAGCGTCCCGGGGCGGTGCTGCCCGGCTGGGTCGGGGTGGTCGGCGGGGCCCTGGCGATCGCCTGGTGCGCGGCGGTCGTGTGGTGGACGGGCGCGGTGCCCGACGAGGCGGCGCGGATGCTGCGGCTGCCGGTCCGCCCGTACCACGGCGTCCACCTCGGCCAGTCGGTCCTGCTCGCCCTCGGCGTCGTGGCCGTCCTCTTCGCGCTCGGCGGCCTCGGCCGGGGCCGGGTCGGCCACGCCTGGGTCCTGACGCTGTTCGGCGACTACCGGGGCACGGTCCGCCGCACCGGCCTGATCTGGGTCAGCCCGCTGCTGCTGCGCCGCCGGGTGGACGTACGGCTCCGGCACTGGCGCAGCGAGCCGCTGCCGGCCGTGGACGCGCGGGGCACGGCGCTCGACGTGGTCGTCCTGGTGGTCTGGCGGGTGCGGGACACGGTCCGGGCGTCGCTCGGGATCGACGGCCACGAGGAGTACCTGCGGGAGCAGGTGGAGGCGGCGATGGCCCGGGTGCTCTCGCAGCTCCCGGCGGACGCGTTCCACGAGGACGCCCCCACGCTGCGGGACGCGGAGGCGGTCGGCGAGGCCCTGACGCGGATGCTGTCGGCGGAGTGCGCGCCGGTCGGCCTGGACGTCTTCTCGGCGCAGCCGACGCGGATCGAGTACGCCCCCGAGGTCGCGACGGCGATGCGGCGCAGCCGGATCGCGGCGCTCGACGCGAAGCACCGGGACAGCGTCCTGACGTCGGTCGTGGACGCGGTGGACGACGTGGTCCACCGGCTGACCAGTCGTGGTCTGGTGGAGCTGGACGACTACGAGCGCAAGACGCTGGTCAAGGACCTGACGGTGGCGTTCTACACGGGAAGGACGTCTCCCGCCGAGGGTGCGTGAGGGGATGGACAGGTTCAACTTCCATCCATACCTTGGTACTTGGTCCAGACCAAAATGCGTCACCGCCGTACGGCAAAGAACAGGGAAACACCCGCACCATCCGCACCACCCGCACGCGTGCAGCACGACCCGACGGAACTCCCCCACGTTCTCCTGGAGCGACAGCATGCGCAAGAAATCAGTAGGGGCCACGGTGGTGGCGCTCGGCGTCGCCGGCGTCACCCTCCTCGGCTCCGGCAGTGCCGGCAGTCACGGCTACACCGACTCGCCGATCAGCCGTCAGAAGCTCTGTGCCAACGGCACCGTGTCCAACTGCGGCAACATCCAGTGGGAGCCGCAGTCGGTCGAGGGGCTCAAGGGCTTCCCGGCCGCCGGGCCCGCCGACGGGAAGATCTGCGCCGGCGGGAACGGCCCGTTCGCCCAGCTCGACGACCCCCGGGGCGGCACCTGGCCGGCGACGAGCGTCACGGCGGGCCAGAGCTACAACTTCCGCTGGCAGTTCACGGCCCGCCACCGCACCACCGACTTCAAGTACTACATCACCAAGAACGGGTGGAACCCGAGCCAGCCGCTCACCCGGGCCGCCCTCGACCCCCAGCCGTTCCTGACCGTTCCCTACAACAACCAGCAGCCGCCGGCGACCCTCTCGCACTCCGGGAACCTCCCGGCGGGCAAGTCGGGCCGTCACCTCATCCTGGCGGTGTGGACGGTCGCGGACACCGCGAACGCCTTCTACGCCTGCTCGGACGTCAAGTTCTGACGGCCCGGCGGACGTAGTCCGGCCCCCGGCGAGCGCGGAGCCCCCACGGACCGCGCCCTCCGGGGATCCCGCACCACCCCCGGGGCCGGGACGCGAGCCACGCCCCGGCCCCGGGGGCCACCCATCCCTGCCCCGGTCCCGATCCCGGACCCGACCCCGGTTTCGATCCCGGGCCCGTCCCCGGTTTCGATCCCGGACCCGACCTCGGGCCCGTCCCCAGGGGTGGGCCCAGCCCCACCCCCTCCC
>NZ_LGEG01000088.1 GCF_001280125.1 Streptomyces sp. NRRL F-6492
ATCCCGAAACCTGCTCCAAGCTGCGAGAACGTCTCGTTCTTCCGCAGATGGACCAGCGTGAGGAGTGCCTGCTGGAAGCAGCCGAGCCTGCGCCACCGCATGTTGCGGGCCCGGCGGTGCTCGTACAGCAGCCAGGAAACATGCTCAACCAGCTCGTGCGGGACATCGAGCATGGCAGGATACGGAACCACCAGGGCCCCTTCGGTCGCCAGCGTGTTGAGTGAGATCACCACGCCAACGACCAGGGGCCCTGCCTCGTCACCACCCTCGCTGACCAGCCCATTTCACCCTCCAACACAGGATGAAAGAAGCTCACTGAGCTTTTTCAGAGTGACCGCTGATCGGGTGACCCGGGCCGAGTCAGGATGAGGACCGCAACGCACAGGGCTCCCGCGCCGTTGAGGGAGGCGTTTGAAGTCTCAACCCATCGGCATAGGAGCCCTGTTGGTTCCCCATCCTGCCGCGCTCGACCTGCCTCATGCTCTGGTCGAGTGGGTATCGATGCTCGTCGTCACCCGTGAGGGTGACCGACGCTGCAAGCTGCCGCCCCGTCAGCGTGCGCTCGTGGGCCTGGTATATCTTCGCCGGCACGACACGCCCGCGCAGATCGCGGCCGGTTTCGGCGTATCCGTCGGCACCGCCCACGCTTACGTCCAAGCCGTCGTCCAGCACCTGTCCGGCCGGGCGCCGGGCCTCCTGCGGGTCCTGCGCGCGGCCGATCCGGATCACGTTCTGCTCGACGGGACGCTCGCCGAGTGCGACCGGGTCGGCGACAGCCGGGTCGACTTCTCCCAGAAGCACCGCCGTCACGGAGTGAACGTGCAGGTCGTGGCCGATCCCGCGGGCAAACTGCTGTGGATCCCACCCGCGTTGCCCGGCCGCACCCACGACCTGACCACCACCCGCGCCCACCGCATCATCCGGATCTGCGAACGCCAGGGCGTCCCCGTCCTCGCCGACCGCGCCTACACCGGGGCCGGCCCCTGGGTGACCACACCGTTCAGACGGCCCCCGAACCGGGACCTGACCACGACCCAGCAGACGATCAACCGGTCCCCGTCAGCGGCGCGGGCACCCGTCGAACGAAGCGTCGCGCGCCTCAAATCCTGGCACATCTTCCGCAAAGCCCGCTGCAGCCCCAACCGCATGACGGCCATTGCCGCAGCCGTCCTCACTCCGGAGCGTCGACGCTGAAAATCCTCACTGGGTCGACCTCAACGGATTCACCGCTCCCACTCCGTAACCGGATCACGAGAAGTACCCCCGGCCGTCCTGCGGTTCCAGGGGCACTTCCGTTCACGGCCTCGGGGCCTCACGACCAGACAAGTCGCCCTTCGACAACCGAACAGACCGGATAGTCCCCCGCGCCGATCCTCGTCAGCATCTCTGCCACGGATTCGAAGTAGTCAGCCAATGACGCGTACTCGCCAGTGATCGTGGGCTCACCCACGAACCATCTGCCGATACGTCCGTCCGTCGCATCAATGAACTTCCCCATCCAACCGTCCTGATCCGACAGGAACGGGATCCACTCCTCGCGCCAGTCGCCCCCACCGGACAAGGGATGGTTCGCGTAGAGCTTCTCCATCGCCTGGATGCCCAGAAAGAAGCTGCCCTCGTCCGGGAACCCGGCGTAACCGCAACAGGCGACGTAGTCGTCCACGTCGTCCTCGGGAAGATCCAGGTTGTTCTGCAGCAGCCACGCCCGCAGTTCCTGAGGCAATGAGACACCCATGCGCTCCTCGGCAGCCGCGAGTGTCCGCTCCGAGGCGGGGCCGGGCAAGTCCGCGTGATCGGCCGGAGCATGCTCCCGGAGGAGACTCATTACACGGGACCAGCTCTCCACCACGCTCATTCCCCGCCGCCCCTCTCTGCACGGATTCGCCATGCCACTCAACGGGCTCACCTACTGCAGTTCGAACACCTCCCTCAACGGCGCGGGAGCCCTGTGCGCTGCGGTCCTCAACCTGACTCGACCCGAGTCACCCGATCAGTGGCCACTCTGAAAAAGCTCACTGGGGGACGCCCGGGAGGGCTGTCCCGGCGGCAGGCTGATCGTTCCGGAGCAGTCATGCCCGGCACTGATGCGGAGCGTGAACCGCTGATGGGCGTTCTCGACCTGGCCGGTGTCATCGGCTCGTCCCTCGCCATGGGCCGCGCTGGTCGCGGAGGGGCGGGTCAGGAGCGGGACCAGGGGCGGCGTCCGGAGGTGTGCGTGCTCCGGCCGGCTCCGATGCCCGCCAGGTGCAGGGCCAGGGCGATGAGCCCGAGAAGCATCACGTTCGTCGAGGAGAACACATCGTTGGTACCGATG
>NZ_LGEG01000089.1 GCF_001280125.1 Streptomyces sp. NRRL F-6492
GCAGCACCTCGTGCCGCTCCACCACGTCCCGTACCGCCGCCTCCAGCACCCCCGGATCGGGCATCGCGTCCAACCGGAGCACCACGGGCGCGTTGTACGACGGCGACGGACCTTCGAGGCGGCTCAGGAACCACAGCCGGCGCTGGGCGTAGGACAGGGGGATCACGGTTGCTGCTCCTCGGGAGTGGCGGGGGCGGGTGGGTGAGCCGGTGACGGGGGTCGGCGCGGAGGCGGGGACGGGGGCCGCGGTCAGGCATCCTTCGCGGCCGTCAGCTCCTCGATGTGGGCGGCGAGGTCGCGCAGCCGGGGGTGGGCGTAGACGGCCTTGACGGGCAGGGCGACGGAGAGTTCGGCCCGGACCCGGGAGACCAGTTTGATGGCGAGCAGGGAGTGGCCGCCGAGCTTGAAGAAGTTGTCGTCGGGGCCGATCGACGCGGCTCCCAGGACCTGGGTCCACACGCGGGCGATCAGTTCCTCCGCCGCGCCGCTCGGTCCCCCGGCCGCCCCGGACTCCCGGGCCGCCGGCGTCTCGACGCGGGTGGGGAGCGCGGCCCGGTCGAGCTTGCCGCTGGGGGTGGTGGCGAACCGGTCCACGGCGACGTACGCGGCCGGGACCATGTACGGGGGCAGGGCGGCGGTGAGCGCGGCGCGGAGCGCGGTGGCGTCCCCGCCCCGGTGGTAGGCGATCAGGCCGGGGGTGCCGCCCGCGTCCTCGCCGAGGATCACGGCGGCCTCGGCGACGCCGTCCACCCGGGTGAGGGCGGCCTCGATCTCCGGGAGTTCGACGCGGTGGCCGCGCAGCTTGATCTGGCCGTCGGCGCGGCCGAGGTAGACGAGCCGGCCGTCGGGGAGCCGCCGGCAGCGGTCGCCGGTGCGGTACACGCGCGTGCCGGGGGCGCCGTACGGGTCGGCGACGAAGCGTTCGGCCGTCAGGCCGGGGCGGTTGCGGTAGCCGCGGGCCAGGCGCGGACCGGCGAGGTACAGCTCGCCGGCCTCGCCCTCCGCCACCGGGGCGAGGTCCGCGCCGAGGAGCCGGGTCCGGAGGCCGGGCAGGGCGGTGCCGATGTGCGGCTCGCCCGGCCGGTCGATCCATCCGGCGGTGGCGTCGACGGTGCACTCGGTGGGCCCGTACACGTTGAGGGCGCGCAGGAGGCCGGAGGCGTGGGCGGCGGCCAGGCGGTTCCACAGCGCCGGGCCGATGGCCTCGCCGCCGACGAGGAGGGTCAGCGGGCGGGGGCCGCCGTCGGGGGTGAGCAGGTCGAGCAGCGGGTCCGCGTGCGAGGGGGTGACGTCCAGGTCGGTGAGGGCCTGTTCGTCGACGAGGGCGGCGAGGAGGGCCGGGTCGCGGCGGGTCTCCTCGTCGATCATGACGAGGGTGTCGCCCCGGCAGAGCCGGATCCACTGCTGCACGGACGCGTCGAACGACGGGGAGGCGTTCCAGCCGACCCGGCGGCCCTCGCCGGTGGCGGCGCCCGCTCCTTCGAGCTCCCGCAGCAGCAGGGAGACGGCGCCGCGGCCGATCTCCACGCCCTTGGGGCGGCCGGTGGAGCCGGAGGTGTAGATGACGTAGGCAAGGGTGTCGGCGGTGACCGGGGCGGGCGCGTACGGGACGGGGGCGGCGCCCCGGGCGTCCGCCGGTCCGGTGATCGTCACGGCGCGGGTGCCGGGGGCGGGGGATCCGGCCGTGCCGTCCGTCACCACCAGGCCGGCGCCGGAGTCCTCGACCAGGTAGCGGCGGCGCTCGGCGGGCAGCGCGGGGTCGACCGGCAGGTAGGCGGCGCCGGCGGTGAGGGTGCCGATGATCGCGGTGACGAGGTCGGCGCCGCGCGGCAGGCAGAGCGCGACGACGCTCTCCGGGCCGGCGCCGAGGGCGGTGAGGCGGGCGGCGAACGCGGCCGCTTCGGCGCGCAGTTCGTCGAAGGTGAGGGTGCGGTCGCCCGCGACGACGGCGGTGCGGCCGCCGGGGGCGGTGGCGAGCCGGGCGAGCAGGTCGGCCGCGCCGGTGCCGGCGGCGGCGCACGTGCCGCAGGAGCAGGAGTCCGCGGTGTGCTCCGCCGGGAGGGGGAGGGACGGGGCGGCGGCGGGGCGCTCGGGGAGGACGGCGGTCATGGCGGGGCTCACCTTCCGTACGGGGCGGTGGAGGGGG
>NZ_LGEG01000090.1 GCF_001280125.1 Streptomyces sp. NRRL F-6492
GGGAGGCGGCCTCGCCGCCGGTGAAGGCGACCGTGACCGTGTCGAACGCCTCCGGGTGCTCGTCCACGAGGAAGTTGAACAGACTCGCCGACAACTGCAACATCGTCACACCGTGACGGCGGGACAACTCGCTGATCAGCACCGGCTCGGGCCGCTGACCAGGCTGTAGTACGGAGGTCCCGCCGTGCAGCAGCGCACCCCAGAACTCCAGGCTGAACGCGTCCCAGGACACCGGCGAGCACTGCAGGAACACCTCCTCCGGACCGAACCGGCCGTACGACTGACCGCTCACCGTCGACACCAGGTTCCGGTGCGAGGACAGGATCCCCTTCGGCCGGCCCGTCGACCCCGACGTGAACATCAGGCAGGCGGAGTCGTCGGGGCCGATCGGGAGACCGAGGCTGCCGGTCGCGAGGAGCGGGAGGTCGGCCGGGGCTTCCGTATGGGTCGTCCAGGGGCCGTCGACACGCGCGGCGAGGGACGAGCGGGTGAGGAGGTGGCGGATGCCGGCGTCGGTGGCCGCCGAGCGCAGCCGCTCGTCGGGGAAGTCCGGGTCCAGGAGCGTGTAACCGGCACCGGCCTTGACGACGGCGATCACCGCGGCGGCGAAGTCCGCGCCCCGTTCGAGGAGCACACCGGCCATGTCGCCCCGGCGCAGACCGCGCTCCCGCAGCAGCCGGGCCCATCGGTCGGCCAGCGCGTCGAGCTCCGCGTAGGACACCTTCCGCTCGCCGTCGATCAGGGCGGTGCGGTCCGGATGGCGGGCGGCCCGCTCCTCGAACCGCTCGACCAGCGAGGCGTCGCCCATGTCGGCCGTCGCGCCGGCCCACGGACCGGTCAGCAGCTCGCGCTCCGCACCGGACAGCACCTCCAGGCCCGACAGCCGGACACCCGGCTCCTCCAGCACTTGGGCCAGCACCCCACCGAGGGCCGTCACCATGCGCCGTACCGTCACCTCGTCGAACAGCTCCCCGGCGAAGAGGACCGCACCGTGCAGGCGTCGGCCGTCGTCGGAGCGGAGCAGGAACTCCAGGTCGAACTTGACCGATCCGTTCGCGAGGCCGGAGACCTCGGAGCCGTGGACACCGGCCAGGTCCAGTCGCGGGGCGCTGCCCGCCTCAAGGCCGAGGCAGATCTGGAAGAGGGGGTGGCGCGAGAGCGTACGGGTCGGGTTGACCGCTTCGAGGACGAGGTCGAACGGCGTCTCCTGGTGCGCGAACGCGTCCAGGTCGACGGTACGGACCCGGTCCAGCAGCTCGCGGAACGTGGGGTCGCCCGCGCTGTCGGTCCGCAGGACCAGTGTGTTCACGAAGAACCCGACCAGATCCTCCAGCGCCCTGTCACCGCGCCCCGCCACCGGCGAGCCGATCGCCAGATCGGACCCCGCACCCCACCGGGTCAAAGCCGCGACGAGTGCCGCGTGCACCACCATGAACGGCGTGCACCCCTCCGCCCGGGCGAAGGCCGCCACCCGCTCGAAGACGTCCGCACCGAGATCGACCTCGACCTGACCTCCCAGGTGGGAGGCCTTCGCCGGCCTCGGCCGGTCCGGAGTCAGCCCGTGCTCCTCGGGAAGGCCTTCCAACGCGCCGCGCCAGAAGCCGAGCTCCCGTCCCAGCACACTGTCCGGGTCGTCGGCCGTGCCCAGTACGCGCCGCTGCCAGGCGGCGTAGTCCGCGTACTGAATCGTCAGCGGCTCCAGCACACTGCTCTCCGCTCCCCCGAGCCGGGCCTCGTACGCCCGCTCAAGGTCCGCGAAGAACACCCCGCTCGACACGCCGTCGGTCGCGATGTGGTGCACCACCAGCAGCAACACCGCCGACCCGTCACCCAGGTCGAACACCACCGCCCGCACCGGAATCTCCACCGCCAGGTCGAAGACCCGACCCGCCTCGGCGGCCAACTCGGCTTCGACGAGGCTGCCTTGGGTCCGGCGCGCCTCCACGCTTACGCGTGCCTGCTCGGGCGGGAGGATCCGCTGGTGCGGCTCGCCGTCCACCGTCTCGAAGACCGTCCGCAGCGGAGCATGCCGCTCCACCACGTCCCCCAACGCCGCCT
>NZ_LGEG01000091.1 GCF_001280125.1 Streptomyces sp. NRRL F-6492
GCCCCGACAGGCCCCCGTCTCACCCCCGCGCCACCCACCCCTTCTCGTACGCGTGCCAGCCCAGCTGCAGCCGGGTCGAGACCCCCGACAGCTCCATCAGCCCCTTCACCCGCCGCTGCACCGTCCGCAGCCCCAGGTCCAGCTGCTTCGCCACGCTCGCGTCCGTCATCCCGGCGAGCAGCAGGGAGAGGATCTCCAGGTCCACCGTGTCCGGGCCCGGCGCCTCGTCCTCGGTGATCTGCGCGCCCGCCCCGAGCCGCAGCGGCAGCGCGTCCCGCCACACCGACTCGAAGAGCCCCATCAGCGATTCGAGGAGCCCGCTCGCGTGCACCACCAGCGCCGCCGGCTCCGCGCCCCGCCCGGTCAGCGGCACCATCGCCAGGGACCGGTCGGCGACGACCAGCTTCGTGGGGACCCGGTCCGCGACCCGGATGCGCTCCTCGCGGCCGAGCGCCGCCGAGAGTTCCAGGAGTCCCGTCGGCAGCGAGAGCACCTCGCGCTCGATCACCACCCGGTAGCGCACCCCGCGCCCGGCCGCCTGCTCCTCCGCCTCGTTCTCCAGACCGGAGACCGCGATCGGCTTGCCCGTCACCAGGGCGCAGACCTCCTCCGTCGCGCCCAGCTGGAGCTGGAGGAAGCGGTGGGTCACCGCGCTCGCCCCGGTCACCACCTCCACCAGGTCGTGCACGGCCGCCTCCGCGGCCTCCGCCCGGTACTCCTCGGCGAGCAGCGCCGCCGCCAGCTCGGCCTGCTCCAGCTCGTGGCGCTGCTGGGTGAGCAGCGCGCCGAGCGCCACCCCGGGCGGGGCCGCGACCCACCGCCCGGTGCAGGCGGACGACTGGGCGGCGAGCCCCTGCGACTCCAGGCGCCGCAAGGCCCGTTCGGTCTCCTGCTCGGGCAGGGCGAGCCGGTGGGCGAGGTCCGTGACCTCGGCCGCGCCCAGCGAGACCAGGGCGCGGTACGCCGATTCCTGGCGCTCGTCGAGTCCTATCGCTCCCAGCATGGATGCCCCACCCCTCGCCCCACCCCCCGCCGGGCGTCCCGCGTCTTCCGGGGACGTCCGGCGGAGGCTTTCGTTCCGTTGGTGACCTGGCGGGAAACGGCCACGGCGTATTCCCGCCCGGCTCATCATCCCTGTACCGCCCTCACCTCTGCCAATGTGGCGCCACCGCAGCACCGACAGCCTCCGGGAACGGGCGATTCGCGCCGTCGTGCCCGGAACCAGATGGGGAGAGCGATGCGCCCGATTTCGCGTACGGTCCTGGGAGCGGCGACCGCCGCCGTCCTGGTCGCCACCGCGGTCGCGCCGGCCGTGGCGGACGAGCCACGGGACGGCACGGCCGGCAAGCGACCGCCGGTCGGCGGCGAGGCCCCGGTCCGCGCCGGCGCCCGGACCGCCACGGTGACCCTGGTCACCGGCGACCGCGTCCTGGTCACCCACGACACCGCCGGCGCCCCGGCGGCCACGGCCCTGCCCCGCGAGGACGGCACCGTCCCCCTCGTCCAGACCCGCCTCTCCGGCCGGGACCTGTACGTCTACCCCGAGGCCGCCACCGCCGCGCTCGCCGCCGGACGCGTCGACGAGGAGCTCTTCAACGTCACCGGCCTGATCCGCCAGGGCTACGACGACGCCGCCACCACCGCCCTCCCCCTCATCGCCGTCTACGGCTCCGGCGTCGCCCGCTCCGTCCCCCTCGCGCCGCGCGGCGCCCGGCGCGGCCAGGTGCTCAAGGCGGTCGACGGCGTCGCCCTCACGGCCGAGAAGAAGACCGCCGCCACCTTCTGGGCCGAGGTGGACGCCCCGAAGGCCCGCGCCGCCTCCGGCATCGAGAAGCTCTGGCTCGACCGCAAGGTCGAGGCCACCCTGGAGCGCTCCACGAAGCAGGTCCACGCCCCCGAGGCCTGGGCCGCCGGCTACGACGGCAGGGGGACCAGGGTCGCCGTCCTCGACACCGGGGCCGACGTCGACCACCCCGACCTCAAGGGCCGCGTCGTCGCCTCGGAGAACTTCACCGACTCCGACACCGCCGACGACCGCCAGGGCCACGGCACCCACACGATCTCCACCGTCGGCGGCTCCGGCGCCGCCAGTGGCGGCAGGAAGAAGGGCGTCGCGCCCGGCGCGGAGCTCCTCAACGGCAAGGTCCTCAACGACTCCGGCTCCGGCGCGATCTCCTGGATCATCGCCGGCATGGAGTGGGCCGTCGCCCAGGGCGCCGACGTCGTCTCCATGAGCCTCGGCAACCCCACCCCCACCGACTGCACCGACCCGATGAGCGTCGCCGCCGAGGAACTCGCCAGGAACGAGGGCACCCTCTTCGTCGTCGCCGCCGGAAACACGGGCCCCTCCCTCAACACGGTCTCCTCGCCCGGCTGCGCGCCCGGCGTGCTCACCGTCGGCGCCACCGACCGCGACGACTCCACCGCGTACTTCTCCAGCCGCGGCCCGACGATCGTGAACCACACCCTCAAGCCCGAGATAGCCGCGCCCGGCGTCGCCATCTCCGCCGCCGCCGCGGGCGGCCGGGGCGTGTACGCGTACCAGTCCATGTCCGGTACGTCGATGGCCACCCCGCACGTCGCGGGCGCCGCCGCGATCGTCAAGCAGCGCCACCCCGACTGGACCGCCCGGCAGATCAAGGCCGCGCTCGTCGCCTCCGCCGAGAGCGACCTGCCCGGCGACGTCCGCGAGGTCGGCGCCGGACGCCTCGACGTCGGGGCCGCCGTCGACCAGAAGGTCCTCGGCGCCCCCGCCGTCCAGGGCGGCACCTTCCCCTGGCCGCAGGACAGGAGCGACCGCACCACCGTCTCCGTCCCGTACACCAACACCTCGAAGACCCCGGTCACCCTGGACCTGGCCGTCGAGAGGGTCACCGGCAACGACGGCTCCCGCGTGCGGTCCGCCGTCGCCCGCCTCGGCAAGCGGACCGTCACCGTCCCCGCCGGCGCCACCGTGAAGGTCCCGCTGGAGCTCGACCCCGCCGCCCGTCTGGACCGCGCCCAGTACGGCGACGTCACCGGCCGCGTGATCGCCACCGGCAGGGGAGGCGTCCACGTCTCCACGCCGTTCTCCCTGTACGTCGAGCCCGAGACCGTCACCCTCCGCGTCAAGCTGGTCGACCGCCTCGGCCGGCCCGCCTCCGGCGCCTCCTCCCTCGACGTCATCGGCACCGACGACGCCACCGGGGAGCGCCGCTTCAACGAGGGCGCCACCGACCAGGTCTTCCGCCTGCGCCCGGGCGCCTACTTCCTCTCCTCCTACGTCACCACGCCCGACGCGGGCGAGGGCGCCACGCTGAACGACTCGCTCAGCTACCTCGGCCGCCCGCAGTTCGAGCTGAAGAAGGACACCACCGTCGTCCTCGACGCCCGCAAGGCCCACGAGCTGTCCGTGCGGACCGACAAGGACACCGAACTCCGCGGCGCCACCCTCGCGTTCGCCCGCTCCTGGGACGACACCTGGACGCACGCCGGCACCGCCGCCGGACCGCGCACCATCCGCGCCTACTACGCCTCGGTCGAAGGCCGCGCCGACGACGGCGACTTCGAGTTCGGCAGCTACTGGCGGGCCGCCGCCCCGCAGATCACCTCGCTGCGCACCGGCGACGGACTGACCCTGCACCCCCTCACCGGCTCCCTCGCCTCCGACAACCTCGACGGCACCGGCTCCGCCCGCCTCGCCGACGCCGGAACCGGCACCCCCGAGGAGCTGGAGGCCGCCGGCGTGAAGGGCCGCGTCGCCCTCGTCCGGCTCCCCGACGGCGTCGACCAGGCGAGCGCCCTCGCCCGCGACGCCAAGGCCGCCGGAGCCGTCGCCGTCGTCGCCCACCACGCGGCCCCCGGCCGCTGGTACCCGGCCGGAGGCTTCATGGGCAACGGCCTCCCCGTCCTCTCCGTCCCGTCCGCCGAGGCCGCCGCGCTCCTGAAGAGGCTGGCCACCGGCCCGGTCACCCTCGCCTGGAAGGCCACCGCGAAGAGCCCGTACGTCTACAACCTCGCCTTCCCCGAGACCGGCACGATCCGCTCCGCCAAGGACTACCGGGTCCGCGACGGCGCCCTGGGCCGCACGGAGTCCGCGTACGGCTCCACCGGCGTCGCCACCGACTTCTTCGACAGCCCGGCCGCTCATCGCCCCAACGGCACCCGCGTCTTCTTCGGCTCCCTCGAAACGGTCCCCGTGCCCGGCACCCGCACCGAGTACTACTCCGCCGGCGACACCGCCTGGGAGCAGCTGATCGGCAGCAACTTCCCCTTCGGCGAGCTCATGGTCGGCGCCCGCCACGCCTACCGGGCGGGGGAGAGGCGCACCGAGCGCTGGTACGACGGCGTCCTCGCCCCCACCGCCCCGCGCGACACCACCGGGAAGCCGGTCCTCGTCTCCGAGCGACAGGGCAACCTCATCGGCTTCGCCTCGGCCATGTGGGGCGACTCCACCCACCACGCCGAGTCCGGCTCCTTCGGCGACATCGGCAACCTCCGCCTCCGCCGCGACGGCGAACTCCTCGGCGAGACCGGCTGGCCGCACGGCGTCTTCGAAGTACCGGCCGAAGCCGGGACGTACACGCTCGAACAGAACACCACGAAGATCGGCAGCAGGGTGTGGAACCGCTCCACGTCCGTCAACTCGGTGTGGGAATTCACCTCCAAGCTCGACGAGAGCGTCTATTCTCAGGGCATCCCGATTCTCTTCCCCCGGTACGACCTTCCGGAGGACGGCCTCAAGACCCTCGCCGCGACCGACGGCCAGCACATCGGCCTCACCGCGACGGGTCACGCGGGCTACACCCCCGCGGCGCTCACCTCGGCCAGGCTCTCGTACTCCTACGACGGCGGCACGACCTGGACCGAAGCGCGGGTCTCCCAGCAGGGCGGCCGCTGGACCGCGACCGTGAACCACGCGGGCGCGACCGGCGAGCAGGTCACCCTGAAGACCGAACTGACGGACGCCAGGGGCAACTCCGTCACCCAGACCGTGGTCCGCGCTTACGACGTGCGCTGACCACGCCGGTCCGCCGGGCGTCCTTCCCGTGGGGGGTGGGGTCGCCCGGCGGACCACCCATTCGCCGCAACGCTTTTCCCGATGTCCCGTTTTCGGGCCCCCCGCGCGGTGGACAATAAGGGCATGACGCAGCAGGGGGACAGCTGGTGGGACAAGCTCTACGACGAGTCGGCGCCGGACACGGCCCCGACGGCCTCGGGTGACACGCTCGACGACCACTTCGACACGGCGGCCCGCGCCACCACGGGCCCGCCGGACGACCCGCGCCCTCCCACACCGGACGCGACACCGGACGCGACACCGGTCGCGACACCGGTCACGGCGACGGCTCCCGGCCGGACCGAGACCCCGGCCCCCCGGACCACGGCCCCGGCCCCGAAGACCGGGCCCGGTACCGGGCCCGGTACCGGGCCCGGGCCCGACCCGAGCAGGGCCCCCGGCCCGGCCCCGGAGGACACGGCTCCCGAAGCGGTCCCGGAACCGCCCCGGCCCTCCGCACCCCCTCCGCCGCCCGCACCGCCCCCGCCCGCTCCCTCCGCCCCGGGCGCACCCGCTCCCGTGCCGCCCGTCCCCGGGCGGGCCCCCTGGGAGGGTGCCGAGGCCGGGCCGCGGACCTTCCCCGGGCCGCCGCCCCCGTCCGCCCCGCCGGCCGAGGCGCCCGTCGGGGCGCCCACCGTCCAGGTGCCGGCGCCCCCGGACCCGCCGGAGCGGGAGCCCGAGCAGGAACCGGACGGCACCGACACCGACGCCCGCACCGGCGCCGACCACGCCCCGACCGTCCAGGTCGCCCTGCCCGTGCCCCGGCCCCGTACCGGATTCGTCGGCAGCAGGCCGCCCACCTACGAGCCCGAGCCCACCGCCCTGCCCGTCGCCCGACCCGGCGAACTCGCCGACGTGGTCGCGGACACCGTCCTCGACGGCGCCCGCTACGGCACCTGCACGCTGCGCGCCGTCTCCGCGCGCGGCGACTCGGCCCGCTTCCGGGGCGAGCCCCGCCGCGACGCCCTCCTCACCGCCCGCTTCGGCCACGACGAGGCCGCGCTCGTCCTCGTCGCCGTCGCCGCGGGATCCCGCGCCGCCGAGGACGCCCACCTCGCCGCGGCCGACGCCTGCCGGTGGATCGCCGAGGCCGTCTGCCGCAGCCACACCCGGCTCTCCGAGGACATCAGGTCCGGCCGCCGGGGCGACCTCAAGTCCGGACTGCACCGGCTCACCGACCGCACGTACGGCAAGCTGCGCGCCCGCGCCGCCGAGCGGGGCCTCGCCCCCGAGGAGTACACCGCCTCCCTCCGCTGCCTGCTCCTGCCCGCCGACCCCGACTGCCGCACCCGGGTCTTCTTCGGCATCGGCGCCGGCGGTCTCTTCCGGCTCCGCGACGGCGTCTGGCAGGACATCGAGCCGCTGCTGCCCGAGCGGGCCGTCACCGGCGCCCCCGTCGTCGGCTTCGGCTCCCCGCCGGCCGCCCCGTCCGTGCCGGAGGCGACCGAGGAGGGCGACCGGCTCACCATGGACCTCGGCATCACGACCGCGCCCGGGCCGCTCGTCGAGGAGCCCGTGCCGCCGCCCGCCGAGCCGTTCCGCTTCCGCGCCTCCGTCGCCCGTCCCGGTGACACCCTGCTGCTCGCCTCGCCGGGGCTCGCGGAACCGATGCGCGGCGAGCCCGGCCTCGCCCGCGAGCTCGCCGACCGCTGGGCCGACGCGGAGCCGCCCGGCCTCGCCGCCTTCCTCGCCGACACCCAGCTGAGGGTGACCGGTTACGCCGATGACCGTACGGGGGTGGCCGTCTGGGAGGCGTGATCCGCCGGGCCGTGTGTTGATGGAGCCATGGCCAAGCAGAACGTAGCGGAGCAGTTCGTCGACATCCTCGTGCGCGCGGGCGTCCAACGCCTCTACGGAGTGGTCGGCGACAGCCTGAACCCGGTCGTCGACGCGATCCGCCGCACCAAGGGGATCGACTGGATCCACGTCCGGCACGAGGAGACCGCCGCCTTCGCCGCGGGCGCCGAGGCCCAGATCACCGGTGGCCTCGCCGCCTGCGCGGGCTCCTGCGGACCGGGCAACCTGCACCTCATCAACGGCCTGTACGACGCCCACCGCTCCATGGCCCCGGTCCTCGCCCTCGCCTCCCAGATCCCGTCCAGCGAGATCGGCCTCTCCTACTTCCAGGAGACCCACCCCGACCGGCTGTTCCGCGAGTGCAGCCACTACAGCGAGCTGATCTCCAGCCCGAAGCAGATGCCCCGGCTGCTCCACACGGCGATCCAGCACGCCGTCGGCCGCGGCGGCGTCAGCGTCGTGTCGCTGCCCGGCGACATCGCCGGCGAGCCGGCCCCGGAGAAGGCCGTGGAGTCCGCGCTCGTCACCACCCGGCCCACCGTCCGCCCCGGGGACGCCGAGATCGACGCCCTGGTCCGGATGATCGACGACGCCGACCGGGTCACGCTCTTCTGCGGCAGCGGCACCGCCGGGGCCCACGCCGAGGTGATGCGGTTCGCCGAGCGGATCAAGGCGCCGGTCGGCCACGCCCTGCGCGGCAAGGAGTGGATCCAGTACGACAACCCGTACGACGTCGGCATGAGCGGACTGCTCGGGTACGGCGCCGCCTACGAGGCCACCCACGAGTGCGACCTGCTGATCCTGCTCGGCACCGACTTCCCGTACAACGCCTTCCTGCCCGACGACGTGAAGATCGTCCAGGTGGACGTCAGGGCCGAGCACCTCGGGCGCCGCTCCCGGCTCGACCTCGCCGTCTGGGGCGACGTCCGGGAGACCCTGCGCTGTGTGATCCCCCGGGTCCGGGCCAAGAAGGACCGCCGCTTCCTCGACAAGATGCTCAAGAAGCACGCCGACGCCCTCGAAGGGGTCGTCAAGGCCTACACCCGCAAGGTCGAGAAGCACACCCCGATCCACCCCGAGTACGTCGCGTCCGTCCTCGACGAACTCGCCGACGACGACGCCGTCTTCACCGTCGACACGGGCATGTGCAACGTCTGGGCGGCCCGCTACCTCACGCCCAACGGGCGGCGCAGGATCATCGGCTCGTTCAGCCACGGCTCGATGGCGAACGCGCTCCCGCAGGCCATCGGCGCCCAGTTCACCGACCTGAACCGCCAGGTCGTCTCGCTCTCCGGCGACGGCGGCTTCTCCATGCTGATGGGCGACTTCCTCACCCTGGTCCAGTACGACCTGCCCGTGAAGGTGGTGGTGTTCGACAACTCCTCGCTCGGCATGGTCGAGCTGGAGATGATGGTCGCGGGCCTGCCCTCGTACGGGACGACGAACAAGAACCCGGACTTCGCCGCCATCGCCCGCGCCGCCGGGGCCTACGGCGTCCGGGTCGAGAAGCCCAAGCAGCTCGCGGGCGCCCTCAAGGACGCCTTCAAGCACAAGGGCCCGGCCCTGGTGGACGTCGTCACCGACCCCAACGCGCTCTCCATCCCGCCCAGGATCAAGGCGGACATGGTGACCGGCTTCGCGCTCTCCGCCAGCAAGATGGTGCTGGACGGGGGCGTGGGCAGGATGCTCCAGATGGCCCGCTCGAACCTGCGGAACGTGCCCAGGCCCTGACCCTCCGCCACGACCCATGTATGCCGACGGTCCTGTGGGGCATGCATCCCCGTGAGCCTGTTCGACGCGACCACGGGTGGGGGGACATGACCGGGGAGGCACGACAGCCGACTCAACTGCTCAGGAAGGTGGGGTGCGCGGATCTCACCGCCGTGCCGGAAGTGCGGCACGCCTTGCGCGAACTGCTGCGGAAGTGGGGCGGTCCTGGCGCCTCCGACGTGGCCGAACTCCTCACCAGCGAGCTGGTGACCAACGCCCTGGTCCACACCGGCCACGGGGCCGTCGTGACCGCGACGGTCGTCCCCGAGCAGTTACGGGTCGAGGTCCGCGACTTCGTCCCCGGCCTGACGGCGCCGGACGCGCCGCCCCCCGACGACCGCACGAACGGCCGGGGGCTCGTCCTCGTCCAGGCCCTGGCCGACTCCTGGGGAGTCGAGGACCAGGCGGTGGGCAAGGTGGTGTGGTTCGAACTGAACGGCGGGGCCGCCTGAGGGGGCGACCCCGCCGTTCTCTCTGCTTCCGTACCGCGTGATCCGGTACCTCGTGATGCGCGTACCGCTCAGCCGAACTGCTGCTCCAGGTCCTTGAGCTTGCGCTCCAGGGAGTCGAGACGGGGCAGCGCCTGGGTGTCGTCCTCGGCGGTGAGGTCCACCGTCCGGGAGTCTCCCGTCCGGGGCTCATCGCCCCTCACGGCTTGCAGGGATGGCCTTTGGCGAAGGGGCAGTTGTCCGGGGTCCGCTATGGCGGGCTCCACGACGGGCGCCGGGACGGCCCCCGTCGTGGAGCCCGACCCGGCGACCTGGGCGGGCGCCGTGCCCGGGGCGGCCGTGGTGTTCAGCGCGGCCATCTCGACCTGGCGGCCGCCGCCGCGCCCGAGCCCGAAGGCACGGTGCTGACGGTTGATCGCCTTGAGCCGGGCCCGGTCCAGCTTCACCTGGTCCCGCCTGCGGATCCGGTTCTGCTCCTTCTCCCTGCGGTCCTCCCGCACCTCGTCGACCGCCTCGTCCAGGGTCCGCACGTTCTCCAGGAGCATCAGGGACCAGGCCGCGAAGGTCTCCCGGGGCGCCCTCAGCCAGCGGACGATCCGGATCTGCGGCAGCGGGCGGGGCACCAGGCCCTGCTCGCGCAGCGCGGCCCGGCGGGTCTGCTTCAGCGCCCGGTCGAAGAGGACCGCCGCCGAGAGGGACATGCCCGCGAAGAAGTGCGGGGCCCCGTCGTGGCCGAAGCCCCTGGGCGCGTGCACCCAGTTGAACCAGGCCGCCGCGCCCGCGAACAGCCAGACGAGCAGGCGCGAGCCGAGGGCCGCGTCGCCGTGGCTGGCCTCGCGGACGGCGAGGACCGAGCAGAACATGGCGGCGCCGTCGAGGCCGAAGGGCACGAGGTACTCCCAGCCGCCGGAGAGGCTGAGGTTCTGGCGGCCGAAGCCCACCAGCCCGTGGAAGGAGAGCGCGGCCGCGACGGCCGCACAGCAGAACAGCAGGCCGTACGAGGCGAATCCGTAGACCGCCTCCTTGCGCCTGCGGCGTTCCTCGCTGCGTTCCCAGGAGTCCTCGGCCGGGGTCTGGTCACCGGCGCGCTTCCCGCGCGCGAGCACCGCCACCGCCGTCAGGACCCCGGCGACCATCACGCCGCCGGGAAGCAGCCAGTCCAGCGATATGTCGGTCAGTCTCATGCGGTGTCCCTTGCATCGCGGTAGGGCGTTCGGTCGCCCATACTGACCGACCTCGTACGGCCCTCACGGCGTTTCGGGGCAAGACCACGCCATCGGGGTGCCGGGCCATACGAATAGGGGCGATCCGGTCGAACGTCCTTGCAGGGGAGGGGGTTAGCGTTCGATTGACGCCACCCTTCCGGGTGGCGTAATCGTCGTGCGGTCCGGCCGGGCCTCAGGCGGCCGCGGTCAGCCGCCGGACCCGGTCGGCGTCGCAGGTTCGCGGGCAGGTGACGCAGGTGTCCTCGGGGCGCAGCGTGTAGAAGAAGCAGCAGGTGGCCCGGTCGCGGGTGGTGAGCGGGGCGCCGCCGGGGCCCTCGGCGCCGGGCAGCTCCCGGAAGCCCGCGGAGCCCGCGTACGGCTTGGCCGTGCCCGGCATGAGGAGCTCCAGCTCCGCCATCGCCCGCCGCTCCTCGCCGAGCAGGGTGCCGACGTACCAGAGGCCCTCGACGATCTCGTCCGTCGC
Source organism: Streptomyces sp. NRRL F-6492 (assembly GCF_001280125.1). GTDB lineage: Bacteria > Actinomycetota > Actinomycetes > Streptomycetales > Streptomycetaceae > Streptomyces. The sequence goes on from NZ_LGEG01000091.1 coordinate 10,744, forward strand.
CATCCCCCACAGGGCCCGGCGGCCGCGCCGCATCCGGGAGCCGAAGCCGTCGAGGACCGACTCGAAGTGCTCGGCGAGCGAGGAGCGCACCTCGGCCCGCAGCGCCTCCTCGTCGGCGACGACCCGGGCGCCGGGCAGGGCCGCGGCGGGGTCGCCCGGCAGGCAGGCGAACTCCTCGACCCGGACCGCCATGCGGCCGAGCGTGCGCTGGAAGGCCACGTTCCGGACGGGCAGGCGGGGGACCCGGCGGTCCAGGAACCAGGGGACGGTCACCAGGAGGCAGGCGGGCCAGGCGTAGCGGTGCAGTCCGAAGCTGGCGACGACGTCGGGGCGGGCCCGGGTGCCGTAGTCCCGCAGCACCTGCTCGTCGTCCCAGGCCAGGAAGGCGTCGAGCTCGGCGCCGCCGGCCGCGAGCGCCTCCGCGTCGACCCAGCCCTCACCGCGCGGCAGGACCTCACCGAGGGCGTGTTCCTCTATGCGCAGGTACGAGAAGACCTCGGCGAGGCGGGCGTAGGAGGCTGCGACGGGCGAGGCGGGCGGGGCGGGCAACAGGGCGGGGACGGTCATGCGGACCACCGAATCGCGATCGTTGGCAGGTAAGGCTTACCTTACCCGATTCGATCGCGTGTCTCACCACCGGCACACGGCTCCGACCTGCGAGGCGTCTCTCACACCCCTGGCACGGGTCCGTTCGCCTATGGTGCACAGAGGACCCGCGCGACGCGAGCCGGGCCCGGCACGAGGCCGCAGGAGGACCCGGGTGGAGCAGGGCGCAGCGCGCGAGCGGACGACGGGAACCCCGTCACCGCCCCCGACCCCGCCCTCCGCCGACGCCGCGTCCGGCGAGTTGGCGGAACCGGCCGGGGCGACGGGCGCGGACGCGCGGTCCGTACGAGTGCCGGGGCAGGCCCGAAGCACGGAGCCGGCCCGGGGCGCGGTCCCGGCCCCCGGGCTCCCGTACGCCCGGGACGAGCACACCCACGACGAGCACACCCACGACGAGCCGGCCGGGCTCACGGTGCCCCGGTCCGTGCGGCGGCACTCCGTGCGCGGGCAGGTCCTCGAAGCGCTCCGCACCGCCCTCGTCGGCGGCGAGCTGGTCCCCGGCGAGGTGTACTCCGCGCCCGCCCTCGCCGAGCGCTTCGGCGTCTCCGCCACCCCCGTCCGCGAGGCCATGCAGCGCCTGGCCGTCGAGGGCGCCGTCGAGGTCGTGCCGAACCGCGGCTTCCGCGTCACCGAGCGCACCCCCCGCGAGCTGGCCGAACTGGCCGAGATCCGCGCGCTCATCGAGGTCCCCGTCATGCTGCGGCTCGCCCGCACCGTCCCGGCCGCCCGCTGGGCCGAGCTGCGCCCGCTGGCCGAAGCCACCGCGACGGCCGCGGCCCGGGGCGACCGCGCCCACTACGCCGAGGCCGACCGCGCCTTCCACCGGGCCGTCCTCTCCCTCGCCGGGAACCAGCAGCTGCTCGCCGTCGCCGACGACCTCCACCGGCGCTCCCAGTGGCCCTTGATCAGCGCCCCCGTCCTGCGCCACGGCGTCCTCGTCGCCGACGCCGCCGAGCACACCGCCCTGCTCGACGCCCTGATCGCCCAGGACCTGGCCGTCGTCCAGGCCCTCGTGCGGGAGCACTTCACCGGATCGGAGTGCTGAGCGCCCGGGGCGACTAAGGTCGTGGGCGTCAGCCGCTCGTACCGTGCCGTCCGTGAGGTGCCCCCATGCCGTCCGCGACCCCGTCCCCGGCCTGGGACGGACGTCGGCCCGCCACCGGTACGGAACCCGGGGCGACGGCCCTGCTCGGCTGGCTCACCGACCCCGACGCGCCCCGGCTCTGCCTCGTCACCGGCGCCCCCGGCAGCGGCAAGACGGCGCTGCTCGGCTGGCTCGCCGCGCACGGCCCGCGCTCCGGCCGCACCCGCCGCCGCCCCGCCCGGGTGCTCGTCCCGCTGGCCGGGCAGAGCGTCCTCGGCGCGGCCTGGACCGTCGCCGACCGCCTCGGCGTGGTGGCCGGAACCCCCGGCGACCTCGTCGACGCCCTCGCCACCAGCGAGGCGCGGCCCACCGGCCGGGCCGTCCTGCTCCTCACCGACCTGCACGCCGCCGCCGAACCCGACGCGCTCGCCCGGCTGGTCACGGAACTCGCCGGCGTGGGCCGGGTCCGGCTCGTGGTCGAGGCCCGCGACGACACCCCCGCCCTCGCCGCCCTGCGCGCCGACCGCCGGGTGGCCCTCGTGGACCTCGACGGCGACCCCGCCCCCCTCGACGCGCCCACGGAGCCCGCCCGGCCGCTGCCGGACCTCTCCGACCCGGCGGCCGTCTGCGCCGCCGACCCGCTGCTCGTCACCACGGCGTACGTCACCGGCTCCGCCCCGGCCGGGGTGCCCGGCACCCTCGACGGGCCCGAACCCTCCGGGCGCCCCGGCGAGACCACCGCCGAGGACCACGGCGGCCTGCGCACCGCCTGGATGCGGGCCGGACAGTCCCTCTGCCGCGCGCAGCCCCCGGCGGAACGGGCCCTGGTGCTGCTCGCCGCGCTCGGCGACGGGGCCGACCCCCGGCTGCGCCCCGCCCTCGCCGACCTCGCGGCGGCCGCGCCCTGGCGGCTCCGCTGGGCCCGTCACCGCGGCGACCTGACCCCGCCCTGGCCGGGCCCGGTCACCGTCCTCGGCGCGGCGGGCGGCCCGCTGGAGGGCACCCTGCTCGTGGGCGACCGCACCGGCACCGTACGCCTGCTGCACGAGACCGACGCGAGCTCCGCCGGGCGCCTGGCGCACACCGTTCCCGGCCGGATCGCCGCCCTGGCGCCCGCGCCGGACGGCACGGTGCTGATCCTGGACGACCGGGGCCGGCTGCACACCGTACGGGGCACGGCGCCCCGGCCCCCGTACCTGGAGCGCCTCACCGAGGCGGTCTCCGCGACGCTCGCCCGCCACCCCGGCACGGCCCTCGCGGCGATCGCCGGCTCGGTGGTGGTGGGGGACCGGCTCGGTTCCGTGCACGCCTTCGGCCTCACCGGCCTCCACCAGACGGCCTCCCACAGCGGCCGGGTCACGGCGGTCGCGGCGGTGGAGTCCGCGACCCCCTTCGTCTGCTCCGGCGGCGCCGACGGGACCGTGCGGCTCTGGACCCCGGGGCGCGACCCGCGCCCCGAGCCCCTCGCCGAACGCCCCTCCCCGGTGGTCTCCCTGCACGCCGCGGAGACCCCGCGGGGCTCCCTGGTCGCCGCGGCCTGGGCCGACGGGCTCGTCGAGCTCCACCGGCCGGAGGGCGGCCCGAAGCTCTCCTTCCGCCCCGGCCCCCCGGTCCGCGCCGTCGCCGTCACCGGCTCCGGTTCCCTCCTCGTCGGCACCGACGAGAGCCTGCTGTGCCTCGCCGCGAAAAGGTGACGCCGGGTCAACAAGCCTTTCTATGAAGGGAATTCATGCGGCCGGGTGCGGGGTGAGCTGGGACGACAGCCAGGTCGGCACCCCGCCCAGCAGCCGGAAGAGGCGCCGCGCCTCCGCCCGCAGCCGGCCGGCCTCCGGTTCGGTCTCGGTGGTGGCCAGGGCGGTGAGGGCCGGAGCCGTACCCACCAGGTAGCCCAACTCCTCCCGGATCCGCAGTGATTCGGCGAATCCGTGTCTCGCCTCCGCCAACTCGCCCTCGCGCAGCGCCAGTCCGGCCAGGTGGCGCCAGGTGGAGGAGAGCAGCAGCGAGTCCCCCTGGGCGGCCGCCCCCGCGTGCGCCCTGCGGTACGCGGCGCGGGCCGCCTGCGGGGAGTCGCCGAGGTTCTGGGCGATCAGGCCGCGCCGGAAGTCCAGCAGCGGCCGGCCCCCGGCGGAGGGGGCGATCAGGGCCGCCGCCCGGCCCAGGGCCATCCGGGCCTCGTCGGCCCGGTCGCGGACCCCGAGCAGGGTGGACGCGTAGGCGAGGTAGCCGCGTTCGCAGGCGGCGGCTCCGCGTTCCTCGTCGGTGCGGGCGACCGCCTCGGCCGTCCGCAGGGCCTCCTCGGCGTCGGCCCAGCCCTTCTCGGTGTAGAGGCAGCGCTCGATGAGCAGCGCGGCCCGTTCGAGCGCCGCGGCCGGTTCGGTGGCGCGCGGCGCGAGCAGCGCGGCCGCGTCCGTCCAGCAGCCCCGGGAGCGGAGACGCCATATGGCGGTCTCCACGGGAGTCTCCTTGCCGTGGGCGAGGGACGGATCTTCGCCATCCCTTGATTCGGAACCAGACATGGCGGTATCCGCCACATTGCCCTCCCCGAGCGCGCCATCGAGCTGTTGAGTAGACCCGCATCTCAGCACGAAGGGCCGCACCCGGCCAAGGGGTCGGGTGAAAGATTTCACAAAGGGACGATCGGTGTGGTGACCACCCTTCGGAGGGCGTCCGACGGGCCGTCAGATCGCCGCCGGGCCCGGGATCGGGCCCCGGCCCGGCCCGGCGGCCCACCCGGCCGACAGGTTCCCACCAGCCCGTACGTCACTCCTTCGGACTCCTCCGAAGGAGTGAATTCCCGGACGGGTTTCCGGGCCGCCGACGGGTCTCTGCCGGGCCTTCGACGGACCTTCGACGGACCTCCGCCGGGTGTCCCCGCCGGGCCTCCACCGAGCCTCCGACGCGCCTCCGCCGGATCGCTCCGGGACGCCTCAGCTCATCCGCAGCGCCAGGAAGAAGTCGAGCTTGTCCTCCAGCCGGGACAGGTCGCGGCCGGTGAGCTGTTCGATCCGGCCCACCCGGTACCGCAGCGTGTTCACGTGCAGGTGGAGCCGGGACGCGCAGCGCGTCCAGGAGCCGTCGCAGTCCAGGAACGCCTCCAGGGTCGGGATCAGCTCCGCCCGGTGCCGCCGGTCGTAGTCCCGCAGCGGGTCGAGCAGCCGGGCCGTGAACGCCCGGCGGACGTCGTCGGGCACGAACGGCAGCAGCAGCACGTGCGAGGCCAGCTCGTGGTGCCCGGCCGCGCAGACCCGGCCCGGCCGGGCCGCGGCGACCCGGCGGGCGTGCCGGGCCTCCTCCAGGGCCCCGCGCAGGCCCTCCGCCGAGTGCACGGCCGCGCTGACGCCCAGGGTCAGGCGCCCGTCGTCGGCGAGGCCCGCGGAGAGCGGAGCCCGTACGGCGGCGAGCAGCGCGTCCGCGTGCAGACCGGCGGCGGGCGTCCGGCCCTCGTCCTCGCTGTCCGGCAGCGGCCCGGCGGCCAGCGGCACCAGGGCGATGGCCTCGTCCCCGCTGTGCGCGACGGCGATCCGGTCGGCCGATTCGGCGCCGGCGGTCGCCGGGTCCACCAGGATCTCCTCCAGGAGCGCCTGCGCGACCGGGCCGCCGTCCACGGCGGAGCCCTGACCGGCCTCCTGCTCCCACTCCACCCGGGCGACGACGACCTGCCAGTGCGGGGCCGTGCCCAGCCCGGGGAGCAGCACCGGGGCGGCCACCCGCAGCCGGGCCGCGATCTCGGCGGGCGCGGCGCCCGTCTGCACCAGCTCCAGGACCTCCTGGGCGAGCCGGCGCCGCACCGTACGGGCCGCGTCGCGCCGGTCGCGCTCGACCGCGATCAGCTGGGTCACGCCCTGGAGCAGGTCGAGCCGGGCGGCCGGCCAGTCCCCGGCGTCCGCCTCGACGGCGAGCAGCCAGTCCGAGAGGACCGTCTCGCGCACGTCCCGGACGGCGGGCGCGGCGCCCCGGCCGGTGTTGCGGATCGGGAAGAGCGAGTACGTCGTGCCGCCGCCGGTCACCCGGTGCGGACCGCGCCGGCCGGTCCGGACGGCGGCCAGGTGCTCACCGGCCAGGGTGGCGGCGAGTCCGCTGTCCAGCGGCTCCCCGGCGCCCGCGATCCGGCGGCCGGTGGGGGAGAGGACCCAGGCCCGCAGGTCCAGGTCGGAGCCGAGCAGATCGAGGACGACCTCGGGGCCGCCGCCCGCCGGACCGGAGGTCATCAGGCGCCGGTGGCGGTCGACGACGGCCGCCAGGTCCCCGGCCCGCTCGCCGGACACCTGTCGAACAACGTGCTCGGTGATCGTCGCGAACGCAACGGACTCGTTGACCGCGAAGAGCGGCAGCCGATGGCGCGAACACGCCTGTACGAGATCGTCGGGGATGTCCCCGAGCTCCGCCTCGCCCGCCGCGAGCGCCGCCACCCCGGCCGAGGCCAGGAGCCGGGCGAAGGGCTCGGCGTCGGCCGGCTCCCGCAGCCAGGCGAGACCGGTGAGGACCAGCTCTCCGCCGGACAGGTACCGGCTGGGATCCTTGAGGTCCGTCGTCATCACGCCCCGGACGGTGCGGTCCAGCTCGTCCTCGCCGCCGAGCAGGCGCAGCCCCAGCGCGTCGTTCTCCAGCAGTGCGCGCAGCCGCATGATGTCGCCGCCGTCCTTCTCGTCAGTGCTCGTGGATGTCGCGTTGTCGACGGTGCGGTGGTGCCACCGTTTCCAGGGGGAAACGGTGAGGTTTCCGTTTCCCGTCTTTCGTTCGAATCTACAAGACGACGGTGGGCGCCAGCCAACTCCTTCATGTTTTCGGTGACTGCACCCAGGAGAACGTGGGCTTGTGTACTAGGCCACACACCGCGTGAACAGCACATGAACAAGTCGAGGGCCGGCCGTCTTCCCGGGCCCATCCGCACCGCCCTGATCATCCGATCACCAGAATCACTAGAAGAGAGCCACCATGGACTTCCTTCGCCCCGCCAGCTGGGAGGAGGCGCTCGCCGCCAAGGCCGAGCACCCCACGGCCGTGCCCATCGCAGGCGGTACCGACATCATGGTCGAGATCAACTTCGACCACCGGCGTCCCGAGTACCTCCTGGACCTGAACCGTATCGAGCTGCTGAGCGAGTGGGAGGTCGGCGAGGAGAACGTCCGGCTCGGCGCCTCCGTCTCCTACACCCGGATCATGGAGAACCTGCGGGCCGAACTGCCCGGCCTGGCGCTCGCCTCGCACACGGTGGCCTCCCCGCAGATCCGCAACCGCGGCGGCGTCGGCGGCAACCTCGGCACCGCCTCCCCGGCCGGTGACGCCCACCCGGCCCTGCTCGCCGCGGGCGCCGAGGTCGAGGTCGAGTCCGTGCGCGGCAGCCGGTTCATCCCGATCGACGCGTTCTACACGGGTGTGAAGCGCAACGCGCTGGAGCCCGACGAACTCATCAAGACCGTCCACATCAAGAAGGCGGACGGCCCCCAGCAGTACTCCAAGGTCGGCACCCGCAACGCGATGGTCATCGCCGTCTGCGCCTTCGGCCTGGCGCTCCACCCGGAGACCCGGACCGTGCGCACCGGCATCGGCTCCGCCGCGCCGACCCCGATCCGCGCCAAGGAGGCCGAGGCCTTCCTGAACGCGGCCCTGGAGGAGGGCGGCTTCTGGGACAGCGGAAAGATCATCACCCCGTCGATCGCGAAGCAGTTCGCCGACCTCTGCTCGGGCGCCGCGAACCCGATCGACGACGTCCGGGGCACCGCCAAGTACCGCCGCCACGCCGTCGGCATCATGGCCCGCCGCCAGCTCGGCTGGACCTGGGAGCAGTACCGCGGCACCGGCCGCACGCTTGAGGGAGCTGCATAACATGCGCGTCAATTTCACGGTCAACGGACGTCCGCAGGAGGCCGACGACGTCTGGGAGGGCGAGTCCCTCCTCTACGTCCTGCGCGAGCGGATGGGCCTGCCCGGCTCCAAGAACGCCTGCGAGCAGGGCGAGTGCGGTTCCTGCACGGTCCGCCTCGACGGCGTCCCCGTCTGTTCCTGCCTCGTCGCCGCCGGCCAGGTCGAGGGCCGCGAGGTCGTCACCGTCGAGGGCCTCGCCGAGTTCGCCAAGGAGCGCGCGGAGCACGGCTCCTGCGGCACGGGCTCCTGTGGCACCCCGCTCGACGCCGCCAAGAAGTGGGAGGCCAGGCCGAGCCAGGACTCCCAGACCGGCGAGGGCGTCGAACTGAGCCCCGTCCAGCAGGCGTTCATCGACGCCGGCGCCGTCCAGTGCGGCTTCTGCACCCCCGGTCTGCTGATCGCCGCCGACGAACTCCTGGAGCGGCAGAGCGACCCGTCCGACCAGGACATCCGCGAGGCCCTCTCCGGCAACCTGTGCCGCTGCACGGGCTACGAGAAGATCCTCGACGCGGTCCGCCTCGCGGCCGCCCGTCAGGGAGAGGCGGTCTGACCATGGCGCAGAACACCCGTACCGCACCCGCCGGTACGCCCACCAACGTCACCCAGAACCACACCAAGGGCGGCATCGGCGAGTCCACGCTCCGCCCCGACGGCACCCTCAAGGTCACCGGCGAGTTCGCGTACTCCTCGGACATGTGGCACGAGGACATGCTCTGGGGCCAGACGCTGCGCTCCACCGTCGCCCACGCCGAGATCGTCTCCATCGACGTCTCCGAGGCCCTCGCCATGTCCGGCGTGTACGCCGTCCTCACGTACGACGACCTGCCGACCGAGGTGAAGAACTACGGTCTGGAGATCCAGGACACCCCCGTCCTCGCCCACGGCCGGGTACGGCACCACGGCGAGCCGGTCGCCCTGATCGCCGCCGACCACCCGGAGACGGCCCGCCGCGCCGCCGCCAAGGTCAGGATCGAGTACCGGGAGCTGCCCGTCGTCACCGACGAGGCCTCCGCGCTCGCACCCGACGCGCCCCTCATCCACGAGGGCCGCGACGACCACCACGCCGGACACGTCCCGCACCCCAACATCGTGCACCGCCAGCCGATCGTCCGCGGCGACGTGGCGGAGGCCCGCAAGCGGGCCGACGTGATCGTCGAGGGCGAGTACGTCTTCGGCATGCAGGACCAGGCCTTCCTCGGCCCCGAGTCCGGCCTCGCCGTGCCCGCCGAGGACGGCGGCGTCGACCTGTACGTCGCCACCCAGTGGCTCCACTCCGACCTGCGCCAGATCGCGCCCGTCCTCGGCCTGCCCGAGGAGAAGGTCCGCATGACGCTCTCCGGCGTCGGCGGCGCCTTCGGCGGCCGCGAGGACCTGTCGATGCAGATCCACGCCTGCCTCCTGGCGCTCCGCACCGGCAAGCCGGTCAAGATCGTCTACAACCGCTTCGAGTCCTTCTTCGGCCACGTGCACCGCCACCCGGCCAAGCTCCACTACGAGCACGGCGCCACCAAGGACGGCAAGCTCACCCACCTCAAGGCCCGGATCGTCCTCGACGGCGGCGCCTACGCCTCGGCCTCCCCGGCCGTCGTCGGCAACGCCTCCTCGCTCGGCGCCGGACCGTACGTGGTCGACGACGTCGAGATCGAGGCGGTCGCCCTCTACACCAACAACCCGCCCTGCGGCGCGATGCGCGGCTTCGGCGCGGTCCAGGCGTGCTTCGCGTACGAGGCGCAGATGGACAAGCTCGCGAAGAAGCTGGGCATGGACCCGGTCGAGTTCCGGCAGATCAACGCCATGGAACAGGGCACGCTCATGCCCACCGGCCAGGTCGTGGACTCGCCGGCCCCGGTCGCCGAGCTGCTGCGCCGGGTCAAGGCCCGTCCGATGCCGCCCGAGCAGCAGTGGCTCGCCGCCGGTGAGCAGGCCGACGTCCGCGCGCTGCCCGGCGGCCTCTCCAACACCACGCACGGCGAGGGCGTCGTCCGCGGCGTCGGCTACGCCGTCGGCATCAAGAACGTCGGCTTCTCCGAGGGCTTCGACGACTACTCGACCGCCCGCGTGGTCCTCCAGGTCATCAACGGCGAGCCCGTCGCCATGGTCCACACGGCCATGGCGGAGGTCGGCCAGGGCGGCGTCACCGTGCACGCCCAGATCGCCCGCACGGAACTCGGCGTCACCCAGGTCACCATCCACCCGGCCGACACCCAGGTCGGCTCCGCCGGCTCCACGTCCGCCTCCCGGCAGACGTACATGACCGGCGGCGCGGTGAAGAACACCTGCGAGGCCGTCCGCGAGAAGGTCCTGGAGATCGGCCGCCGCAAGAACGGCTCCTACCACCCCGCCTGGGCGACCGCCGAACTCCTCCTGGAGGGCGGCAAGGTCGTCACCGACGGCGGCGAGGTCCTCGCGACCCTCGCCGACGTCCTGGAGGGCGAGGACCCGGTCGACCTGGAGCTGGAGTTCCGGCACCGCCCGACCGTCCCCTTCGACCTGGTCACCGGCCAGGGCGACGGCCACGTCCAGTACACCTTCGCCGCGCACCGCGCGGTCGTCGAGGTGGACACCGAGCTCGGCCTCGTCAAGGTCGTCGAGCTCGCGACCGCCCAGGACGTCGGCAAGGCGCTCAACATGCTCTCCGTCGTCGGCCAGATCCAGGGTGGCACCACCCAGGGCCTGGGCGTCGCGGTGATGGAAGAGATCATCGTGGACCCGAAGACCGCGAAGGTGCGCAACCCCTCCTTCACGGACTACCTGATCCCGACGATCCTCGACACGCCGACCATCCCGGTCGACGTGCTCGAACTCGCCGACCCCAACGCGCCGTACGGCCTGCGGGGACTCGGCGAGGCCCCGACCCTGTCGTCCACCCCGGCCGTCCTCGCGGCGATCCGGAACGCGACGGGCCTGGAGCTCAACAAGACGCCGGTCCGCCCCGAGGCGCTCACCGGCACCCTGTAGCACCCTCCGGGCGGTACGGCCCGTCCCGGGAGCGTCACCCCTCCCCGCCCGTACCGCCCGCCCCCACGCACCACCCCCGTTCGTCTCGGGCCGTCCCCCGGGTCGTGCAGCCACGCAGCATCCCAAATCCCGCGGCTTCAGCCGGACCAGAACCCTTCGAAGTCCGACGCGGGTGCCCCTTTGAACCTTGGGAGTAGGCCCCATGACCCAGTCGTCAGTGGAGCCCAAGACCACCGCGGAGGACGTGGGCTCCGGCTCGCGCACCCCCGCCGGCAGGTCCTGGCTCGACCGGTACTTTCACATCTCGGAGAGAGGATCCACCGTCGCGACGGAGGTCCGCGGCGGCGTCACCACCTTCATGGCGATGGCGTACATCCTCCTGCTCAACCCCCTGATCCTCGGCGGCAAGGACGTCGACGGCAATCTGCTCGGCCAGCCGGCGCTCATCACCGCCACCGCCCTCGCCGCGGCCGCGACGACCCTCCTCATGGGCTTCTGGGGCAAGGTCCCGCTCGCCCTCGCCGCCGGTCTGAGCGTCTCCGGGGTCATGGCCTCGCAGGTCGTCCCCGTCATGACCTGGCCGCAGGCCATGGGCATGTCCGTGGCCTACGGCGCGGTGATCTGCCTCCTGGTGGTCACCGGCCTCCGCGAGATGATCATGAACGCGATCCCGCTCGCCCTGAAGCACGCCATCACCATCGGCATCGGCCTCTTCATCGCGATCATCGGCTTCGTGAAGGCCGGCTTCGTGCACGAGAACCCCGCCCCGGGCGGCGGCCCCGTCTCCCTCGGCCCGGCCGGCGAACTCCAGGGCTGGCCCGTCCTGATCTTCGCCTTCACCCTGCTCCTGATCTTCGCCCTCCAGGCCCGCAACGTCCCCGGCGCCATCCTCATCGGCATCGTCGCCGGCACGGTCGTCGCGGTCGTCCTCAACGCGGTCGCCGACATACCCGCCAAGGCCTGGTTCTCCGGCCCGCCGGAGCTCGACGGCAGCGCGGTCTCCGCCCCCGACTTCTCCCTCATCGGGGACGTGTCCTTCAGCGGCTGGGGCGACGTCGGCTACATCACGATCACCATGATCGTCTTCACCCTGGTGCTCGCCGGCTTCTTCGACGCCATGGCGACCATCCTGGGCGTCGGCACCGAGGCCAAGCTCGCCGACGACAAGGGCCGCATGCCCGGCCTCTCCAAGGCCCTCTTCATCGACGGCGCCGGCGGCGTCATCGGCGGCGGCGCCGGCGCCTCGGGCCAGACGGTCTTCGTCGAGTCCGCCACCGGCGTCGGCGAGGGCGCCCGCACCGGCCTGGCCTCCGTGGTCACCGGCGGCTTCTTCGCCCTCTGCCTCTTCTTCACCCCGCTCACCGCGATCGTGCCGCAGGAGGTCGCCGCCGCGGCCCTGGTCGTCATCGGCTCGATGATGATGCAGAACGCCAAGCACGTGGACTGGAGCGACCGCTCCGTCGCGATCCCGGTCTTCCTCACCGTGGTCCTGATGCCGTTCACGTACACCATCACCACGGGTGTCGCCGCCGGTGTCATCTCCTACGCGGTGATCAAGACCGCTCAGGGGAAGGCGCGGGAGGTCGGGGCCTTCATGTGGGGCCTGACCGCGATCTTCGTCGTGTACTTCGCCATCCATCCGATCGAGAGCTGGCTCGGCGTCGGCTGACGCCCCCACCGCCCTCCCCGCACCTTCCAAGGAGAACCGAGATGCTGGACATCGCCGAAGAGCTGCACCGGTGGGTCGAGCAGGGACGCGCCTTCGCCGTCGCCACCGTGGTGGCGGTCGGCGGCAGCGCGCCCCGGCAGCCGGGCGCCGCGCTCGCCGTCGACAGCGAGGGCACGGCGATCGGATCGGTCTCCGGGGGGTGCGTGGAGGGCGCGGTCTACGACCTGTGCGTCCAGGCCCTCGACGACGGCCACACCGTCGTCGAGCGCTTCGGCTACAGCGACGAGGACGCCTTCGCCGTCGGCCTGACCTGCGGCGGCGTCATCGACATCCTCGTCACCCCGGTCCGCGGCGGGGTCCTCCCCGCCGCGCTCGCCGCCGCCGTCGGGGGCGAGGCGGCGGCCCTCGCCCGGATCGTCTCCGGCCCCGACGACCTGCTCGGCCGGGCCCTCCTGGTCCGCCCCGACGGCTCGTACGAGGGGAGGCTCGGCGGCCACCCCGAGCTGGACCGCACCGCGGCCGGCGAGGCCCGCGCGATGCTCGACGCGGGCCGCACCGGCACCGTGGAGATCGGCGAGGACGGCAGCCGCTGCGGACAGCCGCTGACCCTCCTGGTCGAGTCCTCCGTGCCCGCCCCCCGCATGATCGTCTTCGGGGCCATCGACTTCGCCGCCGCGCTCGTCCGGGTCGGCAAGTTCCTCGGCTACCACGTCACCGTCTGCGACGCCCGGCCCGTCTTCGCGACCCCGGCCCGCTTCCCCGAGGCCGACGAGATCGTCGTCGAATGGCCCCACCGCTACCTGGAGTCCACCGAGGTGGACGGCCGGACCGTCCTCTGCGTCCTCACCCACGACGCCAAGTTCGACGTGCCCCTCCTCCAGGTCGCCCTCCGGCTCCCCGTCGCCTACGTCGGCGCGATGGGCTCCCGCCGCACCCACGAGGACCGCAACGAGCGCCTGCGCGGGGTCGGCGTCACCGAACTCGAACTCGCCCGCCTGCGCTCCCCGATCGGCCTCGACCTCGGCGCCCGCACGCCGGAGGAGACCGCGCTGTCGATCGGTGCCGAGATCGTCGCCCACCGCCGGGGCGGCACCGGGGCCTCCCTCACCGGCGCCCACACCCCGATCCACCACGACGCGCCCCGGGGGCCGCTGGGCCGGATAGGTTCCGTGGCCTAGGGGGTGTCTTCGACGGTCAGGCCGGATCCACCGGAAGCGCCTCCCACGGGGGAGGCGCGAGCTGCTCCGTCCAGGCCGCCAGGGCCTCGCCGTCGACGCAGACGATCCCGCAGGTGTCGGCGTACTCGGCGGCCGGCGCGGTGAGGGAGCTGGTGGTCACGAGCACGGCCACGTCCGCCTCGTGCACGGTGAAGCAGGTGCCGCCGAACCGCTGGAGGTCCTGGGAGCCCACCCGGTGGTCCTCCGCGTACTGCTTGCACTGGATCACCACCCGGCGCCCGTCCATGGTCGTCGCGATCACGTCGGCGCCCAGGTCGCCCGCGCCGCCGACCACCTCCACGGGGGTGCAGCCGTCCCGCGCGCAGAGCGCGGCGACCGTGTGCTCGAAGCCGTCGGGGTCGACCGCCGTGTGGTCCAGCGCCTCCGCCCCGACGTCGGGCACGTCCATGACCGGGGCGGCGGCGGGGGCACGGAGGACTCCGGGCCCCCCGACGGGTGCCGCGCGCCTGCGCACGGGCGCCGCGCTCCTCCTGACCAGCGCGAAGGCCACGGCGAGTGCCCCGAGGGCGGCGAACGCCACCAGGAGGGCGGCCGACACCCCCGAGCCGCTGTCCCCGGCCGCCCCGGCCGTCTTGAAGAAGAGGGCCAGACCCCCGACGCACGTCCCCGCGAGCCCGATCGCGAGCACCAGATCGCGCCCGACCGCCACGGGGCCGCGCCGCACCGGCCCCCTGTCCTGCCCGATGGATCCCATCAGGGCCCCTCCCTCCCTCGCGTACGAACTCCCGCGTACGAACTCCCGCGTACGAACTCCTCGTGCACGACCTCGCGCGCACGACCCCTCGCGCACGATCCCGCGCGCACGACCCCTCCTGTACGGCGCGTCCGGGTCCGCACATGCCGCGGCCCCGACCCGGAAGGGGCCGGGGGCCGCGGCATCTGCCGACCCGGAGGTCAGTGCTTGAAGGCGTCCTTCGTCTTCTCCTTGGCCTCGCGGGCGTCGCCCTTGGCGCGCTCGGCGCGGCCCTCGCCGGCCATCCGCTCGTCGCCGAGCGCACGGCCCGTGTTCTCCTTGACCGCGCCCTTGACCTGCTCGCCCTTGGCCTTGATCTTCTCGTTGCCCGACATGTCGGCTCCTCTCCGAGAACCTGGAAAACCGTTGCCTTGATGGAATGCCGCATAACCGCGAACCGGCCCCCGAAACGGGTCCTCGTGCCCGGCCCGCGATAATCGCCGTGGGCCACGCGTGCGCGTGCGGACGGCCCGACCATCCCGAGGACGAAGGACCGAAGATGCTGAAAGCGGGCGGGCGAGTACGCCTCGCGGTGGACCTCAGGCTGGCCGGAGAGGTCGTCCCGGCCGCCGGACCCGGGGCGGAGACGGGCGCCGGAGCGGGGTTCCTGGCCCTGGCGGCCGGCACCGGGGGAACGGTCGAGCGGGTGGACGAGGACCGCCCCCGGAGCCGGGAGGTGCGCGAGTACGAACGGCTCAAGTCCCTCCTGGACGACTTCGGCCACCAGCTGCCCCCGGCCAGCGGGCGGCAGCTCGAAGAGCAGGTCGCCGCCCTGGAACCCGCCTGGGCCGCCTACCTGGAGCGGAAGCTCCGCACGACCGTCCGCGTCCGCCTCGACAACGGGTTCGTCCTCGACGACGCGCCCGGGGACCTCTTCACGCCCGCCTGACCGGTCCGTTCCTCATCCGGCCGCCGCCGGGCCCGTACGGACCACGGCCCGGCCCCCGTGGGGACCGAACAGGTGCAGGATCTCCACCGCCTCGCGGCCGGCGGGCCCGAACCAGTGCGGTTCGGCGGTGTCGAACCCGGCCGTCTCGCCCGGCCGCAGGACGACCTCGCGCTCCCCGGCCAGCACGTACGGCCACTCGTGACCGGCGTGGGACACCAGCCGCGGCGCGCGGTGCGCGAGGACCTGCTTGAAGACCTGGACCCGGCCCGGGCACCGCGTCAGCGGGACGAGGACGCTCCCGCGCCCCCGGCTCCTCGGCGTCAGACGGACCCGGGGGGCACCGGTGGCCGATGCCGGCGACGAGTTCCGCGAGTCCGGTGTCCATGCGGTCATTCTGCGGCCCCCGCACAGCACCCGGACGACGTTCTTGCGGTCTCCGCAAGGTTCCTGGCCCCGTCCTCCTCCCCGGCGCCCTCGCCGACCGCTTCGGACGCCGCCGGGTCTTCCGGTGCGGACTGCTCCTCTTCGGCCTGGCCTCCCTCGTGTGCGCCCTCGCCCCGTCCCCCGGCGTCCTGGACCCGGCGCCCCCGCCGCACTGACCGGGGAACGGGCGGACGACGCGTCAGGCGGCCGGTTCGGCCGGGACCGCCTTCCGGACCTCCGCGAGGTACGCGGTCATGGCGTCCCGGTTGCGGGCCAGTTGGTCGATCCGCCGCGACATGCGCGCGCACTCCAGCTCCAGGAGCGCGATCGTCTCCGGCGTCGGGTTCGGGATGTCGATCCGTCCCGGCGGCCCGAGGCAGGGCAGGATCCTGCGGATCGTCTGC
This sequence comes from Streptomyces sp. NRRL F-6492, assembly GCF_001280125.1. GTDB lineage: Bacteria > Actinomycetota > Actinomycetes > Streptomycetales > Streptomycetaceae > Streptomyces. Next base: position 26,613 of record NZ_LGEG01000091.1, read on the forward strand.
GTCGGGAGGCCCGTGTCGAGCAGCCCGCGCACCTGCTGGACGCGGTCCACGCAGGACTCGGGGTACTCCCGGTAGCCGTTGGCGCACCGCCGGGAGGCGATCAGCTCCTGCTCTTCGTAGTACCGCAGCATCCGGCGGGAGACACCGGTGCGTTCCGACAGCTCCCCGATCCGCACGGACCTCGCCCCCACCCGTTCCCACGACGCTTTTCCGGATCCCGCTTGACCCTCACATCAATGGAAGGGTTCGAGCATGCTGTCATGCCGAGCACAGACCTGACCAGAGGGCCCTCCCACGGCCCCGCCCCCGCCCCGCGACGGGCCGAAATCCCTTCACGGCCGGACAAGTTGCCCCTGCCCGCGCTGCTCGCCCTGGCGACCGCCGTGTTCATCACGAGCCTCACCGAGACGCTGCCCGCCGGGCTGCTGCCCGCGATGGGCGGCGACCTGGGCGTCAGCGAGTCCGCCACCGGGCAGACGGTGACGGTCTACGCCCTCGGCACCGTGCTCACCGCCATCCCGCTCTCCGCCGCGACCGCCGCCTGGCGCCGCCGCCGGCTCCTGCTGACCGCCATGGCCGGGTTCGCCCTCGCCAACACGGTGACGGCGCTCTCCACCTCCTATCCGCTGACGATGGGGGCCCGGTTCGCCGCCGGGGTCGCGGCCGGCCTCGCGTGGGCGCTGCTCGCCGGCTACGCGAGGCGGATGGCTCCCGTACACCTCCAGGGCAAGGCCATCGCGGTGGCCATGGCGGGCATCCCCGTCGCGCTCTCCCTCGGCGTGCCCGCCGGGACGTTCATCGGCAAGGCCGTCGACTGGCGGACGGCCTTCCTCGTCATGACCGGCCTGACCCTCGTCCTCCTCGCCTGGATCCTGGCCGCCGTCCCGGACTATCCCGGCCACCGCCCGGAGAAGGGTTCCGCGCCGTCGATGCTCGGGGCGCTCAAGGTGCCGGGCGTCACCCCCGTCCTCGCCGTCACCCTCGTCTTCGTCCTCGCCCACACCCTCCTCTACACCTACATCGCCGCCTTCCTCGACCGGCTCGGGATGGGCGGCCGGGCCGACGTCGTCCTCCTGGTCTTCGGCGGTGCCTCGCTGCTGAGCATCTGGGCCGTCGGCACCCTGATCAACCGCCGGCTGCGCGCCCTGATGATCACCGGCACGCTGCTCGTCGCGGTGGCCGGCGGCCTCCTGGCGCTGTTCGCGCAGTCGCCCGCGCTCGTCTACGGCGCGGTGGTGCTCTGGGGCCTGGGCTGGGGCGGTGCGCCGACCCTGCTGCAGACGGCGGCGGGCGACGCGGGCGGCGAACAGGCCGACGCGGCGCAGGCGATGCTGGTCACCCTCTGGAACGTCGCCATGGCGGGCGGCGGGGTGGTCGGCGGCCTCCTCCTCGACGCGTTCGGCACCGGAGCCCTGCCCTGGAGCGTGCTGATCCTCCTGGTCCCCGTGACGGCCCTGGTCGTCGCGGCCCGCGCCCACGGGTTCCCGGCCCGCCGGGACGCTCCCTGACGAAGTCTCAGGCGGGGGGCGCGTCCAGGGCCGCCCGTACGGCGGCCAGGACGGCCGTCCCGTCGGCGCCCGTCGCGCGGGCCCCGGCGACGTACGCGCGGGCGAGCCGGGTGAGGGCGGCGGTGTCGACGGGGGCGGCGCCGGGGCGGGCGGCGACCCTGGTGCCCGCGCCGCGGCGGGTGCGGACGAGGCCCGCCGCCTCCAGCTCCTTGTAGGCGCGGTTGACGGTGCCGGGGGCGAGCCCCAGGTCGGCGGCGAGCCGGCGGACGGTCGGGAGCCGTTCGCCCTCCGGCAGGACGCCGCCGCCGATGAGCGCCGCGAGCTGGCAGCGGATCTGCTCGTACGGCGGGACCGGGCCGGTCGTGTCCACGCGTACGGCCGGGCCGTTCACGACCGGCTCCGGAAGGCGGCCGGCGGGGCGAGGACGGTGAACAGCGACCACAGCGCCGTGCCGGCCGCGACCGCGGCGACCGGCAGCAGGAGCAGACCGGCGGTGTGGACCACGGGCCCCACGCAGGACAGCGAGCGCAGCGCGCCGGAGGCGAAGAGGGCGGTGCCGGCCAGCGGCGCCGAAACCAGGAGCCCCCACGCGGCCGTCACGGCGCGGGCGCGCTCCCGGCGCCGCCGCGCGTCGGCGGCCACCGCCGCGGAGTCGCCCCCGGGGACCGGGCGCCCGGTGATCCGGCGCAGCGCGTGGCCGCAGGCGGCGGTGCCGCACGCGAGGGCGGCGAGCACCGGGGCGCCGTAGAACAGGCCGGGCCAGGGCCCCCGGGTCTGGGTGAGGCTTCCGCAGGCGACGCCGAGCGTGCGGCCCGCCCTGCCCATGTCGTCCGGGGAGGCGGTGAGCGCGGCGACGGCGAGCAGGGCGACGAGGACGGCGGCCTCGACGGCGAGCAGGACGGTGAAGCGTGCCGGCAGGACGTCGCGGACGCGGCGCGGGACGAGGCTCGCGCGTCGCACCGCGCCCCCGGGCCCCGGCGTCAGCGCGTCGGCGGCCAGGACGCCCGCCGTGGCGCAGACGGCGAAGACCGGCAGGGCGTGGAGGACGCCGAGCCCGAGCCCGGCGCCCCGGGCGACCGTCCAGGCCGCCGCCGCGCCGATCGCCGCACCGCCCCACCGGACGAGCAGTTCGGCGCGGGCCGGCCGGTGCGGGGCGGGCAGGGCGGAATCGAGCATGGTGACCCCCGTCAGAGCTCTTGTGTCAAGCGGTAGGCACAAGATGGAGGACCTCACGGCTTGTGTCAAATGAATGACACAAGGGGGTGGCGGGGGAGGGATCAGTGGGCCGTCCGCTCCCGTACGGTCGTCGCCCACGCCGGCTGCTCCCCGGCGGTCTCGGTCTCGGTCTCGGCCCGCCGGCCGCCCCGCGCGAAGAAGTCCGCGAGGGGCAGGATCGCCGCGCCGACCGTGACCGCGTCCGGGCCCAGCGTTCCCAGGCCGATGCGGACCCGGGCCGCCGGGTACTTCAGGGCGTACTCCCGGGCGTAACCGGTCACGGTCTCCAGGAAGCGGGTGCCGAGCTGGAGGCCGGCCCAGCCGCCGACGAGGATGCGTTCGGGCTGGAAGAGGTTGATGAGGTCGGCGAATCCGGCGCCGAGGAACTCGGCGGTCTCCTCCAGGACGGCGAGGGCGGTGGCGTCGGGCGGGGTCGTGGTGTCGGCCGGATAGGCGGCGGCGAGCATCGCCGTCAGGGCCGTCTCCTCGTCCACGTCCTCCGGAGGACGCCCGCCCGCCTCGCGCCAGCGCTCCAGCAGCGCCTCCGCGCCCGCGTACGCCTCCAGGCAGCCCAGGGCGCCGCAGCGGCAGCGGCGCCCCCGCACCCGGACCGTCAGATGGCCCCACTCGACCGCCCGCCCCGGCCCCGCCGGGTCGGTGACGACGCAGGCGCCGACGCCGGAGCCGAAGAGCACGACGACGGCGCTGCGGGCGCCGCGTCCGGCGCCGAACCACATTTCGGCCTGGCCGAGGGTCTTGGCGCCGTTGTCGATCCAGTACGGCACCGAGGCCGGGAGGTCCACGCTCTCGCGGAGCAGGCGCTCCAGCGGGACGGCGTCCCAGTCGACGGTCTGGCCGTGCACGACCGCGCCGTCCTCCGGGGTGCGGGCCACGATGCCGGGGACGCCGACGCCGACGCCGAGGAGCTGGTCGGCCGGCACGTCCGCGGTCCGCAGCACCTCAGCGATGCCGTCCCGGAGGTGGCCGACGACGACCCCGACCTCGTAGCGGTTGTGCGGATGCGTGCGGTCCACGGCCAACGGGCGCTCGGTGCGCGCGAGTTCGGTGAGGGCGAGGTCGAAGAGCTCGACCCTGATCCGGGTCTCGCCGACGTCGACGCCGATCATGAAGCCGCTGCCGGAGGAGATCCGGAGCAGCGTACGGGGGCGCCCGCCGGCCGAGTCGACGCTGCCGGCCTCCTCGACCAGGCCCTCCGCGACCAGTTCCGCGACCACGTTGCTGATCGAGCCGGAGCTCAGTCCGGTCGCGGGGCCCAGTGAGAAGCGGCTCATCGGCCCGTCGAAGTACAGGCGCTGGAGGACGGCGGTGCGGTTCTCGCGCCGCAGGTCACGGACGGTGCGTCCGTTCCGCATGGTCACTGGGCCCCCTGGGTGAAGTAGTCCTGACCGCAACATACCGCTGCGGGGCCCCCGGGGCGACTTTATCTTTAGGTTTAAGTCATGACATGAAATAAGGGAGTCGGAGCCCTGGTGCCTTCACTTCCCGAACGCGGGACGTGCCGTCGGATGTTCCCTAGGCCCCCAGGAGGGTCCGGAGGTGGGCGCAGGCGTCGGCCTCGTCCGGGTACGTGGCGACCGGCTCGTACGCGCCCCGCTCGTACACCCCGGTCTCCCAGCCGCCCCCGCCCGGCGCCGCCCGCAGATAGGCGAAGTCGGTCGGGACGGGGGAGGGTTCGTGGACGTCCTCGATCCAGTAGTAGCCGGCGGGCACCCCGGCTTCCCGGAGCGCCCGTTCGAGCGTGCGCCGGTGGCCGGTCATGCGGGGACGCGCACGAGGTAGCCGTGGTCGAGCAGCCACTTCACGTCGAGGCGCTGCCCCTCGCCCGGGTCCGGGAAGACCGGAACCGGCCATTCGCGTCGGGGGCGTGGGCGGGCCTTCGTGGACGGGTCTTCGCGGTCGGGGGTCAGGCCTTCCGGAGGCCGCTGAGGAGCAGTTCGGCGAGCTGGTCGTACGCCTCCGCGTCGGCCAGGCCGGTCGCGGCGGCGACCTGGCGCCGCTGGATGCGGACCATGACCGAGGAGATGACGTCGGCCGCGAAGGTCACGTGCACCTCGCGGAAGACCCCGGCCCGCACGCCCTCCTCGATGAGCTGCTGGACCCGCCCGGCGGCGGCGCGCGTGTTGCGCTCGTAGACCTCGGCCGCCGGTTCGAAGGCGGCCACGTCGTCGAAGAACTGCGGCGAGACCGGAGCCAGTTCGGCCGATACCGCCCGCAGGTAGGCGGCGAGCCGCTCGGCGGGTCCGGTGGCGGCGGCGAGGACGGCCTCGACCCGGGCCGTGGCGCGCCGGAAGAAGTGCACGACCGCCGCCCGGACCAGCTGCTCCTTGCTGCCGGCCAGGCCGTACAGGGTCCGCTTCGAGCAGTGCAGCCGGGCGGCCAGGTCGTCGAGCGTCAGACGGGCGAAGCCCTCGCCGACGAGGAGGGCGACGAGCTCCTCGAAGAGGGCGGAACGGCGTGCCGCCCCGCGGCCCGTCAGCTGCGGGGTGTCGGCGGCGGAGGTCTCGATCACCCGGCCAGTATTCCAGGCCGCGTCCCCGGAGGGCGGTGCCCCCGGAGGGCGGTGCCCCCATCCCGCGCCCGCGGCTCCGGCACCCGCGGGGGCGGCCGGGACCGTGCGGTTCCAGGGGTTGCGGCCGCCCTCTCCTGCGCTACCCTGACCGGTACTGGAGTACCCTCTCCAGTACCACTTTGCGCGCTGCTGGAGTCGCCATGGATGTCGACCGCCTGCTTCCCACCCCCGAGGCGGCGGACCTCATCGCCCTCACCCGGGAGATCGCCGACAAGGAGCTCTCTCCTCGGGTGGACGAGCACGAGGCCGCCGAGACCTATCCCGAAGGGCTCTTCGAGACCCTCGGCGAGGCGGGGCTCCTGGGCCTCGCGTACCCCGAGGAGTACGGCGGCGGGGGCCAGCCGTACGAGGTCTACCTCCAGGTCCTGGAGGAACTGGCCGCGCGCTGGGCGGCCGTGGCCGTCGCCACCAGCGTCCACACCCTGGCCTGCCACCCCCTGCACGCCTTCGGCACGCCGGAGCAGAAGGAGCGCCTGCTGCCCGCGATGCTGGAGGGCCGGACCATCGGCGGCTACAGCCTCTCTGAGCCGCAGGCCGGCTCCGACGCGGCCGCCCTCAGCTGCAAGGCGGAGCGGCAGGCGGACGGCAGCGGGTACCGGATCACCGGCACCAAGGCCTGGATCACCCACGGCGGCCGGGCCGGCTTCTACGCCCTCTTCGCCCGTACGGCCCCCGGCAACCGCGGCGTCTCCTGCTTCCTGGCCCCCGGCGCCACCGAGGGCCTCTCCTTCGGCGCGCCCGAGCGCAAGATGGGCCTCCAGGCCGTCCCCACCACCGCCGCCTACTGGGACGGAGCCCTCCTGGAGGAGGACCGCCTCGTCGGCGAGGAGGGCCAGGGCCTCCAGATCGCCTTCAGCGCCCTCGACAACGGCCGCCTCGGCATCGCCGCCTGCGCCACGGGCCTCGCCCAGGCCGCCCTGGACACCGCCGTCGCCTACGCCAACGAGCGCACCACCTTCGGCCGCCGGATCGTCGACCACCAGGGCCTCGGCTTCCTCCTCGCCGACATGGCCGCCGCCGTCGACGCGGCCCGCGCCACCTACCTGGACGCGGCCCGCCGCCGCGACCTCGGCCGCCCCTTCAGCCGCCAGGCCAGCGCGGCCAAGCTCATCGCCACCGACACGGCCATGAAGGTCACCACGGACGCGGTCCAGGTCCTCGGCGGCTACGGCTACACCCGGGACTTCCCGGTGGAGCGCTACATGCGCGAGGCCAAGATCATGCAGATCTTCGAGGGCACGAACCAGATCCAGCGGCTGGTGATCAGCCGGGGGCTGGCGCTCGCGGAGCAATAGCAGGTCAACGCCTACATTGGCGGGCTTTGCTCAGTCCCCCGAAGTGCTCGTTGCGCGCTTCGGGGGCCGCCTTTCACGGCGGTTGCGAGAATTTTGGGAGATCAAGTTCTCAACAACTTCTTCTGAGGGGACCGGCCCGTACTCCCGACGTCGAGGACCGGGCGGAGGGACTCCTGCCACAGTCGCTCCAGGGTGTCCGCGATTGCCGGCTCCATGCCGAGGATCGCGTGAGAGTAGGTGCCCTCCACTCCCGGGACCTCGTGGCCCGGCCGCTCCTCGATGGCGACGCGCGGGTGGCGCCCCTCCTCGTCCAGCCAGACCTTGACGGCATGGCGCAGGCCGTGCGGAGTCATGCCCGTAAGACCCCGCACGGGGCGAATCCCGGGGCGGGCTGAGTGCCCGCGGCTGCTGGGCTTCGGCGCCCGACCGTCGACGACCGGGTGGAACATGTCGGGATAGAACTCGCCGCCGATGAGGAGTTGACCCCCCTTGGGGGCCGTGAGGACCAGCTCGTTCTCATGGGAGTCGACGAGCTGGTGCAGCAGGCCCGCGAGGAACAAGGGGGTGATCAGCTCCCAGGCCGACTGGTACTTCGGCTCAATCAGTTTCGCCGAACCGTCGATGTACTGGCTCACGGCTACCAGGGGAGGGGCGGGGGCTGACATCTCCCGACGGGTGACCGATGGGGGCCTGTTGGCGTCCGGGACCGCTGGTTAGGGTTCCGATCATGACCGACAACATCGTGCAGGTATCGACTGCCACGGCGACCTGGGAGGAAGCGGTCACGCTCGCGGGCCCGGCGGTCGAGAAGCGGCTCGCCGCCGGGGCGCAGATCATCGGGCCCGTCACCTCTGTGTACTGGCACCTGGGGGAGTACGGGACCGGCGAGGAGTGGCAGGTGCTCTTCAAGACGACCGAGGCGCAGTATCCGGCGCTCGAGGCCGACCTGCTCGAGCGGCACCCCTGGGACAACCCGGAGCTGTGCGCGGTGCCGGTGAAGTTCGCCGCGCCCCGGTGCGCGGAGTGGGTCCGCGACTCCGTCACCGGGGCTGGGGCCTAACCGGCGGCGAGTTCCAGGAGCTCGCGGACGGCGGGCAGTTCCGCGTGGACGCGGAGCTCGCCGACGAGCGGGGTGATCCGCTGCATGGGCCGGATCGATGCGACGCCGGTCGCGAGCTCGAGCGCGCGGCCGGTCGTCGCGGCGGCCTGCTCGACCTCGCCCGCGGTGAGGAAGGCCTCCGCGAGCCACGACAGATACAGGGCCTTGTCGCGGGCGTGCTCGTCGGAGTACCGGCCGAGGGAGTCGACGAGCGCAGGGACGGCGCGCAGCGGGTGGCGGAGTTCGGTCCAGCACCGGCCGGTCATGATGCCGAGCTCTGTGCGGTCGACCCAGACGGACCAGTCGGGTTGCGGCTCGCCGTCCTGCGCGTCGTTGAGGGACTCGTGGGCAGCAGCGAGGGCGGCTTCCGCGCCTCTGGCCCGTCCGTCGACGGCGCAGGCCCAAGCGAGGCGCTCGTACAGCAGGGCACGGACGGTTGCCGGCGTGCGGGTGGTGATGGTCTCGCAGGAGTCGCGGGCGAAGGCCACCGCCGTGCGCCGGTCGTCCGGGAGCGTCTTGTAGGCGAGGAACGCGAGGCTGTTGCCGTACAGGTCGGCGTCCCCGGCTTCGCGGGCGTAGAGGCGGCTTTCCTCGTACAGGGCTGCCGCCTCCTTCGAGTGCCCGCCGTCGAAGAAGGCCCATCCGGCCTGTTGGGCCTGCTCGGCGAGGAGGCCGGTCAGGCGGGTGCGGACGTCGGTGCCGGTGAAGGAGCCGCGGGCGAGGAGGGTCTTGGTGCGCTGGACCTCGCCGAGGTAGACGCGGCAGGTGTCGCCGCCACCGAGGACGTCGTCGAGGCGGCGGAGGCGGGCGGTGCGCTCGCGGAGCCGGTCGACGTACGAGGCGGTGATCCGGTCGGGTTGGGGTGCGTGGTGGAGTGCCGGCAGGGCGGCGGCCAGACTGGCCGTCGTGGCGACCTGCAGAACGGTGCGGCGGTGCATCGAGGGTCCGCTCCAGCGGGACGTTCCGGCAGGAGCGTCCTCCGCCTCCCACGGTTGGGGAGCGAGACCGACCATGTGCCCCGGTACGCGTAACGCCTGCGCGATGAGCCGGATCTTGTCGAAGCTGGTGATCCGGCCGGTGCCCCGTGCGAGCGAGCTGATCCTCTCCGGCTTGATGTCCAGCTCGGCCGCCAGCTTCGAGTAGCTGATGCGGGCACGCTCGCGCGCCATGCGGAACACGGTTCCGAAGTCGTGTGCGCCCAGGGCGCGCTGCATGTCCTCGTCCTCGAGGAGCTCCCGGGGGAGCGTCGTCGGCGGCTGGTAGCTCATGCGGTCTCTTCCTGCCCGTCCAAGCCTGCCCCTCCTGCGTCCCGGGGGGCATCCCCATCATGGGGACACCCACGGTGGGGACGCGCCCGCTTCACGGGGATTCCACTCTGGGACACGAAAGCCCCGGAGGCCGTGGTGTGCACATCCGGGGCGGAGACGACTGGCTAGGAGTCGCCGTGCCCGAGCGTACCCAACTGCCTCCGAGTAGTGGAGTAGTTGAGCGAACTGTCCGACCGACCCGTATCGCCGAGGAGTCCGCACAGGTCGTGCACCTGCGGAGGGAGCGGGAGCTCGCCGCCGCGGCGTGGCTCCTCGTTGCGGCGAAGGACGCCAAGGCAGCTCGACACGAATGGGCGACGTACGGTGTCGCTCTCCTGCGCTGCGGCACCTTGTTCTCCGCCGTCCGCATGCCGGCCGACCTGGTCCACGCCGCTGCCGACAGCGAAGACCGGGAGGAGGTCGCGCACTTCCTCGACGTCGTCCTCGAGGGCGGGCCGGTCATCCACGACGCGGGGAGCCGCCAGTTCTACGCCCTGAGCCCGGCGAGCACCTTCCGGTACTGGCGGATCGTGGGAACCGAGTGCCTGGGGACGGACGCCTTCCTCGGCGTGCCGGCCACCGATCTGACGGCGCCCGACCCGCGGTGTTCGGCGTACTGGGCCGTCCCGATGGACGGGCCCGGGACGCTGTGCGTGCCGGGGGCGGTCGTGAAGCTGGTCGGCATCGGCCGCGACGCCCTCGACCGGGCGGAAGGCGAAGGCGATGAGTAGAGCCGCGCCGAGCCGCCCGCCGCTCCTCTTCCCCAGCAGTCGGGGTGGGTCGTCGTACTCGCGGATGCTGCCCCGTGAGCCGGAGTCGACCGCCGTCGCCCGGCACTTGGTCCGCGGCGCGCTCGACCGCTGGTGCCTGGACGAGCTCGTCGAGGGTGCGGCCCTGGTTGTCACCGAGCTGGTCACGAACTGCGCCCAGCACGCCCGCGGTACGACGATCCATGTCGTCGTCGCGCTGCACCGGACCGGCTGGGTACGAGTCTCCGTCGTCGACCGCGACCGCAAGCCACCGGTTCAACGCATGCCGGCCGACGACGCCGAGCGCGGCCGTGGCCTCGCCCTCGTCGACGCGGTCGCGACCCAGTGGGGCGTCGACCCGCTCCCGTGGGGGAAGCGCGTGTGGGCCGACTTCGCGCCGGAGGTGAGGACGTGACCCGGGAGCGCGCGGCCGTCTGGTCGTACTGCGCCGTCCTCGGCGACCTGGTGCTCGTCCTCGGATGTGGTGTCGCCCGATGAGACTCCCATCCCGGCCGGGAGCCGCTGCACCTGACGGCTTGCGGAGTGCTCCCCCGTGGCACCTGCCCGGCCGGGGTGGGTCCGCACAGAAGAGAGGACGCGCCGAGTGTTCGTGATCGGCCGGTGCTGGCGCCGCGACGCGACCGGCGTGCCGGTCATGTGGCTCGGGCCGGTCACCAGCGAGGACCACGGGCACGGCCCGTTCCACGCCTGTGAACCGTGCATGCGCCGCCTCGAGGAGCTCCTCGCCGAGTACGCCGGGCGCCGCTCCTCGGCCTGAGACCCCCGCCCCGGCTCGCTGGGTTCCGCCTGCCGGGGCGGGTTCGCCACCGCACCAACGACGAGAGGAACAGATCGTGACCACTGTCGTTCAGGCTCCATCCCTCGCGCTCATCCGTGACCCGGAGGAGCTCCTCAACCGCGTGGCCCCGTTCGTGAGGTACCTGCCGGAGAACGTGGCCGACGGCGGGCCGATCTGGGAGCGGGAGATCGCGCTGCTCCTCCGCGACAACACGATGGTCCGCGACATGGCCGAGCGCATCCTCGGCCAGGCCGTCGCGTACACGGTGGCGACGATGCAGCACAAGGACGTGCACCTGGGCGTCGGGAAGCTCGTCGACATCGGCGTCCACCAGCTCATCCTCGACACCCCGGTCTACTTCGCGATGTGCGAGGCCTTCAACGGCGGCGCGTACCGGCATCACGCGCCGTTCATCCAGCGCCGCGCCGACGGCCTGTGCATCCGTACCGCGGACTTCCTGCGGGCGGACGGCTGGGCCGTCGATGACGAGCTGTGGGCCATCGACGGGGCTGAGTGCTCGCCCTGTGACTCGAAGGTGCCGGACAGCCACTGACCGACCCGGGCCGACCCCCATCGGCCCCTAGTCTGGGCCCTCGTCCTCCACCCGTCCGGAGGGCGAGGGCCCTGCCCGTACCACCTCCCGTGAAAGGGGATGACGTGCCCGCACGCCACGACATCGCAGCAGAGACCGAGTTGTGGGACGCGTATGCCGGCAGCGCGTTCAAGGACGACATGGAGCCCACGTTCTGCTGGACGCAGTACGCCGGGCACGGGCCGGGGCCCGAGCTCCTCGGCGACCCGGAGTCGGTCCTCGAGCTCGGCTGTGGGACCGGCCGGGCGCTCGCCTTCCTCGCTGGGCGCGGGGTGAAGGCGCGGGGCGTCGACCTGTCCCCGGTCATGGTGAAGAAGGTGACCGACCGGTGGGGGCCGCTCGGCGTCGATGTCGTTCACGCGGAGGTGCTCGAGCATCTGGCCGCCGACCAGAACGTCTATGACGCCATGTACTCCGTCTTCGGGGCCGTGTGGTTCACCGACCCTGTGAAGCTGTTCCCGCTCGTCGCCGAGCGGCTCCGGCCGGGCGGCGTCCTTGCCTTCTCCCAGCCGCCAGCGATCCCGGGGGCGTACGGGCCGCAGGGGATGTACAAGGGCGGCTTCGCCGGGAAGGCGATGTTCACCTACCGGTACAGCTACACGCCGCGGCGGTGGGTCGGCATGCTCGAGCGGGCCGGGTTCCGTGATGTCGACGCCCAGATCCTCGACGCTCCACAGACCGGGCACATCGGGACGCTCCTGGTGACCGCTCGCCGCTGAGCGATGAGCGGGTACTCCTGCTTTTGGCCTGGCCAGGCGGCATATGCGTGACGTGAGCGATGGGTTCTGGCAGACCCCTCTGAGCTACGGAGAAGTTTAAGCGTCGATCATATTCTCGAGTGAAGAGATATCGGGCGGTGCATCGCAGAACCAGGCTTCATGGTCTGCATCGAGACGGAAGATGCGGCTCCAGCTATGACCCAAGGTGGGGTAGCGCACATCAAGGGTGCTGGTGAGGGAGGGGGCGCGGGTCATGGAAAAACCGACCAAGATCACGACTTCCCTCCGGAGAGCGTTGATCATGCAGATCTTCGAGGGCACGAACCAGATCCAGCGGCTGGTGATCAGCCGGGGGCTGGCGCTCGCGGAGAAGTAGCGGGGCGGGCGGCGGTCCGGGCGGTCGCCCGCGGCGCCCCGCTCAGACGCGGCGGGCCCGCCAGGGCCATGCCGCCGTGCCGGCGACCAGGGCGAGTGCGGCCGGGTCGGCCAGGAGCGTCGGGGTGCCGGCCGCCGGGTGCGCCCCGCCTCCGCCCCGCCGACCGCGACCCGGCTAACGCACCACGCGGTGGCGGAGGTGGACGACCTTCGAGCCGAGCGGGCGGGTCTCGACGAGTTCGAGGTCCACCCGGCGCTCGTGCCGGGGGAAGAAGGGAATGCCGCCGCCGACCAGCACCGGATAGACGACGGTCCGGTACTCGTCGATCAGATCCGCCGCGGCCGCCTCGGCGGCGAGGGTCGCGCCGCCGATCGCGATCTCGCCCTCCCCCGGCTCGGCCCGCAACCGCTCGATCTCCTCCGCCACGCCGCCGGAGGCCAGCCGGGCGTTGCCCCGCACCTCCGACAGGGTGGTGGAGAACACCACCTTCGGGAGCGGGTTCCAGAGCGAGATCCACTCGCGCGACGCGTCGTCGAGCGACGGGTCCCGGTCGGCGGTCTCCCAGTACAGCATCGTCTCGTACAGCCGCCGTCCCAGCAGATGGACGCCGACCCCCCGCATCTCGTCGATCCAGAAGCGGAAGACCTCCTCGGGGGGCTCCGACCAGTCGAAGCCCCCGTCCGGCCCGACGATGTAGCCGTCGAGCGAGACGTTCATCGAATAGGTCACGCTGCGCATCGGAAGTCCTCCTCGGCCGGCCTGCCCGGTGACGGGTCCGACAGTACGGCCGCCGGGCGCCGCGGGGCCCGGTGCGACGCGCGGGGTCTTCCCGTCCCCGTCCGCCGCCTTCGGCGTGCCCGCCGGGGAGAGGAGTGCCGGAGCGGCCGCGCCCGGGCGGCGGCACCGCGACGGAGGGCGGCGGGGACGCGGACATCGGGCGCGCCGACTCCGGCACCGTGCCGGCCGACGGCAGCCCGTGGGGCAACGGCAGGGTCAACGCGTCGGAGAGCGAGGGGTGTTCGTCCTCCGGGTGGGAGGTCCAGGCCGTCCCCCGGCCGTGGCCGGCGCGCGCCGACCACGACGGTCGCCGGCCGCATCGGTGGCCCCCGGGGCCTCGCGCGACCGCCGGTGTGAGGCGCGCCACTACCCGGGTGCGGAGGACCCGCCGTACGTGATCATCACGGTATGGATGCTCGTTTCCTCGGCATCGCCGAGCTCGCCGAAGTCCCCTCCACGGCCGTCGTGGTCGACGTCATGCGTGCCTTCACCGTGGCCGCCTGGGCCTTCGGCCGGGGAGCGGAGCGGATCGTCCTCGCCGGGTCGCTGGACGAGGCCCTGGCGCTGAAGGCCCGGCACCCGGACTGGGTGGCGCTCAAGGACGGCCCGCCGGCGCCCGGGTTCGACGCCGTCAACTCGCCGGGCCTGCTGCGGTCCGCCGACCTCGGCGGCCGGACCGTCGTGCAGAAGACCACGGCGGGGACGGTCGGCGCCCTCGCGGTCAAGGACGCGTCGCTGGTGCTGTGCGCCGGCTTCGTGGTGGCGGAGGCGACGGCCCGGGTCCTGCGGGCGCGCGGGTGCGACGACGTCACGTTCGTGGTCACCGGCGAGGACGGACGCGCCGAGGAGGACCTGGCGTGCGCGCAGTACGTCGCGGGGAGGGCCGCCGGGGCCGGGACGGCCGCGGCCGGGTTCCTCCGCCGCGCCGAGGAGTCGCGCGCCGCCGCCGAGTTGAGGGAGGGCGTGCGCGAAGGGGCCCACCCCGACGACGTCGCGCTCTGCCTCGAACTCGACCGCTTCCCCTTCGCCATGGTGGCCTCCGTGGAGGACTCCCTCATGGTCCTCCGCCCGTACGCCGCGCCCCCGGCGGCCGGCGAGCCCCCGAACTGACCACCGAGGGACGAACGGCGACCCGCGCCTCCGACGGCGGATGCCGCACCCCGCGCCCCCGACGGCGGATGCCGCATCCCGCGCCCCCGACGGCGGATGCCGCACCCCTCGCCTCCGCTTCCGGGGTCGCGTCACGCGGTTCTATGGTGGGCGGCGCAGATCGCGCGGACCGCGCGGTCCTCCGCGGGCACGCGCCCGATCCGGCGGCCATCCCGGCGGCAGGGTCGCCCCCGCACGACACGAACGAGGAGTTCCATGGACATCGCAGGCTCCGCCGCTCTCGTCACCGGCGCCGCCTCCGGCCTCGGTGCCGCCACCGCCGCCGCGCTCGCCGCCCGGGGCGCCACCGTCTACGGCCTGGACCTGGACAAGGCCGTGGCCGCCGCCGGGGCCCTGCCCGAGGGCGTCCGGCTGCTCGCCGCCGACGTCACCGACGAGGAGCAGGTCCGCGCGGCCCTCGCGGAGATCGACGCCGACGGCGCCGAGCTGCGGCTCGCCGTGAACTGCGCCGGCATCGCCCCCTCCGCCCGGATCCTGGGCCGCAGGGGGCCGCACGACCTCGACCTGTTCCGGGCCGTCCTGAACGTCAACCTGCTCGGCACGTTCAACGTGATGCGGCTCGCCGCCGAGGCCATCGCCCGGCACGAGCCCGACGAGCACGGGCAGCGCGGCCTCGTCGTCAACACCGCCTCGATCGCCGCCTTCGAGGGCCAGGTGGGCCAGATCGCCTACGCCGCCTCCAAGGCGGGCGTCGCCGGCATGACCGTCACCGCCGCCCGCGACCTCGCCCAGTTCGGCATCCGGGTCGTCACCGTCGCCCCCGGCATCGTCGACACCCCGATGATGGCCGGGTTCACCGAGGACGTCCGGGCCGGTCTCGCCGCGAGCGTCACCTTCCCGCAGCGCCTCGCCAGCCCGGAGGAGTACGCCCGGCTCGTCACGATGATCGCCGAGCACGACTACCTCAACGGCGAGACGATCCGCATGGACGGCGCGCTCCGGATGACCGCGCGCTGAGCCTCCGTACCCTCGGAAAAGCACTCGGTGCCGGATCTTTCCGGCACCGAGTGCCGCACGAGTGCGTTCCCAATGCTACTTTCGACGCATGGGAACAGCGTCGACGAACTCAACGAAGCCCGTGATGCGGGACTCCCTCATCGCCGCGGCCTTCCAGCTCTTCCTGGAGCGGGGCTACGAGCAGACCACCGTCGACGACATCGTGACGCTCGCGGGCGTCGGCCGGCGGTCCTTCTTCCGGTACTTCCCGTCGAAGGAGGACGTGGTCTTCCCCGACCACGAACAGTGCCTCGACGACATGACCCGCTTCCTCGCGGCGAGCGCGGACTCCGACGACCCGATCGCCCGGGTCTGCGGCGCCGCCCGGCTCGTCATGCGGATGTACGCCGAGAACCCCACCTTCTCCGTGCAGCGCTACCGGCTCACCCGCGAGGTGGCCGGACTCCGCACGTACGAGCTGTCGGTGGTCTGGCGGTACGAGAAGACCCTCGGCGACTACCTGCGCACCCGCTGGGCCGACCGCAGGGACGGCACCCTGCGCGCCAACGTGGTCGCGGCGGCCGTGGTCGCCGCCCACAACCACGCCCTGCGCCACTGGCTGCGCTCGGGCGGCGAGGGCGACCCGCTGGCGGCGGTGGACGAGGCCCTGGAGTTCGTGCGCTCCACCTGGAGCCCGGCCCCGGCCGTCGACGTCCCGGCCGAGGAGACGGAGGACGTCGTGGTGGTCATCACCAAGCGCTCCACCCCGATGTGGCGCGTGGTGCGCGAGGTGGAGTCGAGCCTCGGCGAGGGCTGAGGGGCGCCCGGGCGGCGTCCGGGAAACCCCCGGGGATCTCGGTATCTCCAATTGAGGGAACTCAGGTCTTTATTTGATGGCACTCAGTGCCATATCTTTGCTCCATGCACGGTCGAGCCGCCGAGTGCGAGGAGAAGGCATCGTGTTCCACACGGGACTGAGGAGCGGGACCGCCGTCCAGGCCGACGAGTCGGCCCCCGACTCCGAGCTCTACTTCCAGCGCTGCCGCTGGTGCCACACCACCACGTTCCAGCGACTGCTCTGTCCGACCTGCGGGTCGACCGACCTCGCGCCCGAACTCAGCGGGGGCGAGGGCGTGATCTCCGTACGGCGCGGGGTCGCCGCGGCCGACGCCGACCTCTGGCCGGTGCACATGACGGAGGGCTTCGTGGTCCGCTGCCGGGTCGACGGACCGCCGCACGCGGTGCGCCCCGGGGTCCGGGTCAAGCTCTCCTCGGGCGTCGGAGTCTCCGGCCGCCGGCCGGTCGTCCGGCTCTGCGAAGAGGTCCCGCTCGACGGCTGGATGTGAGCGGGTCCCCGGTCCTCCCTCGTGCGAAAGGGGCGGGTGGGTGGCACAGAGTGCCACCCACCCGCCCCTTTCCGCTGCCGGAAGGTCAGCGGGGGCCGATCTCGTCCGTCAGCTGCGGCAGCACCGCGAAGAGGTCGCCGACCACGCCGTAGTCCACGAGGTCGAAGATCGGGGCCTCCGGGTCCTTGTTGACCGCGACGATCGTCTTCGACGTCTGCATGCCGGCCCGGTGCTGGATCGCGCCGGAGATGCCCGCCGCGACGTACAGCTGCGGCGAGACCTGCTTGCCGGTCTGGCCGACCTGGTTGGCGTGCGGGTACCAGCCGGCGTCCACGGCCGCGCGGGAGGCGCCGACGGCCGCGCCGAGCGAGTCGGCCAGCTTCTCGACGACCCCGAAGCCCTCGGCCGCGCCGACGCCGCGGCCGCCGGAGACCACGATCGCGGACTCGGTCAGCTCGGGGCGGCCGGTGGAGACGCGCGGGGTGCGCGAGACGACCTTCGCCGCGTTGCCCGTGAAGGCGACGGAGACGTCCTCGACCGTGCCGGCGGCCGGGGCGGCCTCCGGAGCGGTGGAGTTCGGCTTGACGGTGATGACCGGCACGCCGTGCGAGACCGTCGACTTCACCTGGTACGAGGCGGCGAAGACGGACTGGGTGGCGACCGGGCCGTTCTCGCCGGCCTCCAGCTCCACGGCGTCGGTGATCAGACCGGAGCCGAGGCGGAGCGCGACGCGGGCCGCGATCTCCTTGCCCTCGCCGGAGGAGGTCACCAGGACGGCGGCCGCCCCCTTCTCCCGGGCGATCTGGGCGAGCGCGTCGACCTTCGGCACGACGAGCCGCTCGGTGAACTCGGCGCCGTCCGCGACGTACACCGTGGCCGCGCCGTACTCGCCGGCGGTGGCGGCGATCGACGCGGCGGCCTCGCCGGCGCCGAGGACGACGGCCGAGGGCTCGCCGACGCGGCGGGCGAGGGTGAGCAGTTCGAGGGCCGGCTTGCGGACCGCACCGTCGGCGTGGTCCACGAGAACCAGGATCTCAGCCATGATTCGTTGCTCCTGTGTGGGTGTCTGGCCGGGGGCGGATCAGATGAACTTCTGGGCGGCGAGGAAGGCGGCGAGCTGCTTGCCGCCGTCGCCCTCGTCCGTGACGATCGTGCCCTGCGTACGGGCCGGGCGCGGGGTCGCGGAGTCGACCAGGGTCCAGGACCCGGCGAGGCCGACCTCGTCGGCGTCGACGCCCAGGTCGTCCAGGTCCAGCTCCTCGACCGGCTTCTTCTTGGCGGCCATGATCCCCTTGAAGGAGGGGTAACGGGCCTCGCCCGACTGGTCGGTGACCGACACGACGGCCGGCAGCGGGGCCTCCAGGAGCTCGGTGGCGGCGTCGCCGTCCCGGCGGCCCTTCACGGTGCCGTCCTCGACGGAGACCTCGGAGAGCAGGGTGACCTGCGGCAGGCTCAGCCGCTCGGCGAGCAGCGCGGGCAGCACGCCCATGGCGCCGTCCGTCGAGGCCATGCCGCAGACGACCAGGTCGAAGCCGGTCTTCTCCAGGGCCTTGGCGAGGATCGCGGAGGTGGCGAAGACGTCCGAGCCGTGGATGTCGTCGTCGTTGACGTGGACGGCCTTGTCGGCGCCCATCGACAGCGCCTTGCGCAGCGCGTCCTTGGCGTCGTCCGGGCCCACGGTGACGACGGTGACCTCCGCGTCGTCGGCCTCCTCCGCGATCTGCAGGGCCTGCTCGACGGCGTACTCGTCCAGCTCCGAGAGCAGACCGTCGACGGCCTCGCGGTCGGTCGTCAGGTCGTCGGCGAAACCGCGGTCGCCGGTCGCGTCGGGGACGTACTTCACACAGACAGCGATCTTCAGGGTCACGGCCTGTCTCCTTTCAACGGGTCAACGGTCTGGTGCTTACGGGAGGTTGCGGGCCATGACGATGCGCTGGACCTGGTTGGTGCCCTCGTAGATCTGGGTGATCTTGGCGTCGCGCATCATGCGCTCGACGGGGTAGTCACGGGTGTAGCCGTAACCGCCCAGGAGCTGCACGGCGTCGACGGTGACCTCCATGGCGACGTCGGAGGCGAAGCACTTGGCCGCCGCGCCGAAGAAGGTCAGGTCGCCGTCGACGCGCTCGCTCTTGGCGGCGGCGGCGTAGGTGAGCTGGCGGGCCGCCTCCAGCTTCATGGCCATGTCGGCGAGCATGAACTGCACGCCCTGGAAGTCGGCGATCGGCTTGCCGAACTGCTTGCGCTCCTTGACGTAGCCCTTGGCGTAGTCCAGGGCGCCCTGGGCGATGCCGATCGCCTGGGCGGCGATGGTGACGCGGGTGTGGTCCAGGGTCTTCATCGCGGTGGCGAACCCGGTGCCCTCCGCGCCGATCATCCGGTCGGCGGGGATGCGCACGTTGTCGAGGTAGACCTCGCGGGTCGGCGAGCCCTTGATGCCCAGCTTCTTCTCCGGCGCGCCGAAGGAGACGCCCTCGTCGTCCTTGTCCACCACGAACGCGCTGATGCCCTTGGAGCGCTTCTCGGGGTCGGTGACGGCCATCACCGTGTAGTACTGCGACACCCCGGCGTTCGTGATCCACCGCTTCACGCCGTTGAGGACCCAGAAGTCGCCGTCGCGGACCGCGCGGGTCTTCATCCCGGCCGCGTCCGAGCCGGCGTCCGGCTCCGAGAGGGCGTAGGAGAACATCGCGTCGCCCTTGGCCAGCGGGCCCAGGAACTTCGCCTTCAGCTCCTCCGAGCCGGACAGGATCACCGGCAGCGAGCCCAGCTTGTTGACCGCAGGGATCAGCGAGGACGAACCGCAGACCCGGGCGACCTCCTCGATCACGATCACGGTCGCCAGCGCGTCCGCGCCCGCGCCGCCGTACGTCTCCGGCACGTGCACCGCGTGCAGGTCGTTGGCGACCAGCGCGTCCAGGGCCTCCTGCGGGAAGCGCCCCTCCTCGTCCACCGCGGCCGCGAACGGCGCGATCTTCGCCTCCGCCAGCGCACGCACCGACTCCCGGAGCATGTCGTGCTCCTCCGAAGGACGGTACAGGTCGAAGTCCTTGCCCATGATGTGGAGCTCCCCTAGACGCTTGTGGCACTGAGTACCCTCAGCAAAGCACACTCAGTACCATAAACGCCAGAGCGCCCCGACGCGTCACGCGTCGGGGCGCTCCGGGGCCGTGCGGCCGGCTCCGCGGGCGGGTGCTTTCCGCCGCTACGAGTGGGCGCTTTCCGCGAAGTTCTCCTCGCTGTGGCGGAGCCGGCTCGCGTCGTATTCGGCGGCCAGCCGCCGTGCGCGGCTCTCGGTCATTTCCAGGCGGATCAACACGGCCGGGGTGCATATCGTCGGCATGACGTGCTGGAGCAGGACCAGAACGCGATGGGTGAGGTCATTCCGGTCGCACAGGATCTGGGACATCGTCTGGATTCCGGCGAAAGCGCCGGAGAAGAGCTCGGCCGTGTCCGTCACGTCCACGTGGACGAGGATCTCCCCCTGCGCCTTCGCCACCATCAGGGCCTCCGACACCTGGTCGATCCAGGCCCGGAAAGGAGCGGCCCGGTCGATTCCCGTGGCGCCGCTGTCCAGCGCCAGCGCGACGCTCGCCCGCACCAGGGGGTCGCGCTGCAGCCGGTGGGCGAGCAGGAAGCCCTGGTCGACCAGCTCCTGCACCTTGACGTCCTGCGGGGTCAGCGGTTCGTCGAGCATCTGGGCGTCGAGCACGCCGAGCGCCAGGTCCTCCTTGGAGGCGAAGTGGAAATACAGCGCCCCCTTGGTGACACCGGCGCGCACCAGGATCTCCCCGATGGTCGTCCGCTCGTAGCCGCGCTCGGCGAAAACGGCGGCGGCCGACTCCAGAATCGTCCGCCGGGTCCGGATTGCACGCGCTTGCTGCGCCAAGGCGCCTCCCGCTGTCTCGCTGTCTGTGCTCAACGTGTGACATGAAGCATTGAAAAGAAAACCGCGCTCTACGTACCCTACGCCGGACGGATTTGCCGTCCCGGGTGTGCAGGGAAGTGCGAGGGGGAGCGATGGAACAGCACCACCGAGGAGTGACGGCGCCCGTCCCCGGGGAGTTCGTCCACCGCGACGACCCGGCCGACATCATCCCCACGGGCTGGACGCGGTCGGGGGACGACCGGTACTCCGTCTCCGCCCGCTGGCCTGCCTCGCATCCCTTCTTCTCCCCGGCGACAGGGGGCCGGCACGACCCGGTCCTGGTGGCCGAGACGATGCGTCAGGCCACCATGCTCGTGGTTCACGCGGGACTCGGGGTACCCGTGGACGATCAGTTCGTCATGTGGGACCTGTATTACACCGCCGATCCCGAGGCGCTCGCCCTCGACGGCTCCGCCCCCGACATCACCGCCGACCTCTCCTTCCCCGGCCACGACGGGCGCGCGAGCCGGGTGCGGAACCTGCGCGTCGACGTCGTCCTGAGCCGGGAGGGCCGCCCGCTCTCGACCGGCGGCGGCACGATCCGCTGCACCTCGGCACCGGCGTACCGCAGGATGCGGGGCGAGCGCATGGCCGCCCTCGGCCGCCCGGTCCCCCTCATACCGCCGATGGCCCCGCACCTGGTCGGCCGCGAGGACGCCAGGGACGTCGTCCTGGGCCCCGGCGACCGCCCCGGCCGGTGGCAGCTGCGGATCAACACCGCCCACCCCACGCTCTTCCGCCGCCCGAACGACCACGTCCCCGGGATGCTCCTCCTCGAAGCGGCCCGGCAGGCGGCGATGCTGGAGACCGGCAGCACCGACTACCTCCCCGTCGGCATGGAGCTCTCCTTCTCGCGCTACGTGGAGCTCGACACCCCCTGCTGGATCGAGGCCGAGACCGTGACCGCCCCCGGCGAGCCGGCGACCACCGTCCGCGTCACCGGCCACCAGGACGGCGACCCCGTCTTCCTCTGCACGCTCGCCTCCCCGTCCCGGGAGCCGGCGGTGGCCGGCCCCTGCGTCCGGCTCGCGGGCTGAGCGGCCGGGACGATGACGAAGGCTCCCCGCATCCTGATCACCGGCGCGTCCGGCTTCGTCGGCGGCCGGGTGGCGGCCGCCGCGACGACGGCGCAGGCCGGGCCCGTACGCCTGCTCGTCCGCGGCCCGCTCGACCCGCCGGCCGCCGGACCCGGGTCCGCCCCGGCGGTCGAGACCGTCCGGGGCGACCTGCGCGACCCCGGCTCCCTGCGCCGGGCCTGCGAGGGGGCGGACGTGCTGATCCACTGCGCCTCCGCGATCGGCGGGGACGAGGAGACGGCCCGCGCCGTCAACGACGAGGGCACCCGGGCCCTGGTCGACGCGGCCGTCCGCGCCGGGGTGACCAGGATCGTCGCCCTGAGCACGGCCTCCGTCCACGGCCGCGGCCCCTTCCGCGCCGCCGCTCCCGGCACCCTGCCGATCGCCCCGGTCTCGGCCACCAGCCGCACCCGCGCGGCGGGCGACCGGCACGTCATGGAGGCCGGCGGGACCGTCCTGCGCCCCCACCTCGTGTACGGGACCGGGGACCGGCAGCTGCTGCCCGGCCTCGTCAAGCTCCTCGGGGCGCTGCCCGGCCCGCTGGTCGGCGGCACCTCGCTGCACTCCCTGATCGAGGTGGGGAGCCTGGCCCGGGCCCTGCTCGCCGCCGCCCTCTCGCCGCACACCCGCCCCGGCCCGTACCACGTGAACCACCCCGACCCGGTGCCGGTCGGGGAACTCATCGCGGTGGGCGAGGAGTTGCTCGCCCACCGGGCCGGGCCGCGCCGGGGGGCGGCCCTCGGCGTCGCGGAGGCGCGCGCCCTCCTGGCGGCCCACCCCTTCGCCGTCCACCACCTCGACATGCTCGCCGTCGACCACTGGTTCTCCGACGACCGGCCCTGGCGGGAGCCGGACCGCGACCCGGGGCCGGGCTTCGCCGAGGGGGTCGTGGAGCACCTGGAGTGGTACCGGAATACGCTCGACCCCGTCCCGGCGGCCGGGCACCGGACCTCCTGACCGGCACCGGACCTCCTGACCGACGACGGCCGCCACACCGGCACCGGCCCCGAGCCGAACGCACCGAACGCACCGAACGCACCGAACGCACCGAGAGAAGGCACCACCGACATGTCCGCGCTGGCCGGCAGAACCGCGATCGTCACCGGGGCGAGCCGGGGCATCGGAAGAGGCATCGCCCAGCGGCTCGCCCGGGACGGGGCACTGGTCGCCGTGCACTACGGCAGCGACGAGGCGGCGGCCCGCGAGACGGTGGCGACCGTCGAGCGCGAGGGCGGCCGGGCCTTCCCGTTCCGCGCGGACCTGGCGGCGCCGGACGCCGTCGACGTCTTCTACGCCGCCCTGGACGCCGGCCTCGCGGAGCTGGGGGAGGGCCCCGGGTTCGACGTCCTCGTCAACAACGCGGGCGCGAGCGGCTCCGGCCGCGTCCACCAGCTCACCCCCGAGGTCTTCGACCGGCTGTTCACGATCAACGTGAAGGCCCCGCTCTTCCTCGTCCAGCGGGGCCTCGACCGGCTGCGCGACGGCGGCCGGATCGTCAACGTCTCCTCGGTGGTGACGAAGCGCGCCTTCCCCGACTCCGTGACGTACGCGATGACCAAGGGGGCCGTCGACACGATGACCCTCGCCCTCGCCAAGGAGCTGGGGCCCCGGGGGATCACGGTCAACGCCGTGGCCCCCGGCTACATCGCGACGGACATGAACGCGCGGCGCCGGGCGACGCCCGAGGCGAGCGCCGCCCTCGCCGCGCTCTCGGTCTTCAACCGGATCGGGACGCCCGCCGACGTGGCGGACGTGGTCGCCTTCCTCGCCTCCGACGACGCCCGCTGGATCACCGGCCAGTACGTGGACGTGACGGGCGGCACCGGGCTCTGAACCCGTGCGGGACCGGGGCCCGGCCCGGCCGGAGACCTCCTCGCACGCCCCTCCTCCGGGCGGTTCCCGGTCGATAAAGTGGGGGCACGATGACACGTTTCCGCGAGAGCGTCCGGTCCCTGCTGCGCGAGCAGGTGCTCGACGCCGCCTACCGCCTCGTCGCCGCCGAGGGGTGGAGCGGGCTGCGCATGACCTCCATCGCGCGGGCCGCCGGCATCAGCCGTCAGACCCTCTACAACGAGTTCGGCGCGAAGGAGGCCATCGGCAACGCCCTGGTCCAGCGCGAGCTGGAGGGCTTCCTGATCGGCATCGAGCGCGAACTCGACGCGCATCGCGGAGAGTTGGAGGCAGCGGCGGCGGCCGGTGTCGGCTACACGCTCCAGCAGACCGTGGACAACCCCCTCATCAAGAGCGTCCTGGTCGCGGCGCGGGGCGGCGAGGACGACCTCCTCGCCTATCTCACCACCCGCACGGAACCGGTCTTCGGCACGGCGATGACGATGCTCGACGCGTACGCGACCGAGGCCTGGCCCGACGTGGACGTGGAGTCGCGCGGCCTCGCCGTCGAGACGGTCGTGCGGCTCACCGTCAGCCACATCGTCCAGCCGGTGGCCTCCCCCTCGGAGACGGCGGCGCGCATCGCCAGGATCACGGCGAGGATCGCCTATCCGGGCGGCTGAGGAGCGCCCCGGACCGCGCCGGACGCGCGACGAGGCCCGGTGCCGAACACGGGGGATCTTCGGCACCGGACCTCTGTTGAATATTCTACGAGATCCTCCGGGGTGCTCGCGCACGACCCGTCGGCCCGCGGACGCCGACGGGCGAAGCGCGGGCCGGCGGGGTACACCTCCCCTGAGACGCGGACACGGCCGGACCCGCCCGGCACACCCCTCGCCCGCGTCGCCGACGCCGAGGAGGAGGCCGCCGTGGAAGGCAGGAGCAAGGGATTCGTGCAGTCCTTCAACCGTCTCGGGGGATACGGGTTCGTCGTCCCCGTCGGCTCCGAGGAGCAGGTCTGGTTCAGCGCGGAGGACATCGAGGACGAGAGCCGGACCGTCTCGGAGGGACAGCAGGTCTCCTTCGTCCTGGTCCTCGGGGACGGCCGCTTCGAGGCCAAGGAGCTGCGCGTCTGACGCCCACCGCGCCCCGGGGAGGCTCCCCGGGCCGGTGGTACTGTGCCGAGGCCAGTCGCACCTTTGTACGCGCCCGAACGGGTGCGTGCACGGGTCGGGGAATCCGGTGGAAGACCGGAACTGACGCGCAGCGGTGAGGGCGACGGGCGGAGCATCGGCCACTGGGCGGCGACGACGGCCCGGGAAGGCGCCCCGTCCGGCCGACCCCGAGTCCGAAGACCTGCTGGCGGCCCCGGCGCACGCCCGCCCGGGGAGCACCGTACGACAGGCTCCGCGTATGAGCCGTGGCCGCAGAGGAAGTCCCGTGCCGCTCGCACACCCCGTCCGCTCCGCCGTGCTGTTCCTGACCGGAGCCCTGCTCCTGACCGCGACCGGCTGCGGCGTGGGGACCACCCCCGCCCCCGTCCGGCCCGCGGGCGGCGCCGGGGAGGCGAAGACCGGACACCCCGTCACCCTCGACGACAACTGCGGACGGCCCGTCCGCGTCGAGCGCGCGCCGGAACGGGCCGTCGCCCTCGACCAGGGCGCGGCGGAGATCATGCTCTCCCTGGGCCTCGCCGACCGCATGGTGGGCACCGGCACCTGGACGGACCCCGTCCTCAAGGGGCTTGAGAAGGAGAACGCCAAGGTCCCGCGCCTCGCCGACCGCTACCCCTCCTTCGAGAAGGTCCTCGACGCCGAACCCGACTTCGCCGCCGCCTCCTTCACGTACACCCTCGGCAAGGGCGGGGTGGCGACCCGCGAGCGGTTCGAGAAGCTCGGCGTCCCCACGTACCTCTCGCCCACCGACTGCGTCGGCAAGGACAACAGCGGCGACGGCGACGGCGTCCGCGTCCGGCCGCTCACCATGGAGACGGTCTACGGCGAGATCCGCGACCTGGCCCGGATCTTCGCGGTCCCGGAGCGCGGCGAGAAGCTCGTCGCGCAGCTCAAGTCCCGTGTGACGAAGGCCGCTTCGGGCGGCGGCTTCGAGGACGCCACGGTCCTCTACTGGTTCGCCAACTCCGAGGCGCCCTACATGGCGGGCTGCTGCGGCGCCCCCGGCATCGTCTCCCGCGAACTCGGCGCGAAGAACGTCTTCGACGACACCAAGGAGGAGTGGCCCCAGATCAACTGGGAGACCGTCGCCGACCGCGACCCCGACGTCCTCGTCATCGGCGACCTCACCCGCCGCTCGCAGTCGGCCGAGAGCGCCGCCAAGAAGATCGAGTTCCTGGAGTCCGACCCGGTCACCCGCACCATGACGGCGGTCAGGAACAAGCGGTACGTGCTCCTCAGCGGCCAGGCGCTCAACCCCACGATCCGCACCGTCGAGGCCGTCGAGAAGGTGGCGGCCGCGCTCCGCTCGTACGGTCTCGCCAAGTGACCCCCGCCCCTCCGGCGGCCGCCTCGGTACGGAAGGGAGCGGCGGCCCTGCTGTGGACGGCGGCCGGACTCGCGCTCCTGGCCGTATCGGTGGCCGTGGCGATCACCATCGGACCGGCCCGCATCGGCGTCGCCGACGTGTGGGCGACGGTCGCCGCCCACCTCGGCGGCGGCGCCCCGGCGCTCTCCCCGATCCGGGACGGGATCGTGTGGGACCTGCGGCTGCCCCGCACCCTCCTGGCCGCCGCCTGCGGCGCCGGGCTCGCCCTCTGCGGCGCGGTGATGCAGTCGCTGCTGCGCAACCCGCTCGCCGACCCCTTCGTCCTGGGCGTCTCCTCCGGCGCCTCGACCGGCGCGGTCGCGGTCGTCGTCCTCGGGCTCGGCGGGGGACTCCTCTCCGTCACCGGCGGCGCGTTCCTCGGGGCGGTCTGCTCCTTCGCGCTCGTGCTGCTGCTCAGCCACACCCTCGGCGGCTCGACGGACCGCGTGGTCCTCTCCGGCGTCGCCGCCATGCAGCTCTTCTCCGCCCTCACCTCCTTCGTGGTGATGACAGCCGCCGACGCGGAGACCACCCGGGGCGTCCTCTTCTGGCTGCTCGGCTCGCTCGCCGGGGCCGGCTGGACCGACGTGTGGGTGTGCCTCGCGGTCCTCGCGGCGGCCCTGACGACCTGCCTCGGACACGCGCGGACCCTGGACGCGTTCGCCTTCGGCGAGGAGGCCGCCGCCTCCCTCGGCGTCACCGTCGCCCGGACCCGGCTCGTCCTCCTGTGCGTCACCGCCCTCCTGACGGCCGCCCTGGTCTCCGCCGCCGGGGCCATCGGCTTCGTCGGGCTCGTCCTGCCGCACGCCGCCCGCGCGCTCGCCGGCCCCGGGCACGCCCGGCTCCTGCCGGTCACCGCCCTGGCCGGAGCGGTCTTCCTCGTCTGGGCCGACACGCTCGCCCGCACCGTCCTCGACCCCCAGGAGGTCCCGGTGGGCGTGGTCACCTCGCTGATCGGCGTACCGGCCTTCGTCCTCGTCCTCTACCGCACGCGAAGCACGAGGAGCACGCGATGACCCCCACCCGAAAGGACGCGGGCCTGCGCGCCGACCGGGTCTCGCGCACCGCCGGCGGCGCCCTCGTCCTCGACGGCGTCAGCGTCGCCCCCGTCCCCGGGACCGTCACCGGCCTCCTCGGCCCCAACGGCTCCGGCAAGTCCACGCTCCTGCGGCTCCTCGCCGGCGTCCTCGCCCCCGACGCCGGGATCGTCACCCTCGACGGCGACCCGCTGGCCGGACTCGGCCGCAGGACCGTCGCCCGGCGCCTCGCCACGGTCGAGCAGCAGTCCGACACCCGGACCGACCTGAGCGTCCTCGACGTCGTGCGCCTCGGCCGCGTCCCGCACCGCCGGGCCTGGACCCCGCCCTCGGCGGCGGACGAGACCGCCGTCCGCTCCGCCCTCGCCCGCACCGGGCTCACCGACCGCGCCCGCCAGCCCTGGCGGACCCTCTCCGGCGGCGAGCGCCAGCGCGTCCAGATCGCCCGCGCCCTCGCCCAGGAGCCGCGCGAACTCCTCCTCGACGAGCCCACCAACCACCTCGACGTCCAGCACCAGCTGGACCTCATGGAACTGGTCTCCGGCCTGCGCCTCACCGCCGTCGTCGCCCTGCACGACCTCAACCTCGCGGCGATGCACTGCGAGCGGCTCGTGGTCCTCTCCGGCGGGCGCGTGGTGGCCGGCGGCACGCCGGAGGAGGTGCTCACGGAGGAGCTGATCGCGGACGTCTACCGGGTCCGGGCCGCCGTGACGCGCCCGGACCCCGGCGGCCGCCCCCACGTCCGCTTCCTGGGGACGGCCGGGCCCCCTCACTCCCCTTCGCCGGGCTCCGGCGTCAGCGCGTCCATGAAGGAGCTGACCGAGAACACCGCGCGCCCGGGACCGGCCGGACCGTAGCCGGGCGGGGCGGTGAGGTTGTTCTCCCGGAGCGTCTCCGTGTACGCCTCCAGGAGCCGCAGGTGGTACTCCAGCGGGGCGCCGTCCGGGTTCTCGCGGCCCAGCGGCGTCGTCGGCTCCGGGCACCAGGTGGTGAACCGGGGCGTGATCCCGCGCGACATGAAGAACCGCAGGCCCTCCCGGGTGGAGGCGATCGCCTCGTCCACGGTCAGGAAGCCCGTGGGACGCGCCATCTCGACCCCGGCGACGAAGTTCGGGATGACGTTGCGCGGCCCGAAGACCTCCGCCGAGTCCAGGATCCGGCGGTGCCACTCGTCCCGGCCGATGTAGCGCTCCTTGCCGGGGCAGTACAGCTCGAACAGGCGCCGGTCCCACACCTCGTAGTTCGGGTGGTAGATCCGGATGCCGTAGTCGTGGAAGCGCTGCACGTCCGCCTTGGGCAGGGCCTGCGCGACCACCTTGCCGATCCAGCGGCCGGGGAAGCGCTCCTCGATCGCCTGCGCGTACTGCCCGTAGAAGTCGGCCTCGTCCTTCCCGCCGACCTTCGAGGTGACGGCCCCGCCGGTCAGGGTGTAGGCGGTCGACGCGCGGGCCGTGTCGTGCCGGTCGATGATCTCCAGGGCCTCCAGGACCTCGTCCACCGGCTTCACCCCGGTGTACGGGCGGCCCGCCGCCTTGTGCTGGCGCCAGTTGTGGTTGATGTCGCAGTACTGGCACTCCTCCTTGGCGCCGAAGTACTGGCACACCCGGAAGACCGTCAGGTAGATCAGGTAGCCCCACTGGATCGTCGGCGCCACCTCCATCACGGACTTGCCGTTCGACAGCGGGTGCCGGTAGTACTCCGGCATCGGCGGCAGGCCGACGTCCGCGATCCGCGACCCGTCCAGGAACAGCGCGAGCGCCCCGTCCTCGTCCGGCGCGACCCGGTACGGCGAGGACGGGTTCACCCGCACCGACACCACCGTGCGGCGCAGCCCGTAGGGGCCGCCGGTCAGCACGATCTCCTCCGGCGGGCGGTTCAGGGCCGCCTCCCCGAGCTCCGGCAGCGTCCGGTGGTCGAAGGAGAAGATGAAGTACGACTTCGGCTTCACCTCGCCCCCCTCGTTGCCGGAGAGGGCGGAGGGGTCGAAGGCGACCCCGCCGCGCAGCAGGTCCTCCTTGAACACGGCCTCCCGGGGAATCCCCGGGAAGCGCTCCATGAGGGACTCCACGACGGACGTGCGGGTGGGTGCGACGCTGGACACAGGCGGGTCTCCGGAGGTCAGGGGCTTATGGAGCCGACGTGTACCCCACGCTACGCGCGCGCACCCGCGACGGGGCGGCCGGGGGCCCGGCGGCCGGTCGGCCGGCCCGTGCGGGGCCCGGCCGAGGGGGCCGGGCGAGCGGCCCCGGCCCCCTCGGTTCCCGTCACGAGCCGGACAGCTCCTCCCGTACGGTGCGGGCGGCGGCGACCAGGTTCTCCAGGGAGGCCCGGGTCTCCGGCCAGGCGCGGGTCTTCAGACCGCAGTCGGGGTTGACCCACAGCCGCTCGGCGGGGATCGCCTCCAGACCGGTGCGCAGCAGGGCCGCCGCCTCCTCGGCGCTCGGCACCCGGGGCGAGTGGATGTCCCAGACGCCGGGACCGGCCTCGCGCGGGTAGCCGTGGGCGGCGAGCTCGCGGGCCACCTGCATGTGGGAGCGGGCCGCCTCCAGGCTGATGACGTCGGCGTCGAGGTCGTCGATGGCCTGGACGACGTCGCCGAACTCGGCGTAGCACATGTGGGTGTGGACCTGGGTGTCCGGCCGTACGCCGCTGGTGGCGAGCCGGAACGACTCGGTCGCCCACGCCAGGTACGCCGGGCGGTCGGCCGCCCGCAGCGGCAGCGTCTCGCGCAGCGCCGGCTCGTCCACCTGGATGACGGAGGTGCCGGCCGCCTCCAGGTCGCCCACCTCGTCGCGCAGGGCGAGGGCGACCTGCCGGGCGGTCTCGCCGAGCGGCTGGTCGTCGCGGACGAAGGACCAGGCGAGCATGGTGACGGGCCCGGTCAGCATGCCCTTGACGGGCTTGGCGGTGAGCGACTGGGCGTAGGAGGTCCAGCGCACCGTCATCGGCCCGGGCCGCGAGACGTCCCCGGCGAGCACCGGCGGGCGGACGTAGCGGGTGCCGTACGACTGGACCCAGCCGTGCCGGGTGGCGAGGTAGCCGTCGAGCTGCTCGGCGAAGTACTGCACCATGTCGTTGCGCTCGGGCTCGCCGTGCACCAGGACGTCGACGCCGGTCTTCTCCTGGTACGCGACCACCTCCTGGATCTCGGCCCGGATCCGCTCCTCGTACCCGGCCGTGTCGATCCGGCCCGCCCGCAGGTCGGCGCGGGCGGTGCGCAGCTCGCCGGTCTGCGGGAAGGAGCCGATGGTGGTGGTCGGGAGCAGCGGCAGGCCCAGGTGGGCGCGCTGGGCGGCGGCCCGCTCGGGGTACGGCTGCGAACGGCGGGCGTCCGTGCCGGTGACGGCCCCGGTGCGGGCGCGCACGGCCGGGTTCCGGGTGATGGGGGAGTTCGCGCGGGAGGCGAGGGCGGCCCGGTTGGCGGCCAGCTCGCCCGCGATCGCGTCGGTGCCCCGGGACAGGCCCCCGGCCAGCGTCGTGATCTCGGCGGTCTTCTGCCGCGCGAAGGAGAGCCAGCGCAGGATCTGCGGGTCGACGTCCTTCTCGGCCGCCGCGTCGAGCGGCACGTGGAGCAGGGAGCAGGAGGCGGAGACGTCGACCCGGTCGGCCAGGCCGAGCAGGGTGCCCAGCACGGACAGGGACTTCTCCAGGTCGTTGACCCAGATGTTGCGGCCGTCGACCACACCGGCGACGAGCCGCTTGCCGGGCAGGCCGCCGACGGCGGCGAGCCCGCCCAGGTTGGCCGCCGCCGGACCGGTGAAGTCGAGCGCGAGGCCCTCGACCGGGGCCTTGGCCAGCACGGGCAGGGCGTCGCCGAGCCGGTCGAAGTACGAGGCGACGAGGAGCTTCGGCCGGTCGGTGAGCGCGCCGAGGTCGCGGTAGGCGCGCGCGGCGGCGTTCAGGTCGGCCGGGGTCCGGTCCTGGACGAGCGCGGGCTCGTCGAGCTGCACCCACTCGGCGCCGGCCGCGCGCAGGTCCGCGAGGACCTCCGCGTACACCGGCAGGAGCCGGTCGAGCAGGGTCAGCGGGTCGAAGTCGGCGGGCACGCCCGGCGCGGGCTTGGCGAGCAGCAGGTAGGTGACGGGCCCGACGAGGACGGGGCGGGCCGTCAGCCCCAGGGCGAGGGCCTCCTCCAGCTCCGCGACCTGCTTGCCGGAGTCGGCGGTGAAGACCGTGCCGGGGCCCAGCTCCGGGACCAGGTAGTGGTAGTTGGTGTCGAACCACTTCGTCATCTCCAGCGGGGCGACGTCCTGCGTGCCGCGCGCCATCGCGAAGTAGCCGTCCAGGGGATCGGCCGCGACGGCCTCGCGGTGCCGCGCGGGGATCGCGCCCACCATGACGGTGGTGTCCAGGACGTGGTCGTAGTACGAGAAGTCGCCGGTCGGCACCTCGTGGACGCCGGCCCCGGCCAGCTGCTTCCAGTTCGTTCGGCGCAGTTCGGCGGCGGTGGCCCGGAGGGCGTCGGCGGTGACGCGGCCCTTCCAGTAGCCCTCGACCGCCTTCTTCAGCTCCCGGTCGCGGCCCTGGCGGGGGTAGCCGTACACGGTGGCCCGTGCTGCCGCGGCTGCGGACTTCGTGGTCACGGAGATCTCCTTCGCGAGATGAATCCCTGAGGTCCCGGTGACGGGACGGGGGCGCGAAGGGGCGACGGACCGGGCGGGACGGGAACGCGCGGCGGGGCGCGGTTCGTCCGCCTGGTATGTGCGCCGACCCGCCCTCGAGGTCACCGGGATGTCCGCGCGCGGAATCGTCCGCGTGCGGGCAACGGGCAGGTCTTCGGACTCGCGGGCACGCCCACCGGACTCGTCCGGCGGACACCTACTGGCCGTCGCTTCCCAGACCCTTCCCGGGCCCAGTGCGTATGACGGCGGTCGTTCCCGCTCACCGCTGCGGGGCAGTCCCGGATTCCCACCGGGTTCCCTCTTGCGACGCATCCCGCCTGGCGGACGGGGCGAACCAGCTGCCGGGCCAGCCTACGGGGTCCGTTCCGGGAGCGGGGGCGGGTATCTCGCCATTCGGACGAAGGGGTGGGACGGACGGGTGACCGGGGCCGGGCACGGCAGTGGGGCCGGGGACGGCACCACCCGTCCCCGGCCCCTCGCCGTACCGCCGCCGGGTCCTCTCGTGGACCCTCCACCGGGCCCGTCCCCGGCGGCGGGCGCCGGCCCCCTCAGGCCGGCCGTCCGGGCGTCTCCGCCCGGTCGTACGTGTGGAACCCCCGGCCGCTCTTGCGGCCGAGCAGCCCCGCCTCCACCATCCGCAGGAGCAGCGGCGGCGGCGCGTACAGGGGCTCCTTGAACTCCTCGTACAGCGAGTCCGCGATGGAGGCGACCGTGTCGAGCCCGATCAGGTCCGCGAGCCGCAGCGGCCCCATCGGGTGGGCGCAGCCCAGCTCCATGCCCCGGTCGACGTCCGTGGCGGACGCGAAGCCCGACTCGGTCATCCGGATCGCGGACAACAGGTAGGGGACGAGCAGGGCGTTGACGACGAACCCGGCCCGGTCGCGGGAGCCGATGGCGGTCTTGCCCAGGGTGCGGGTCGCGAAGTCCGTCACCGCGGCCGTCGTCGCCGCCGAGGTGTGGAGGGTCGTGACGATCTCCACGAGCGGCAGCACGGGCACCGGGTTGAAGAAGTGCAGCCCCACGACCCGGTCGGCGTGCTCGGTGGCCATGGCGAGCCGCATGACCGGCAGGGAGGAGGTGTTGGTGGCGAGGACCGCCGCCGGATCGGTGACGATCTTGTCGAGCGCGGCGAACACCCCGGTCTTGACGGCGGGGTCCTCGACGACGGCCTCGACGACGAGCTGCCGGTCCGCGAGGTCGGCCATTTCGGCGGTGGCCGTGATCCGGGCGAGCGCGGCCTCGGCGGAAGGGCGGTCCGACTTGCCCCGCTGCACGGCCCGTTCGAGGGAGACGGCGACGCGCTCGCGGGCGGCGCGCGCCGCCCGGCCGTCCGCCTCGCAGATCACGGTGGGGAGTCCGGCCCGCGCGCACACCTCGGCGATCCCCGCGCCCATCTGGCCGCCGCCCACGACGCCGACGCGCCGGATGCCACCGCCCGGACCGGCGCCCGCGCCGCCGCTCACGCCGTCACGTCCGCGGTCGTGACGGTCCGGACGAGGTGGCGGGAGTACGCCTCCGGGGTGAAGAAGAGCGGCAGTTCGGCGGCGAGCGCGGTGCTCTCGAAGAGCTCCCGCACCTCGTCGGGCGCCGCCCACGGGAACTCGGCGCCGAGCGCCTCCAGTTCCCGGTCGAGCAGCTCCAGGACGGCGTCGCGCTCCAGGACCCGGCGCCGGAGCCACTGCCAGATCTGGACGCGGGCGATCTCGGCGGTCGCGGCGTCCTCGATCAGGCCGTCGAGGACGACGGAGCCCCTGCCCCGGATCCAGGCGTCGTAGTAGCGGAGGACGACGGCGATGTTGGTGCGGACCCCCTCCTCGGTCGGCGGGCCGCCGATCCGCCGCACCGCGAGCAGGTCCCCGGCGGTCACCCGCACGTCCTCGCGGCTCCGGTCGAGCTGGTGCGGGCGCTCCCCGAGCACCCCGTCGAAGACCTCGCGGCAGACCGGCACCAGACCCGGGTGGGCCACCCACGAGCCGTCGAAGCCGTCCTCCGCCTCCCGCTCCTTCTCCAGGCGGACGGTGGCGAGCACGGCCTCGTTCGCGGCCGGGTCCCCGGCCGGGACCTGGGCGGCCATCGCGCCGACGGCGTGGGCCCCGCGCCGGTGGCAGGTGCGCACGAGCAGTTCGGTGTACGCCCGCATGAACGGCGCCGTCATCGTCACCTTCGCCCGGTCGGGCAGCAGGAAGTCGGAGCGGTGGCCGAAGGTCTTGATCAGGCTGAACAGGTAGTCCCAGCGGCCCGCGTTGAGCCCCGAACCGTGCTCCCGCAGCTCGTGGAGGATCTCCTCCATCTCGAACGCGGCCGTGATCGTCTCGATGAGGACGGTGGCGCGGACGGTGCCCCGGGGGATGCCCAGGAGCTCCTGGGCCAGCAGGAACACGTCGTTCCACAGGCGCGCCTCGTACCGGTTCTCCAGCTTGGGGAGGTAGAAGTACGGGCCGTACCCGGCGTCGATCTGCCGCCGGGCGCAGTGGAAGAAGTACAGGCCGAAGTCGACGAGCGCGGCCGGCACCGGGCCGCCGTCGAACTCCAGGTGCTCCTCGTCGAGGTGCCAGCCGCGCGGCCGGACCACGATCGTGGGCAGCCGGCCGTCGCGGAGCCGGTGCTCCCGGCCCTCGTCGGTGGTGAAGGCGAGCCGCCGCTCGACCGCGTCGAGCAGCACGACCTGGCCCCCGACCACGTTCTCCCAGGTGGGCGCGGTGGCGTCCTCGAAGTCGGCCATCCACACACTGGCACCGGAGTTGAGCGCCTCGACCGCCGCCCGCCGTTCCGGCGGGCCGGTGATCTCCACCCGGCGGTCGGCGAGCCCGGGAGCGGGCGGGGCGACCCGCCAGGTGGGGTCGGCGCGCACGGAGGAGGTGACGAGCGGGAAGTCGAGCGGCGAGCCGGTGGCGAGCCGGATGGCCTGCCGGCGCCGCTCCTTCAGGAGCCACCGCCGGCGCTCGGAGAAGGCGGCGGCGAGCCGGCCGACGAAGTCCAGGGCGTCGGCGGTGAGGATCTCGTCGTGGCGGTCGCCCGGGGCCGCGAGCACGCGGACCTGGCGGGTCGGGACGGCGCTGGTGGTCATCGGTGTCTCCTGAGGGGGAGCGGGTGGCGCGGGGGGAGAAGGAGGAGGAGAAGGAGGAGGAGAAGGAGGAGGAGCGGGGGTGCGGAGAGGGGTGCGGGGACGGGTGACGTGGACACCCGCCCCCGCGGCTCGGACACCCCCTAGTGGAACTGCTCCTCCTCCGTGGACCCCGCGAGCGCGGTCGTGGAGGAGGTGGGGTTGACGGCGGTGGAGACCAGGTCGAAGTAGCCGGTGCCGACCTCGCGCTGGTGCTTGACGGCGGTGAAGCCGTGCTCCTGCGCGGCGAACTCGCGCTCCTGGAGGTCGACGTACGCGGTCATGCCGTGCTCGGCGTAGCCGCGGGCCAGGTCGAACATGCCGTGGTTGAGCGAGTGGAAGCCGGCCAGGGTGATGAACTGGAACTTGTAGCCCATGGCGCCCAGTTCGCGCTGGAACTTGGCGATCTGGTCGTCGTCCAGGGCCGCCTTCCAGTTGAAGGACGGCGAGCAGTTGTACGCCAGCAGCTGGTCCGGGTACCGGGCGTGGATCGCCTCGGCGAACTCGCGGGCCTGCGCCAGGTCCGGGGTGCCGGTCTCGACCCAGATGAGGTCGGCGTACGGGGCGTAGGCCAGGCCGCGGGCGATGACCGGCGCCATGCCGTTCCGCACCCGGTAGAAGCCCTCGGCGGTGCGCTCGCCGGTGGTGAACTCGGCGTCCCGCTCGTCGACGTCGCTGGTCAGCAGGTTCGCCGCGAGGGCGTCGGTGCGGGCGATGATCAGCGTCGGGGTGCCGGCGATGTCGGCGGCGAGCCGGGCCGAGTTGAGGGTGCGGACGTGCTGCGAGGTGGGCACGAGGACCTTGCCGCCGAGGTGGCCGCACTTCTTCTCGGAGGCGAGCTGGTCCTCGTAGTGGATGCCCGCCGCGCCGGCCGCGATCATCGCCTTGGTCAGCTCGAAGGCGTTCAGCGGGCCGCCGAAGCCGGCCTCGGCGTCGGCGACGATCGGCGCGAGCCAGTCCGTCGTGTCGGTGCCGCCCTCGGCGGTGGCGATCTGGTCGGCGCGCAGCAGCGCGTTGTTGATCCGGCGGACCACCTGCGGCACCGAGTTGACCGGGTAGAGGCTCTGGTCGGGGTAGGTGTGGCCGGCCTGGTTGGCGTCGGCGGCGACCTGCCAGCCGGACAGGTAGATCGCCTGGAGCCCGGCCCGGACCTGCTGCACGGCCTGGCCGCCGGTCAGCGCGCCGAGCGCGTGGACGTAGTCGAGCTCGTGCAGCTGCCGCCACAGGCGCTCCGCGCCGCGCCGGGCGAGGGTGTGCTCCTCGCGGACGCTGCCGGACAGCCGGACCACGTCCTCGGCGGTGTAGGTGCGCTCGATGCCCTTCCAGCGGGGGTCCGTGGCCCACTGCCGCGCCAGCTCTTCGGCCGCCTGGTTTCCTGCCTGCGCCATGATGGTCCCTCCCGGGGAGTGTCGAACTTTGCGAAGCTCTGCGAAGGCCCGCGAAGCTCCGTACGAGGTGACGAACGGCCCGCCGGACCCCGGACGCAGACGACCGGGTCCTACGACGTCAGGGCATGAGCCGTGCCCCGGACTCCGCCTCCTGCCGGGTCACCGGCGGGCCGTGGTTCGACTTTCGCAGTGGCACTCCGTGCCATCAACCATGGCCGGATGCCAACTTCTGCGAATCTTCCGGCCTCGTTTTGCCAAGTCTGCGAAGCCCCGGACGGGCGGGCGGTGACCTAGGCTGGGGCCCCGGGAGCACGTCCGAGGGGGAACAGCCGTGAGCAAGATCTACGCGGGGGCGCGGCTGCGGCGGCTGCGCGAGGAGCGCCGGCTGAGCCAGGCCGACCTGGCCAGGGTGCTCCGGATCTCGCCCAGCTATCTGAACCAGATGGAGCACGACACCCGGCCCCTCACGGTCCCCGTCCTGCTGCGGGTCACCGAGTCGTTCGGCGTCGACCCCGACTTCTTCTCCGAGCGGGACACCGGCCGGCTCCTGGCCGACCTGCGCGAGACCCTCGCCGACGAACTCGACCGCTCCGCGCTCTCCGCCGCCGACCTCGCGGAACTCGCCTCCCGGCTGCCGCACGTGGCCGCCGTCCTCCTCGACCTCGGCCGCGGCCGCCAGGCCCTCACCGAGCGCCTCGCCGCCCTGAGCGGCGACCGCGGCGACGCCTCCGCCCCGGACACGGCGCGCGCCCGGACGCCGCACGAGGAGATCCGCGAGTTCTTCTACCGGCGCCGCAACTACCTCCACGACGCCGACCTCGCGGCCGAGGAGCTCGCGGAGGAGATCGGCGTCCGTCCCGGCGAGGTCCGCCGGACCCTCGCCGCCCGGCTCGACGAGCGCCACGGCGTCCGGATCGCCTCCGACGCCGACCGGCAGCTCCACCGCTACGACCCCGCCGCCCGCATCCTGCACCTCTCGCCCCGGCTGCGCCCCGGCCAGCAGGCCTTCCGCATGGCCACCCAGCTCGCCCTGCTCGAACAGGACGCCCTGCTCTCCGCGTACGCCTCCGAGGACTACGAGGAGGGCTCCCGCACCTGGTCCCTGGCCCGCATCGGCGTCGCCCACCACTTCGCCGCCGCGCTCGTCCTGCCGTACCACGCCTTCCACGCCGCGGCGGAGGAGACGCGCTACGACGTCGAGCGCCTCACCGACCGCTTCGGCCTCGGCTACGAGACGGTCTGCCACCGCCTCAGCACCCTCCAGCGCCCGCGCCTGCGCGGGGTGCCGTTCTCCTTCGTCCGCGTCGACCGGGCCGGGAACATGTCCAAGCGCCAGTCCGCCACCGGCTTCCACTTCTCCCGCGCCGGCGGCACCTGCCCCCTCTGGAACGTCTACGAGGCCTTCGCCGCCCCCGGCCGCATCCACGTCCAGGTGGCGGCCATGCCCGACGGACAGCGCTACCTGTGGACCGCCCGCACCGTGACCCGCCACCGCGGCGGCTGGGGCGAGCCGGGCAAGACCTTCGCCATCGGCCTCGGCTGCGAACTGCGCCACGCCTCCCGGCTGGTCTACTCCGACGGCCTCGACCTCGACAACAGGGCCGCCGCCACCCCGATCGGCATGGGCTGCCGCGTCTGCGAACGCCTGGACTGCCCCCAGCGGGCGGTCCCCCCGCTCGGCCGCGTCCTCGCCGTCGACGAACACGCCAGCACGTTCGTGCCGTACGCGGTGGAGGGGTAGGGGAGGGACCCGCCGCGCCGGGGCCGGATACTGTCCGGACGATCTCGGAACGGGGGGCGCGGTGGACTGGTCGACGCTGCTGGGCGGGGTGGCCGCCGGGCTGCTGATCTCCGTCGTGACCGCGCCGGCCGGGGTCTCGGGGGCGGTGTTCCTGCTCCCGGTCCAGCTCAGCGTCTTCGCCGTGCCGAACCCCTCCGTCACGCCGACGAACCTGCTGTTCAACGTCGTCGCGGGCCCCGGCGCCCTGTGGCGCCACGGCAGGACCGGCGCCCTGCGCGGCCCGCTCACCCGGCGCCTGGTGGCGGGCACCCTCCCCGGGGTGGTGATCGGCGCCGTCGTCCGCGTCTTCGCCCTCCCCGGCCCCACCGTCTTCCGCGTCCTCATCGCCGCGCTGCTGCTGCCCCTGGGCGTGTGGCTGTGCGTCCGCACCCTCCGCCCCGCCCGCGAGCGGCCCGCCGCCGAGCCCTCGCCCCGCACCGTCACCGGACTCGCCCTGGCCGTCGGGATCGTGGGCGGGATCTACGGCATCGGCGGCGGCTCCCTCCTCGGCCCGGTCCTGGCGGGCCGGGGCGTCCCCGTCGCCCGCGTGGCCCCGGCCGCCCTCGCCGCCACCTTCACGACCTCCGTCGTCGGAGCCGTCACCTTCGCCCTGCTCTCCCTCACCACCACCGAGGCCGCCGCCCCGGACTGGGCCCTGGGCCTCGCCTGCGGCCTCGGCGGCCTGATCGGCGGCTATCTCGGCGCCCGCCTCCAGCCCCGCCTCCCCGAAACCGCCCTCCGCCTCCTCCTCGGCACCCTCGCCACGAGCCTCGGCGCGCTGTACGCGGTCCAGGCCCTGTTCTGACCGGCCCCCGCGGGCCTACGGCAACACCTCCGCCCCCCCGCCGGGTCTACGGCAACACCTCCGCCCCCCGCCGGGCCTACGGCAACACCCCCGCCCGCCGCGCCGCCACCACCGCCTCCAGCCGCGTGTGCGCCCCCAGCTTCCGCATCGCCGAGCGCAGATAGCCCTTCACCGTCTCGGGGCGCAGGCCGAGCCGGGCGGCCGCCGCCGCGTTCGTCGCGCCCGAGGCCACCGCCGCCAGGACGTCCGTCTCGCGCGGCGTCAGGGCCACCGCCGGGGCGGGGGCGGAGGGCCCCGAAGCCGTCTCCAGGCGGCCGCACACCGCGAGGAGCCGTTCCCGCAGCTCCGGGTCCGCGACCTTCGGCGCCAGCTCGCGCAGTTCGCCGTGCGCCTGCCGGACCTCCTCCCAGGAGGGCCCGGACGGCGGCGGGGCCAGGAGCTCCCGGACCCCGTCCCGTACCGCCAGCGCCCGTTCCAGGTCGCGGGCCGCCGCGACCGCCGCGTCGAAGACCCGGTCGCCGACCGGCTGCGCGTCGCGCAGCGCCCCGTACAGCACGCCCCGCACCTTCCGGCGCACGACGACCGGCACCGCGACCACCGACCGCAGCCCCTCCGCCGACACCGGGCCGTCGTACTCGTGGGTGATGTGCCGGGCCGAGGGGTAGTCCGTCACCGCGCACGGCCGCCCGAGCGCCAGGCACTTCCCGCCCAGACCGGATCCCGCCGAGATCGCCAGCCCGCGCAGGGCCGGCGTCACCGCGCCGTTCAGCTCGCCGATCCGCAGCCCCCGGGTCCCGTGCAGCAGCCCCCCGAAGACCACCGGCAGCCCGGTGGCGCGGCGCAGCCCCAGCAGCGCGCCGCGCAGCTCCACCGACGATCCGACGTGCTCGCGCACCGCGCTCTCCTTCGTGGCCGCCGCGCCGGCCCTCGCCGTCCGCGGGTTCACCCCCGAACGGGGGTGGTGAGACCCGGGTCACTGATTACACGATGTCCGGGACCGGTCCCGCAACGAGGAGGACACATGACGGCAACCAGCGCGACCGAGGAGTTCCGGGCCGCCCGGGACTTCCTCCTGGAACACCGGGAGGACTACGAGGCGGCCTACGGGGGCTTCGCGTGGCCCCGGCCCGAACGGTTCAACTGGGCGCTCGAATGGTTCGACGTCGTCGCGGCGGGCAACGACCGCACCGCCCTGCACGTCGTCGAGGAGGACGGCTCCGGGACGAAGGTGTCCTTCGCGGAGATGTCCGCCCGCTCGAACCGGGTCGCGAACTGGCTGCGGGCCCGGGGCGTGCGCGCCGGCGACCGGATCGTCGTCATGCTGGGCAACCAGGTCGAGCTGTGGGAGACCGTCCTCGCCGCCATGAAGCTGCGGGCCGTCGTCATCCCCGCCACCCCGCTCCTCGGCCCCGCCGACCTGCGCGACCGCGTCGAGCGGGGCCGCGCCCGCCACGTCCTCGTGCGCGCCGGGGACACCGCCAAGTTCGACGACGTCCCCGGCGACTACACCCGGATCGCGGTCGGCGGAGGCGGGACGGACTGGCTGGACTACGGGCTCGCCGCCCGCGAGTCCGCCGACTTCGAGCCCGACGGCGACACGCTCGCCGACGACACCCTGATGCTGTACTTCACCTCCGGCACGACCGCCCGCCCCAAGCTGGTCGAGCACACCCACACCTCGTACCCGGTCGGCCACCTCGCCACCATGTACTGGATCGGGCTCAAGCCCGGCGACGTCCACCTCAACATCTCCTCGCCCGGCTGGGCCAAGCACGCCTGGTCCAACCTCTTCGCGCCGTGGAACGCCGAGGCGACCGTCTTCGTCCACAACTACACGCGCTTCGACCCGGTCCGCCTCATGGACGAGATGGAGCGGAACGGGATCACCAGCTTCTGCGCCCCGCCGACCGTGTGGCGGATGCTGATCCAGGCCGACCTGGGACAGCTCAAGACCCCGCCGCGCGAGGTCGTCGCCGCCGGCGAACCGCTCAACCCCGAGGTCATCGAGGCCGTCCGGCGCGCCTGGGGCACCACCGTCCGCGACGGCTTCGGCCAGACCGAGACCGCCGTCCAGGTCTCCAACAGCCCCGGCCAGCGGCTCAAGGAGGGCTCCATGGGCCGTCCCAGCCCCGGCTACCGGGTCACCCTGATCGACCCGGTGACCGGCCGCCCGGACGCCGACGAGGGCGAGATCTGCCTCGACCTGTCCGCCCGCCCGGTGGGCCTGATGACCGGCTACCACGGCGACCCGGAGCGCACGGCGGAGGCGATGGCCGGCGGCCACTACCGCACCGGCGACATCGGCGCGCGCGACGCGGACGGCTACATCACCTACATCGGGCGCGCCGACGACGTCTTCAAGGCCTCCGACTACAAGATCAGCCCCTTCGAGCTGGAGAGCGCGCTCCTGGAGCACGAGGCCGTCGCCGAGGCGGCCGTCGTCCCCGCCCCCGACCCGCTGCGGCTCGCCGTCCCCAAGGCGTACGTGGTCCTCGCGGCGGGCTGGGAGCCGGGCCCGGAGACCGCGAAGGTCCTCTTCGCGCACTCGCGGGCGGTCCTCGCCCCGTACAAGCGGATCCGGCGCGTCGAGTTCGCCGACCTGCCCAAGACCGTCTCCGGCAAGATCCGCCGGGTGGAGCTGCGCCGCCTCACCGCCGAGGGCGGCGGCACCGAGTACG
The DNA here is from genome assembly GCF_001280125.1 of Streptomyces sp. NRRL F-6492. Taxonomy (GTDB): domain Bacteria; phylum Actinomycetota; class Actinomycetes; order Streptomycetales; family Streptomycetaceae; genus Streptomyces. The sequence goes on from NZ_LGEG01000091.1 coordinate 67,876, forward strand.
CGGAAGGGGACCTCTCGTGAGCGCGCCCGAGGAACTCTCGTACGCCCACGGGGCGTCCACCACCCCGCTCCTCGGCGACACCATCGGCGCCAACCTGGACCGGGCCGTCGCCGCCTGGCCCGACCGCGAGGCGCTCGTCGACGTCCCCGCCGGACGCCGCTGGACGTACGCGGAGTTCGGCGCGGACGTCGACCGGCTCGCCGGGTCGCTGCTCGGCAGCGGCGTCCGCAAGGGCGACCGGGTCGGCATCTGGGCGGTGAACCGCGCGGAGTGGGTCCTCGTCCAGTACGCCACCGCCCGCGTCGGCGCCGTCATGGTCAACGTCAACCCGGCCTACCGCGCCCACGAGTTGGCGTACGTGCTGAACCAGTCCGGCGTCTCCCTGCTCTTCGCCTCCCTCACCCACAAGGCGAGCGACTACCGGGCGATGGTCGAGCAGGTGCGCGGGGAGTGCCCGGGGCTGCGCGAGACCGTGTACTTCGGCGACCCGAGCTGGGACGCCTTCCTCACCCGTACGCCCGGGGGGCTGCGGCCGGAGCCGCTCTCCTGCGACGAGCCCGTCAACATCCAGTACACCTCGGGCACCACGGGCTTTCCGAAGGGGGCCACGCTCTCCCACCACAACATCCTCAACAACGGTTACTTCGTCGGGGAGACGATCGGCTACGGCGAGCAGGACAGGATCTGCATCCCCGTCCCCTTCTACCACTGCTTCGGCATGGTCATGGGCAACCTGGCGGCCACCTCGCACGGCGCCTGCATGGTGATCCCCGCGCCCTCCTTCGACCCGGCCGCCACCCTCCGGGCGGTCCAGGAGGAGCGCTGCACCTCGCTGTACGGGGTGCCGACGATGTTCATCGCGGAGCTGAACCTCCCCGACTTCGCGGCGCACGACCTGTCCACCCTCCGCACCGGGATCATGGCGGGCTCGCCGTGCCCGGCGGAGGTGATGAAGCGGGTGGTCGCCGAGATGAACATGGCGGAGGTGTCGATCTGCTACGGCATGACCGAGACCTCGCCCGTCTCCACCCAGACCCGCCGCGACGACGACCTGGAGCGCCGCACCGGCACGGTCGGCCGGGTCCTGCCGCACGTCGAGGTGAAGGTCGTCGACCCGGCGAGCGGACTGACCGTGGAGCGCGGCCGGGCGGGGGAGCTGTGCACCCGCGGCTACGGCGTGATGCTCGGCTACTGGGACGAGCCGGAGAAGACCGCCGAGGCGATCGACCCGGGCCGCTGGATGCACACCGGCGACCTGGCGGTGATGCGCGACGACGGCTGCGTGCAGATCGTCGGCCGCATCAAGGACATGATCATCCGGGGCGGGGAGAACGTCTACCCGCGCGAGATCGAGGAGTTCCTCCACGGGCACGCCAAGATCGCGGACGTCCAGGTGGTCGGCGTCCCCGACGAGCGGTACGGCGAGGAGGTCCTCGCCTGCGTGATCCCGCGCGACCCGGCCGACCCGCCCACCCCGGAGGAGATCAAGGCCTTCTGCCGCGACCGCCTCGCCCACTACAAGATCCCGCGCCGGGTGGAGATCCTCGCGGAGTTCCCCATGACGGTGAGCGGCAAGGTGCGGAAGATCGAGCTGCGGGAGCGGTACGCCGGAAACTAGCCGGCGAGGTCCCGGCGCATGAGGACGCGGGGCCAGGCCGCCAGGCCGTGGGCCGCCTCCGCGCGGCTGATCGCGCGCAGCCCGTCCGTGAGGGCCGGGTCGGAGTCGTCGAGCGGACGGAAGCCGAGCCGGGCGTAGTACGGGGCGTTCCAGGGCACCTCGGCGAACGTCGTCAGGGTCAGCGCCGTCAGGCCCTCCTTCCCGGCGACCACCGCCAGGTGCTCGATCAGGGCCCGGCCGACGCCCCGGCGGGCGGCGTCCGGGTGCACCGACACCTGCTCGATGTGGGCGGCGCCGTCGACCGGATCGGTGAGCAGATACGCCACCGGGCGGTCGGCGGCGTCCGCCGCGACCCAGGCCCGGCCCGCCCCGCGGTACGCCTCCAGGGTCTCCAGGGACGGCGGGTCGTCGTCGGCGATCGCCGCCATGCCGAGGGAGCGGAACGGTTCGCCCGCCGCCCGTTCGATGTCCTGGAGCAGCGGGAGTTCGGCCGCGACGGCCGCTCTGATGCGCATGCGCCAGTATGACGCGGGACGGGCGCGGCACGGCCTCAGCGGCCGGGGGAACCGCCCGGCGGCGGCCGGTTCCGGTCCGTGGCCCCGGGCCGGTCGAGCAGCCCGCCGTCCCGCGAGAAGCGGGGCAGGAAGAGGGCGAGGGCCGGGTCGCCGTACAGCGCCACGTACAGCTGGACGAGCCGTCCGTCCGTCACCTCCCGCCGGTGCGAAGGCAGCGGGTACCGCTCCCGCAGCCCGGAGAGCAGCCGCCGCGCCGCGCCGGTCGTGACGGGCAGCCGCAGCAGCACCGCCACCGCTCCGAGGACCGGCGGGAGGCCGGTCGCGAGCACCTCCGGGAGGTCCGCGCGGGACGCCCCGGTCGCGAACGGCCCGACGAGGACGGTCAGGAGCACGCAGCCGAGCAGCGCCCGGACGACCCACAGCTGCGCGACCGGCCGCAGCAGCCCGGCCCCGCGCAGCTCGCCGCTCAGCGCGTCCACGGCCCGCCGCGCCTCGGGGCGCTGCGTGAGGTCCCCCAGGGCGAGGGCCCGGCGGAGCGCCCCGTGCACCCCGAGCTGGACGGGGTCGCGGGTCCGGCCCGGCCCGCCGTTGGCCCGAATCGTATGTTTGCGGCCCGCCGCGACCGCCCCGCGCTGGTGCAGCGCCACGAGCGCCACGGTGACGGCCGCCCGCCGCCCGCCCCGCAGCAGCGCGAGCGCCTGCGGCGTCGGCACGGCGTCCTCGTCCGGTGCCCCGCTCTCCCTGCTGCAGGTTCGCGACAGCGCGGCGGCGAGCAGCAGTTCGGCCCAGGCCGTCCCGATGAACCACCACATCCCCGTCGGCATGACGCCCACCCCCCAAGGGAGTTGTGCCCGGCGGAGCGTGGTCCTCACGCGTGAATGGCCGATTTCGGATGCCGAGGTGTTGTGGGGGGAGGGCGGGGGCGCGCTCCGCGCGGCTCGGGCGCCGGGACCGGGCGCGGGGCCGGGACCGGGTGCGGTTTCAGGCGCCGTCCGCCACCAGGTCGTCGGCGGCGCGGTTGACCGGCTGCGGGGTGCCGGTCAGGTCGAGGACGAAGAGCGGGAGGCCGATCTCGGCGGCGCGCGAACGGGCCTCCGGGGTGTAGCCGGCGAGCGCGAAGAACACGCTCACGGCCGAGGTGCTCAGACCGTTGAGCCAGAGGCACTCGACCGCCCGCAGCCCGGTGGGGCGGGTGCTCGGGTCCACCTGGGCGACGAGCCCCGGCGCCCGCAGGTCCACCCCGGAGGCGGGCCGCTCCTCGGGCTGGACGACGTCCCGGAAGCCGAGCCAGCGCAGGTACCCGGCGGCCGCGGCCACCGCGTCCCGCCCGGTCCGGATCGTCACGGGCCGGAAGGCGCCCCGTGCCGGGGCCGGGCGCGGGCCCGTGGGCGGCAGCGGGATGTGCGCGGGGTAGCGCTCGGTGAACGGCCGGTACGGCTCCCGGGGCGCCGGCCCTTCGGGCCCGTGCGGGCTGGCGGTGTCGGGGCCGGTGTCGGTGTCGGGCCCGTGCGCACCGGCGCCGTCGACGCCGCGGCCGGGGCCGTCACCGGCGCGGGGGCCGTCGGCCCGGGGGCCACCCGTACGGGAAACGTCCGGGCCGGACGGGCCACCCGTACGGGAAACGTCCGGGGCGGACGCGCCGACACCGCTCCCGCCCTCGGGGTCCGCGCCGGACCGCGACGCGTCGGGGGCCGTCGTCCGGGGCGGGACCGCGCCGGGGCACGGGCCCGCACCCGGGGCGCCGGGACCGCTCGGGCCACCCGGATCACCCGCACCCTGCTCCGTCGCGCCGTCCGTGACGTCCGGGCGGTCCGTGCCGCCCCCGGGGCCCGCCGCGTCCGCCGCCCGGACCGGCACCCGCAGGACCGCGCCGCACTGGCAGCCGAGCTCCGGACGGGGCCAGTCGTCCTCGCGGCCGCAGGCGCCGCAGCGGACGGTGACCCACTCGTCCGTCCAGTTCCGGCGCGTGATCGGTTCCGCCACCGCGTCCGCCGCCACCCGCGGGGCCACGGGGCTCCCGCACGGGCAGGGGAAGACGGGTGCCGCGTACGCCTGGGTGCTCAGGCATTCCGGGCAGCGCACCGGTACCGAATCGCCCACGGTCCAACCCCCTGTCGTCCGCTCCCATCGTCCACCCATCCACCACCCCGGGGGAGGCTGTTCGGCCACTTCGGACGCCCGGAACCGTCCCCGAAGCGCCCCCGACCCACCCCTGAACCGTCCCGCAGCGCGGACCTCCCTTGACGGCTCTTCACCACCCCACTTACATTGCTTCCACATAGCAGAACAGTTTTTCCGTATTACGGAAACAGGCGGGAGGGCCCCCGGTCGAGGGGAGGCCCGCCTGGATCCGCCCGGCCGAAGCAGGAGCACTCCCATGCCTCGTATGACCGCCGCCGCAGCGGCCGTTGAGATCCTCAAGCGCGAAGGCGTCACCCAGGCGTTCGGCGTCCCCGGCGCGGCGATCAACCCCTTCTACCGCGAGCTCAAGAACGTGGGCGGCGTCGGCCACACGCTCGCCCGTCACGTCGAGGGCGCGTCCCACATGGCCGAGGGCTACACCCGCGCCAAGGCCGGCAACATCGGCGTCTGCATCGGCACCTCGGGCCCGGCCGGCACCGACATGATCACCGGCCTGTACTCGGCGATCGCCGACTCGATCCCGATCCTCTGCATCACCGGCCAGGCCCCGGTCTCGAAGCTCCACAAGGAGGACTTCCAGGCCGTCGACATCGCGACCATCGCCAAGCCGGTCACCAAGGCCGCCACCACCGTCCTGGAGGCCGCGCAGGTCCCCGGCGTCTTCCAGCAGGCCTTCCACCTCATGCGCTCGGGGCGCCCCGGCCCGGTCCTCATCGACCTGCCGATCGACGTCCAGCTGACCGAGATCGAGTTCGACCCGGAGACGTACGAGCCGCTGCCGGTCTACAAGCCGCGCGCCACCCGCGCCCAGGCCGAGAAGGCCCTCGGCTTCCTCCTGGAGTCCGAGCGCCCGCTGATCGTCGCCGGCGGCGGCATCATCAACGCCGACGCCTCCGACCTGCTCGTCGAGTTCGCCGAGCTGACCGGCGTCCCGGTCATCTCCACCCTCATGGGCTGGGGCACCATCCCGGACGACCACGAGCTGGCCGCCGGCATGGTCGGCGTCCAGACCGCGCACCGCTACGGCAACGCGACCTTCCTGGAGTCCGACTTCGTCCTCGGCATCGGCAACCGCTGGGCCAACCGCCACACGGGCTACAACCTGGACGCGTACACCAAGGGCCGGAAGTTCGTCCACGTCGACATCGAGCCCACCCAGCTCGGCAGGATCTTCGCCCCGGACTACGGCGTCGCCTCCGACGCGAAGGCCGCCCTGGAACTCTTCGTGGAGATCGCGAAGGAGTGGAAGGCCGCCGGCCGCCTCCCCGACTTCACCGCCTGGGCCGCCTCCGCGCAGGAGCGCAAGGCCACCCTCCAGCGCCGCACGCACTTCGAGAACATCCCGATGAAGCCGCAGCGCGTCTACGAGGAGATGAACAAGGCCTTCGGCCCGGAGACCCGGTACGTCACCACCATCGGCCTCTCCCAGATCGCCGCCGCGCAGTTCCTGCACGTCTACAAGCCGCGCCACTGGATCAACTGCGGCCAGGCCGGCCCGCTCGGCTGGACCATCCCGGCCGCCATCGGCGCCGCCACCGCCGACCCGGAGACCCCGGTCGTCGCGCTCTCCGGCGACTACGACTTCCAGTTCATGATCGAGGAGCTGGCGGTCGCCGCCCAGCACAAGGTCCCCTACGTCCACGTCCTCGTCAACAACGCCTACCTGGGCCTCATCCGGCAGGCGCAGGGCGGCCTCGGCATCAACTTCGAGGTCAACCTGGAGTTCGAGAACATCAACACCCCGGAGATCGGCGTCTACGGCGTCGACCACGTCAAGGTCGCCGAGGGCCTGGGCGTCAAGGCCATCCGCGTCACCGACCCGGACCAGCTGGGCGAGGCCCTGGAGCAGGCCAAGAAGCTGGCCGTCGAGCACCGGGTCCCGGTCGTCGTCGAGGCGATCCTGGAGCGCATCACCAACATCGCGATGAGCAAGACGGTCGACATGAGCGACGTCACCGAGTTCGAGGACCTGGCCACCGAGCCCGGCCACGCGCCGACCGCGATCAAGGCCCTCCAGGTCTGATCCGGCCCCACCGCGAGGCCCCCGTCCCGACGAGCACCGGGACGGGGGCCGCCTCACGTCCCTCGCCCGCCCCGCGCCCGTACGAGCACCGCGCCCGCCTCCGTCCACGCGTACAGCACCGACCGGCCCGCCCGACCCCGCCGTACGAGGCCCGCCTCCCGCAGCACCTTCAGGTGCCGGCCCACCGACCCGAGGCCCTGTCCGGTCAGGGCCACCAACTGGCTGGTGGACAGGGGCGTCTCCAGACGTACGAGCACGCCCGCCCGCGCCGGTCCGAGGAGCGCGCCGAGCGCCTGCGGCACGACGGGGCCCGAGGCCTCCGCCAGGACGCCCGAGCAGGGGTACACCACCGCGAACCGCTCCGTGCCCTCCCAGGACACCCAGCCCGTCGCCGGGGTCACCGGCACGAAGAGCAGCCGGCCCCCGTCGACCGAACGCGGCGGGTAGGGACGGGCGTTGACCTGGAGCCGTCCGTCGCCGAGCCAGCGCGTCCGTCCCGGCGACAGCTCGTCCAGGGCCGCCGCCCAGCCGGCCCGGCCCAACCGCGCGGTCCGCGCGACCACGTCGGCTTCGAGGATCCTCCGCCGCCGCGGCCACTCCGGGAGCACCGTCTCCTCCCACACCCACGTCAGGACCCCCGCCATCCGGCCGGGCAGGTCCCGCGCCGACCGCAGCGGCTCCGGCACGGGACCGCCGAGGGCGACGGCCAGCTGGGGCACCGTGTCGGCCGGATCGGCGGCGCGGACGGCCTCCACCTCCTCCTCGAAGGACCGCTCGCCCTCGCCCAGGGGCGTCGGCGTCAGGAAGTCCGCGTTCCAGGTGCGCCCGATCGCGGCCCGCACCAGCAGGGCGTCGAGCGGTTCGGCCGCCAGACGGGCCCGGTAGGCGGTCGACGACGCGGCCAGCCAGGCCCGTTCGCCCGGATGGGTCGCGGCGGCCGCGTGCAGGGTCTTGAGCGCGGCGATCGTCTCGGCCAGCGGCGAGACCACGAAGCGGCCGCCCGCGAGCGAGTCGGTCCCGATCCGCCACCAGCCCATCCCGCCGCCCTCCCGCGCCCCTCTGTTTCGCCGTGGCGCGAAACAATGACGGTGAGCGCCGGGCGCCCCCGAGACTCCCCGCATGCCCCGTTCCCGCACCCCTCAACGCGCCCGCTACCGCTCCCTCTTCCGCACCCCCGAATTCACCCCGCTCTTCCTCACCGGTTCCGTCCACACCGCCGCGCAGACGGTGGCGGGACTCGGGCTCGCCACCCTCGTCCTGCGCGCCACCGGCTCGCCGTTCCTCTCCGCCCTCGCGCTCTTCGGGCCCTCGCTCGCCCAGCTCCTCGGCGCGACCACGCTGCTCTCCGCCGCCGACCGGCTGCCGCCGCGCGCCGCGCTCTGCGGAACCGCCCTCTTCTTCGCCGTCGGCACGGCCGTCCTGGCGATCCCCGCCCTGCCCACCTGGGCGGTCTTCGCGGTCCTCCTCGCCGAGGGGCTCGTGGCCTCGCTGGGCGGCGGGGTGCGCCACGGCCTCCTGAACGAGATCCTTCCGCGCGAGCGGTACCTCCTCGGCCGCTCGGTGACGAACATGGCCACCGGCGTCTGCCAGATCGGCGGCTTCGCGGCCGGCGGGCTCCTCGTCGCCCTGCTCTCGCCGCGCGGCGCGGTCCTCGCCGGCGCCGGGCTCTACCTCGCCGCCGCCCTCCTGGCCCGCCTCGGCCTGGGGGCGCGCCCGCCGCGCGCCGGGGGACGGCCCTCGGTCGCCGAGACCCGGCGCACCAACGCCCGGCTCCTGTCCGTGCCCGCCCGCCGCCGCTGCTACCTCGCGCTCTGGGTGCCCAACGGACTGATCGTGGGCTGCGAGTCGCTGTTCGTGCCGTACGCCCCCGAGCGCGCCGGACTCCTCTTCGCCTGCGGCGCGTTCGGGATGCTGGTCGGGGACACCGCCGTCGGCCGCTTCGTACCGGCGCGGCTGCGCGGCCCGCTCCGCTTCCCGCTCCAGGCGCTGCTCGCGGCCCCGTTCCTCCTCTTCGCCCTCGACCCGGGGCTTCCGCTCGCGCTCGCCGCCGTGACCGTGTCGGCGGTGGGGTACGGGGCGAGCCTGCTGCACCAGGAGCGGCTGATGGCCCTGGTGCCGGAGGAGCTGGGCGGTCACGCCCTGGGCCTGCACTCCTCGGGGATGCTCGCGCTCCAGGGGGTGAGCGCGGCCCTGGCCGGCGCCCTGGCCCAGTACACCTCGCCGCGGACCGGGATGGTGCTCCTCGCCCTCGCCTCGCTCGCCGTGACGTTCCTCCTGGCGCGGGCCGACCGGCGGGAAACGAGGAAGAGCGCGGAACCAGGGACCGTAAACCTGGTTCCGCGCTCTCCGGTCTTGTGACCGCCCGACGGCACGAGGCTGGCGCGACAGGACGTTCGCGCCGCCGGGCGGAGTCTCGGGATCCCCCTTCGCGGGGGAGGGCGTTGGGACCGCGGCGGTGCCGACGGGCGGAGTGGCCGTCCCTTCCTTCAGGTCAGGAAGGGGGACCCTCGCCCTTACCACCGCACTGGCTCGGCGCCGCCGCGGTCCTCACGCTGTCCGGTTCACCGGCCACCCCTCATTCGGGCCGGCGCTCCGGACCGCGTACGGCGCTGACCTCCCGTCAAGTGCCGTACGCAGTATGGGTGTCGCCGTGGATCAGTCGCGCAGGGCGGCGACCGCCTCGGCCACGCGCCTGCCGTACTCCGGGTCGGCGGCGGCGAAGTGCGCGACGTTCTTCTCGATGACGTCCTCGCGGGACACCTGGGACAGGCCGCCGGCGATGTTGGCGACCAGACGGCCCTTCTCGTCCTCGGACATCAGGCGGTAGAGCTCGCCGGCCTGGAAGAAGTCGTCGTCCTTGACGTGCGCGGGCGCCTCGTGGGTGCCGGTCCAGCCGTGGATCGCGAGCGGCGCGGAGAGCGCGGCGTCGGTCTGGGCCGGGCCCTGGTACGAGTTGGGCTCGTAGTTCTTGTCGTGGCGCGAGCCGTTGCGGGTGGCCATGAGGCCGTCCCGGCCGTAGTTCCGCGCCGTGGTCGCCTTGGGGGCGTTCACCGGCAGCAGGGTGTGATTGACGCCGAGGCGGTAGCGGTGGGCGTCCGCGTAGGCGAAGAGGCGGCCCTGGAGCATCTTGTCCGGCGAGGGGCCGATGCCCGGGACGAAGTTGTTCGGGGAGAACGCGGCCTGCTCGACCTCGGCGAAGACGTTGTCCGGGTTGCGGTCGAGGACCAGGCGGCCCACCCGCTGGAGCGGGTAGTCGGCGTGCGGCCACACCTTGGTGAGGTCGAACGGGTTGAAGCGGTAGTCCGCGGCCTCGGCGGCCGGCATGACCTGGACGTACAGGGTCCAGGAGGGGTTGACCCCGCGCTCGATCGCCTGGAGCAGGTCGGTCTGGTGCGAGTTGGCGTCCTTGCCGACCAGCTCGGCGGCCTGCTCGGCGGAGAGGCTGCGGACGCCCTGGTTCGTCTTGAAGTGGTACTTGACGAAGAAGGCCTCGCCCGCCTCGTTGGTCCACTGGTAGGTGTGCGAGCCGAAGCCGTGCATGTGCCGGTACGAGGCCGGGATGCCGCGGTCGCCGAAGAGCCAGGTGATCTGGTGGGTGGACTCGGGGGAGTGCGCCCAGAAGTCCCAGACGTTGTCCGGCTCCTGCTTGCCCGTGAAGGGGTCGCGCTTCTGCGAGTGGATGAAGTCGGGGAACTTGATCGGGTCCTTGATGAAGAACACCGGGGTGTTGTTGCCGACGAGGTCGTAGTTGCCCTCTTCGGTGTAGAACTTCAGCGCGAAGCCGCGGGGGTCGCGGACCGCGTCCGCGCCGCCGAGCGAGTCGGCCACGGTGGAGAAGCGGATGAAGGTCTCGGTCCGCCTGCCGACCTCGGAGAGGAAGTCGGCCTTCGTGAAGCCGGTGACGTCGTCGGTGACCTCGAAGTACCCGTACGCGCCGGAACCGCGGGCGTGCACCACGCGCTCCGGGATCCGCTCACGGTTGAAGCGCGCGAGCTTCTCCAGCAGGTGCTGGTCCTGGAGGAGGAGGGGGCCACCGACGCCGGCGGTGGCGGAGTTCTGGTTGTCGGCGACGGGGGCGCCGGACTCGGTCGTAAGCACGCGCTGCGACATCGTGACCTTCCGTACGGGAGCTGCACTGTGTGACGGTGCCAGGAGCGTAGGTACGCCCTCCGAAAAACGTCAACAGTTTGTTGAAAATGAAGTGTGGTGTTCCGGTCGGCGGCGGCGCCTGGGCGCGACAGGACAGTTGTCAGCGCCGCCGCCGACCGGAAATCGGGGGCCCCGGGGAAGCGGGGACGGGGTCAGACCTGCTGGCCGGAGAGGCGCTCGACGGCGCGCAGCAGGGCCGAGTGGTCCAGGCCGCCGTCACCCTGCGCGCGCAGGGAGGCGACGAGCTGGGCGACGACCGCGCCGACCGGAAGGGCGGCACCGACGTTGCGGGCGGCGTCGGTGACGATGCCCATGTCCTTGTGGTGCAGGTCGATCCGGAAGCCCGGCTTGAAGTCCCGGTTCAGGAAGTTGTCCTTCTTGCGGGTCAGCACGGTCGAGCCGGCCAGACCGCCGTTGAGGACGTCGAGGGCCGCGGCGAGGTCCACGCCGGACTTCTCCAGGAAGACGACGGCCTCGGCGCAGGCCTGGATGTTGACCGCCACGATGAGCTGGTTGGCGGCCTTCACCGTCTGGCCGGAGCCGTGCGGGCCGCACAGCACGATCGTCTTGCCGAGGGCCTCCAGGATCGGCAGGGCCTCGTCGAAGTCGGCCCGCTCGCCGCCGACCATGATCGAGAGCACGGCCTCGATGGCGCCGGCCTCGCCGCCGGAGACCGGGGCGTCGATGACGCGTATCCCCTTCTCGGCGGCGTTCTTGGCGAGGTCGACCGAGGTCTGCGGGGTGATCGACGACATGTCGACGATCAGCGCGCCCCGCCGGGCGTTCTCCAGGATGCCCTCGGGGCCGTAGGAGATCGCCTCGACCTGCGGGGAGGCGGGCACCATCGTGATGATGACGTCGGCGTCCTCGACGGCCTCGGCGATCGAGCCCGCGACGGTGCCGCCGGCCTGGGCCAGACGGTCCAGCTTGTCCTGCTCCAGGGTGAAGCCGGTGACCGGGTAGCCGGCCTTGAGGAGGTTCTCGGACATGGGGGAGCCCATGATGCCGAGGCCGATCCACGCGATCTTGGGGAGGGTGCTCATGAGGGTGCCTCTCGGGAAACTCTGGTGGTACGGGGAGGGGGCGCTCGTCAGCGGGCCGCGCGGGCCTCGGCCGGGAGCCACTCGAAGGACGCGGCGGCGTCGGCGGCCTTGTACTCCAGGCCGACCCAGCCGTCGTAACCGGCCTTCCTCAGCTCGTCGAGGAGCTGCTCCAGGGGCAGGTCGCCGGTGCCCGGCGCGCCGCGGCCCGGGTTGTCCGCGATCTGCACGTGGCCGGTCTTGTCCGCGTACCGCGCGATGACCGCGCTCACGTCCTCGCCGTTCATCGACAGGTGGTAGACGTCGAGCAGGAACTTGGCGTTGCCGAGTCCGGTGGCCGCGTTGACCTTGTCGACGACCTCGATCGCGGAGGGGGCGCTCACCAGCGGGTAGAGCGGCGACTCCGGCTTGTTGAGGGTCTCGACCAGGAGGATCGCGCCGACGCGGTCGGCGGCCCGGGCGGCCAGGACCAGGTTCTCCAGGGCGAGGGTGTCCTGGATCTGCGGGTCCACGCCCTCGACGCGGTTGCCGTAGAGCGCGTTGAGCGCCCTGCAGCCGACCGAGGCGGCGAAGTCGGCGGCCACGTCGATGTTGGCGCGGAAGCGGTCCGACTCCTCACCCGGTACGGAGAGGGCCCCGCGGTCCGGGCCGGGGAGCCGTCCGGCGTAGAAGTTCAGTCCCACCAGCTGGGTGCCGGCGTCCTCGAGGGCCTTCTTGAGGGCGTCGAGCTCGCTCTGCTCGGGGGTGGCGGTGTCGATCCAGGGCCACCACAGCTCGACCGCGGTGAAGCCCGCCGCGGCGGCGGCCGCGGGACGCTCCAGGAGCGGGAGTTCCGTGAAGAGGATCGACAGGTTCACATCGAAGCGCTGGTCCGTGACGGCGTCTTTTGAGAAGCGGGTCATGAGAGGTGGGCGCTCCTTCCGTATAGCGGAAGTAAGTTTCTGTCTGACGGAATGTTGCAAGCATGTCGCCGGGCTTGTCAAGGGGTCCCCGCAGGTCCGGGGCTCCCGCCGGGCCGGGGAGGGGCCGTAGCGTGGGGCCATGGTGCGTTTGAGAGTGGAGTTCACGACCGAGCCGTTCGACCTCGACGAGGCGCCGGCGCACGCGGTCGTGGCCCGTGAGGTCATCCAGTCGGCCGACCTGGACGCGGTCGACGTCGGCCCCTTCGGCAACACGGCGGAGGGCGGCGCCGACGCGGTCCTCACCGCCGTCGACGCGCTGCTCCGCGAGTCGCTCGCGGCCGGCGCCACCCGCGTCTCGCTCCAGGTCAACGTGATCGAGGGGGGCGAGAAGTGAACGAACACCCCTTGATCGCCGCGGTGAAGCCCCTGGTGGACGCCATGGGTGCCGAGCTGCTGGGGCCCGAGCTGGCCGGGGCCGACGACGTCGTCCTGTCCTGGGAGGGGGAGGACGTGCTCGCCGTGCGCCTCCCGCAGCTGTCGGAGTCCCTGGACCACATCCTGGTCGCGATGGAGCGACGGCACGGGGCGCCCCTCGCGGAGCTCGACCGCAAGTCGAAGCAGGAGGTCGTCCGGCTCCTGGAGGCGCGCGGGGCCTTCTCCGTGCGCCACGGGGTGGAGACGGTGGCGGGCGCGCTCGGCGTCAGCCGCTTCACGGTGTACAACTACCTCAACCGCGAGACCGCCCTGAACAGGGAAAAGGCCGTCGAGGCCGACTAGTTGATCATGTGTGTCCACAAGCCGTCGTCCGCATGTCGGGACGACGGCTTTTGTGTCACCGACTTTTCAACAAACTGTTGACGTTGTGTTGCGGAGGGCGTTAGCTATCCGCAGCCCGTCCGACGCACAGCGAAAAACAGCCACGGAGGCTTCCCGTGACTTCAGGTACGACACCGGGCCTGGCCCGGTTCAACACCTCGGCGGACAGCGAGGCCCTCGCCGCGCTCCACGAGGTGTGCTCCAGCTCGGCGTGGGGGAGCAGGATCCTCGCCCGGCGCCCGTACGCCACCGCCGAAGCCCTCTTCCTCGCCAGCGACGCCGCCATGGCCGAGCTGACCGCCGAGGACCTGGCCGAGGCGATGGCCGGGCACCCGCCGATCGGTCGTCCGAAGGCCGGGGACCCGACCTCCTCCCGCGAGCAGAGCGGGATGGCCGGCGCCTCCGAGGAGCTCAAGGCCGAGATGCTCGAACTCAACCTGGCCTACCAGGACAGGTTCGGGCACGTCTTCCTCATCTGCGCCACCGGCAGGACCGGCGAGCAGATGCGCGACGCGGTCCGCGAGCGGATCGGCAACTCGCCCGAGGCGGAGCGGGAGATCGTCCGCACCGAACTGGGCAAGATCAACCGCATCCGGCTGACCCGCCTCGCGGAGGATCCGCAGGCCCCGTAAGGGCCCGCGGATCCCGCAGAGGACTCGTAAGAGAGAAGAGAGCTCCGCAATGAGCACCGACACCACGGCCTCGGTGTCCACGCACATCCTGGACACCAGCATCGGCCGCCCCGCCGGGGGCGTCGCCATCGCGCTCGCGGCCCGCGCCGGCTCCGACGCGGAGTGGACCGCGCTCGGCGGCTCCGCCACCGACGCGGACGGGCGCTGCAAGGACCTGCCGGCCCTGCCGGAGGGAACCACCCACGTACGCCTCGACTTCGAGACCGAGGCGTACTTCTCGACCAAGCACAGTGCGAAGAAGCAAGCCGAGGCGCAGCAGGACGCCCCCCGCGTAAGGGACAGCGGTGCGTTCTTCCCGGAGGTGGCGATCACGTTCGCCGTCACCCCGGGCGAGCACTACCACGTACCGCTGCTGCTCAACCCGTTCGGCTACTCCGTATACCGAGGGAGCTAGCAGACATGCCCACGATTCTCGGCCAGAACCAGTACGGCAAAGCAGAGAACCGCGTCGTCAAGATCACGCGGGACGGCGCCACCCACCACATCAAGGACCTCAACGTCTCCGTCGCCCTCTCCGGCGACCTCAGCGACGTCCACCTCACCGGCTCCAACGCCCACTGCCTCCCCACCGACACGACGAAGAACACCGTCTTCGCGTTCGCCAAGGAGTACGGCATCGAGTCCGCCGAGCAGTTCGGCATCCACCTCGCCCGCCACTTCGTGACGAGCCAGGAGCCGATCCAGCGCGCCCGGATCCGGATCGAGGAGTACTCCTGGGAGCGCATCGCCTCCTCCGACGCCAACTCCAAGTTCATCGGCGCCGACGAGGTCAACCACTCCTTCGCCCGCAAGGGCCAGGAGACCCGGGTCACCCAGATCACCTACGACGGCGAGAAGTGGGAGGTCATCTCCGGCCTCAAGGACCTCGTCGTCATGAACTCCACCAACTCGGAGTTCTGGGGCTACATCAAGGACCAGTACACGACCCTCCAGGAGGCGTACGACCGCATCCTGGCCACCCAGGTGTCCGGCCGGTGGCGGTTCAACTGGACCGACGACGACCAGCGGATGCCCAATTGGGAGCGGTCCTACGAGCAGACCAGGAAGCACATGCTCGAAGCCTTCGCGGAGACCTACTCGTACTCCCTCCAGCAGACGCTCTACCAGATGGCCACCCGGATCATCAACCACCGCTCGGAGATCGACGAGGTCCGCTTCTCGCTCCCGAACAAGCACCACTTCCTGGTCGACCTCGAACCCTTCGGCCTGAAGAACGACAACGAGGTCTACTACGCCGCCGACCGCATGTACGGCCTCATCGAGGCCACCGTCCTGCGCGACGGAGCCACGGCGCAGATCCCGGTCGACATGACCAACCTCTAAGCGGCACCTGAGTGACCGGCCCCCGCCCGCCCGCAGTCGGGCGGGGGCCGCACCGGACCGGAGGGAACCTTCCCATGGCACAGCCTGCAAAGGGGCCGGCAACCGCCGAAGGCCCGTGTTCCACCCCGTCGTCCTCCCCGGTCCCCTGCCACCCGGTGGACGAGAAGCTCCCCGCCTCGCGGCTCGTCCCCGCGGCGCTCCAGCACATCGCCGCCATGTACGCCGGCGTCGTTACCCCTCCGCTCATCATCGGCCAGGCCGTCGGCCTGGACGCGGCCGGCATGACCCGGCTGATCGCGGCGAGCCTGCTCATCGCCGGCTGCGCGACCGTCCTGCAGACCCTCGGCGCCGGACGCTTCGCCGGCAACCGGCTCCCGTTCGTCAACGCCGCCTCGTCCGCCGGCATCGCCCCGATGCTCGCCATCGCCGAGACCAGCGCCCCCGGACACCAACTGCCCGCCATCTACGGCGCGGTCATGGTCGCCGGAGTCTTCTGCCTCGCCGTCGGCCCCTTCTTCGGCCGGCTCCTGCGCTTCTTCCCGCCGCTCGTCACCGGCGTCGTCATCACCCTCATCGGCGTCACCCTGATGCCCGTGCCCGTCGCCTGGGCCCAGGGCGGCGACCGGACCGTCGCCGACTTCGGCGCCATGAAGCACCTGGCCCTCGCCGGCTTCACCCTCGTCGTCATCCTGCTCTTCCAGCGCTTCGGCAGGGGCTTCGTCAAGCAGATCGCCCTGCTCCTCGGCCTCCTCATCGGCACCCTCGCCGCGATCCCCTTCGGGATGGCCGACTTCGGCGCCCTGCGCGAGGCGCCCGTCGCCGCCCTGCCCGCCCCCTTCGCCTTCGGCGCCCCCGAGTTCCAGCCCGCCGCGATCCTCTCCCTGTGCATCGTGATGCTGGTCCTGATGACGGAGTCCAGCGCCGGCATGCTCGCCCTCGGCGAGATCTGCGAGCGGCCCACCGACGGCCGGACCATCACCCGCGGCCTGCGCACCGACGGCGTCGCCACCCTCCTCGGCCCCGTCTTCGGCGGCTTCCCGACCTCGGCCTTCGCCCAGAACGTCGGCGTCGTCTCGCTGACCCGGGTCCGCTCCCGCTACGTGGTGGCCGCCGCCGGCTGCGCCCTGCTCGTCCTCGGCGCCTTCCCGGTCCTCGGCGCGGTCGTCTCCACGGTCCCGATGCCCGTCCTCGGCGGCGCCGGCATCGTCCTCTTCGGCTCGATCGCGGTCAGCGGCATCCGCACCCTCTCGGAAGCCGGACTCGACGACAGCTCCAACATCATCCTGGTGGCCGTCGCGCTCGGAGCGGGCATCATCCCGCTCGCCGCCCCCACCTTCTACGCCGGCTTCCCGGCCTGGGCGCAGACCGTGCTCGGCTCCGGCATCAGCGCGGGCGCGCTCGTCGCGGTCCTGCTCAACCTGTTCTTCCACCATCTCGGCACCCGGAGCCGTCAGACGGCCCCGGCACTCAAATCCTCCTAGGGTCCTGCCGTGCCCACACCACCCCCGAGGAATGAAGGAAGCACCGCCATGGCAGCACCTTCGGCAGCCCCCCAGCGGATCGTCGTCGAGAACGCGGCGATCGCGACCGTCGACGCGCACGACACCGAGTACGCCTCCGGGTACCTCGTCGTCGCCGACAACAGGATCGAGTCCATCGGCGCCGGCAGGGCCCCCGAGAACCTGGAGAACGTGGTCCGGCGCATCGACGCCACCGGCCACCTGGTCACGCCCGGCCTGGTCAACACCCACCACCACTTCTACCAGTGGATCACCCGCGGCCTGGCGACCGACCACAACCTCTTCGACTGGCTGGTGGCGCTCTACCCGACCTGGGCGCGGATCGACGAGCAGATGGTGCGCGCCGCCGCCCGGGGCTCGCTGGCGATGATGGCCCGCGGCGGCGTCACCACCGCCATGGACCACCACTACGTCTACCCGGTGAACTCCGGCGACCTCTCCGGCGCCATCATCGGCGCCGCCTCCGAGATGGGCGTCCGCTTCACCCTCGCCCGCGGCTCCATGGACCGCAGCGAGAAGGACGGCGGCCTGCCGCCGGACTTCGCCGTCGAGACCACCGAGGGCGCGCTCGCCGCGACCGAGGAGACGGTGAAGAAGTACCACGACGCCTCCTTCGACGCGATGACCCAGATCGCCGTCGCCCCCTGTTCCCCCTTCTCCATCTCCACCGAGCTGCTCCGCGAGGGCGCGGCGCTCGGCCGCCGCCTGGGCGTGCGCATGCACACCCACGGCTCGGAGACCGTGGAGGAGGAGAAGTTCTGCCACGAGCTCTTCGGCATGGGCCCGACGGACTACTTCGAGTCCACCGGCTTCCTCGGCGAGGACGTGTGGATGGCGCACTGCGTCCACATGAACGACTCCGACATCGCCGCCTTCGCCCGCACGAAGACGGGCGTGGCCCACTGCCCCTCCTCCAACGCTCGCCTCGCCGCCGGCATCGCCCGCGTACCGGACATGCTCAAGGCGGGCGTCCCCGTCGGCCTCGGCGTCGACGGCACCGCCTCCAACGAGTCCGGCGAGCTCCACACCGAGCTGCGCAACGCGCTCCTCATCAACCGCCTCGGCGCCCACCGCGAGGCCGCGCTCAACGCCCGCCAGGCCCTGCGCCTCGGCACCTACGGCGGCGCGCAGGTCCTCGGCCGCGCCGACAACATCGGCTCCCTCGAAGCCGGCAAGCTCGCCGACTTCGTCCTCTGGAAGATCGACGGCCTCGGCCACTCCACCATCGCCGACCCGGTCACCGCCATCGTCTTCGGCGCGGCGGCCCCGGTCACGGCCTCCTTCGTCAACGGCCGGCAGATCGTCGAGAACGACCGGCTGCTCACCGTCGACGAGGACACCATCGCGCGCGAAGCGCGCACGGAGGCGCAGCGCCTGGCCCGCACCGCGGCCCGGGGCTGACCCTCCCCACGGAGTCCGGCCGAGGGGGACGGCCCTCGGCCGGTCGCCGCGGATCCGAGCGGGATCCGCGGCAGCCCGACCGGGAGGTGCCGTACGCAGAAGCAGTACGGCACCTCCCGGGACGGTGACACGCGCCCGCGTCACCACCGGACCCCCCGCCCCCACGCCGCGCCCCTCCGCGGCCGCACCGCACCACCTCCCGCAGCCCCACCCTCCGGAGCCCCCGCACGCGGGAGCCCCACCTCCCGGGGCCCCGCCCGCCGGATCCCCGCCCCGCGACGAGCCGCACCTCCCGCACCCCGCACCGCATCGCACCACCTCCCAGACACCCGCGTCACCGCCGACGTGTAACCGACCGGAGGAACCGCCGTGGCATCCAAGCCCCAGGTTCGCAATGCACAAGACGCAGGCTCCGCCCCCGAAGACCGCGAGAGGCATCCGGTCGACGAGACGCTGCCCCCAGTGAAGATGCTCACCAGCGGCCTCCAGCACGTGGCCGCCATGTACGCGGGCGTCGTCGCCCCGCCCCTGATCGTCGGAGCGGCCGTCGGCCTCTCCGGCACCGAACTCACCTTCCTCACCGGCGCGAGCCTCTTCACCGCCGGTCTCGCCACCTTCCTCCAGACCCTCGGCGTCTGGAAGATCGGCGCCCGCCTGCCGTTCGTCAACGGCGTCACCTTCGCCGGCGTCGCCCCGATGCTCGCCATCGTCGACACCACCGACGACAAGGCCGACGCGCTTCCCGTGATCTTCGGCGCGATCATCGTCGCCGGACTCCTCGGCTTCCTCGCCGCCCCCTGGTTCTCCCGGCTCGTGCGGTTCTTCCCGCCGGTCGTCACCGGCACCGTCATCACCCTCATAGGCGTGTCCCTCCTCCCGGTCGCGTTCGGCTGGGCCCAGGGACCCAACCCCCAGGCGAAGGACTACGGTTCGACGACCTTCCTCTCCCTCGCCGGCATCACCCTCGTCGTCGTCCTCCTCCTGCGCCGCTTCACCCGCGGCTTCCTCAAGCAGGTCGCCGTCCTGGTCGGCCTCGTCATCGGCACCCTCATCGCCATCCCGTTCGGCGTCACCGACTTCTCCCCGGTGACCGAGGCGGACATCGTCGGCTTCCCGTCCCCCTTCCACTTCGGCGCCCCGCAGTTCGCCCTCGCCGCGATCATCTCCATGTGCGTGGTCATGCTGGTCTCCATGACCGAGTCGACCGCCGACATGCTGGCGCTCGGCGAGATCGTCGAGCGGCCCGCCGACGAGAAGACCATCGCCGCCGGACTGCGCGCCGACACCCTCGGCTCCGCGATCAGCCCCCTGTTCAACGGCTTCATGTGCAGCGCCTTCGCCCAGAACATCGGCCTGGTCGCCATGACCCGGATCCGCAGCCGCTTCGTCGTCGCCTGCGGCGGCGGCTTCCTGGTCCTCATGGGCCTCTCGCCGGTCGCCGCCTCGCTGATCTCGGTCGTACCCCGGCCGGTCCTCGGCGGCGCGGGCGTCGTCCTCTTCGGCTCGGTCGCCGCCAGCGGCATCCAGACCCTCGTCAAGGCCGGTCTGGAGAAGGACAACAACGTCCTGATCGTGGCCGTCTCGCTGGCCGTCGGCATCATCCCGATCACCGCGCCGAACTTCTACCACGCCTTCCCGGAGACCGCGAAGATCATCCTGGACTCCGGCATCTCCACCGGCTGCGTCGCCGCCGTCCTGCTCAACGTGGTCTTCAACCACCTGGGCCGGCGCCGGGACGACGACGAGGTCACCGCGCCGATGGAGCCCGGCGAGGAGATCTCCGGCAGCCGCGCCGCGAAGGCGGCGCACGTCCACTGAACCCGCACCCCGCCCCACCGGCAGCCCCGGCCCCCGCCCACCCGGCGGGGCCCGGGGCCGTCCCGCGTACGGCGGGGGCCACCGTCGTGGGTGCCACGGGGGCCGTCGCCGTGCGCGCCACGGGATCCGCCGTCGTGCGTGCCACGGGATCCGTCGCGGCGACCGGGCTCGAAGCGACGACCCGGACCGGCGCGAAGGCCTGCACCGGCACCACGACCCGGACCAGTACCGCGACCCGGACCGGCACCGCGCCCCGGACCGGCACCGCGACCCGGACCGGCACCGCGACCCGGACCAGTACCGCGCCCCGGACCAGTACCGCGCCCCGGACCGTCGTCCTGATCAACCCCAACACCTCCGCCACCACGACCGCGATGATGACCGCCATCGCCCGGTGGACCCTGGGACCCGCCCTGCCCGTCCGGGGCGTGACCGTCGCCCGGGGCCCGCGCATGCTCACCGACCCGGCCGCCCTGCGCGCCGCCGCCCCCGAGGTCCTCGCCGCGGGAGCCGCCGCCACCACGGAGGGCGACTGCGCCGCCCTCCTCGTCGCCGCCTTCGGGGACCCGGGCCTGGAGGCCATGCGCGCGGCGACCGGACTCCCCGTGGCCGGCCTCGGCGAGGCGGCGCTCCTGGAGGCGGCCGCCGACGGCGCCCCCTTCGGCATCGCCACCACCACCCCGCTCCTGGCCGACGCCCTCACCGCCCGGGTGACGGAACTCGGCCTCTCCGACCGGTACACGGGCCTGAGGCTCACCGCCGGCGCCCCCGAACGCCTCTCCGCCGACCCGCCGCTGCTCCTCGACCGCCTGGAGCGGGCGGTCCGCGCCTGCGCCGAACGGGACGGGGCCCGCACGGTCGTCATAGGCGGCGGTCCGCTCGGCGAGGCGGCCGAGGAGCTCCGGGCCCGCTGCGCCGTCCGGATCGTCGCCCCGATCCCGGCGGCCTGCCGGGCGCTGGCCCGCCTGCTGACGGAGTGACGGCCGTGCCGGCCGCGCCGCCCAGAAGCCCCGGGGCGGGCGGTCCCGCTCACCCCTCCACCGCGATCCGGCGCCGGCACTCCCGGGCCAGGGACGGGTACGCGGCGCCGATCGCCTCGTACAGCCGCCTGCGCAGCAGCCGTTCGGCCTCGCCGCGCCCGGTCTCGCCGTACAGGCCGTCGAGCAGCGTCTCGTACCGCGAGAGGGCGTGCCGCAGATAGCCCACCTGCCACCGCACGAGCGTCCCGGAGGGTGCGCCGGCCGCCCGCGCGGCGCCCCCGCCGCCCGGCTCCGGCGCCCCCGGGCTCCGGGCCCCCAGCAGGTGCCGGTGGCGGACGGCGCGGCGCTCCAGCTCGGGACCGGGCAGCCGGGGCACCTCGATGGGCTCCGCGCGGATCGCGGCCAGGACGGCGGCCCGCCGCCGCTCGGCGTACGGCCCGGTGGCCGAGGAGCGGGCCCGGGAGAGCGCCGAGGTCGTGGCGAACTCGGGCGTCCGCTCCACGGTCTCCACCCGGGCGAGCAGATAGAGCCGCACCGGCGCGAGGGACCAGCGGCGCGGATCGCGCCCCTGCACGTCGGGCGTGCCGAGCAGGTCCCGGACCATCGCGTCGGTCCAGCCGCGCCGGCGCACCCCGGCGAGCGACACATAGGTCGTACGGTCCGTCATGTTTCCCCCAGAACTCGACTACGGAGCGTGACGATTCCAGTGAAGCGCACCCCACTGACAACGCCCCCTTGTCGAGCCCGCCCCGACTGTGCGATATAGGTCTGGACCTTTCCGAAGGACGGAGGCCGCACCGTGCAACGCCCGTTCCCCCCACACCGCTTGCTCGCCCCGGCAGCACTTCTCGCGCTCGCCCTCACCGCCTGCTCCGCCGCCGGGGCCGCACCGAAGGACACCACCGCCCCCACCGCCCCCACCGGCGTCACCGCCACCTCGGGCAGCTCGACCACCGTCCACGTCATGTGGAGCGCGGCCACCGACGACCGCGCCGTCACCGGCTACGAGGTCTACCGCGAGGGCCGCAAGGTCAAGGACCTCCCCGCCACCACCCTCATGACCGACGTCGTCGGCCTCGCCCCGGCCGCCCCCCACCGCTTCACCGTCCGCGCCCGCGACGCCGCCGAGAACTCCCCCCCGGACAGCAACGCGGTCGACCTCACCACCGCCCCGGCCCCGGGCGCACCCGCGAACAC
>NZ_LGEG01000092.1 GCF_001280125.1 Streptomyces sp. NRRL F-6492
AGGCGGCGTTGGGGGACGTGGTGGAGCGGCATGCTCCGCTGCGGACGGTCTTCGAGACGGTGGACGGCGAGCCGCACCAGCGGATCCTCCCGCCCGAGCTCGCGAGGCCGACGGTCCGACGCCGTCGGGTGGAGGCGGAACACCTGGACGCGGAGCTGGCCGCCGAGGCGGGCCGCGTGTTCGACCTGGCGGTGGAGATTCCGGTGCGGGCGGTGGTGTTCGACCTGGAGGACGGGTCGGCGGTGCTGTCGATGGTGGTGCACCACATCGCGACCGACGGCGTGTCGAGCGGGGTGTTCTTCGCGGATCTGGAGCGGGCGTACGAGGCCCGGCTCGGGGGAGCGGACGGCTCGGTCCTCGACTCGTTGACGGTCCAGTACGCGGACTACGCGGCCTGGCAGCGAAGGGTGTTGGGCGAGGCGGACGACCCGGGGAGCGTGCTGGGACGGGAGCTCGGCTTCTGGCGCGGTGCGCTGGAGGGGCTGCCGGAGGAGCACGGGCTGAGCCTGGACCGGCCGAGGCCGGCGCGGGCGTCGCACCTGGGAGGTCAGGTCGAGGTCGATCTCGGTGCGGACGTCTTCGGGCGGGTGGCGGCCTTCGCCCGGGCGGAGGGGTGCACGCCGTTCATGGTGGTGCACGCGGCGCTGGTCGCGGCTTTGACCCGGTGGGGTGCGGGGTCCGATCTGGCGATCGGTTCGCCGGTGGCGGGGCGCGGTGACAGGGCGCTGGAAGGCCTGGTCGGGTTCTTCGTGAACACACTGGTCCTGCGGACCGACAGCGCGGGCGACCCGACGTTCCGCGAGCTGCTGGACCGGGTCCGTACCGTCGACCTGGATGCCTTCGCGCACCAGGAGACGCCCTTCGACCTCGTCCTCGAAGCGGTCAACCCGACCCGTACGCTCTCGCGCCACCCCCTCTTCCAGATCTGCCTCGGCCTTGAGTCCGACGGCGGCCCTGCGTTCGCCCTGAGGGGCGTGCGGACCGGTCCCGTCGAGAAGGTCTCCAACGGATCCGCCAAGTTCGACCTGGAGTTCTTCCTCCGCTCCGACGACGAGAAGTCGCTCCGGGCCACCGTGCTCTTCGCCGCCGACCTGTTCGACGAGGTGACGGTACGGCGCATGGTGACGGCCCTCGGTGGGGTGCTGGCCCAGGTGCTGGAGGAGCCGGGTGTCCGGCTGTCGGGCCTGGAGGTGCTGTCCGGTGCGGAGCGCGAGCTGCTGACCGGCCCGTGGGCCGGCACCGCGATCGACGTGGGCGACGCCTCGCTGGTCGAGCGGTTCGAGGAGCGGGCCGCCCGCCATCCGGACCGCACCGCCCTGATCGACGGCGAGCGGAACATCACCTACGCCGAGCTGAACGCCGACGCCAACCGCCTGGCCCGCCACCTGAGTTCGTACGGCCTGGGGCGCGGCGACATGGCCGGTGTGCTCCTCGAACGGGGCGCGGACTTCGCGGCCGCGGTGATCGCGGTGGTCAAGACGGGAGCCGGTTACACGCTCCTGGACCCGGACTTCCCCGACGAGCGGCTGCGTTCGGCGGCCACCGACGCCGGTATCGATGTCCTGGTCACCGGCCCCCGTCTCGCGGGGCGCCTGGAGGGACCGTGGCGAACCGTCTCCTGCTCGCCCGGGGAGCTGGAAGGCCTGTCCGGGGAGAACCTGGGCATCGAGCTGACCGGGGACGACTCCGCCTGCCTGATGTTCACGTCGGGGTCGACGGGCCGGCCGAAGGGGATCCTTTCGTCGCACCGGAACCTGGTGTCGACGGTGAGCGGTCAGTCGTACGGCCGGTTCGGTCCGGGGGAGGTGTTCCTGCAGTGCTCGCCGGTGTCGTGGGACGCGTTCAGTCTGGAGTTCTGGGGCGCGCTGCTGCACGGCGGGACCTCCGTACTACAGCCGGGTCAGCGGCCCGAGCCGGTGCTGATCAGTGAGTTGTCCCGGCGCCACGGTGTGACGATGCTGCAGTTGTCGGCGAGTCTGTTCAACTTCCTCGTGGACGAGCACCCGGAGGCGTTCGACACGGTCACGGTCGCCTTCACCGGCGGCGAGGCCGCCTCCC
>NZ_LGEG01000093.1 GCF_001280125.1 Streptomyces sp. NRRL F-6492
TCGTCACACCAGGGCTTGAAGCGCTACCACCACCAGAAAACAAACTGATCAGCCCAGGCCAAACCACGACCTACTGATCAGAAAAACCGCCCCCGGACATGGAGCGCACTACGAGAACTCGGCGTCGAGTGGGCGTAATGCCGGCGTCTCGGCCTTGGGCCGAACAAATCGCTGCCACCCCCACATAACTAAGGCGTAGGGGAGAAGGGCCCGGACCTCGGTCCGGGCCCTTCTCCGTGCCCGCTTCCCGTCCGGCTTCGGAGCCGCGAACGGGCCGGCTCCGTGAGCACGCGACGTAAGCACCCGCGTTCTGTCACAGTCCGCGCCGTCATGCACGAACTCGTCGAGAAGGAACCTTCCATGAACACCCAGCAGGCACCCGGGGGATCGAATGCCCCCATCACGGCTATCGTGTTGGTACGCCACCCAGGCGGGGCCACGGCCCCTCAGGGACGCTCTCACGCAGGGAGCCGGGAAGACAGCCGACCGCGCGGTGAACACCCCCCGCGGACGACACCACGCAGGTGTCCGCCACCCGTCCCTTCCTCTATGTGGAGGATTGCCATGACTGGCACCCCCGGCACTCCCGTGCCCGAACCTGAGCCCCAGCCGACGCCTCCGTCCCAGCGTGTGGCGACAGGCATGGTGATCGTCGGCCTTGCCGCCCTGGTCGCCGTCGTCGTCCTCGCCCTGACCGGCCACCCTGAAGCCACCGGATCGGCTGCCGTCATCGGCTCCGCCTTCGCCGGCGGCGTCAGCATCAGGGTCAACATCCGCCGCTAGCAGCGCAGGGAGGGGCTCCTGGGTATCTACCCGGGAGCCCTTCTTCTTGTCCGTCGTCATCGAGTGGACACAAGCCGGTCGGCTTGTGTACAGGCGGCTACCGGCGGCGCGGGGCAGTGGTCCGCACCTCCGCCAGGACAATGCCGGCTACCGGGCGCGGTGCGTGACGACGTACAGGGCCCAGGCGGATCCTCAAGTTTGTCCGCTCTTCCCCTTCTGGACGAAGAAGTATCCGACAAGGCAGATGGCAACAACCATTACCAGTACAACCCACCCGCCGGCGTTCCCGGAGGCGATCAGAAAAGCCGAGAACAGAATTCCGATCACCGCGAAGAACGCGGCAAACTGGGCGTACCTCTTAACGACAGCTCGCTGCTCCATCGACCAGCCAACACGTGGCACGGCTTTCTCCTTTCGAAGGGTGGGTAGGGGCGGAAGAAGTCTCTTTCTCCGCCCCTACCCAGATTCCTGGTTCGTCAGCCCCCGACGGCGTTGGATGCGATCTGTCCCGCGCTCCATCCGATGACGTAGCATCCTGCTGTGGCTCCGAGGGAAGTGCCAAGGGTGGGTGGGGCAGCAGCTGCTACGGCTGCACCGCAGGCAGTCGCGGCCAGTCCTCCCACCACGAACCCGGCAACATCGCCCCACAGTGCCCGCGTGTCTCCTTGGACCAAATTGGCGCCTGCGCCGATAAGGTCACCGGCGTTACCGAGGGCGTCCACCGCACCGTCAAGGCTCAGCAGTCCGGTGGGGTCGGTGTGGTTGACCGGGTCGCCGACGGCGTAGAGGTAGGGGTTCTTTTCCTGGCCGGAGGGGTCGGGCTGGGTGAAACGGCCCAGGGCCGGGTCGTAGTAGCGGGCGCCCATCTTGTACAGGCCCGTGGGGTCCAGGTAGGCGCCGGCGAAGCGGTAGGGCTGGGGGAAGGTTTCGGTCGTGCTCTGGTTCGTGCCGTAGGCGCTGTAGGCGTAGGTGTGGGTGCGCTTGCCCGCCTCGTCGACCAGGCCCAGGACGTTGCCGGTGGCGTCGGTGAGGTAGTAGAAGGACTTGCCGCCGTTGC
>NZ_LGEG01000094.1 GCF_001280125.1 Streptomyces sp. NRRL F-6492
TGAAGAACAGGACGGCGGCGGCTATACCGAGCATGTGCGGAGCTCCTTTCGAAAGGGTGCCGTCCGTATGCCCCCGCGCGGCCCCCGCACACCAGTACGACTGCGAACCGAGGACCTGCGCCATGGGCTGTGATCCATTCAGGGATGGGGAGGTGGTGGCGGGATGAGGGCGGGAGCAACGGTCCGAACAAACCGTGTGCGCCCCTCTCCTCTATCGTGAGACCCCTGCGTCCAGCGTCTCGTGAGGTCCTCGAAGGAGGGGCGAAGGCGGGATCAGGTCTGTTGGGGGTGGCCGCCGTCGCCCTCGACCACGAGGCGGTCGGCTCCGGGTTCCTCGGCGCGTTCGGCGATGGTGACATCGATCTGTCCGTCGCCCGTGGTGTCGAACTGGTAGAGATCGGCTTTCCCGTCACCGGTCGTGTCGGTCATCCACACGTCGGTCTTGCCGTCACCGTTGGTGTCGGCGCTGAGGACGACACGGTGCTCGTCGCCCTGGGTCTCGATCACTTCTTCCGTGCCTGCTGTGGTGTCCATGACGCCCGGGTGCCCCGGGAAGGTAAGGCAAAACGAACACGGTCCAGCTTGCGTACGGGGGCAATGCTCTGACCGCGTGAGCGGGCCCGGCATGGTGGGCTTCGTGTGTCGACGTCCTGCTTGCGCTGCGGCGGCTGGTCACCCCGGTGAGTGTTCCGCGCCGTTGCACGGTGTCGGCCTGGCGCGTCACTGGTACGGCATTCACGGCAAGCCCCGGGCCTTGGGAAGGGCTACCAGATGCCGTCGATGACTTCTTCGAACGTGAGGTGCCATTGAGATTCTTCGTCCGCGAACGGGAGCGGATCGAATGCGCTGATCTGAGCGCGTAGGGTGCCTACACGTTCTTCGGTTTCACCATCGTCGTCTTCCAGGGGCTGGCGCAGGGATTCGAATTCGGTGAGGGCGTAGACGAGGGATTCGATGTCACTGTGAAGAGGGCCACCGCCTGTTCGTTCAGGAAGCCCGGAACGCCCGATCGATCTCCGCGCCGGTGTGGGCCACGACGACGGGCCACTCGCGCCTGAGAACGGCGGACGGAAGGTCGCGGTCCTCGTCCCGCTGAATCACGGTCGGTCCGCCCGGGACGACGAGCACGGCATCCAGCCGGCGCAGCAGGACGGCCAGAAGGTCCATGATTCCGTCGTCTCCGAAGCGGTTGAAGGTGATGTCGTCCGGGCTGGAGAAGAACGCACCGGCCTCCTCCCTCTCCGCCGTACGTACCTGCAGGAAGTTCGTCCGGGGATCCCGCGCGACCACATATGGGGAGAGGACCCCGTGCGCGGCATTCGTGTCCAGCGGTGCCGGTTCACCGTTCTCGAACCGGCATACGAAGATGTCAAAACTCATGGAGTCTTTTCCGGTCTCGGGCCGAGTCTTAGAGGTTGTCTCACGTGGTGAGTTTCGCGAGCTTCTTGTAACAGGTCAGGGCGGCTGCGAGACCGAGGAAGGCCAGGAAGTGCGAGCCCTTCCGCTCGT
>NZ_LGEG01000095.1 GCF_001280125.1 Streptomyces sp. NRRL F-6492
CTCAGTCGTCTTCGCCGTCGCCGAAGTCGGGGCGGACGCCCCGGGCGGCCATGACCTCGTCGTTGGAGGTGCCGGCGGCCACCATCGGCCACACCTGCGCGTCCTCGTGGACGATGAAGTCGACGACGACCGGACGGTCGTTGATCGCGTTCGCCTCGGCGATGACCCGGTCCAGATCGGCCGGGTCCTCACACCGCAGCGCCACACACCCCATCGCCTCGGAGAGCTTGACGAAGTCCGGAACACGCGTCCCCCTGTTCGCCTTCAGCTCGTCCGGACCCGAATGCAGCACCGTGTTCGAATAACGCTGGTTGTAGAACAGCGCCTGCCACTGCCGCACCATCCCCAGCGCACCGTTGTTGATGATGGCCACCTTGATCGGGATGTTGTTCAGCGCACAGGTCGTCAGCTCCTGATTGGTCATCTGGAAACAGCCGTCACCGTCGATCGCCCACACCGGACGCCCGGGCAGCCCCGCCTTCGCCCCCATCGCCGCCGGCACCGCATAGCCCATCGTCCCCGCACCGCCGGAGTTCAGCCAGGTCGCCGGCTGCTCGTAGTCGATGAAGTGCGCCGCCCACATCTGGTGCTGCCCCACCCCCGCGGTGAAGATCGTGTCGTCCGGGGCGAGCTGCCCGATGCGCTGGATGACCTGCTGCGGCGAGAGACTGCCGTCCTGCGGCAGGTCGTAGCCCAGCGGATAGGTCTCGCGCCACCGGTTCAGATCACTCCACCACGCGCTGTAGTCACCCGCGTTGCCCTCACTGTGCTCGGCCTGCACCGCCTGCACCAGATCCGCGATCACCTCCCGCGCGTCGCCCACGATCGGCACGTCGGCCGCCCGGTTCTTGCCGATCTCCGCCGGATCGATGTCCGCGTGCACGATCTTGGCGTACGGGGCGAAACTGTCCAGCCTCCCGGTCACCCGGTCGTCGAAACGGGCACCGAGGGCCACGATCAGGTCGGCCTTCTGCAGCGCGGTGACCGCGGTGACCGCACCGTGCATGCCCGGCATGCCCACATGCAGCGGATGACTGTCGGGGAAGGCACCCAGCGCCATCAGAGTGGTGGTGACCGGCGCCCCGGTCAGCTCCGCCAGGATCCTCAGCTCCGCCGTCGCACCCGCCTTGATCACACCACCGCCGACATACAGCACCGGCCGCCGGGCCGCACTGATCAGCTTGGCCGCCTCCCGGATCTGCTTGGCGTGCGGCTTGGTCACCGGCCGGTAGCCCGGCAGATCCGTCTGCGGCGGCCACGAGAACGTCGTCTTCGCCTGCAGGGCGTCCTTGGCGATGTCCACCAGGACCGGACCCGGACGGCCGGTGGAGGCGATGTGGAAGGCCTCCGCGATCGTCCGCGGAATGTCCTCCGCCTTCGTCACCAGGAAGTTGTGCTTCGTGATCGGCATCGTGATCCCACAGATGTCCGCCTCCTGGAAGGCATCCGTACCGATCGCCTT
>NZ_LGEG01000096.1 GCF_001280125.1 Streptomyces sp. NRRL F-6492
GGGGAGGACGGGTGGGGTCGGGAGGACGGGCTGGATCATGTCTGCCTCACACGGAAGTGGCGGTGGGCTCCGGTGCGGTACGGGCACGGTCGTCGGCGCGCGGGGCGGCCGGTTCCGTGTCCTTGCCGCTGTCGCTGTTACTGCTGCTTTCGCTGTCGCCGCCGCGCAGGGCGATGGCGGCCGCGACCGGGGAGAGGAGGGCGAGGCCCGCGCAGAGCAGCCAGGTCCCGGTCACCCCGAGGTGCAGCGAGACGGGGGTGAAGACGGCCAGGGAGAGGGGTGCCGCGCCGATGCCGGAGAGCGTGAAGGTGGACATCGCGGCGCCCATCCGGCCTTCGGGGACGGCCTGCTGGTAGGCGGTGACGAGGGCGGGCCCGTTGAGGCCGGACAGGAGTCCGACGGCGGCGGCCGTGGCCGCGAGGACGGGGGCGGTGGGGACCAGCGCCATGGCCGCCATGCCGGCCGCGAGACCGGTTCCGGTCACCACGAGCTTGGCGTGGGCCGGGATGCGGTGGGCGAGGACCGCGCCGAGGGCGGCGGACGCGAGCGCGCCGGCGCTGAAGGCGGCCAGGACCAGGGCCACGGCGCCGATGCCCCAGCCCCGGTCGGCGGCGCGCAGGGGCAGGGCGACCTCGGCCGGCCACAGGAACGCCAGGTCCATGCAGAAGCAGGCCACGAACATCCACCGCAGGCGCCGGTGGGCGGCCAGGAGGCGGAAGCCGTCGCCGGAGCGGGCGAGGAGGGAGGGCCCCTGCGGGACGCGTTCGGGGCGGGTCATGCCGTGGGTCACGTGGGCGGCGCACCCCAGCCAGACGACGCAGCCGATCGCGGCCGCCGCGATGGCGCCGGGGAGGCCGCCGGCGATGACGAGCCAGGCCCCGAGCGGCGATCCGGCGATGGGGGCCAGGCGCAGCACCATGGAGAAGAGGGAGTTGGCCCGGCCGAGCTGCTCCTGGGAGGCGAGCCGGGGCAGCAGGACGCCGGAGGCCGGGCCGGTGAGGCCGAGCAGGGCGCCGTCGACGAGGGCGATGGCGATCAGCGGCCACAGGCTCTCGGTGGTGACGGTGACGAGCGCCCCGGCCGCGAGGATGGCGACACGGACGCTCGTCGCGCGGAGCAGGACGGCCCGGGGCCCGAGCACGTCGGTGAGGGCGCCGCCGAAGAGGAGCAGCAGGGCGCGCGGGAGGGTGGCGGCGAGGGTGACGGCCGTGACGGCACCGCGGCCGCCGAGCTGGACGGCGGTCCAGCTCATGGCGATCAGGAGGGCGAAGCTGCCCGCCTGGACGGCGGCCTGGCCGACGACGAGGCTGCTGACGCGCGGCCAGTCGACGAAGGACTTGGCACCGGGCGGCGCGGGAGGGGCGGGGGTCGTCGTTCCCATGGGGTCGGCTTTCTGTCGTCGGGGGCGCGGGGCGCGGGGCGCGTGCGAGCACGCGGAGGTGAGGACGGGTCGGGC
>NZ_LGEG01000097.1 GCF_001280125.1 Streptomyces sp. NRRL F-6492
GGTGATCGAGCGGACCATGTCCTGGCTGACCGGCTACCGCCGGCTCAACCACCGCTACGAGCGCCATCCCCGCAACTACCCGGCCTTCCTCGGTCTCGCAGCAGCCCTCTGCTGCTACAAGCGACTGGTCCACCTCACCACATAGGACACGGTCTTAGAGGGCATCTGATCTAGTTAGTTGGTGTTTTGGGATGTTCTTGTGACTGCAGGGCGTAGTACTCGTTGTCCGGGACGTGACACCTCGACGTGCGTATCGCAGTGACGTCTCCGATGCCCGTTGGGCACTGATCGAGCCCGTGTTCGTCGCCTGGCGAGCCGTCCGGTCAGGGCCTGGGACGGCAGCTCGGGTGCATGACCTGAGAGAGATCGTGAACGCGGTCCTCTATGTCAACCGCACCGGGATCCCGTGGGAGTACCTGCCCCACGACTTCCCGCCGTTCAAGACCGTCTACGACTACTACGCCAAGCGGGAGGCGGACGGAACCACCGATCAGGTCCACGATCTGCTGCGGGACAGGACCCGCCGGGCGAACGCCCGAGCGGTGGAGCCGTCTGCGGCCGTGGTGGACGCGCAGAGTGTGAAGACCTCCAGTAATGTCGCCGAGACCAGTCGGGGCATTGACGCCGGCAAGAAGATCAAGGGGCGCAAGCGCCACCTGATCACCGACACCCTCGGACTGGTCCTGACCGTTCTGGTCACCGCCGCTTCCGTTCATGACTCCGCCGGCGGCAAGCAGGCTCCGACCGAGCCGGCCGCGGCCCATCCGGGTGTGAACAAGGTGTGGGCCGACGGCGGTTATCAGACCAGCGTCATCCAGCACGGCGCCGGTCTCGGGATCGATGTGGAGGTGGTGCAGCGACCGAAAGAGAAGGGCTTCCGGCCGCTGCCCAAGCGGTGGGTGATCGAGCGGACCTTCGGCTGGCTGATGCGGCACCGCCGCCTCGCGCGCGACTATGAAGCCCTGCCACAGAGATCCCGAACGATGATCCACTGGGCGATGACTAACAAAATGAGCCGCGAACTCACCGGAGAATCCGCACCAACCTGGCGAATCGAAACGGACATGCCTCCCACATCGGCGTGCCCGTTGGTCAGATGCCCTCTTAGAACTCCTAACAAAATGCGGTTTGGTCGAAGACTCCGCTGCCGACGGCGGGTGTGGAGTTGCATGACAGGATCCGGCTGTGACGTGTGATGTGTGTGGGAACCGCGAATGGCGTGGGACTTACCGGTGAAGGAGCGGTGGTTCTGCTCCTGGTGCTACGCGTGGACCGAGCTGGGATACGGTCCCCGTGAGGTTTCACGGCCTCAGTACCAGCCCATGTACGGGCGCTGGGAGCGGGCGGAATCGCCGGATCTTCCTGAGGACGTGGCCCACGCCTACGACACGGCCTATGCCTACACAGGTTCCGGCGCGACGCTGTGCGGCATAGAACACGAAAGCCTCTCGGTCTCTCCGTACTGGTGGGTGCCGGATCGGAGCAATGCCTGCGGTGCTTGCAAGGAGACCGCGGCCGTCATTGACCAGCGCTGGCCGTCGGAGATGCGTGGTGGGAATCGTGTCAACCCCACGCCTCCCCTCGGTTCGTGCTGGCTCCCTTTCTAGGGCTGCCCGCTCGACGCTCTCAGCCGCCTCCAGCAGATCAATGCGCACGCGAGCCTGAGGAACGCTTCGTGGATGTCGTCGCGGACCTCCCAGCGAATGCGCAGACGACGGAACCAGTGCAGGTGAGCAAACGTACGCTCTACAACCCAACGCTGGGTGCCCAGGCCAGAGCCATGCTCGGTACCGCGGCGGGCGATCAGCGGTTGCACACCGAGGTCCCAGACCAGGCGGCGGTACTTGTCGTGGTCGTAGCCGCGGTCGCCCAGCACCATGTCTGGTCGGCGCCGAGGCCGGCCGCGCTTGCCCCGCACCGGCGGCACGGCCTGGAGGAGCGGGATCAGCTGGGTGACGTCGTTGCGGTTGCCGCCAGTGAGAGTGACTGCGAGCGGGATGCCGGTGGCGTCGGTGATCAGGTGGTGCTTGCTGCCCGTCCTGCCCCGGTCAACGGGGCTTCGTCCGGTCTTGGCTCCCCCTTTAACGCGCGGATGTGGGAGCCGTCGACCGCCGCCCTGGAGAAGTCCAGGGCGTTTGCGCTGCGAAGCTTGGCCAGGAGGACCTCATGCAGCCGGAGCCAGACCCCAGCCTCAGTCCACTCGGCCAGGCGGCGCCAGCAGGTCATGCCGGAACCGAAGCCGAGTTCTTGCGGCAGGTGCTCCCAGGCGATCCCGGTGTGCAGCACGAACAGGATGCCCTGGAACACCAGCCGGTCCGGATGCCGCTTGCGCCCGGGATGTCGGGCCCGACGCTCCACCCTCGGGAGCAGCGGCTCGATCACCGCCCACAGCTCGTCATCGACATCCCACGGCTTCGGCCGCGCCACCCCGCACCTCCGGATCATCACTCCTGGAGTGATCCAACCATCTCGAAGATCATTTCGTTAGGAGTTCT
>NZ_LGEG01000098.1 GCF_001280125.1 Streptomyces sp. NRRL F-6492
CTCGTGACTGCGTGCCTTTTGAAGAATGAGCCTGCGAGTTTGCGGTGTGTTGCGAGGTTAACCCGTGTGGGGAAGCCGTAGCGAAAGCGAGTCCGAACAGGGCGTTTTAGTAGCACGCTCAAGACCCGAAGCGGAGTGATCTAGCCATGGGCAGGTTGAAGCGGAGGTAAGACTTCGTGGAGGACCGAACCCACCAGGGTTGAAAACCTGGGGGATGACCTGTGGTTAGGGGTGAAAGGCCAATCAAACTCCGTGATAGCTGGTTCTCCCCGAAATGCATTTAGGTGCAGCGTCGTGTGTTTCTTGCCGGAGGTAGAGCACTGGATAGGCGATGGGCCCTACCGGGTTACTGACCTTAGCCAAACTCCGAATGCCGGTAAGTGAGAGCACGGCAGTGAGACTGTGGGGGATAAGCTCCATGGTCGAGAGGGAAACAGCCCAGAGCATCGACTAAGGCCCCTAAGCGTACGCTAAGTGGGAAAGGATGTGGAGTCGCAGAGACAACCAGGAGGTTGGCTTAGAAGCAGCCACCCTTGAAAGAGTGCGTAATAGCTCACTGGTCAAGTGATTCCGCGCCGACAATGTAGCGGGGCTCAAGCGTACCGCCGAAGTCGTGTCATTGCAGCATGTACTCCCAACGGAGGCTGTGATGGGTAGGGGAGCGTCGTGTGCCGGGTGAAGCAGCCGCGGAAGCGAGTTGTGGACGGTTCACGAGTGAGAATGCAGGCATGAGTAGCGATACACACGTGAGAAACGTGTGCGCCGATTGACTAAGGGTTCCTGGGTCAAGCTGATCTGCCCAGGGTAAGTCGGGACCTAAGGCGAGGCCGACAGGCGTAGTCGATGGACAACCGGTTGATATTCCGGTACCCGCTTTGAAACGCCCAATATCGA
>NZ_LGEG01000099.1 GCF_001280125.1 Streptomyces sp. NRRL F-6492
GTAGTAGGTAAGCGATGGGGTGACGCAGGAAGGTAGTCCAGCCCGGGCGGTGGTAGTCCCGGGGTAAGGGTGTAGGACGTCACGTAGGCAAATCCGCGTGACACATAGTCTGAGACCTGATGCCGAGCCGATTGTGGTGAAGTGGATGATCCTATGCTGTCGAGAAAAGCCTCTAGCGAGTTTCATGGCGGCCCGTACCCTAAACCGACTCAGGTGGTCAGGTAGAGAATACCGAGGCGTTCGGGTGAACTATGGTTAAGGAACTCGGCAAAATGCCCCCGTAACTTCGGGAGAAGGGGGGCCACGCCTGGTGATCGGACTTGCTCCGTGAGCTGGGGGTGGCCGCAGAGACCAGCGAGAAGCGACTGTTTACTAAAAACACAGGTCCGTGCGAAGCCGTAAGGCGATGTATACGGACTGACGCCTGCCCGGTGCTGGAACGTTAAGGGGACCGGTTAGTGACCTTTCGGGGTTGCGAAGCTGAGAACTTAAGCGCCAGTAAACGGCGGTGGTAACTATAACCATCCTAAGGTAGCGAAATTCCTTGTCGGGTAAGTTCCGACCTGCACGAATGGCGTAACGACTTCTCGACTGTCTCAACCATAGGCCCGGTGAAATTGCACTACGAGTAAAGATGCTCGTTTCGCGCAGCAGGACGGAAAGACCCCGGGACCTTTACTACAGTTTGATATTGGTGTTCGGTTCGGCTTGTGTAGGATAGGTGGGAGACTGTGAAACCGTGACGCCAGTCATGGTGGAGTCGCCGTTGAAATACCACTCTGGTCGTGCTGGATGTCTAACCTCGGTCCGTGATCCGGATCAGGGACAGTGTCTGATGGGTAGTTTAACTGGGGCGGTTGCCTCCCAAAGGGTAACGGAGGCGCCCAAAGGTTCCCTCAGCCTGGTTGGCAATCAGGTGTTGAGTGTAAGTGCACAAGGGAGCTTGACTGTGAGACCGACGGGTCGAGCAGGGACGAAAGTCGGGACTAGTGATCCGGCGGTGGCTTGTGGAAGCGCCGTCGCTCAACGGATAAAAGGTACCCCGGGGATAACAGGCTGATCTTCCCCAAGAGTCCATATCGACGGGATGGTTTGGCACCTCGATGTCGGCTCGTCGCATCCTGGGGCTGGAGTCGGTCCCAAGGGTTGGGCTGTTCGCCCATTAAAGCGGTACGCGAGCTGGGTTTAGAACGTCGTGAGACAGTTCGGTCCCTATCCGCTGCGCGCGCAGGAATATTGAGAAGGGCTGTCCCTAGTACGAGAGGACCGGGACGGACGAACCTCTGGTGTGCCAGTTGTCCTGCCAAGGGCATGGCTGGTTGGCTACGTTCGGGAGGGATAACCGCTGAAAGCATCTAAGCGGGAAGCCTGCTTCGAGATGAGTATTCCCACC
>NZ_LGEG01000101.1 GCF_001280125.1 Streptomyces sp. NRRL F-6492
GTCGGGGGGACGGCTCCGGGGGGCGGGGAGAGCGGGGGTACGGCCCCCGGGGGTACGGACCCGGGCGGTACGGCTCCGGGGGGTACGGCTCCGGGAGCGGCGCCCGCGCCGGGAACGGCGGGGTTCGCGGGCCTTCCGGCCGCACCTGCGCCGCCACCCGCTCCCGCTCCCGCACCCGGTCCCGCGAGGGCCCCCGGAGCCCCCGGAGCGCCCGGAGCCGCCCCGGCCGTCGCCGTGGTCCCGGCCGCTCCCGGAGCTCCGGCCGCCCCCGGAGCCCTGGGAGCGGGGGCCCTCGGAGCCGGAGTCCCGGGGGCCGGAGGCTCCCTCACCACGAAGACGGTCGAGGCGCCCGCCGTGAGCACCGGCGCCGAGACCCGTTCGCCGCCCGTCCCGAACGTGGTCGCCCGGTCGCTCCCGGAGGCGCGGCCGGTGCTCCGGTAGGTCCCCGGGGGGAGCCGTACGGTCGCCCGGCAGAGGGCGGAGGTGTCCGGGGCGAGGACGGCCACGGTCCCGCCCTGCCCCCCGCAGTCGGGCGCGCCGGGCGCGAGGGTGAGACCGGGGTCCTCGACCCGGACGGCGTGGAGGGGAAGGTCGCCCTGGTTGGTGACGGTGTACGTCACGGTGGCCGAAGCCCCGCCCGAGCCCGCACCCGTCCCTGAGCCCGTACCCGCACCCGTCCCCGTACCCCCGCCCGAGCCCGCATCCGCCCCCGAGCCCGCACCCGTCCCCGAGCCCGTACCCGCACCCGAACCCCCGCCCGGGGTGCTGACCGTCGGAGTGCTGACCGTCGGGGTGCTGACCACCACCTCCTCGGTGAGCTGGAGGGCTCCGGCGACCCCGGTGTACCCGGAGCGGGCGGTCGCGGTGAGCCGGGTGTGCAGCGAGGGGACGTCGCCCTCGGCCCGTACGGGACGCACGTGCGTCCCCCGCAGGGCCCGGAACCGGGCCGTGCACTCCGCCTCCTCGGTCGCGGGGAGCGGCGCCGCCGGACACCGGACGGACCCGGCGGGGACGCCGGGGTCGAGGACCCGTACCCGGTGCAGGTCGGCCTCGCTCAGGTTCACCAGCCGGTACCGCTTCACGACCCACGCCCCGACCCGCACCCCGGGCGGCCGGAGGTCGCTGTCGGCCCGGCCGTTCACGGTCACGGTCAGCCGCAGGGACCCGTCCCCGACCCCGCCGGCCCGCCCGGAGCCCTCCAGGAGGACGGAGGCGAGCAGCACCGCCACGAGTAACCCGACGCTCACCCGGAAGCGGCAATAGTCCGATGATCTGCCTACGCGCTCCGCCATGCCCGCCATGCTGACCGGCCCCCGCCCCGGAACCCGCCCCCGGACACGCCCTC
>NZ_LGEG01000102.1 GCF_001280125.1 Streptomyces sp. NRRL F-6492
CTAGGCAGTTTCTCTCGGATCATCGTGCTGACCAGATGAAGATGGCCGCAACGTGGAGTCCGGCCAGGTAGACGGTGGCGGTCTTCTCATAGCGGGTGGCAATGCCTCGCCACTGCTTGAGGCGGTTGATGCATCGCTCGACAGTGTTGCGCTGCTTGTATGCCTCGCGGTCGAAGGCGGGTGGCCGGCCGCCGTAGCTGCCTCGACGGAGCCGGTTTCCCTGCTGGTCGGCTGGGACCGGGATGACCGACCGAATCCCCCGTCGTCGCAGGTGTTCGCGGATGGCCCGGGAGGAGTACGCCTTGTCGGCCAGGACCACGTCCGGCCGAGTTCGAGGTCGTCCGACAGGGCGGGGAATGCGCAGTCGTGCCATCACGTCAGTGAAGGCGGGCGCATCGCCGGCCTGTCCGGCTGTGAGTACGAAGGCCAGAGGCCGGCAGTTGCCGTCGGAGGCGAGATGGATCTTTGTGGTCAGCCCGCCTCGGGAGCGGCCGATGGCGTGGTCCTCAGGTTCGTCGGCTGCAGCCCCCTTTTGCGGGCTCCAGCGGCGTGCTGGTGTGCTCGAACGACCGTGGAGTCAACAGACACCACCCAGCTCAGGTCCTCATCGGCGTCCGCCTGGCTCAGCAGGGCAGTGAACACTCGCTCCCAGGTTCCATCGATCGCCCAGTTCCGCAGCCGGCTGTAGGCGCCCTTCCACGAACCGAACTCCGCAGGCAGATCCATCCATGGAGAGCCCGTCCGGTACTTCCAGGCGATGGCATCGATCACCTGCCTGTGATCACGCCATCGTCCACCTCGGCGAGGAGTCCGGTCGGGCAACAGGGGCTCGATCCTGGCCCACTGAGCATCGGTCAACACGCCCGATACAACGACGGGCCCCCTCCGTCGCAACGCCTCAGAACCCGGCCATGGACTTGTCAAGCACTCCACCCAGCGCACCGTAGACGCTGCAGCGAACCGAGTGCCTTGCCCTGCGGCGGAGCCCGAACCCCACGATGAACGACAACGCGAAGAGCCCACCGAGGACCACCGCTACGAGCGGGTTGTAGACGAAGTACACGAAACACGCGACGCCAGTCCAGACGAGGATCGGCAGGAGCGAGCCGCGCAGCACCGTCCAGAACCTGATCCGTTCTGGCCCCGATGGCAGCACACGCTCATGCCACAACTCGATGTGGTTCCTGGTCACACAATGCTCAGGTCGCATGACACCATCCCACCACCTACAGCCCGGAGCTTGGACGGTGATCCGTAAGAAACTGCCTAG
>NZ_LGEG01000103.1 GCF_001280125.1 Streptomyces sp. NRRL F-6492
CCGCTCCCCCAGCAACCGCAACGCCACCCCCACCGGCAACGGACCCAACGGCCGCACCACCTCCCCCGGCACCCCCAACGGCTCCCGACTCGTCGCGAGGACCCGCAGGTCCGGGCAGCGGGCGAGGAGGGTCTCGGCCAGCTCGGCGGCGGCCCCGACGACGTGCTCGCAGTTGTCGAGGACCAGCAGCATCCGGCGTCCGCCGCAGTGCTCCACGAGCCGGGAGAGGGGGTCGTTCCCGGCCCGCAGCTCTTCGGCGCCCGCGCCGCGCAGGACGGTCTCGCGGGCGCCGACGGCCGCGAGGACGGCCTCGGGCACGGCCTCCGGGGCGGTGACGGGGGCGAGTTCGGCGACCCAGACGCCGTCGGGCCAGGCCCCGGCGCCGCGCTCGGCGGCCTCCTGCGAGAGGCGGGTCTTCCCGGCGCCGCCGGGGCCGAGCAGGGTGACGAGCCGGGCCGTCCGCAGGTCCTCGCGGAGGGCGGCGATCTCCTCGTCGCGGCCGACGAAGCTGGTGAGCCGCGCGCGCAGGTTTCCCGGGACGGGAGCGGGGGCGGCGGCGGGGGCGGGTTCCGGCGCCGCCGGGGTCGCCGGGGTCGCCGGGGTCGCCGGGGTCGCCGGGGCCGTCTCCCCGGCGAGCAGTTCCGCGTGGAGGGCGCGCAGGGCCGGGGACGGGTCGGTGCCGAGGCGTTCGGCGAGGGCGCGGCGGACCGACTCGTAGGCGGCGAGCGCCTCGGCCGCCCGGCCCGTGTCGCGGAGGGCGCGGATCCGCAGGGCCTGGAGGGGTTCGTCCAGCGGGTGGGCCGCGCAGAGGGCGGTCAGTTCGGGGAGGGCGGCGGGCGCGTCGCCAAGGGTGAGGGCGGCGTCGAGCCGGGCGCGGCGGGCGTCGAGGCGGCGGGCCTCCCAGCGGGCGGCCTCGGCGGCCCGGTCCGGCAGGTCGGCGAGGGCGGGGCCGCGCCAGAGCCCGAGGGCCTCGTCGAGCAGGGCGGCCGCCCCTCCGGCGTCCCCGGCGGCGAGCGCGGCGGCCCCCTCGGCGGCGAGCCGTTCGAAGCGGCGCAGGTCGACGTCCTCGGGCCGGGCGTCGAGCCGGTAGCCGCCCTCGCCGGAGACCACCCGCTCCCGGCCGAGGGCCTTGCGCAGCCGCCCGACCAGGGCCTGGAGCGCGGCGACCGCGTCGGCGGGCGGCTCGTCGCCGTACCAGACCTCGTCCACCAGCTCCCGTACGGGCACGGGGCGGCCCGCCCGCAGGGCGAGGACGGTGAGCAGCGCGCGGACCCGGGGGCCGCCGACGGCCACGTCGGTGCCGTCGGGCGCGTGAACGAGGGTGGGGCCGAGGACGGAGTAGCGCACGGGCCCATTCTCCGTGAGCGCGCGACTCCCGCTCCCGGCGGGGAGCCGTCCGGCGGGGAGCGGGGCCGGAGCCGGGTCCCGGGCCCGGTCGGCCTCCGGGCCGGAGCGGGTCGGCCGCCCGGTCCCGAAGCGTTCCCGGAAGCGGTTCCTGAGCGTTCCCGGAAGCGGTCCCCGGAGCGTTCCCGGAAGCGGTCCCCGAAGCGTTCCCGGAAGCGGTCCCCGGAGTGGTCCAGGAACCGGGCCGGGGCCCGGTACGTTTCCCGCACACCAGCCTTCTGCTCACCCCGTCCCCCTGGGAGCCCCCGCGATGACCACGGCCACCACCCGGAGCCACGAACGGCGGATCAGCCCCGTCTTCCTGGCGATCCTCGCCGTCATGGCCGTCACCGGCTGGGCGGTGTGGACGGACTTCGCCGCCCTGCCCGGTCTCGCGGTCTTCCTCTTCGTGACCTCGGCGTGGGTGGTGTCGCTCTGCCTGCACGAGTACGCGCACGCCCGGACCGCCCTGCACGGCGGGGACGTCACGGTGGGCGCGAAGGGCTATCTGACCCTGAACCCGCTGAAGTACACGCACGCGGTGCTGAGCATCGTGCTCCCGGTGCTCTTCGTGATCATGGGCGGGATCGGTCTGCCGGGCGGCGCGGTCTTCATCGAGCAGGGGCGGATCAAGGGCCGCTGGAAGCACAGCCTGGTCTCGGCGGCGGGCCCGCTGGCGAACGTGCTCTTCGCGCTCGTGTGCACGGCCCCGTTCTGGCTGGGCGCGCTGGACGGCGTGCCGCCGGCCTTCCGGTACGCGCTCGCGTTCCTGGCGTTCCTCCAGGTGACGGCGGCGCTCCTGAACATGCTGCCGGTGCCGGGGCTCGACGGGTACGGGGTGGTGGAGCCCTGGCTGTCGTACCGGGTGAAGCGGCAGATCGAGCCGTACGCGCCGTACGGCTTCTTCGTCGTGATCGCGCTGCTGTTCGTCCCGGCGGTCAACGGCGCCTTCTTCGACGCGGTCGACGCGCTGATGCGGACGCTCGGGGTGCCGGAGCCGAGCCGGTACTGCGGCTCGCAGCTGTTCCGGTTCTGGCAGGGGACCCCGGAGTTCTGCGAGGTCTAGGGGGTGTCCGGCTCAGGCCTGCCGGGCGGCTTCCCGCTCGACCCTGGCGCGGCGGAGGTAGTACCAGGCCATGTTGGAGGAGAGGCCGGCCAGGAGGACCCAGACGATGCCGAGGAAGCTGCCCTGGACGAAGGAGACGACGGCCGCGGCGACGGCCAGGGCGCAGACCACGAGGGCGTAGAGGGCGAGGCGGGGCATGGGGGTCGGCTCCTGTCCGGGTGCGGCGTGCTGCGGTGCCCGTCCAGTGTCCCCCATGCCCGGAAGCGCCCGTTCTCCGGCTCTCCTCCCCGGCTCGGGCGCCCTCAGATGTCGGTGACCCGGAGGCCCGCGTGGGCCTTGTAGCGGCGGTTGACCGAGATCAGGTTGGCGACGAGCGACTCGACCTGGTGGGCGTTGCGCAGCCGGCCGGCGAAGACGCCGCGCATGCCGGCGATGCGGCCCGCGAGGGCCTGGACGGTCTCCACGTCGGCGCGCTCCTCGCCGAGGACCATCACGTCGGTGTCGATCTCGTCCAGGGAGGTGTCCTGGAGGAGGACGGCGGAGAGGTGGTGGAAGGCGGCGGTGACCCGGGAGTCGGGGAGGAGCGCGGCGGCCTGCTCGGCGGCGGAGCCCTCCTCGGGCTTGAGGGCGTAGGCACCCCGCTTGTCGAAGCCGAGCGGGTTGACGCAGTCCACGACGAGCTTGCCGGCCAGCTCCTCGCGCAGCGACTCCAGCGTCTCGGCGTGGCCGTCCCAGGGCACGGCGACGATCACGACGTCGCTGCGGCGGGCGGTCTCGGCGTTGTCGGCGCCCTCGACGCCGTGGCCGAGTTCCGCGGCCGCCTCCCGGGCACGGTCGGCGGCGCGGGAGCCGATGATCACCTTCTGCCCGGCCCGGGCGAACCGGTGGGCGAGGCCGCGGCCCTGCTCGCCGGTGCCGCCGAGGACGCCGACGACGAGCCCGGAGACGTCGGGGAGGTCCCACGGGTCCTTGGGGGCCTTGGCGGCACGGGCGGCGGGGTCCTGGGGTGCGCTGGAGGAAGTCATGGCCCCGACATTACCGACCGGTCGGACCGCCGGGGCGATCCCCGTACGGGTGGTCCTTCCGCGTTCGGCCGCGCGCGGGCCCGGCGTCGTCCATGATGCGTCCGCATGGATGCCGTACGGGTCGCGTTGCTGCGGGAAGTGCTCGCCGGGACGGAGTGGCCGGGGGAGGTCCGCCGGTTCGCGGGAGTGCTCCGGTGCTCGGCGGTCTCGCACGGGGGCGGGCTGCTCCTGGTCGGCACGGAGGAGTACGAGCCCTGGCACCTGGCGGCGCACCTGGTCGACGAGTCCGTCTGGTCGGGGCTCCCGGAGCTGGCTCCGACGCTGGTGCGGCACCGGGTGCGGCCGGGCGCCCCGGCGCACCTGGCGGTGGGGCTCGGCCGGCTGGAGGCGGCGGGGCGGGGGTCGACGCTCCTGATGGTGGCGCCGGAGCGGCCGGAGGAGGGGGTGCTCCAGCGGGTGCACGACGCCCGGCGGGCGGGGGCGACGGTGCTGGCGCTCGGCGGGGACGGCCCGGAGGTGCGGGGGCTCGCGCACGAGACGCTCGCGGTGGCGGCGGGCTCGGAGGTGGACCTGGACACGGTGCAGCACCTGGTGAGCGCGGCGGCCGGGGAGAACAGCCTGCCGTCGCCGCGCGGGAGCCGCCGCTTCCGGGACCGGCTCTCGGACCTCGCGGACCGGCTGACGGCCCCGCCGCCGAAGCGCTGGTAGCGGCCCGCCGCCGGGCCGCCGGCGGGACCCACCGATAATCGGGTTGCCCTCAGCACCTTTCGGACGGAGCATGTCCCCCCGTGTCCCCCGCGCTCTCCAAGCTCTCCGCCCTCCTGCCCGATCCGGCGC
Source organism: Streptomyces sp. NRRL F-6492 (assembly GCF_001280125.1). Taxonomy (GTDB): domain Bacteria; phylum Actinomycetota; class Actinomycetes; order Streptomycetales; family Streptomycetaceae; genus Streptomyces. Next base: position 4,312 of record NZ_LGEG01000103.1, read on the forward strand.
CCTGGCGCGCCTCGCGCGACTTCCGGCTCCTGTGGGTGCAGGGGCTCGTGACGTTCTTCAGCAGCGCGATGGCGATGATCGCCCTGCCGCTCCAGATCAAGGAGCTGACGAACTCGCCGCTCGCGGTCGGGGCGATGGGCGCGGTCGAGCTGGTGCCGCTCGTGGTGTTCGGCCTGTACGGCGGGGCGCTCGCGGACGCGGTCGACCGGCGGCGGGTGATCCTGTGGACCGAGGCGGGCCTCGGCACGCTCGCCGTGGTCCTGCTGGTCAACGCGGTGCTGCCGGAGCCGATGCTCTGGCCGCTGTACGTGGTGGCGGCCGGCGTCTCGGCGCTCGCGGGGCTCCAGCGGCCCGCGCTCGACTCGCTGTTCGCCCGGATCGTGCCGCACGAGCACCAGACGGCGGCGGCCGCGCTGAACTCGCTGCGCTGGCAGATGGGCGCCATCGCGGGTCCCTCGATCGCGGGCCTGGTCGTGGCGTTCGCCGGGCACGCGCCCGCGTACGCGGTGACGGCCTGCGGCTTCGCGGTCTCGGTCCTGATGTGCCGGCGCCTCTCCCCCGCGCCGCCCGCGCACGACGCGGAGAAGCCGTCGCTGCGGGGCATCGCGGAGGGGGCGCGGTACGCCTGGTCGCGGCCGGTGCTGCTGGGCACGTACGCGGTCGACCTGGCGGCGATGTTCTTCGCCTTCCCGAACGCGGTCTTCCCGTTCCTCGCGGACGAGCTGGACGCGGACTGGTCGCTCGGTCTGATGTACGCGGCGGGTTCGGTCGGCTCGCTGGTCCTGGGTCTGACCAGCGGCTGGACCTCGAAGGTGCGGCGGCACGGGCTGCTCGTGGCCGGGGGCGCGGCGGCCTGGGGCCTGGCGATCGCGGCGGCCGGCTGGTTCGGGAACGTCTGGCTGGTGCTGCTCTGCCTGGCCTTCGCGGGCGCCGGGGACATGCTGAGCGGCCTGGGCCGCTCGACCATCTGGAACCAGACGATCCCGGAGGAGCTGCGCGGCCGGCTCGCCGGCATCGAGGTGCTCTCCTACAGCGTCGGCCCGCAGCTGGGCCAGGTGCGGGCGGGCGTGATGGCGGGCTGGACCGGCACCCGGACGGCGGTCTGGACGGGCGGCGTGGCCTGTGTGGCCTCGGTGGGCCTGCTCTGCCTGACGCTGCCGAAGCTCCTGACGTACGACTCCGGGACCGACGAGGACTCGCTGCGGCGCAGGGCGCAGCAGGAGGCGGCCGGGAAGGCCCGCGCGGAGGCGGCCGACACCGCCTGAGCGGACCGGGGCCGGGGGCTCCGGGGCCCGGCGTGCGCGGGAGGGCCCGGGGCCGCCGGAGCGGCCCCGGGAGCCCCGTACCGCCTATTCGGGGGTCTCGTCCCTCTTCCCCCCGGCGTCGTGCCAGCGCGGGTCGGTCTCCCACTCCTGGTTCCGCTCGCGGGCGGTCTCCATGGCGTGCGAGGCCTCCTCACGGGTGGTGTACGGGCCGAAACGGTTCTTCGAGGGGCATTCGGGGCCCTCCTCGACCTTCTTGTGCTCCAGGCAGTAGTACCACTCGCCCGGTTTGCCCGCCGTGCGCTTCTTGAACAGGGCCATCGTCGGCTCCTTCCTCCGAGGATCATGGTGCCCCAGACCCGGTCGTTACACTCGCTGGCATGTCTGGCCAGTCGCTTCTCGTACCGGGGGAGCTCTCCCCCCACCGCTCCGTTCCGGGTTCCATCCGCCGCCCCGAGTACGTCGGGAAGCCCGCACCGACCCCGTACACCGGGCCCGAGGTGCAGGATTCCGACACGATCGAACGGATGCGGATCGCCGGCCGCATCGCCGCGCGGGCGATGGAGGAGGCCGCCAAGCACATCGCCCCCGGCGTCACCACCGACGAGCTCGACCGGGTCGCGCACGAGTTCATGTGCGACCACGGCGCCTACCCCTCCACCCTCGGCTACCGCGGCTTCCCGAAGTCGCTGTGCGCCTCGGTCAACGAGGTCATCTGCCACGGCATCCCGGACTCCACGGTGCTGCGGGACGGCGACATCGTGAACCTGGACGTGACGGCGTACATCAACGGCGTCCACGGCGACAACAACGCCACCTACCTCTGCGGCGACGTCGACGAGGAGTCCCGGCTGCTCGTGGAGCGGACCCGGGAGTCCCTGAACCGGGCGATCAAGGCCGTGCGGCCGGGCCGCCGGATCAACATCGTCGGCCGGGTCATCGAGTCGTACGCCAAGCGCTTCGGCTACGGGGTCGTGCGCGACTTCACCGGGCACGGCATCAACTCGTCCTTCCACTCCGGCCTGATCGTGCCGCACTACGACTCCCCGCACCACACCACCGAGATCAAGGCCGGCATGACCTTCACCATCGAGCCGATGCTGACGCTCGGCACCCACGACTACGACATGTGGGACGACGGCTGGACCGTGGTGACCAAGGACCGCAAGCGGACGGCCCAGTTCGAGCACACCCTCGTCGTGACGGAGAACGGGGCGGAGATCCTGACGCTGCCCTGACGTTGCCCCGCCCCGGGAAGTGGGTAGCTTTTTTACCGACAGGACGTCGGGAACCAGTTGACTTAGGTAAGCCTAAGTTGGCAGGATCGTCACTGGTTCCCGTCCCATCGGTCCCGGAGGCACGCCTTGGACACGCCCTTCTCGACGCTCATCCGCACGGCATCGCACGAGCAGCACACCGAAGCGGAGACGTCGTCCTTCATGGGTGACCTCCTCGGCGGGCGCCTCGGCGTCGACGCCTACGCGCGCTACACCGAGCAGCTCTGGTTCGTCTACCGGGCCCTGGAGGAGGGTGCGGAGGCGCTGCGGGAGGACCCGGTCGCCGGGCCGTTCGTACAGCGCGAGCTGTTCCGCACGGCCGCCCTGGAGCAGGACCTCGCCCATCTGCGGGGCCCGGACTGGCGCGACGGCGTCTCGCCGCTGCCGGCCACCACGGCGTACGCCGAGCGGGTCGCCGAGTGCGCCCGCGACTGGCCCGCCGGCTACGTGGCGCACCACTACACGCGCTACCTGGGCGACCTGTCGGGCGGCCAGATCATCCGCGACAAGGCGGAGCGCACCTGGGGCTTCTCGCGCAAGGGCGACGGCGTCCGCTTCTACGTCTTCGAGGAGATCTCCAACCCGGCCGCGTTCAAGCGGGCGTACCGGGAGCTGCTCGACGGGGTGAACGCCGACGACCTGGAGAAGCAGCGGATCGTCGACGAGTGCAAGCGCGCCTTCGCCTTCAACAGCGCGGTCTTCCACCAGCTCGGGAGCGAGTTCCCGCTGAGCGCGTGACGTCCTTCCGGACGGTGCCGGTACGGGGGGTCAGCGCGTGAGCGTGCCCTCCAGGCGGACGCGTCCGCCGAGTTCCACGATCCCGTCGGGGCCGGGGGCGGTCAGCAGTTGCGACCCCCGGCCCTGCCTGATGTTCAGGGCCCGCCCCAGCTCCGCCGTGAGCAGCAGCGCCGCCGCGCCGGTCGCCTCGTCCTCGTCGACGCCGTCGCCGCGCCCCGGGAAGGCCCGCGCCCTGATCCGCCCGGCGGCCTCCTCCTCCCAGGCCCAGGCGTAGATCCACTCCCCCGGCTCGGGCACGTCCAGGGCCTCCACCTCGGCGGCGGAGGCGTACCGGCGCAGGGTGCGGGGCGGGGCCCATTCGGCGCGCGCCTCGATCCAGGTGAACTCCCCGTCGCCGCGCACCCACACCTCGCCGGCCGGCGGGTGGACGACCTCCAGGTCGAGCAGCCAGGCCGCGCCGACGAGCGGGTGCCCGGCGAACGGCAGGCGCAGGCCGGGCGTGTAGATGTCGACGAGCCCGCGCTCCGGGTCGTCCACGAACACCGTCTCGCTGAAGCCGAGCTCCTTGGCGAGCGCCTGGCGCGAGGACTCGTCGGGGTGGGTGCGGGCGTCCCGTACGACCGCGAGGGGGTTGCCGTGCCGGCCGTCGCCCGCACAGAAGACCCGCAGGACGTCGATGTCAGTGGCGGTCGTGTTCATGGCGGAATTCAACCACCCGTCCGCAAGGGGGCAGGGCCGCAACCGGGTTCCGGGTGCGGCCCCGCCCGATGGGGGGCGGTCGCGGAGGCGACGGCGGCCACCGAGGTCGAGGAGTTCGCCGGCCGCCCGTTCTCCTCGGGGTGCTGCACGACGGCCGGATCGCGGTGGAGGGCCCTCCTTCGGAGGTGCTCGGCGAGGAGCTCCTGAGCCGGGTGTACCGGCAGCCGGTGGAGGTGTTCCCGCACCCCCGGACCGGGGTCCCCCTCGTCGTACCGGTACGGCACCGGGATCCGGCCGGTCCGCCTTCCTTGACCCGCTCTTGACCGGCCCGTGAACCGTCCCTGGAGCCGCCGTGACCGGGCCGTGACCGGTGCGCCGGAGATGAGAGACGGATCACTGGACGGGCCGTTCTGACCGAGGTAAGCCTGGGCTAAGTTGGCTCCGCCTCCGTCCCGTCCCCCGTCGTTCCTGGAGTCCCCATGCGAGCCGTCCGCCTCTCCGTCGTCACCGCCGCAGCGACCGCGGCGGCCCTGACCGCCGTCACGGGATGCGCCGAGAAGGGCGGGGACGACGCGAAGGACGGCGTGGTCACCGTCGTCGCCAAGGACGACTCCTGCACGGTGTCGAAGACGGAGTTCCCGGCCGGGCACGTGAAGCTGGCCGTGGAGAACCGGGGTTCGAAGGTGACCGAGGTCTACGTCCTGTACCCGGACGACCGGATCGTCACCGAGCGCGAGAACATCGGCCCCGGCACCCGGGCCACGCTGACCGCCGAGATCAAGGCCGGCGACTACGCGATCGCCTGCAAGCCCGGCATGACCGGCCCCGGCATCCGCCAGGCCGTCAAGGTCACCGGCGAAGGCGCCACCGGCACCAAGCGTTCGCCCGAGATGGACGCCGCCGTCGCCGCCTACCGCCAGTACGTCCAGGCGCAGGCCGACCAGACCCTGCCCAGGGCGAAGGTCTTCACCGACGCCGTGCGCGCCGGGGACCTCGAAGGCGCCAGGAAGGCGTACGCCCTCTCCCGCATCGGCTGGGAGCGCACCGAGCCGGTCGCGGAGTCCTTCGGCGACATCGACCCCAAGGTGGACGTCCGCGAGGACGGCCTGGAGGAGGGCCAGGACCCGGCGAAGGACTGGACCGGCTGGCACCGCCTGGAGAAGGCGCTGTGGCAGGACGAGAAGCTCACCGCCCGCGACAAGCAGCTCGCCGACCTCCTGGACAAGGACCTCGCGGACTGGGTGAAGCGGGTCGGCAAGGCCGAGATCACCCCCACCTCCATGGCCAACGGCGCCAAGGAGCTCCTGGACGAGGTCGCCACCGGCAAGGTCACCGGCGAGGAGGAGCGCTACTCCCACACCGACCTGGTCGACTTCAAGGCCAACGTCGAGGGCGCGCAGAAGTCCTTCGACCTGCTGAAGCCGGTCGCCTCGAAGAACGACCCCCGGCTGGTCGCCGACCTCGACGAGCGGTTCGCCGCCCTGAACGCGCTGCTCGACGAGTACCGCCAGGACAAGAACGGTTACGACTTCACCCCCTACGACAAGGTCGGCAAGGAGCAGCGCAAGGAGCTGTCGGACGGCGTCAACGCGCTGGCCGAGCCGCTCTCCAAGCTCGCCGCCGCCGTCGTCAAGTGACCCGGGAGCCCAGCGACATGAGCGAACCCGCCGCGCCCTCCCGGCGCGCGGTCATCGGCTGGGGCGGCGCCGGGCTCGCGCTCGGTGCCGTCGCGGCCGGCGGCGCCGCCGCCCTGACCCGGGGCGGGGACGGCGCGGTCCCGGCGGGCGGGGCCGTGCCCTTCCACGGCCCGCACCAGGCCGGCATCGCCACCGCCGTGCAGGACCGGCTGCACTTCGCCGCCTTCGACGTGACCACGAAGGACCGCGCCGAACTGGTGCGGCTGCTGAAGGACTGGACGCGGGCCGCCGAGCGGCTGACGGCCGGCGCCGAGGTCGGCGAGGGGGCGTACGGCGGGCTGCCCGAGGCCCCGCCGGACGACACCGGCGAGGCCCTCGGCCTCCAGCCCTCCCGGCTCACCCTCACCCTCGGCTTCGGGCCCTCGCTCTTCGACCGGCGCTTCGGCCTGGCGGACCGGCGGCCCGGGGCCCTGATCGACCTGCCCCGCTTCCCCGGCGACGACCTGGACCCGGCCCGCAGCGGCGGCGACCTGTGCGTCCAGGCCTGCGCGGACGACCCGCAGGTCGCCGTGCACGCGATCCGCAACCTGGCCAGGATCGGCTTCGGCAAGGTCGCCGTGCGCTGGTCCCAGCTCGGCTTCGGCAAGACGTCCTCGACGACCCCGGACGCGCAGACCCCCCGCAACCTCTTCGGCTTCAAGGACGGCACCCGCAACGTCGCGGGCACCGACACCGCCCGCCTCGACGCCCACGTGTGGGTCTCCGGGAAGGACGCGGAGGGCCCGGCGGCCTGGCTGGACGGCGGCTCCTACCTGGTCGCCCGGCGCATCCGCATGAACGTCGAGACCTGGGACCGCACCTCCCTCGCCGAGCAGGAGGACGTCTTCGGCCGCGACAAGCGCGAGGGCGCGCCCGCCGGGCGGGCGAAGGAGCACGACGAGCCGTTCCTGAAGGCGATGAAGCCGGACTCCCACGTCCGGCTCGCCCACCCGGACACCAACCGGGGCGCGACGATGCTGCGCCGGGGATACTCGTTCACCGACGGCACGGACGGCCTCGGGCGCTTGGAGGCGGGGCTGTTCTTCCTCGCCTACCAGCGGGACGTCCGCACCGGATTCGTCCCGGTGCAGACCTCGCTGGCCCGCGCCGACGCGCTCAACGAGTACGTCCGGCACGTGGGTTCGGCGCTGTTCGCGATCCCGCCGGGCGTCCGCGACACCGGTGACTGGTGGGGCCGTGCCCTGTTCACCTGACACCAGGAGGGGAAAGCCGTGTTCGGCAACTATCTGATCGGCCTGCGCGAGGGACTGGAAGCCAGTCTGATCGTCTGCATCCTCGTCGCGTACCTGGTGAAGACCGGGCGCCGGGACGCGCTGCGGCCGGTCTGGGCCGGCGTCGGCGTGGCCGTCGGCGTGTCCCTCGCCTTCGGCGCCGCCCTGGAGTTCGGCTCCCGGGAGCTGACCTTCGAGGCGCAGGAGCTGCTCGGCGGCTCGCTGTCGGTCGTCGCGGTGGTCCTGGTGACCTGGATGGTCTTCTGGATGCGGCGGACGGCCCGGCACCTGAGGGCCGAGCTGCACGGGAAGCTGGACGCGGCGCTCGGCATGGGCACGGGCGCGCTGGTCGTCACCGCCTTCCTCGCGGTGGGCCGCGAGGGCCTGGAGACGGCGCTGTTCGTGTGGGCGTCCGTACGGGCCTCGTCGGACGGCACGGCCGCCCCGCTCGCCGGAGTCCTCCTCGGCCTGCTCACGGCGGTCCTCCTGGGGTGGCTGTTCTACAAGGGCGCGGTGCGGATCGACCTGGCGAGGTTCTTCACCTGGACCGGCGGGATGCTGGTCGTGGTGGCGGCGGGCGTCCTCGCGTACGGCGTGCACGACCTCCAGGAGGCGCGCTTCCTCGACGGCCTCGCGGACAAGGCCTTCGACGTCTCGGCGGCGGTCCCGCCGGACAGCTGGTACGGCACCCTCCTCAAGGGCGTCTTCAACTTCCAGCCGGACCCGACGGTCCTTCAGGTCACGGTGTGGGCGCTGTATCTGGTCCCGGCGCTCGCGCTGTTCCTGGCCCCGATAGGGTCGGGTCCGTCCGCGCGGGTGAAGAAGCAGAAGGCGACCGATGAGCAGGCTGAGGGTGGGGCGAGCGCCGGGACGAGCGCGTGAGCGGTGGCCGGCGCGGCCGGTGAGGCTGCTCGCGGCGACGGCGGCCGTGACCGCCCTGGCGCTGACGGCGAGCGGCTGCGTGACGGTGCACGGCGAGCTGGCGATCGTGCCGCCGGCGACGGAGGCCGAGGCGGCGAAGGTCCTGGCGGACTTCACGAGCGCCTTCAACCGCGCCGACAAGGCCTACGACCCGGCCCTCGACGCGGACCGGGTCACCGGGCCGCTCGGGGAGATCAACCAGGCGGGGCTGCGCGCCCGCGCGGTCACCAGCCCCGGCGGCAACGCGAAGCACCGGCCGCTGGAGCTGACGGACGCGCGCTTCCTGCTGCCCCGCAAGGCGGGCTGGCCGCGCTGGTTCGTCGCGGACACCGACTCCAACCGGGACGTCGACCGGGGCCGGGACGACCAGCGCTGGCTCCTGGTCTTCGTGCGCGACGGCCCCCGGGCACGGTGGGAGGCCGCCTACCTGAGCATCCTCGACGCGGACGAACTGCCCGCGTTCGCCGAGGAGGAGGGGCACCCGGTGCCGGTCGACGCGGACGACGACGCGCTGGCGGTCGCGCCCGGCAGGCTCGGCGCGGAGTACGTCGCGTACCTGAAGGACGGGAAGCCGGGACCGTTCGCGGCCGGGCCGCACACCAGCGAGTGGCGGGCGCGGCGGGAGAAGGCCGCCGCGCGGCCGGGGCTCGCCACCCAGTACGTGGACCGGGTCGCCGACCGGGGGGACTTCGCGCCGCTGGGGCTGCGGACCCGGGACGGGGGCGCGCTCGTCTTCTTCGCGATCCGGTACTTCGAGCGGCAGACGGCGGCGCCGGGCTACCGGCCCAAGGTCCCCCAGGACGTGAAGGCGCTGATGACCGGCGAGGTCAGGAACACGGTCACCCGGGAGTGGGTGTCCAGCCAGTCCGTCCTGGTCAAGCCGGCGGGCACGGCCCGGGACGGGGTCGCGATCGCGGGCCGGCTCCAGGGCGTGGTGGGCGCGGTGGGCTCGTAACGCCCCGGACGTCTTGATCTCCGGACCGCCGCCCCGCCTCGGCCGGTCGACCGGTCGTCGGGTCGGCGGCTCAGCCGGTCGTCGGGTCAGCGGGTCGGTGGCTCAGCGGGTCAGCCGGTCGCCAGGGCAGCGGGTCAGCGGGTCAGCGGGTCAGCCAGTCGTCGGGTCAGCGGGTCGGTGGCTCAGCGGGTCAGCGGCCAGGCGATCTCGTGGGACGCGTGCTCGCCGTCGCCGTCCGCCCCGCGCTCGGCCGCGTGGCGGGCGCAGGCGTCCTGGAGGGTCTCCAGGAGGTTCAGCGGGTCGGGCAGCGGATGCTCGGGACCGCGGATCCAGGAGACGACCGGGTGGGCGGCCTCGTCGCCGGGGAGCCGGGCCGGGGGGACGAGGACGTAGCTGCCGCGGCAGTGCCAGCGGAGCCCCGGGTGCTCGTCCATGGTCTCGGGGTGGCAGTCCAGCTCACAGGGCCACCACTCGTCCTCGTCCTCGGGGGTGCCGCGGGTGGCGGTGAAGAAGAGCATCCGTCCGCCGTCGGGGCCCTCGGCCGGGGACTCGGCGAGCGGGCCGACCTCGACGCCCTCGGCGAGGAGGCGCTCCAGGGCGGCGCGGCCGGCGGCCAGCGGCACGTCGAGGACGTCGTGGACCATGCCGGTGGCGGTGACGAAGTTCGCCCCGGGCTCGTTGCGGGCCCAGCGCTCGATCTGGCCGCGGTCGGTGGTCGACTGGGTCTGCCAGGCGAAGGAGACGGGGTGCCGGGCGGGGGTGGGACAGCCGATCCGCTCGCAGGAACAGCTGTAGCCGACGGGGTACGCGGCGGGGGCCAGGGGCATCCCGGCGGCGGCGACGGCCAGGAGCAGCTTCTCGCGGTCGTTCCCGTCCTCGGCCGCATCGCGCTCGGGACGCCTGCGCAGCCACCGTGCGAGTCTGCTCTCCGTGCCGCGGTAGCGGCCGATGCCGTCGCCCATCTATCCCCTCACAACCTCGCGCTCGCCCGTTCGGCTCCGCCCATGGTCCCACCATCCTGCGCCCCGGGTGACCGGAGTGCGGAACCGGGGTCGCCGCCGGGCCCTCCGCCCGGCCCTCAGGACCTCGGGGCGAGGCCGCGCAGGACGTGGTCGACCAGGGCGTCCGCGTAGGCGTGGGTGAGCGGCAGGGTGCGGTGGATCCACCGGTGGTGGAGGGGTCCGACCAGGAGTTCGACGGCGAGGCGGGGATCGGTGCCGGGGTCGACGTCACCGGCCTCCCGGGCCGCCTCGATGCGGCGGACGTAGTACTGGAGCTGGGGTTCGAGCAGCGTCTCGGTGAAGCGGGCACCGAGGTCGGGGTCGACGATCCCCTCGGCGGCGAGGGCGCGGGTGGGGGCCTCGAAGACGGGGTCGTTCATCTCGTCGACGGTGGCGCGCAGGACGCGCTTCAGGTCGGCGGCGAGGTCGCCGGTGTCGGGGATCTCACTTCCGCCGTCGCCGTCGCCGTCCATGGCCTCGTGGGCCCGGACCTGGAGGTCGAGGAAGGCGTCGAGGAGGACGGCCGCCTTGGAGGGCCACCAGCGGTAGATGGTCTGCTTGCCGACGCCGGCGCGGGCGGCGATGCCCTCGATGGTGGTCCTGGCGTAGCCGCTCTCGGAGACGAGGGCGAGGGCGGCGTCGAAGATGGCGCGGCGGGAGCGCTCGCTGCGGCGGGAGGCGTCGGGGACGGCCTTGGGCACGGGTTCGGGCGTGAGGTCGGGCATGGGACCAGCCTAGCAGCAGACGAGACGTTACGTCTCGTCATGGCGGATGGTCATCGAACCACCCGAACGGTCCACTGCGCGGAGGGCTCCCAGGGCGGACCATGGGGTCCACCGCACCGCGGTTCTTCCGCCCGCCCGCCCGTGAGGAGCCCTTCTTGCGCACCACTCCGCGCTCGCCCTCGCCCCGCCGTTACCTGATGTGCCCACCCGCGCACTTCACGGTGACGTACTCCATCAACCCCTGGATGGACCCCACGAAACCGGTCGACCCGCCGCTCGCCCTCACCCAGTGGGAGGACCTGCGGGACCGCTACCGGGCGCTCGGCCACACCGTGGAGGTCCTGGAGCCGGACCCGGCGCTCCCGGACATGGTCTTCGCGGCGAACGGCGCGACCGTCGTCGGGGGCCGGGTCCTCGGCGCGAGGTTCGCGTATCCGGAGCGCGCGGGCGAGGCCGACGCGCACCTCGCCTGGTTCCGCCGCCACGGCTGGGCGGAGGAGGACCTGCGGATCCCGGAGCACGTGAACGAGGGCGAGGGGGACTTCGCCGTCACCGCCTCCTGGATCCTCGCCGGGCGCGGCTTCCGCGCCAGTCCGCTCTCGCACGGCGAGGCGCAGGAGTTCTTCGGGCGCCCGGTGATCGGCCTGCACCTGGTGGACCCGCGCTACTACCACCTGGACACGGCGCTGTGCGTCCTGGACGACGCGGGCGACGAGATCATGTACTACCCGGCCGCCTTCTCCCCCGGCAGCCGGGCGGTGCTGGCCCGGCTCTTCCCGGACGCCCTGATCGCGACGGAGGAGGACGCGGCGGCCTTCGGGCTCAACGCCGTGAGCGACGGGCGGAACGTCCTGCTGCCACAGGCGGCGGTGGGCCTCTTCGAACCGCTCCGCGACCGGGGCTTCGAGCCGGTCGGCATGGACCTGAGCGAACTCCTCAAGGGCGGCGGCAGCGTGAAGTGCTGCACGCAGGAGCTGCGGCCGTAGGGTCCGCGCGAAGCGCGCCGTCGCCCCGCGGGGGCGACGGCGCGCCGGACACCCCCTAGGGCCCGCCCGGCACGAAGGCGCCCGCCGCCGCGGCGACCAGGGTCGCCGTGACGGCCCGTTCCGCGTCGGCGGGGGTCAGCTCCTCGTGGGTGACGGCGAACCGGTAGTAGAGCGGGGCCGAGACCGCGCGGAGCAGTTCGAGCGGGTCGGTGCCGGCCGGCAGCTCGCCCCGGGCCGCGGCCCGCGCCGCCACCGGGGCCCATTCGGCCAGGCGGGTGCGGTAGAAGCCGCGCAGGGCCCGCGCGCACTCCTCGTCGCAGGCGGCCGCGGCGATGACGGCCCGGAAGACGGCGCCCATCCGGGGGTCGGTGAGGGTCGCCAGGACGAGCGCGGCGTTGGCCCGCAGGTCGCCCGCGAGGCCGCCGGTGTCGGCGGCGGGCAGGGACTGCTCGGCCATGTCGTCCAGGAGGTCGGCGACCAGGCCGACCGGGGAGCCCCAGCGGCGGTAGACGGTGGTCTTGCCGACGCCCGCGCCCACGGCGATCTGGTCCATGTTCAGCGCGTGGAAGCCGGAGGCCGCCAGGGCCTCCTGGGTGGCGTCGAGGACGGCGCGGCGGACCTTGGCGGTACGGCCGCCGGGACGGCGCGCACCGGGCGCGGCCGACGGCCCTCCGCCCGGAGCGGCCGGGCCGCCCCTCGGGGCCGTCGCCCCCTCGCCCGGCGCCCCCTCGCCGGACACCCCGTCGCCCGGCGCCCCCTCGCCCGGCACGACCGGCCCGTCCCCCGGAGCCGACGCCTCCTCCCCCGGGCCGGCCGAGCGCTTCCCCGGACCGGCCGGGTGCTTTTCCGGGCCGCCCGGGCGCCCTCCCGATGCCGACGAGCCCTTCCCCTGCCCCGAAGGGCCCTCCTCCGGAGCCGCCGACCCCTCTCCCGGAGCCGCGGAGCCCCCTCCCGGGGCTGACGACCCTCCACCCAAACGGGAACGCTGTTCCATTAACACTCCTCACCCTGCTACCGTCTGCGTCATCTTAACGGAACTCACGTCCCTTTAAGGGGTCCGCCATGCCTTCCCCCGACGCTCCGGCCCTTCCGACCGCCCCGACAGCCCCGACAGCCCCGACAGCCCCGACAGCGCACGGGACCGCCCCCGGCCCCCACATGGACGGGCGCATGCGGCTCGTGCTGCTCGTCCTCCTCGTCGCCCAGTTCATGCTGGCCGTCGACTTCTCGATCCTGAACGTCGCCCTGCCCGTCATCGGCGAGGGACTCGGCTTCTCGCTCGGCGGCCTCCAGTGGATCGCCACCGGCTTCGCCCTCGCCGCCGCCGGCTTCACCCTCCTCTTCGGGCGCGTCGCCGACCTCCTCGGCCGCCGCCGGGTCTTCCTCGGCGGCATGGCCGTCCTCGGCGCCGCCTCCCTCGCCGGAGGCCTCGCCACCTCCCCCGAGCTGCTCATGGCCGCCCGCGTCGCGCAGGGCCTCGCCACCGCCGCCGTCACCCCCGCCGGGCTCTCGCTGCTGACCTCCGCCTTCCCCGAGGGACCGCTGCAGGACAAGGCCCTCGGCCTCAACGGCGCCCTGATGTCCGCCGGGTTCACCACCGGGGCCGTCCTCGGCGGCGTCCTGACCGACCTGCTCTCCTGGCGCTGGGCGTTCTTCGTCAACGTGCCGGTCGCCCTCGCCGTCCTGCTCGTGGCCCCCGCCGTCGTCGAGGAGAGCCGCCCGGCCGAGCGGCCCCGCCTCGACGTGCCGGGCGCGATCACCGTCACCGGCGGTCTCCTCGCCCTCGTCTACGGGCTCACCGCCGCCGGCGAGCACGGCTGGACCGACCCCGGCGTCCTCGTCGCCCTGGCCGCGGCCGTCGCCCTGCTCACCGCCTTCCCGTTCGTCGAGCGGCGCTCCGCCGCGCCCCTCGTCCCGATCCGGGTCCTGAAGCGGCGCACGGTCGTCCTGGGCAACCTCGCCGGGCTCGTCGCCTTCGCCACCGAGACCTCGCTGGTCTTCCTGATGACCCTGCACCTCCAGGACGTCCTGGGCTTCTCGCCGCTCGCCGCCAGCCTTTCCTTCGGCGTCCTGGGCGCCGGCACGGTCCTCGGCGGACTGCTCGCCCCCCGCTTCATCGGCCGGTTCTCCCCCCGTACCGCCCTGATCGCGGGCGGGGTCCTCCAGGCCGTCGCGACCCTCTCCCTCGTCGGGCTCGGCGACGGGCGGAGCACGTACGGGCTGCTGCTCGCCGCCACCTTCGCGGGCGGCGTCGGCAACATGCTCGCCATCGTCGGCTTCATGGTGACCGCCACCTCCGGTCTGCCCGACGCCGAGCAGGGCACGGCCACCGGCATCGCCACCATGACCCAGCAGGTCGGCATCACCCTGGGCACCCCGGTCATGAGCGCCGTGGTCGTCACCGCCGCGACGCTGCCCGACGGCATCGGCCGCGCGGTCCTCGTCAACGCGGCCGTCGTCCTCGTCGCCGTCCTCGCCCCGGTGCTCCTGGCCCGGGCGGGGTCCCGCCCCTAGGGGGTGTCCCCCTCCGGCGGCCACGGGTCGCCCCACTCCGCGTCGCGGGCCTGCTTGTAGAGGGGCCCGTGGCGCTTGGTGACGGTGTCGCGGGAGAGGCCCCCGGGGTCGCAGAGCTCCAGCTGGACCAGGCCCTTGCGGATCTGCGGCCTGCGGACGATCCGGCCGGCCGCCGGGTCCACCGGGAACCGGGTGGCGGCCACGTACGCGTACTTCTCGTCCTCGTACGCCAGCGAACCGCCCTTCACCTGCCGGTGCAGCGAGGAGCGGCTGACCCGGGCCGAGAAGTGGCACCAGTCCGTGCCGGGCACGATCGGGCAGGCCCCGCTGTGCGGACAGGGCGCGGCGACGGCGAAGCCGGCGTCGACGAGCAGGGTGCGGGCCGCGATGATCCGCTCGTAGCCGTCCGGGGTGCCCGGCTCGACCACGACGACGGCCCGCGCGGCGCGGGCCGCCTCGGTGACGAGCGAGGCGCGGTCGGCCTCGGTCAGCTCCTTGAGGACGTACGAGACGGTGACCAGGTCCGTGTCGGCGAGGCGCAGCGCGCCGCCGATCCGCTCGCGCCGCCACTCCGCGTCGAGGACGCCGCCGGCCAGCTCGCGGCCGAGCGCGAGGGCGGGCTCGGCCCAGTCGAGGACGGTGGTGCGGGGCGGGGCGTCGCCCCAGGCCTCCGCGACGGCCCAGCTCGCCGCGCCCGTGCCGCCGCCGACGTCGGTGTGGGTGCGCGGCTCCCAGTCGGGCGCGGCGTCCCGCAGGGCGTCCAGGGCGCCCCGTACCGCCTCGAAGGTCGCCGGCATCCGGTACGCGGCGTACGCGGCGACGTCGGAGCGGTCGCGGAGCACGGGGGCGTCCGTCGGGGTGGTGCCCCGGTAGTTGGCGATCAGCCGCTCGACGGCCCGGGCGGCCCGGTGGGGCGGCAGGCCGTCGAGGAGCCCGGCGAGGGCGGCGCGCAGGGAGTCGGCGGAGGGGGCGGAGGCGTTCACCGAGACATTCTAGGCGGCCGGGTCCCGCGTCTTTCCCGCTCCGGCGGCCTGCCACGGGCGGCACAGGCCCAGGAAGCAGGCCAGGGCGAGGGCGGCGCAGGTGAGCTGGACGACGGCCATCGGGACGGCCGTGTGCTCGCCCGCGATGCCGACGAGCGGGGAGGCGACGGCGCCGACGAGGAAGGAGGTGGTGCCGAGGAGGGCGGAGGCGGACCCGGCGGCGTGCGGGGTGCGCATCAGGGCCTGGGCGTTGGTGTTCGGCATCGCGAGGCCCATCGCGGACATCAGGACGAAGAGCCCGGCGGCGACGGGCACGAGCCCGGCCTTCCCGAAGACCCCGCTGGTCATGAGGAGCAGCGCGAGCGCGGCGAGGAGGATGACCGCGAGGCCCCAGCCGAGCACCTTGTCGAGGCTGACGCGGCCGACGAGGAGCTTGCCGTTGATCTGGCCGACGACGACGAGGCCGATGGAGTTGAGGCCGAAGAGCAGGCTGAAGGTCTGCGGCGAGGCGCCGTAGATCTCCTGCACGACGAACGGCGACGCCGATATGTAGGCGAAGAGGACGGCGAAGGCGAGGCCGCCGGTCAGCGTGTAGCCGGCGAAGACCCGGTCCGCGAGGAGTCCCCGCATGGTGCGCAGGGCCTGGCCGACCCCGCCCTCGTGGCGGCGCTCCGGCGGCAGCGTCTCGGCGAGGAAGCGGTGGACGACGAGGGTGAGCAGGACGCCGACGCCGGTGAGGACGTGGAAGACGCCCCGCCAGTCGGTGATCCGCAGGATCTGCCCGCCGATGAGGGGGGCGACGATCGGGGCGGCGCCGGAGATCAGCATCAGGGTGGAGAAGAAGCGGGCCATCTCGACGCCGTCGTAGAGGTCGCGGACGACGGCGCGGGCGATGACGATGCCGGCGGCGCCCGCGAGGCCCTGGAGCAGCCGGAAGCCGATGAGGGTCTCGGCGGTGGGCGCGAGGGCGCAGACGGCGGTGGCGAGGACGTACACGACCATGCCGGCGAGCAGCGGGCGGCGGCGTCCCCACTTGTCGCTCATGGGGCCGACGACGAGCTGGCCGAGGGCCATGCCGGCGAGGCAGGCGGTGAGGGTGAGCTGGACGGTGGCGGCGGGCGCGCGCAGCGCGCCGGTGACCTCCGGCAGGGCCGGGAGGTACATGTCCATGGAGAGCGGGGGGAGGGCCGTGAGGCCGCCCAGGACGAGGGTGACGAGCAGACCGGTCCGCCGGGCGGCGGTGACGCCGGGGGCGGCGGGCGCGGGGGCGGCGGGCGCGGGGGCGGCGGGGTCGGCGGCCGCGGCGGGGACGCCGGCGGCGGCGAGGGCGCCGGGCGCGTCGGGAGCGACGGGCGCCGTCTCGTCCGTGTTCCCCTGTGTTGTTCTCTGACCGCTCTCCGGCATCGACCGCTCCATCTCGTTGAAACCTTGCCTATGCTCTCAGCTCGACCGGCGTGGTCGAGACCTCTGTGAGACGGGTGGGGAACATGAGCGGGACGGTGCGCTGGGGGATCCTGGCGACGGGCGGCATCGCGGAGCGGTTCACCACCGACCTGCTGACGCTGGACGGTGCCGAGGTGGTGGCGGTGGCGTCCCGCAGCGAGGCGCCCGCGCGGGCCTTCGCGGAGCGGTTCGGGATACCGAGGGCGTACGGGGAGTGGGCCGGGCTCTTCGCCGACGCGGACGTCGACGTGGTGTACGTGGCGACCCCGCACCACGCGCACCGGGCGGCGGCCGGCCTCGCCCTGGAGGCGGGCAAGGCGGTGCTCTGCGAGAAGGCCCTCACGCTCAACGCCCGGGAGGCGGCCGAGCTGGTCGCCCTCGCCCGGGACCGCGGCCTCTTCCTGATGGAGGCCATGTGGATGTACTGCAACCCGCTGATCCGGCGGATCGCGGAGCTGGTGCGCGACGGGGCGGTCGGCGAGGTCCGCACGGTCCAGGCGGACTTCGGGCTCGCGGGCCCCTTCGGGGCGGACCACCGGCTGCGGGACCCGAAGACGGGCGGCGGGGCGCTGCTCGACCTGGGGGTGTACCCGGTGTCGTTCGCGCAGCTGCTGCTCGGCGAGCCGGACACGGTGCAGGCGCACGCGCTGCTCTCGCCGGAGGGCGTCGACCTGAACACGGGGATGCTCCTGGGCTGGTCCGGCACGGGGGCGTCGGCCCTGCTGTCCTGCTCGATCGCCGCGGACACCCCGCTGACGGCCTCGGTGACGGGCTCCCTCGGCCGGATCGACGTGCCGCGCGGCTTCTTCTTCCCCGAGCGGTTCACCCTGCACCGTGAGGGCGCCGAGCCGGAGGAGTTCGTCGCGGAGGCCGATCCGCACTCCTTCCGGCACGAGGCCGCCGAGGTGACGCGCTGTCTGCGGGCGGGCGAGAAGGAGTCCCCGCTGGTGCCGCTGGACGGCTCGCTCGCGGTGATGCGGACGCTCGACGCGGTGCGGGACCGCATCGGCGTCCGCTACCCCGGGGAGTGAGGGCTACGCGGGGACGAGGCCCGGGTTCCCCGCCTCGGTGACGTAGGAGGCGGCGGTGGTGACGGGGGCGCCCGGGGTCGTCACGTAGGGGACCGTGCGGAAGTCGGCGCGGGCGCTGTCGCGGCCGAGGGAGACCTTCGTGTAGCCCCGCCGCCCGTTGAAGAACCGCAGGTGCGGATTGGCCCGCATGAGCTTGTCGTAGTTCGAGGGGCGGTCGGCGCCGTCCTTGCCGCTGGTGATCGAGGTGGTGACGATCTCGGTGCCGACGGTCCGGGAGGACGGGTCGCGGAAGTCGGCCTTGAGGTCGAGGCCGTAGGAGACGTGGACGTCGCCGGTGAGCACCATCAGGTTCTCGACGCCGGCGGCCTCCGCGCCCGCCAGGATCCGCCGCCGGGAGGCCGGGTAGCCGTCCCAGGAGTCCATGGAGAGCTTGAAGTCGGCGGTGGCGCGGTCGCGGCGCTCGGCGAACACGACCTGCTGGGGCAGGACGTTCCAGCGGGCCCGGGAGCGGCGCCAGCCGTCGAGCAGCCAGCGCTCCTGGGCGGCGCCGGTCAGGGTGCGCGACGGGTCCTCGGACTCGGGCCCGGGGACCTGCCAGCCGTCGCCGTACGCCTGGTCGGAGCGGTACTGGCGGGTGTCGAGGATGTCGAACTGCGCGAGGCTCCCGAAGCGCAGCCGCCGGTACAGCCGCATGTCGGGTCCTTCGGGGAGCTGGGGGCGGCGCAGCGGCTGGTGCTCCCAGTAGGCGCGGTAGGCGGCGGCGCGGCGGAGCAGGAACTCCTCCGGCGGGACGTCGTTCTCGGGGGTGCCGCCCGCGTAGTTGTTCTCGGTCTCGTGGTCGTCCCAGGTGACGACGAAGGGGTGGGCGGCGTGCGCGGCCCGCAGGTCGGGGTCCGTCTTGTAGAGGGCGTAGCGGAGCCGGTAGTCCTCCAGGGTGAGCGTCTCGCGGTCGAAGACGGCCGGGAGGACGCGGTCGGTGTAGGCGCGGGCTCCGCCGGTGGCGTCGACGGCGTACTCGTAGAGGTAGTCGCCGAGGTGGAGGACGACGTCCACGTCCTCCTGGGCGAGGTGGCGGTAGGCGGTGAAGTGGCCGTCGTGGTAGGCCTGGCAGGAGACGGCGGCGAGCGAGAGCGCCGTGTTGCGGGCGCCGGGGGCCGGGGCGGTGCGGGTGCGGCCGACCGGGCTGGTCCAGGCGCCGGCGCGGAAGCGGTAGAAGTACGCGCGGCCGGGTTCGAGGTGCTCGACCTCGACGTGGACGGTGTGGCGGAACTCGGGGTGGGCGGTGGCGGCCCCGCGCCGCACGGTGTGCCGGAAGCGCTCGTCGCGGGCGATCTCCCACTGGACGGGGACCCGCCGGTCGGGCAGTCCGCCGCCGGGCTCGAAGGGGCGGGGCGCGAGCCGGGTCCAGAGCAGGACGGAGCCGGGCTGGGGGTCGCCGGAGGCGACGCCCAGGGTGAACGGGTCCTCGGTGACGCGCCGGGCGTCGAGTTCGGCGGCGGCCGCGGAGCCGGCCGCGGGCAGCTGGGTGGCGAAGGCGAGCGCGGCGGCGGCGCCGGTGACGGTGAGGAACCGCCGCCGTCCGAAGTGCCTTGCGGCGTGCCTGAGTTCCCGGTCGTGCTCGTGCGTCTGGCTCATGTGCCCCTCCCCTGACGGATGCCGTGCGCTCGTCATTCGAGGGGGCCGGGGCGACCACGTGTTGTCGGGTACAGGACATCCACGTGTCGGACGGATGAGTTCACGGTGCACGCGTCTCGCGTACGCTGCGCGCCCATGAGCATCGCAGTGGTGACGGGAGCGGGTTCGGGCATCGGCCGGAGCGTGGCCCGCGCGCTCGCGGCGGCGGGCTGGTCGGTGGCGCTCGCGGGCCGCCGGGCGGAGGCCCTGGAGGAGACGGCGGCGGCCCTGCCCGGCGGGGACTTCCTGTGCGCCCCGACGGACGTGACGTCGGAGACGCAGGTCGCGGCCCTCTTCTCGTCCGTACGGGACCGCTACGGGCGCGTGGACCTGCTCTTCAACAACGCCGGTACGTTCGCGGGCGGCGGGACCCCGGTCGAGGACCTGGACCCGGCGACCTGGCGGGCGGTCGTCGACGTCAACCTGACGGGCGCGTTCCTGTGCGCGCAGGCGGCCTTCCGGACCATGAAGGAGCAGGACCCGCGGGGCGGCCGGATCATCAACAACGGCTCGATCTCGGCCCACGTGCCGCGCCCGCACTCGATCGCGTACACGGCGACGAAGCACGCGATGACGGGCCTGACCAAGTCCCTGTCCCTGGACGGGCGTCCGTACCGGATCGCCTGCGGCCAGCTCGACATCGGCAACGCGGCGACCGACATGACGGCCCGCATGCGGACCGGCATCCTCCAGGCGGACGGCCGGACGGCGCCGGAGCCGGTGATGGACGCGGCGGACGTGGCGGCGACGGTGGTGCACATGGCGGGGCTGCCGCTGGAGGCGAACGTGCAGTTCGCGACGGTGATGGCGACGGCGATGCCGTACGTCGGCCGGGGCTGAGGCACGGGGAGGGGGCGGTGGGGCCTCGCAGGCCCACCGCCCCCTCCCCCCTTCCTACGCCTGTCCGGTCTCGAACCGGGCGATCTTCCCGCCCTCGACGGTGAACCGCCAGCGGGTCCGCATCTCGCCCCAGGTGTCGTTGCGGTAGCGGGCGACGAGGTCGCGCCCGTCGGCCTTCTGGGACTCGATCTCCATGTGGCCGCGCGAGGAGAAGACCTCCTTCTCGGTCCACGCGTCGAGGTCCCGGTCGGTGCCGTCGTCGGACATGGTGGCGCCGGCCGCGAGGGCCGCCCGGAAGGCCTCCTCGTCGTTGGCGTTGAGGGCCGCGACGAAGGCGCGCACGGCCGGGTCGGTGAGCTGCTCCACGGGAATCGTCATGCCCTACCCGTACACCTCCCGCCCCGCCCTCCCGGGGGAACCGGGCCGCACGCGCCCGCGTGTCAGCGGCGGGGGCTGGGCCACCTGGACGAGCGGAAAACGATCCGGCCCGGCGGATCGTGTCCGCCGGGCCGTGGCCGACCGGTCAGCCGGTCGGCGAGTCGCCGTGCCGCTCCGTCACTGGGGCGGCGTGTCCCGGTCGCGGCCCAGCTGCTGCTTGAGCCTGTCCTGGGCGGTGTCGACCTGGCCGCTGTACTTGCCCCGGCTCTTCCCGTCGACGAAGTCGCCTGCCTTGTCGACGCCCTTTCCGGCCTGGTCCTCGTGGCCCTTGAGCATCCCTTTGAGCTTGTCCAGTACCGACATCGTGGTACTCCTCGAAGTCTGTCCGTCAGCGGGCACCTTCAAGGGTCCCCCCTCACCGCCGGGCCCGCATCCGCAACGGGCGTCGCGGAACGGAACGGGGCGAGGCGGGGCGAGGCGGGCTCCGTCGCTCCACGAGGAAGGGCCCCGACCCGCGGTCACGCGGTCAAGGGCCCTGGGGAGGGGCAGACGAGTCGGGCTGTACGCCGGGAACAGTCGCCGCAACGCTACGACCTGCGAAAACGTGCAGGTATGGTGCTTCCGTGGCTACTTTGACGGCTACGCAATAAAACGTCCCCGCCCGGATCGGCCAGAACGGGGACGTCGTCGCTCCTGAGGTCAGACGGTCTCCTCGATGCGTTCGAAGATGTCCGCGTCCGTCTCCCGCTGCCAGACCGGCAGGTCGGACCAGTCGGCGACATATCCGGGCTTGGGGTCCTCGAAGTGCCTGAACATCTGGGCGGTCCAGCAGATCGCGACGAACCGGCCCTTCTGCTCCCGGGTGAGCCGGGCCGCATGTCCGCCGCTGACCTCGATGAAGTCGCGCACCTGCCCGTACACAGCGGCGGCGGCTTCGCGTTCCCACGCGGGCGTCTCGTCCCACGGCGTGACGTAGCCGGGCTTCGGCTCGCCGGGATAGTGCTTGTTCACACCATCGATCCACGCCTCGCGGAAGATCCGGCCGTCGTTCATGCGCGTGTCCCTCTCGTCATGCGGTGCGCGGAAGCGCCGCGATTCGGTGATCAAGAGTCGAGACTCGGTCATCGGACATGAGAGGGGCAAGACGCCCCCGAAGCCCGTCCAGCTTCTTGCCGATGAATCCCGAATCCGACCGGTCGGCCAGTCCGAGTGCTCGCTCCGCGTAGTGCACGACCTGGTCGATGTCCCGCCTGTCCGCGCCGAGCACGGCGAGGTCGCTCAGAACGGCAGCGCGGCGGCGCAGGGACAGGGGCTGGGCAAGGGCCGCGGCGAGCGCTTCCTCGGCGAGATCGGGGCGGCCCAGTTGGAGGTAGCAGGCCCCTCTCTCCTCGGCCAGGCGGGAGCCGTCGAAGCGGAGCCAGCCGCCGTTGTGGGAGTGGGCGCCATCGAGGGCTTGCACTTTCTCGGCTTCGTCCAGAGCCCGGTTGCACGCGTCGAGATCGCCCACGGCCGCGTACGCCTGCGCCTGGACGGCCGCGACCCAGTGGCGGGTGGAGAGAGCGTCGTCGCCCCTCCGGGCGATGCGGAAAGCCGCCGCGAGCAGAGGCTGGGCAGCATGCGCGCGGCGCGCGTACAGCTCGACGTACGCGTGGCGGGTCATGGCACAGGCCCACAGGTCGTGGTCGCCACCGGCGTGGGCCGCGTTGGCGGCCAGTGTGTAGCAGTGCGCGGCGTCGGTGTACCGGTTGGCGTCGAAGAACAGCTCACCGACGAGCTGGTAGAGGTCAGCCGTCATCCGACACAGCCGGGACCGATCCGCAGCGACACGGGTCTCGGTCAGCCCCTTCGCCATCACATCGAGCTGTGCGCGCACCGCGGGGAAGACGACCTGCTTGGAGTCCGACAGCGCGTAGACCTGCCAGAGGCTGCGATGTAAGGCGTCCCCCGTCTCCAAAAGCGTCGACGCAGCCCGCCCCCGGGCGGCCTCGCCGGAATCGGGAAGAGCGACCAGCGCACCCGTAACGGCGAGCAGACTCAGGACTTCGCGGCGCTTCATGTCGTCATCATCACCATGGAGGAGGGGTGGAGCAGCGGGGAGCCCAGCTGCCTCGGCCGGCTGTTCGCCGGAAAGAAGGGCTTCCAGCTCCGGGAGGCTCACTCCCAACAGGCCTGCGATCTTCGGCCGTTGGTGGGGGCGCGGGGTGGCGCGACCACTCTCCCAACGGACCACGGTGGACGCGGCCACCGAGAGCACTTCTGCGAATTCCTCCTGAGAGTACCCCCGGGCCGCGCGCCGTTCCGCAAAGTGCTTACGCCTCGACGTCATAGGTCTCCCCTCACGAGAACCCTTTCACGCACTCATGCCCGCCACGCGCCAACGCCTGGAAAACGCCCGAGCATTGCGCGGGGTTCGCTCTGGGGAAAGGTAACGGATCGTCGTTCACTGGTGACACAGCGCTCGGAGGCCGAAGGCCCTCCGGGCGACTCCCCACAGAGAGGAGCGACCGCGTGACGACCTCCGGACCGCCCCGCAGGAACCCCGCCGCCAGTGGCCGTACGTACACGCCGCCGGAGCCCCGGCCGGGTGCGCCGAGCCGGGCTCTGCGGGTACGGGCGGCCGGCGGCTGGGAGAGGTTCATGCGCCGCGCCGAGGCCCGGCAGGAGCAGGAGGAGTGAACCCGGTCGGTTCCGACGGCTACGAGCACCACCCGCTCCTGGACACCCGTGTCCGTGACATCGCCTCGCGTGGGGAGGGCGTGCTCGTCGCCGTCACACACGAGCTCCACAGCCACGGCGCGGTCCGCATCGCGCACATCCGACCCGCGTCCGGAGTCGAGTGGACGACCGCGGCCGACAACATCCAGGCCGCTCGCCCCTGAGCCGCCGTCCACAGATCGCCGTCCGTGCCCTCTGGCGCAGGCGGTTTCCCGCACCACACCCTTCAACCCAAGGAGTCTCATGACCACCTCTTTCGCACTCCCTTCCCCCACGCGGCCGTGGGGTGCGAGCCGACTCGCGCCCTACCCGACGGTCATCCGTCGACCCCACGCCACGGTCGCCATCGACCCCACGACGCAGCTCGGGGTGTTCCGCGACCGTGTCGGGCAGGTGGTCGAGATGGGCAAGCACGGCACCAGCTCCGGTACCGAGACCTCCACGACGACGAACTCGGACTCCAAGAACGACCAGGGCCACGACCAGGACAGCAATCAGGACTGATGGCCATGACCGAGAAGAGGCCGGTTCTGGTGGTCACCGAGGCGGACGACATCACCGCCGACATGGTGATCACCGAACTCAACCGGCGCGATGTGCCGGTGGTCCGGTTCAATCCCGCCGACATCGGTGAGGACCTCATAATCTCGGCTCGGTTCGGCACCTGCCCGGCCCCGGTGGTCGGGCAGGTGCGCACCCCGTCGAGAACCGCTGATGTGGCTCAAGTCCGATCGGTGTACTGGCGCCGCCCGGAATGGCCTACGTTTCCCCACCTGTCCGCTGACGACTCACTGTTCGCGGCGGCGCAGGTCCGCTACGGACTCGGTGGCACCCTCTACGCCTTGGGCGGCCCGCTCTGGGTCAACCACCCCCTGCGCATTGCCGCAGCCGACTACAAACCCGCACAACTCGTTCTCGCCCGGCAACTCGGCTTCACCATCCCTCCCACCCTTGTCACCAACGACCCGGACGAGGCCCGCGAGTTCGTCCACGCTCAGGGGCAGGCGATCTTCAAGACGCTGCGATGGACCCCCTACACGCGTGACAGCGTGCCGGTGACCGGCTGGGCGGACCCTGTCACCGCCGCCGAGATCGACGACAGCGTCCGGGTCACCCCCCCACTTGTTCCAGGCCCGTGTGGACAAGGTCGCCGATGTTCGCGTGCTGATCGTCGGTCGGCATACGTTCGCCGTACGCATCGACTCCGACCTCCTGGACTGGCGCAAGGACTACAGCGCCCTGACCTACACCGTGGAGCACCTTCCCGACCGGGTGGCCAAGGCACTGCACGCCTATCTGGACCGACTGGATCTGGTATCGGGAAGCTTCGACCTCGCGGTCGACCGGGCGGGGGACTACTGGTGGCTGGAACTGAACCCCAACGGACAGTGGGGGTGGCTGGAGACCGAGACCGGCCTCCCGATGTCCACGGCCTTCGCCGACCTACTCGTGCAAGGAGACCGCCGATGACCGACCCGGCATCCGAGCGACGTCGCATGGCGACCGTGCTCATGAGCGAAGGTGTACTGAAATCCCCCTGGCTGCGTGCGGCCGTCGAGGTCGTTCCCCGTGAGCGGTTCCTCCGTCCGGGAGTCTTCCTGGACGAGGGGCGGACCTGGCGGCCCGTCACCGCCGCCGACACGGACCCGGACGAGTGGCTGAAGATCGTGTACGGCGTCGACACCCTCACCACCCAGCTCGACGGCCACCTCACCGCCGACCAGGCCGACGGACCCGTCGTGGGTGTGCCCACGTCCTCCTCGACCGACCCGGCCACCGTCGTCGGCATGATCGAGAACCTGGACCTCGCGACGGGTCACCGAGTCCTGGAGATCGGCACGGGCACCGGCTACTCCACGGCCCTGATGTGCCACTACCTCGGCGAGGACGACGTCGCCACGGTCGAGGTCGACGCACAGGTGGCCGCACGTGCCGATACCGCTCTCGAAGCCGTCGGCTTCTCGACGTGGGCAGTGACGGGCGACGGGCTCCTCGGCCACCCGTACCGGGCACCGTACGACCGGGTCGTCGCCACCTGCGCGGTCCGCCGCATCCCGTACGCGTGGATCAGGCAGACGAGACCCGGAGGCGTCGTCCTCGGTACGGTCGGCTCGTGGCCGTGGGGAACCGGCCTCGCGAAACTGACCGTCGGCGATGACGGCACCGCCGAGGGCTCGATCGTCGGGCGCTCCTCCTTCATGCAGGCGCGGGCCCAGGCAGTGGCCCCCGTGGCCGGCGATCTCTCCGCCCGGACCGCGTACGCGGACGGTGAGCGGCGCACTCGGGTGTCTCCTCTCGCCCTGGAGGAGTGGATGCCCGCCTTCCTCGCGCAGTTGGCGGCGCCCGGCGCTCAGTTCGTCCGCGCGACGGACGGTGACGGGTCGCCCTTGCGGTACCTGTTCGATCCGGAAAGGGAGTCGTTCGCCGAGTTCCTCGTCGACGACGAGAACTGGACCGTCCGCCAGGGCGGCCCGGTGGCCCTGTGGGACGACGTGGAACGTTCCCTCGTCGCCTGGCGGGACGCCGGGGCGCCGGAGATCGACTCCGTACGGCTCCGCGTGACGCCCGCGTCCCATCGGTACTGGATCGACCAGGCCCCCTCCCTAAGCTGGGAGCACCGGATCACCTGAGCCACTACGCTCCGGCCATGGACGACGAACCGCTCGCAGAGTGGGCCGAGCGCCGGGACGCGAGGATCGGGCAGCTCCGTGCCGTACCCCTCGTGACCGGCGACGGCCCGCGGGCATCGCATCTGAACCCCGACGCGCCCCGCGCGATCCAGCGGTGGAACGGCCATCTGTGGGAGGCGCACGGCTTCGCGGCGAACCTCGCGGAAGCGAGGCTCATCCTCTTTCCCCACACCGAGGCTGCCCCTCCCTCTGCCCTTGAGGCAACACCGAAACTCGGCCCCGGGACCGGCAGACATCGGAAGCCTCCGACGCCCCGATAACTCGGCGGGAGAGTCGGCCCATGCCATACCTCTGAGATCTGCTCCCACCCGGTAGACCACCGACGGCACAATGACGCCCATGAGCAACGACATATCCGATGACCCATGGGCCCAGCGGGTGTATCTGATGTGGCTGGCCCGCGACACTCGCTACGCTCTGGCCGCCCTGACCGCTCTGATCACCTACGCGCGGAACACTCCGGTCCCGCCAGCCGCCTGGGTCTGCTTCGAGGACTTCCTCTCCTTCCTCGGAAAGGTTTCCCGAACTCTGTGGCCCGCCCCTGGGAAGGGTCCGAACGGGACCGACAGGGGCTTGGAGTGGCGGACGAAGCGAGGTCCGTTTCTACGAAAGATCCTTGAGGTGGAGGACTCGTCCCCGCTGAAGGCCCGCGAAGTCCGTAACGGAAGTGAGCATTTCGACGAGCGCCTTGACGAGTGGATCGTCAGCCTGCCTCGCCCCACCGCCGAGGAGTGGCAGGCGGGCGCCAAGCCCACCTTCCCGGCTTCTCCCATGCGCTTCATAAACGTAGCGGCAGGAACGATCCAAGTCGCCGGCGCGGACCTGGATCTGCGTTTCATGGCTGAGGAACTTCAGCGACTCCTGAGCAAGATCGAGGAGCTTGCGCCCTCAGCGGTCGGACTCCCCGCTGACATGGCGGCCTGGCTAGCCGCCCTCCCCCCTGTTCCGATCGTCCCGTTCGACGCGCCCGCGCAGAAGCCTGGCGGCATTCGAGCCTGGCTCGACGAACAGAATTCCGCCGCCCCCGGGACCGCGACGGGAGACACCGAGGCGTAGACACATGGCGTGGAAGGCCTCCCCGGCCCAGCCGATACCCACGCCAAGCCGCCCGGCGTGGCTACCTTCATGGCTGCCTTCGTAGCGGTGAGGTTCGGTTCGAACCGGTACGAACAGGGGTGAGGCGACACCCGCGATTCCACGGAAAAAGGCCCCTGACCTGCGATATCGCAGGTCAGAAGCCTGAGGGGCAGACGAGTCGGGCTATACGCCGGGTTCTGTACCCCGGGACCTCGCGGTCGTCGGGGTGACGGCCATCCATCTAGGACCGGCGTTGCCGCCGGCCTCCTGCGGTCTACCCGCGGACTCGGGCGAGCAGCCCTCGAACGTCCGCGCAGGGACACCGGGGTGTCCCCTCTTGACCTTGCTCCGAGTGGGGTTTACCTAGCCGCCTGAGTCACCTCAGGCGCTGGTGGTCTCTTACACCACCGTTTCACCCTTACCGAGGGCCGAAGCCCCCGGCGGTCTGTTTTCTGTGGCACTGTCCCGCGGGTCACCCCGGGTGGCCGTTGGCCACCACCCTGCTCTGTGGAGCCCGGACGTTCCTCGGGGAGATCCGGGGATCTCCACGCGGCCGCCCGCCCGGCTCGTCTGCCGTGCCGACCATGCTACCCGCCGCGCCGGCCCGTGCTTGACCCTGCCGCAGCGTCAGGGTTTCTACTGGGCCCCATGCGCATCGGCGAGATCGCCGCCCTGGTCGGGGTCACCCCCCGGGCCGTGCGGCACTACCACCAGTCCGGGCTGCTGCCCGAGCCCGCGCGGCGGGCCAACGGGTACCGGGAGTACGGCGTCCGGGACGCCGTCCTGCTCGCCCGGATCCGGCGGCTGACGGAGCTGGGGCTCGGCCTCGACGAGGTGCGGGACGTGCTCGCGGGCGACGAGGGGCGCGGGCTCGCGGAGGTCCTCGAAGAGCTGGACCGGGACCTCGCCCGCCAGGAGGCCGTCCTGCGGGAGCGGCGGGAGCGGCTCGCCTTCCTGCTCGCCGAGGCGCGGGCCGGGCGGCTGCCGGCCGACGGGCCCGTGTCGCCGGAGTTCGCCGCGCTCCTGGCGGGCCTGGGCGAGCTGCCCGCGTCCCCCATGGCCGCGAAGGACCGGGAGGTGCTCGCCCTGCTGGACGCCGTCGTCCCGGAGGAGGACCGGGCGCGCCTGATGGAGTCCCTGCGCGGGACGGCCTCGTACGCGCACGAGGTGTACGGGCTGTTCGACGCCCTGGAGGACGCCGGGCCGGACGACCCCCGCGTGGGCGAGGCCGCCCGGGTGCTCGCGGACTGCCTGCCGGACCTGTCCGGGGTGGAGCTGCCGGAGAGGAGCGCGGACGGGCGCGCCTCCGGGGTCCTCCTCGCCAACGCCGTCTTCGCGGACCTCTCCCCCGCCCAGGAGGCGGCCGTACGCCTCGCGGTGCGGCTCGTCCGGGAGCGGCGGGAGGGGACCTCGTGATGCCCGTACGCCCCCTCCGGCTCCTCGCCCGCGCCGTCCTCCCCCTCGAAGCCGTCCTCGTCGTCTGCCTCGCCGGCGGGGTGCGGATACCCGCCGCCGTCCTGGGCCTCGCCGAAGTCCTCGTGGCGGGGCTCCTCCTCGCCGAGGGCCTCGCCTATCGGCGGCTGCGGCGGCGCGGGCTGTCGCGGCGGGACGCCGTGGCGGAGCTGGTGCCCGGGCCCGTGCTGCGGCTCCTCGGGCACGAGCTGCGGCTGCTCGCGAGCCTGGGGCGGTGGGTCGCGCGCCGGCCGCACGGGACCGCCGGCGCGGACGGGGTCTTCCCGCACGCCCGCGACCAGGCGGCGCTGCTGTACGGCTTCGCGTTCGTGTGCGTGGTCGAGACCGTCGGCATGTCGTACCTGCTCGCCCGCTGGCCCCTCGTCCACGGGATCGTCCTCGTCCTGGACGTCTACACCGTGCTCTTCGTCCTCGGGCTGCACGCCGCCTCCGCGACCCGGCCGCACGTCCTGGCCGGGGACGTCCTGCGGCTGCGGCAGGCCGCCCACGTCGACCTGCGGATCCCGCTCGACCGGATCGCGTCCGTACGGCGGGAGACGCTGTTCTCGCACGGGAAGGCCGACGGCGAGCTGAACCTCGCCGTCGGCGCGCAGACCTCCGTCACCGTCGAGCTGACCGGACCGGTCGACGCGCCCCGGCTGCTGGGCGCGCCCCGGCCCGTACGGGTCGTCAGGGTCCACGCCGACGACCCGCAGGCCCTGTACGGGGCGCTGCGCGAGGCGGTCACACGGGCTCGAACAGCACCTTCGCCCGACCCGGGTCCGCCTCCGCGAGTCTGACCCGCAGCCACTCCCCCAGCGGCAGCGCGGAGTCGCCGCCCGCGATCCGGGCGACGACCGCCGGGTCCTCCAGGTGGACGGTGCCGGTGGACGGTTCGCGCTCCTTGACGTCGATCACGTACGCGTCGAAGAGCTCCCCGATCCGGTCCTTCAGGAGCGCCGCCTCGACGATGTCGACGCTCTCGCGCTCGACGGCGTTGGCGCGGCGCGAGCCCGCGGCCATCTCGTCGGGGAGGGCGGGCAGCGCGGCCCGCACCCACTCGGGCGGCTCGTCCCCGGCCACCGCCGCCACGCACAGCTCGCTCGCGTACCGGTCGACGAGCCGGCGCAGCGGGGCGGTGCAGTGGGTGTACTCGTCGGCGACGGCGGCGTGCACGGCCGGGTCGGGGACGTGGCCGTCGGTGAAGACGGTGTACCCGGCGCCGCGCAGCAGGGTGGTGCACTCCTGGAGGAAGGCGGCGTGGCGCGGGTTCGCCGGGTCGGCGGAGCGGACGACGTCCGCGTACGGGACGTGGTGCGGCCAGTCGACGCCGAGGGCCTGTGCGGAGCGGCGCAGCCGGGCGACGGCGCCGTCGGGCGCGGTGGGGAGGGTGCGCAGGATGCCGGTGCCGGCGGCGGTCATCAGGTCGGCGGCGGCCATGCCGGTGAGCAGGGAGATCTGCGCGTTCCAGCTCTCGGAGGGGAACGGGGCCCGGTAGGCGAGGTCGTAGCCGTGGTCCCGTTCGACGATCTCCTGCTCGGGGACGTCGAGGGAGATCCCGCCGCGCTCGATCTCGATGGCCTCGCGCAGGCGCCCGATCTCGCGCAGCAGGGCGAGGGGCTCCTCGGCGGTGCCGGAGTCGAGCTGCCGCTGCACGCGCGCGTAGTCGAGCTTGGCGCGGCTGCGGACGAGGGCGCGGCGGACGTCGGTGGCGACCCTGCGCCCCTCGGCGTCGAGGTCGATCCGCCACAGCACGGCGGGGCGGACCTCGCCGGGGAGGAGGCTGGCGGCGCCCTCGGAGAGGACGGCGGGGTGGAGGGGGACCTTGCCGTCGGGGAAGTAGAGGGTGAGGACCCGGCGGTGGGCCTCGGCGTCGAGCGCGGAGCCTGGCGCGACGAAGGCGGCGACGTCGGCGATGGCGTAGTGGACGCGGTAGCCGCCGTCGGCCCTGCGGGTCAGGTGCAGGGCCTGGTCGAGGTCGGTGGAGGCGGGCGGGTCGACGGTGAGGAACGGCAGGTCGGTGGCGTCGTGCGCGGGGAGCCGGGGCGCCTTCGCGGCGGCCTCGGCCTCGGCGAGGACGGCGGGCGGGAAGTCCTCGGGGACCGCGAGCTCGGTCCGGAGTGCGCGCAGGGCGGCCCGCAGGGGAGCCTCGGCTGCGCCGGTCACGTGAAGGGGGCGGCGGGGCATGGACCGAGCGTAGGGGGCGGGGGCGGGCGCGTCACGTCGGCGCGGGTTCGCGGCCCGGGGCACCGCGGCGCGACGTCGCGATCCGGCGGCGCCTCGCGGCGCGCTGCCGCCCCGCGGTCCGGCGGCGTTCGCACGTCGGCGGCGTTCGCGGTCCGGCGGCGCTTTGTAGGCTGGACGGCCGGGGCCGCACCCCCGCCCCCGTACGTACGAAGGAGAACCACCGTGCTCGTGCTGTTGCCGCCCTCCGAAGGCAAGGCTCCGTCGGGGAGCGGGGCGCCCCTCAAGCCGGAGTCGCTGTCCCTGCCGGGGCTCGCGCAGGCGCGGGCGGCGGTCCTGGACGAGCTGGTCGAGCTGTGCGTCGCCGACGAGGAGAAGGCGCGCGAGGTGCTCGGTCTGAGCGAGGGGCTGCGCGGCGAGGTCGCGAAGAACGCCGAGCTGCGGACGGCCGGCGCGCGTCCGGCCGGGGAGGTCTACACCGGCGTCCTGTACGACGCGCTGGGTCTGGCGACCCTGGACGCGGCGGCCCGGGAGCGGGCCGGGGACGCGCTCCTCGTCTTCTCCGGCCTGTGGGGCGCCGTGAAGGTGACCGACCGCATCCCGTCGTACCGCTGCTCGATGGGGATCAGGCTGCCGGGCCTCGGCGCGCTGGGCGCGTACTGGCGGGGCGCGATGGCCTCCGTGCTGCCCGGGGCGGCCGGGGACGGGCTCGTCCTGGACCTGCGCTCGTCGGCGTACGCGACGGCGTGGCGGCCGAAGGGCGAGGTGGCGGCGCGGACGGCGACGGTACGGGTGCTGCACGCGCCGACCCGGAAGGTGGTCAGCCACTTCAACAAGGCGACGAAGGGCCGGATCGTGCGGAGCCTCCTGGAGGCGGGCGCGGAGCCGGCCACCCCGGCGGAGCTGGTGGAGGCGCTGCGGGACCTGCGGTACGTGGTGGAGGAGGGCGGGAAGGCGGGGGCGCTCGACGTCCTGGTGGACGAGATCCACTGACTCTCGTTGCATTCTCCGCAACGCTCGTTGCGGCTGGCGCTCGCCCTCGACAGGATGAGGCCATGACGAGCGTGTTCGACCTTGCCCCGGAAGCCCCCGTCGTCCCCGTGGTGGTGATCGAGGACGCCGCCGACGCGGTCCCCCTGGCCCGCGCCCTGGTGGCCGGCGGGCTGCCGCTGATCGAGGTCACCCTGCGGACCCCGGCCGCGCTCGACGCCCTGCGGGCGATCGCGGACGGGGTGCCGGAGGCGGTCGTCGGCGCCGGGACCGTCGTCTCGGTGGCCGGGGTCGCGGACGCGGTCGGCGCCGGGGCCCGGTTCCTGGTCAGCCCCGGCTGGACCGGCCGGCTCCTCGGCGCGATGCGGGAGTCGGGCGTGCCCTTCCTGCCGGGCGTCTCGACGGTCTCGGAGGTCGTGGCGCTGCTCGAACGGGGCGTGGACGCCATGAAGTTCTTCCCGGCGGAGGCGGCGGGCGGCGTCCCGTACCTGAAGTCCCTCGCGGGCCCGCTCCCGCAGGCCCGCTTCTGCCCGACCGGCGGCGTCTCGCCCGCCTCGGCCCCCGCCTACCTCGCCCTGCCGAACGTCGGCTGCGTCGGCGGCACGTGGATGCTGCCGCCCGACGCCCTCGCGGCCCGCGACTGGGCCCGGGTCGAGTCGCTCGCGCGCGGGGCGGCGGCCCTGCGGGCGCCCGTCAGCGGCCGGTGAACGCGACGGTCAGGTGGTCGGTCACCGGGCGGTAGCCGAGCCGTCGGTACAGGGCGTTGCTGGTGGGGTTGGCCAGGTCCGTGAAGAGCAGGACCTGCGCGGCCCCGGCGTCCCGGGCGGCGCGGGTGACCGCGGTGGTGACCCCGGCGGCGTACCCGCGTCCGCGGGCGGCGGGCGGGGTGTAGACGAGGTGGACGCGGGACTGGCCCTCGGTCACGGGCGAGAAGCAGGCCATGGAGACGGGCCGTCCGTCGGCCTCTTCCGCTTCCGTTTCCGTTTCCGCTTCCGCTTCCGCTTCCCAGAGCAGCATCCGACCGTCGGAGATCCGCTTCGTGACGGGCCCGGTGCAGTCCTCCCCCGGCTCCTCGCCGAGGTCGCGGACGAACTCCCGTGCCCAGGCGGCGGCGAGGGGTACGTCGGCGGCGGTGGCGAGGCGGGCGCGTCCTGCGGGGGCGGGGTCCGGCGGGGTGAGCGTGCCGAGCCGGAAGAGCCGCATCCGGAAGGTGGCGGTCCAGGGGCGTCCGGTGGCCTCCGCGAACGCCTCGACGGCCGCCGTCTCGCCTCGCAGGGCGGTCACCCCTTCGCCCCCGAAGAGGTCCGGCAGGGAGGCGAGGGCGCGGGCCGCCTCGGGCGTCACCGTCCCGAAGACCGGCTTCCCCGGCTCGGTCACCACGAGCACCCCGGTGACCCGCCCGTCCGGCTCGGTCCACCAGCCGAGCCGCCCGGCGGTGTCCACGAGCGTGAGCACGCCGGTGTTGCGGGCGGGCTCGGCGGACAGCAGGGCTCCGGCGGCCGCGCGGAAGGCGGCGGGGTCCTCGGTGAAGTGCCAGGTCATGGACGGTGATGGTGGTACGGGGGCGGGTCTCCCCGCCACCCGTTTTCCCCGTCCTACCTGAGGTGCGAGGTGTCGTTGAGGAGGCGTACGGAGGCGTTGCCGTCCGCGTAGTAGGCGACGGCCGAGAGCGAGGCGGCCGACAGCTCCATGCGGAACAGGGACTCCGGCGGGGCGCCGAGGGCGAGCCGGACCAGGGTCTTGATGGGCGTGACGTGGGTGACGAGGAGGACGGTGCGGCCCGCGTGGGCGGCGGTCAGCCGGTCCCGGGCGGCGGCGACGCGCCGGGCGACGGTCGCGAAGCTCTCGCCGCCGCCGGTCGGCGCGGCCTTCGGGGAGGCCAGCCAGGCGTCGAGGTCCTCGGGGTACCGCTCGCGGACCTCGCCGAAGGTCAGCCCCTCCCAGGCGCCGAAGTCGGTCTCCCGCAGGCCCTGTTCGATCCGCACGTCGAGCCCGAGGCGGGCGGCGACGGCGGCGGCGGTCTGGCGGCAGCGGGTCAGGGGCGAGCTGACGATCTCCTGGACCGTGCCCCGGGCGGCGAGCGCGGCGGCCACGGCCTCGGCCTGCCGCAGCCCGGCCGCCGACAGCTCGGGGTCGGTCCCGCCGCTCCCGGAGAACCGCTTCTCGGGCGTGAGCGCGGTCTCCCCGTGCCGCAGCAGCACGAAGGTCGCGGGCACGCCCATGTCGGGTCCGGACCAGCCCTGCTGGGAGGTGCCGCGCGGCTGTACGGAGGCGGGGGCGGAAGCGGAGGCGTCGGCCCGCGTGGCGCCGGTACCAGTGCCGGTACCAGTGCCGATGCCGGTACCGGTGCCGGTGCCGGTGCCGGTGTCAGTACCAGTACCGGCCACGACAGTCGTGTCCGCCGCGTGGCCCGTCGGCGCCAGGACGCCCGCCTCGGCCTCGAAGTCGCCCGAGGCGACCGGGGTGGACGAGGTCACGGTGACCTCGTCGGCGCCGAACAGGCCGTCGTCCGTGGTGGGCCAGGCACCCGCGCCCGCGCTCGTGCCCGCGCTCGTACTCGTAGCGGCGCCGGTTGTCGCCGGGCCGGAGGTCCCGGCAGCCGGGGAGCCGGACAGTGCCGCCCGCGCCCGCGCCGCCCCCGCCCGCGCGTCGCCGGGCGGGCCCGACGGGGGCGGGGCGGCGGCGTTGCGGGCGGCCGAGGCGTCCAGGGCCGCCGTGGAGCCGGAGGGCTCCCACTGGCGGCCGAGCCGCCCCGCGTCCATCGCCTCGTTCGCGAGCCGGTCCGCGTGCTTGTTCCGTTCGCGCGGGATCCACTCGTAGCGGACCCGGCCCGCCGGGAAGACCCGGCCGGCCTCGGCCGCGAGCGGCTTCATGTCCGGGTGCTTGATCTTCCAGCGGCCGGACATCTGCTCGACGACCAGCTTGGAGTCCATGCGGACGTGGACGATGGCGTCCGGGAAGAGCTCCCGGGCCGTCTTCAGGCCCGCGACCAGGCCCTTGTACTCGGCGACGTTGTTCGTCGCCACACCGATGTACTCGGCGGCCTCGGCGAGCGTCTCGCCCGTCACCGCGTCCAGGACCACGGCCCCGTACCCGGCGGGCCCCGGGTTGCCCCGGGAACCCCCGTCCGCCTCGACGACGAGCTCGCGCGCGGAGGTCATTACAGGCCGGACTCCGAGGTGCGGACGAGGATCCGGCGGCAGTTCTCGCACCGGACGACCGTGTCCCTGGCGGCGGCGCGGACCTCGTTGAGCTCGGTGATGTTGAGCTCGATGTGGCAGCCCTCGCACTTGCGCTGGTAGAGCCGGGCCGCGCCCACGCCGCCCTGCTGCTCGCGCAGCTTCTCGTACAGCTTGAGCAGGTCGGCCGGGACGGAGCCCGCGACGAGCTCGCGCTCCTTGGTGACGGAGGCGGCCTCGGCGTCCAGCTCGGCCTGGGCGGCGTCGCGGCGGGCGGTGGCGTCGTCGGTCTTGGCCTGGACGGCGGAGACCCGCTCGGTCAGCTCGGCCAGGCGCTCCTGGACCGACTCGCGGCGCTCCATGACCTCCAGGACGATCTCCTCCAGGTCGCCCTGGCGCTTGGCGAGGGAGACGATCTCGCGCTGGAGGTTCTCCAGGTCCTTCGGGGAGGAGACGGCGCCGGAGTCGAGGCGCTGCTGGTCGCGCGCGGCGCGCTGGCGGACCTGGTCGACGTCCTGCTCGGCCTTGGTCTGCTCGCGGCCGCAGTCGCTCTCCTCGGTCTGCGCGGCGACGAGCAGGTCGCGCAGCTGGGTGAGGTCCTTGGTGAGCGCCTCGATCTCGGCGTGCTCGGGCAGCGAGCGGCGCTTGTGGGCGAGCTGCTGGAGGCGGGTGTCCAGGGCCTGGACGTCGAGGAGGCGGATCTGGTCGGCGGGCGCGGCGTTCAGTTGGGGGCTCCAGGAGAAGAGGTGTGGTGGAAGGACCAGGGGTCGGTGACCGTCTTCGAGACGTGGACGCGGAGGTCCCAGCCGTGACGGTCGGAGATCGCGTCGAGCTGCGCGGCGGCCTGCTCGCACCAGGGCCATTCGGTGGCCCAGTGGGCGGCGTCGACCAGGCCCAGCGGAGTCCGCTGGGTGGCCTCGGAGACCGGGTGGTGGCGCAGGTCGGAGGTGAGGAAGGCGTCCACGCCCGCGGCCCGCACGGCGTCGAAGAGGCTGTCGCCGGAGCCGCCGCTGACGGCGACCCGGCGCACGGGCATGTCCGGGTCGCCGGCGACCCGGATGCCCTGCGCGGTGGCGGGCAGCCGCGCGGCGGCGCGGGCGGCGAACTCGGCGAGGGTCTCCGGGCGGTCGAGCTCGCAGATCCGGCCGAGGCCGTTCTCGGGGACGAGCGGGCCGGTGACGCGCAGGTCGAGGGCGCCGGCGAGGGCGTCGGAGACGCCGGGGTCGGCGGTGTCGGCGTTGGTGTGCGCGACGTGGAGGGCGATGTCGTTCTTGATGAGGTCGTGCACGACGCGGCCCTTGAAGTGACCGGCCGCGACCGTCGTCGTACCGCGCAGGTAGAGCGGGTGGTGGGTGACGATCAGGTCGGCGCCGAGGGAGACGGCCTCGTCGGCGATCTCCTGGACGGGGTCGACGGCGAACAGCACGCGGCCGACCCGGGCGTCGGGATCGCCGCAGACGGTGCCGACGGCGTCCCACTGCTCGGCCCGGTCGGGCGGCCAGAGGGCGTCGAGCTCGGCGATGACTTCAGACAGACGGGGCACGGGGGAAAGGCTACCTGTCCCGCGTGCTCCGCCGCCCTGGCCTGTGGACAACCCCGTCCGGGCTCCGGTCCCTGTGGACGACCCCGCCCCCGCCCCCGGCCCCGGTCCTGGTCCCGCTCCTGGTGGCACCCCTGGTCGCGCCCCACCGCCGGAGCCGCCGACTCCACTTAGGCTCCCCTTACCCCGGGTCACCGCCGGTCACTCCAGCACACCCGCTCTCTCCCGCTCAGCAGAAACGCCGGACGGCCACCCTTATGTGTGAAGTGAGCGGGGTCGTGTTGTTCGGCTGGAAGTGCGAAAACTAGCTTCGTCGCCGGAGGTGACGAGTCGATGACAGCGTGTGCCATCGAGACGACGGCCGAGGACGACGACCGCGAAGGGAAGTACGGCGGGAGCAGCGGCCGGCCGACGGGGTTCACGACCACGGCGAACGGCGCGTACGCGGCCGGGCTCGCGGGCGTCGGCGACGCCCTGTACGTGGAGAGGTGGACCCTCGACGGCCCGGAGCCGTACGCCGTGCCGCTCCCGCTCGACCAGCCGGAGGAGCCGCACACCCAGCTGCTCCCCCTCGCGGACGGCCGGGTCCTCGTCTGCCGCCGCGTGGACGGGCGGCGGCACTCCTTCTCCCTGCTCTACCCCACCGGCCCGGCCACCGGGGAGCTCCGGCTCGGCTCGGTGGACGCGCCCGGCTCCGAGGGGCTGGTGCTGCTCCCGCCCTCGCCGGACGGCATCTGCGCGTACGCGATGTGCGTCGGCCCCGACACCACGACGCTGTGGCTGGTGGCGGGCGGGGCCTTCGGCCCCGAGCGGGTGGCGGAGGTCGCCGGCCACTGCTCGGGCGGGGTGTGGCTCGACCGCACGGGCCGGATGCTCGCCCTGGACCGGCGGCTCGGCGACGGCCCCGTGAAGGCGGTCGCCGTCGACCTGGAGCGGGGCGGGGAGGTGACGCCGCTGCTCCAGATCACCGAGGAGAGCGACGACCGGCTGCTGCTCGCGGACCCGGACAGCGGGCTGCTCCTGATCCGCTCCGACGCGCCGTCGCCGGGCCACGACCGGCTCGGCTGGGGCGTCCTCGGGAGCCTGCTCCCGGTGCGCTTCCCGGACTGCCTGCGGCTCGACGACGCGGCGGTGACGCCGTTCGCCGTGCAGCCGGGGCAGGTGCTCATGCCGGAGAACTGCGCGGTGGCGCTGCGGATCGACGCGGCGGCCGGGAGCTGGGTGGGGACCTGGCGGCCCTCGTCCCGCCGGATGGACCAGCTGGCGGCCCCGCCGGGCTGGCTGGCCGGCACGGGCCTGTGGACGCCGGGGGGCGTGCTGCGGCTGCCGTACGCGACGCCGGGGACGCCGTGCGGGCTCGCGGCCCTGGAGCCGCCGCCCGAGCCGGAGCCCGCACCGGAGCCGGTGACGGTCCCCGAGGAGCCCCGGGTGTGCCGTCCCGTACCGCTTCAGCAGGCTCCCCTGACGGACCGCCGGCCGGCTGACTAGACTTTCGGGCCGCACGCAAGAACGATTTCCACGGGGTGAGTCACAGCATGGAGGAAGTGAACACGGAGGGTGCGCAGTCGCACGGCTCCGGACGGCATCGCGGCGAGGCCTCGCCGGCGGAGGACTCCTCGTCCTCGCCGCACGGCCGCCACCGCCGCGAACCGGACGCCCAGTGACCGGGGCGTCCGGTTGACCGGGCGGGCGGAGTGAGACGGAGGGCCCCGGGAGATCCCGGGGCCCTCCGTCGTTCCCGGTCGCCCCACGCGCGGTGCCGTTCCCGGTCGCCCTACACGCGGTGTCGTTCCCGGTCGCCCTACGCGTGTTCCAGGAAGATGTCGCCCTACGCGTGCTCCACGAAGGTGTCGGCGAGGACGGGGGCGTCGTCGCGCTCCGCCGCCGTGACCGTCGCCTGGACGCCGCCCTCCACGGTCCACATCCGGATGCGCAGGGTCTCGCCGGGGAAGACGATCCCGGCGAAGCGGGCGCGGTACGCGCGGACGCGGGCGACGTCCCCGTCGAGGAGGGTGTCCACGACGGCCTTGAGGGTCATCCCGTAGGTGCAGAGGCCGTGCAGGACGGGCCGGTCGAATCCGGCGAGGGCCGCGAACTCCGGGTCGGCGTGCAGCGGGTTCCAGTCGCCGGAGAGGCGGTAGAGCAGGGCCTGTTCCTCGCGTACGGGGCGCTCCACGGTCCGGTCGGGCGCGCGGTCGGGCACGGCGAGCCGGTCGGAGGGGCCCCGGTCGCCGCCCCAGCCGCCCTCTCCGCGCACGAAGATCCGGGCGTCGCTCGTCCACAGCGGGCCGTCGGCGTCGGCGGTCTCGGAGCGCAGGACGAGGACGGCGGCCTTGCCCTTGTCGTGGACGGCGGCGACGCGGGAGGTGG
The DNA here is from genome assembly GCF_001280125.1 of Streptomyces sp. NRRL F-6492. Classification (GTDB taxonomy): domain Bacteria; phylum Actinomycetota; class Actinomycetes; order Streptomycetales; family Streptomycetaceae; genus Streptomyces. Next base: position 42,844 of record NZ_LGEG01000103.1, read on the forward strand.
AGACGGCGCGCCCGCCGGTGGGGAGGGGGCGGTGGAGGGTGATCGACTGGGCGCCGTGCAGGACGGCCATGAGGTCGACGTCGACGCCGGGGGCGGAGAGGCCGTCGACGATCCCCATGCCGCCGCCCGCGACGGTGGCGAAGCTGGGCAGGACGTGGAGCCGGGACTCCAGGGTGTAGCGGAGTTCGGCGGGGTCGGTGGCGGGCGTGCCCGCGCCGAGGCCCAGGTGGTAGAGCTGGACGTCCTTGTGGTCCCAGGCGATCTCGGTGCTGCGGGGTTCGGCGGCGACGGCCTTGGCTGCGTCGATGGGCATCGGGCTGCTGCTCCTCACGGGATCGCCCCGGAACGCGGGGCTCCGGACCGCGATCGCACTAGAACGCGTTCCAGTTCAGTGGCCCTCCTGTATAGCCGAGGCGGCAGGGCTTGGGAAGCCTCGCCGACGGCACGTCAGAACCCCTACGGGACCGACCCCCAGGACATTTGTCACCGTCGGACGCGTACATAACGGCCTACCGAGACGGCCCTCACTCTCCGTAACGTCGTGGTCATGAAGCAGCAGACGCGAGAGAAGCAGGGCCCGGCCGGTGAGTCCGCGATCGCCTTCCGGGCCGTGACCAGGACGTACGGGACCGTCCGCGCCGCCGACGGACTCGACCTCACCGTCCGCCGGGGCGAGACCGTGGCCCTGCTCGGGCGCAACGGCGCGGGCAAGTCCACCGCCATAGGCCTGCTCCTCGGCCTCGACGAGCCCGACGACGGCCGGGTCGAGCTCTTCGGCGGGCCGCCGGCCCGTGCCGTCGCGGCCGGGCGGGTCGGGGCGATGCTCCAGGAGGGCAGGCCGGTCCCCCGGGTCACGGTCCGTGAGCTGGTCGGCTTCGTCGCCCGCACCTACCCGGCACCGATGCCGGTCGCGGAGGCCCTGGCGCTCGCCGGTCTGACCGGCCTCGCCGGCCGGCGCGTGGACCGGCTCTCCGGCGGCCAGGTCCAGCGGGTCCGGTTCGCCGTCGCCCTCGCCGGGAACCCGGAGCTGATCGTCCTGGACGAGCCGACGGCCGCCCTCGACGTCGAGGCCCGGCAGGAGTTCTGGGACGCGATGCGCGGCTACGCCCGCCGGGGCAACACCGTCCTGTTCTCCACCCACTACCTGGAGGAGGCCGACGCGTACGCGGACCGGATCGTCGTCCTCGACGCCGGCCGGGTCGCCGCCGACGGCACGAGCGCACAGCTCAAGCGGGCGGCCGGCGGCAGCCTGGTCTCCTTCGACCTGGCCGGCGGCCCGGCCGGCCCGCTCGACGCGCTGCCCGGCGTGACCTCGTACGAGATCCGGGGCGACCGCGCCCGGCTCCGGACCACCGACTCCGACGCGACGGTCCGGGCGCTGGCGGAGCGGGACGCGATCCGGGGCCTGGAGGTCGCCCCGGCCTCCCTGAACGACACCTTCCTCGCCCTCACCCGAAAGCCCTCCGCTCCGAAGCCGCTCACGACCCTGGAGACGACCCGATGATCACCGCGTACGTACGCCTCGAAGTGCGCCGCACCCTGCGCGACACCGGATTCGCGATCTCGACGGTCGGCGTCCCGGTGCTGATGTACCTCCTCTTCACCAACCTCGGCGGCGCGGACGACAGCGCGTACCGGACGGCCGCGATGGTCGGCATGGCGGCGTACGGAGCGCTGGGCGCCGCGCTCTCCCTCGGCACCGGGATCGCCGAGGACAAGTCCACCGGCTGGCTGCGGCAGTTGAGGATCACCCCGATGACGCCCCGGCAGGTGGTGACGGGCCGGGCCCTGACCGGTTCGGTGGTCGTCCTGCCCGCCATCGCGGGGGTGCTGCTCGCGGGCGGCCTGGCCAACGGGGTGCGGATGGCGGTCTGGCAGTGGGCGGCCGTCGCCGTCACGCTGTGGCTCGGCTCGCTGCCCTTCACCCTGCTCGGCATGGGCAACGGCTACCGGCTCACGGCCCAGACCACCGGCGCTGTCAACGTCGCCTGCAACCTGGGGCTCGCGGTCGTCGGCGGCCTGTGGTTCCCGGTCGTGCTCTTCCCCGACTGGCTCCGGACGCTCTCGGAGTACACGCCGACGAACCGCTTCGCGGAGCTGGGCGTGGCGGTGACCGACGGGCGGGCGCCGACGGCGGCGGCCCTGGCGGTGCTCGCCTGCTGGGCGGCGCTGTTCGGCGCGTACGCGGCGGTCTCGTACCGTCGTTCGGCACGGGCGGCGTGACGGGCACGGGAGTCGAGGGGGCATCCATGAAGATCCGGCGGCGGCGGAGGGAGAGGCTGCGCGAGCGGGGGCCGAGCGGGCTCAGCCTGCTCCCCTGGCTCCTCATGGGCCTGGGCGCGCTCTCGCACCTGCTCGGCGGCGAGGCCCCGAACCCGTGGATCGGCGGCCTGGGCCTGCTCGCCTTCAACTCCCTGTACATCGCGATCGTCCTGCGCGCCTTCGACCCGCGCGTCCGGGAGGCGCCGCTGACCTGGTGGCTGCTCGGCGCGCTCGCGGTGCTCACCTTCGGGCTCGCGATCGGCTACGGCCGGGAGTGGCTGCTGCTCTTCCCGCTCCTGGGCCTGGCGGTGGGGGCGGTGGTGCGGCGCGGGAGGCTGCTGTCCCGGATCACCTTCCCGCTGGTCGCCGGGGTGGCGGCGGTGACGTTCTGGCGGGACGGCTGGGACTCGTTCGGGGTCGTGTACGGGACGTTCATCTCGGTGATGGTGACGGCGGCCATCCTCGCCCTGAACGAGACGGTCCGCGAGCTCCGGGCGACCCGGGAGGAGCTGGCGCGGACGGCGGTGGAGAAGGAGCGGCTGCGGTTCTCGCGCGACCTCCACGACCTCCTGGGCCACACGCTCTCGGTGGTCGTGGTGAAGTCGGAGGCCGCCCGGCGGCTCGCCCCGCACGACCTGGACGCGGCCCTGGCGCAGGTCGCGGACATCGAGTCGGTGGGCAGACAGGCACTGACCGAGATCCGGGAGGCGGTGACCGGCTACCGGGAGGGCAGTCTGGCGGCCGAGCTGGACCGGGCGCGCGACGCGCTCTCCTCGGCGGGCATCGAGCCGGTCGTGCGCCGCTCGGGGCCGCTCCTGGAACCGGCGGCGGAGGCGCTGTTCGGCTGGGTGGTGCGGGAGTCCGTGACGAACGCGGTGCGGCACAGCGGGGCGTCCCGCTGCGTCGTCGAGGTCTCCGGCCCGGCGGCCGGCCGGGCCCGTCTGACGGTCACCGACGACGGCCGGGGCGACGGGCCGGACGACGGGCCGGGGCCGGGGGCCGCCGGGCCGGGACCGGGCGGTCCGGGCAGCGGGCTGCGCGGCCTGCGCGAGCGGCTCGCGGCGGCGGGCGGCACGCTGGAGTCGGGACCGGCCCCGGGCGGCGGCTTCCGGGTCGTCGCGGAACTCCCCGTGGAGACGCCCGGGTCGGGGGCCGGCCCCGGGGAGGCGGGGGCCGGCCGCTGCTGACGGTCCGGTCAGCCGACGATGGCGACCGGGGCGTCCCAGGCGTTGCGGTCGACGTTGATGGTGTGACCGCCGCGGGTCTCCTTGCTGTTGGCCTTGTACTGGTGGCCGCGGCTGTGGTCGGTGTACAGCTTCGGGTCCCAGGGCCAGTCCTTGGTGGTGGTCTCCTGGCCGTTCCACAGGGCGTACCAGAGGTTGCCCGGCAGGTCCGTGCGGTCCTTGGCGGTGGCGATGGCCTTGGCGCTGGAGGTGCTGAAGCCGTAGAGCCCGGCGCGGTAGGTCTTGGCGCGCAGGGTCTTGGTGAAGGAGCGCACGTAGGCGAGGGTGGCGTCGTTGCAGGCCTTGTCGGCGATGTCGTACGACTCCATGTTGAGGTAGATCGGGCTGCCGGGCTTCATGCCGAGCGCGGCGGCCCTGGCGATCGCGTCGTTGGCGTTGGCGGCCCCGACCGAGGCCGCGGTGGCCGCGGTGAACCGCTCCTTGTTCAGGCTCTTCTGGCAGGGCGGCTGGGCGCCGACGTACAGGGGGATGATCCGCCAGCCGAGGTTGCTGACCGACTTCACCCAGGGCTGGGTGAGGTTGGGCTGGGCGCAGCCGCGGTTCTTGCCGCCGATGTAGACGGCGACGCCGCCGTAGTGGGCGTCCTTCTTCCACGCCGTCATCGCGGCGAGCGAGGGCGCCGTGCAGGCATCGAACGCCCGGCCGGTGTAGGTCTTCTGCGCGGGCCACGCGGGGGCGGCCATCGAGGTCTGCGCCGCGATCCCGGCGCCGGCCACGACGACGACGCCGGTCGTCGCCAGGGCGATGTAGCGGCCTTTTCTGGACAGCCGGTGCTTGGGCATTTCCCCACCCCATACGTACGAAGTTCCACGGATTCCGGCCCCGTCCCCCCGGGGCGCGCCCACCCTATCCCGGGGCCGCGCACGCCCTACCCTGGTCCCCGTGACCGAGATGCCGCGGGACCACCGCCCGGGAAAGTCCGTGAGGGTCCTGCTCGCCGAGGACCAGGGGATGATGCGCGGGGCGCTGGCCCTGCTGCTCGGCATGGAGCCGGACATCGAGGTGGTCGCGCAGGTCGGGCGCGGGGACGAGATCGTGGACGCGGCGCTCGTGGCGCGGCCGGACGTGGCGCTGCTCGACATCGAGCTGCCGGGGCGCTCGGGGCTCGACGCGGCGGCGGACCTGCGGGACGAGGTGCCGGACTGCCGGGTCCTCATCCTGACGACGTTCGGCCGGCCGGGCTATCTGCGGCGGGCGATGGAGGCGGGGGCGGCCGGGTTCCTGGTGAAGGACGGGCCGGTGGAGGAGCTGGCCGAGGCGGTCCGCAAGGCCCTGCGGGGCGAGACGGTCGTCGACCCGGCGCTCGCGGCGGCGGCCCTCGGCGCGGGCCCGAACCCCCTGACAGCCCGCGAACGGGACGCGCTGGCGGCCTCGGTGGACGGCGCGACGGTCGCGGACATCGCGGCCGTCCTGCACCTCTCGGAGTCCACGGTCCGCAACTACCTGTCCTCCGCGATCGGCAAGACGGGCACCCGCAACCGCATGGAGGCGGTGCGGGCGGCCCGACGGCAGGGCTGGCTCTGAACCGGCGCGGCGCGACGGCCCCCGTGCCGGGGGCGTGCGGTCCGGCCACCGCCCTCGGGCCGCGCCCGACGCGGGAGGGGGCCCCGGTGCCCGATGCCGTCCCTAACCGACGAGGCGGCGGCGCCAGTCCAGGGGCGTGACGGTGACGGCCCGGCCGGGATCGCCGTCCTACTCGGTGGGGAGGCCGACCGCCGTGAGGGCGGCCACGACCTCGCGGCCGACGGCCGCGGTGGTCTCGGACGAGCCGTCGAAGCCTCCGTAGAGGAGCGTCAGCCCGTGGCCGGCCGCGGCGGAGTCCGTGCACTGGGTGTGGAAGTAGACGAAGCCGCGGGTGTCGGGGCCTCCTTCGTCGCCGATCCCGTCCTGGCCGCAGGCACGGCAGCAGGTGAAGTTCTCGCGGGCGGTGATGCCGGCCTCCTCCAGGGCGGTGAACGCGCGGGTGAGCCGCTCGGGGTCGGTCTCGCCCCGCCACGCGGCCTGCTCCGCGACCCGCTCCAGCCACAACCGGTCGGCCAGCGCCTGCGCCTGCTCGCGCGAGACGGGCCGGCGGTCCTCGGTGACCAGGTACTCCTCCGCGACCTCGGCCAGTTCGGCGCGGGAGGCGTAGCCGCCGGCCAGTACTTCGCGGACGCGCTTCTCCAGCGTCTCGCGCTCGTCCTCGCCGAGATCGAGCGGCGGCACCTCGCGGACGGGGCCCGTGTCCAGCGGCGACCAGGACGGGCCGTCGTCCCAGCCGGCCTCCCGGCGGGCCCAGCCGGTCATCGCCGCGGCCACGTCCCCGGGCCCGCCGACCATGGTGTGGAAGTGCCGGTCGGCGGCGCCGTCGCGGTGCTCCAGCGTGTAGTCGCCGCCGGTCTGGTGCCAGACCTGGACGAAGACGTCGGGCAGGTCGGGTATCCGCTGGACCACCAGGAACCGGTCGTCCTCGCCGCCGATGCGCCGGACCAGCCCGGCCAGCTCCTCGGCGGACACGCGGACGTGCCGCTCCCCGTTCTCCGTATGCACCACGATGTCGAGCATGCACAGACTCTGGCACACCCCTCTGACAGTGGACCCGCCGGGGCCCGGCCGCCCCTAAGGGGTGCCCCGGCGTCCGGACCTCGGCAGCCACAGCAGCATCAGTACGGTCGCGCCGAGCAGGATCGACGCCGAGACGCGGAAGGCGGCCGCGTAGCCGGAGGTGAGGGCGGCCGGGTCGGGGGTGCCGTGGACCGGGCCGGTGACGGCGGCGGCGACGGTGGAGAGGGTCGCGAGGCCGAGGGCGCCGCCCATCGTGCGGGAGGTGTTGACGAGGCCGGAGACGAGGCCCGCCTCGCCGGGGGCGGCGCTGGAGGTGGCGAGGGTGGCCAGCGGGGTGGTGGCCAGGCCGATGCCGCCCATCATGAGGATGCCGGGGCCCAGGATCGTCGTCAGGAAGGTGCCGTCGACGCCCATCGTGGACTGCCAGGCGAAGCCGGAGGCGGCGACGAGGGCGCCGATGACGGCGAGGGCGCGGGCGCCGAGGGCCGGCATCAGGCGGGGCGCGAGTTTAGAGCCCAGGACGACGGCGAGGGAGCTGGGGACGAGCGCCAGGCCGGCCTGGAGCGGGGTATAGCCGAGGACGTTCTGCGCGTACACCGTCATGAAGAACCACATGCCGAAGGAGCTCGAACCGAACAGCAGGATCGCCGTGTTGGCCGCCGACACCGTCCGGGTGCGGAAGATCCTCAGCGGCATCAGCGGGGCCGCCGTGCGGGCCTCGACCGCGACGAACGCGGCGAGCAGGACGAGCGCGCCGAGGAGCGTCAGGAGGGTCTTCGGGTCGCCCCAGCCCGCCTCCTCGGTCTGGACGATGCCGTACGCGAGGGTGGCGAGCCCGCCGGTGACCAGGACCGCGCCCGGCAGGTCGAGGCGGCGGCCGGTGCCGGGGCGGCTCTCGCGGAGCCAGAGGAGGGCGCCGGCGAGGACGAGCGCGCCGATGGGGACGTTGACGAGGAGGACCCAGCGCCAGGACAGCAGGTCGACGAGGAGGCCGCCGACGAAGCCGCCCGCCGCGCCGCCGGCCGCGCCGACCGCCGTCCAGGTGCCGATGGCCCGGCTCCGGGCGGGCCCGGGGGCGACCGCGCCGGTGACCAGGGTCAGGGTGGCGGGCGACAGGACGGCCGCGCCGAGGCCCTGCACGGCGCGCCCGGCGACGAGCTGCCAGCCCTCCTGCGCGAGGCCGCCCGCGACGGACCCGGCGGTGAAGACGGCGAGCCCGAGCAGGAACATCGCCTTGCGCCCGTAGAGGTCGGCGGCCCGCCCGCCGAGCAGCATGAACCCGGCGAAGGCGATCGAGTACGCGTTGAGGACCCACTGGAGACCGAGCCCCGAGAGCCCGAGGTCGGCCCGCAGCGACGGCAGCGCCACGTTCACGACGGAGACGTCGAGCACGACGAGGAACTGCCCCGCGCAGGCCACCAGGACGACCGCCCAGGCACGGGGCGCGAGTGCGGGAGGGACGACGGGGGACGCACTGGTGACGGAGTCGGTCTGCGGCATGACGGTCATGGTCGCAGAGGCCTCCGGCCCCGTACATACGCCGTGGGTCCTACGGCCGTGGCCCGATCCCGGTCCCGGCCCACGGGGCCCGCGTCCGGACCGCCCCTCCACCGTCCGCTCGCATTCCCCCGCGAACGACGGCGTCCGGGGCCGGTAGGGTGGGAATCTTCGGCCGGCGGAAGTCCTCCGGAGTACCGGCAGGCGGTCCCGACACCGATGGACGTCGACGAGACTCCCGCACGGATCCGCCTCGCCCACGCCCTGGACGGCCTGGCCGTCACCTTCCGCGGCATGACAGCCCGGAGCGACGAGGTCCAGTGCGACTGCCACTGGGGCGGCGAGGAGGAACTCGCGCTCCTGAAGGTCCCGGACGTCGTGCTCGACCCGGACCTCCTGCACCGCACGTGGACGGCTCCCGACTGGAGGGACCAGGGCGCGGTGCTGCGTCGCATCCTGCCCCAGTTCGCCGGGGCGCTCGTCGCCGGCCGGGTGGAGCCCCTGTCCGGCATGCACGAGGTGGGACGGGCGATCGTCCGGGGCGAGTGGTGGCGGTGGCCCGGGCGACAGGCGGAGGCCGTGCGGGAGTTCCTGCACGCCTGGTGGGCCCACGCCCTCACCGACCCGGACCCCGTCGTCCCCGTCCACGAACTCCTCGCGTTGTGCGCGGAGGCGTCCGGCACGCTCGGTCCGTGGCTCGCGGTCTGGGAGGCGCTCGACGAGGACGTGGCCGACCGGCACCTGGCCGAGGCCGCCGAGCACTGGAACCACGAACTTCTGGGCGACGAACTCCCCTGGTACACCTGGGAGGAGGAGAACGAGGAGCTCTTCCGGACCGAGCTCGCCGCCTGGTTCGTCCGCCACGCCCCCGTCCGGCTCGGCCCCTCGGGCGTCCACGAGGACCTGCTCCACCGCGTCAGACTCATGGGCCTGACCGGCCCCGCCCGCTGGGAGGACCCCCACTGGCCCGGCCACCGCGCCTGAGCCGGTCCCCCTTGTGACAGCATCGTCGCGGGGACCGGGCCGTACACGGGAGGGAACATGGGCGCGAGCTGGTCGGCACTGTTGATCGCGGTGGTCGGCGTGGCGGGAACGCTGGGAGCCGCGCTCCTGACGCAGGTCCGCGCGGACCGCACCAAACGCATGGAGCTCCGGGCCGCCGCCGACCAGCGGCGCGAGGAACGCGACCACGCCGAGGAGCTGCTCCGGGCGGAGCGGGCCCTGCAAGGGCAGCGCGAGAGCCTGGAGCGCCGGCGCGCCTGCTACATCACGCTGAACACCGCCGCGCGCCAGTACCTGACGGAGATGACCAACCACCTCCACGCACTGGCACGCGGTGAGGACGTCACCGCGTCCCTGGAGCACCTGGAGGCGGCCAGGGTGGCCTACCGGGAGAGCTACGCGGAGTCCCAGATGATCGTCCCCGACGTCGTCTCGCGCCCTTCCGGCGCGGCCAAGACGCGCTTGAACGCGGCCTACGGAAAGCTCAGGAAGTACGCGGCCGACCCCGCCGCCCACGCGGCCGAACTGGAGACGATGGAGGCCGAACTCCACCAGGACGTCTGGCCCTACGTGGGCGCGATGAAGAAGGCGATGCGCGCCGACCTGGGCGTCGAGGACTGAGCGGACCGCCCGTTGTCAGTGGGGGCTGCCACGATCGTCACGAACCCGGACGACGGAGAGAGCGAGTACGCCATGGGCACCTGGGACATCGGCCCCTTCGACAACGACACCGCCGCCGACTTCTCCTACCGGGTGGTCGGGGCACCGGTGGAGAGGAAGGCGGAGGTGTTGCGCGGCACCTTCCGGGAGGTGGTCGGCACCGGTGGCGCGTACCTGGACGCGGACGTGGCGGTGGAGGCGATCGCCTCGGCGGCCCTCCTCGCGGCGCGGTGCCCCGGCGGGGAGCCGGTCACGACGTCGTACGGCCCGAAGGAGCCCCTGCCCGTCCTCCCGGCCGGCCGAGACGCCTCCTGACCGCGTGAAGAGGCCCCGCCGAAAGGCTTCCGGCGGGGCCTCGTTCCCGACGGGCCGCCGCCCATCGTCCGCGCGCGAGCCGCGCGGGATCGTCAGTCGGCGAGCCAGGGCGAGAGGAGGGCGGAGAACTCTTCGTCGGAGATCCGGGCGCTCCCCCAGCCGAACCCCTCCCACGCCTGTGCCCGCTGAAGAACGGGAAGCGGAATGTCGAACGCGGTGCGGAACACGGCGATGAAGGAGATGACGCCGAAGGCCGGTCCCAGCTTTTCCCTGGAGAACAGGGCCAGTTCCACCGCGTCCTTGCCTTCCGCCCGAGCCGCCCTCAGCCCGTCCGCCGTTCTTTCCAGATCATCCATGTCGTACCCGGCTCTCCACTCTGCTTCCACCAAGAACCGCGAGGGCGGGTCCCGCTTCGTGCGAGCCCGCCCTCGCCCATGCCCGCCATGACGCGAATCAGGCGGGCCGTACCCTACGAGAAGATCACACCGACCTCGGTGTACTCACCCGGCATTCCCCGAAGTTCGATGATCTCCACCTTCGTGAAGCCCGACTTCGAGGACATCTTGCCGGTGAACGTCCCCCGGAGCGCGGCCTCTTCGAGTGAGGCGTACTCGCCGCTCCGCACGGCCTTGTTGAAGGAATTCAGGTTGTCGCTGAGTTCTCCGCCGTTCTGCCAGTACGCCTTCACGCCCTTGACCTTGTCGCCGAAGTGCGCCAGCGCGGCGTTGAACATCTCGCCGCCACTCGGCGTACCCGGGCCCACCTTGACTGCCATGGAGACGAGACCGGCGTCGTTGATTCCCGCGACGATGCCCAGTCCGTTCGGTGCCACGGCGACGTAGTCAGGGCACTTGGCGGCACCGGCCGCGACGGTCCGCTGCACGCCACCACCGGCCGGCGGTGCGCGCAGCCCGGAGGCGACCGGAGCCGTCAGGCACGTCGCCCTCAGCCGCAGGAACTGCGCTTTGCTGATGCCGGCGATGGCCTCCTCGGAGAGGCCGAGAGAGCGGAGGGTCCGGTAAGCGTCCGTGAAGCCGATGCCGGTCTTCGCGGCGGCGTCGAGAGCCTTGACCGCGTCGGCGATGGGCCTGAGGAGCTTGCCCGCGAACAGGGTCACGACGTCGAGGGCTGCCCAGCCGCATCCGCCCAGGCTTCCGCTCTCACCGCCGGGAGCGATCTTCTGGACGCACTTGATCCAGCTCCCGAAGAGGATCTCCACCGGGTCGATGCCCTCGTTGAACTCGGCCATCGACAGGGTGCGGGTGACCTCGGTCTTCTGGTTCTTCAGCACTTCCGAGCCGAGGAAGACCGTGGCGGCCGAGGGGCAGCCGGTCTCGGTCGCCGGCACGTCGTCCGCGGTGCACAGGTAGAGATCGATGTGGGCGTCGAAGCGGATGACAGCGGTGATCACGCAGTCGCCCACGTGGATGATGACGTTGCAGTTCTCCTTCTTCGTCACCTCCGGTTCGCCGATCGGGACCATCTTGTCGACCACGTAGAAGACACCGCCGACTCCGGTGGTGCCGCCGTCCGCGATCGACTTGTTCTTCTGGGCGGCTTCGGCCCGGTCGGCCGCCGCCTGCGCCTCCTCCGCGTACTTCAGGGCGTCCTTGGCGGCCTGTTCGGCCTCGGCGGCGGCGGTGTCGGCGCGGTCGGCGGCGGCCCGGGCGTCCTTGGCGGACTGCTCGGCACGGGACGCGGCCCGGCGGGCGGCGTCGGCGTCGCGGGCGGCCTGGTCGGCGGAGTCGCGGGCCGTGCGGGCGTAGCCCTCGGCGCGGCCGGCGGCCCGGTCGGCGGCGGCGGCGTCCTCGGCGGCCTTGCGGTCGTACTCGACGGTGCGGGCCAGTGACTGGGCGGCCTTCGCGGCGGCGGTGGCGGCTTCGGCCGCGTAGCCGAGGGCCTCCTTCGCGTAGCCCCGGGCGTCCGCCGCGTGCGCGGCGGCGCCGGCCGCGTGCACGTACGCCTGTTTGGCGTCGCCGGTGGCCTTGTCGGCGAGGCTCTTGGCGGCGACCGCCTCGGCCTGCGCGTTCTTGGCGTGGGCGTCGGCGACGGCCTGCTGCTGGTCGGCGATCGTCTTCGCCGCCTGGCCGGTGAGGACCACCAGGCTGGCGGCGCTGTCCGTCTCGGCGTACGGGGAGCCGAGCTGGATCGCGTCGTTCGCGGGCTTGGCGACCTGGGAGGCCGCCGCGCCGGCTTCGGCCGCCGCGCGGGCGGTGACGTAGGCGAACCCGGCGGCCTTGACCGACGCGGCCCGCGCGGTCGCGGCCTCCTTCGCGGCCGCGTCCGCGTGGGACTTGGCCTCCTTGGCCTTGCGCTGGGCCTCGTCGGCCAGCGCGACCGCCGTACGGGCCTCGGCGGCGGCGTGGTCGGACGCCTCCAGGGCGTCGGCGGCGGCGCTGGTCGCGGTCCACACCGCGGCGTCCGCCTTCAGCTTGGCGGCCTGGGCGCCGTCCGCGTACGCGCGGGAGCGCTTGGCGGCCGCCTCGGCGCGGGTGGCCGCGGCGTCCGCCTCGGCGGCCGCCCGCGTCGCCGCGTCGGCCGCGCCCCGTGCCCGTCCGGCCGCCGCCTCGGCATCGGCGGCGTACGCCGATGCCGAGGCGGCCGCTTCCCTGGACTCCTTGGCGTACTCATCGGACTCGTGGGCCTGGGCGTAGGCCTCCTTCGCGTCGGCCTTGGCGCGGGCCGCGTCGGCCCGCTGCTCGGCTTCCCAGGCGTCGTCCCGCTTGGCCTTGGCATTGTCACGGGCCTTGACGGCGTCGTTCTTCTTGCCGACCGCGGTGGCCTCGGAGGATTCGGCCGCCTTCCTGGCGTCGTCGGCCTTGACGGCCTCCGCGTCGGCGGTCCTCCGGTGCTGGGCGGCCTCGGACTGCTTGGCGGCGGCGGTGTCCTTCTCCGCCTTCGCCCTGGCCTCCTCGGCCTCGGCCGCGAGCCGCTTGGCGTGCGCGTCGGCCGCGGCGGCCTTGGCGTCGCTCTCGGCCTTCAGGGCGACGACGAGCTTGGCCTCGGCCGTCTCCTTGTCCTTCTTGGCGTTGTCGCGGTGCAGCCTGGCCCCGTCGGCGGCCGCCTTCGCCTGGAGTTCGGCGGTGCGGGCGGCCTCCTTGCGGAACTCGGCGTTGGCCTGGGCGGTCTGGGCGATGGCCCGCTGGGCGATGGTGGCGCTGTCGGCGGCGGCGGCCCGGGTGGCGGCCTCGGCGGTCTCGCCCGCCTTCACCATCGCGGTCAGCGCGGCGACGGCGCCCTTGGTGATCTGGGCCTTCTGCTGGCCGACCATGAGGCCGCGGCCGCGCGGGACGCCGGCGGCGTCCGCGATCCCGTACGAGGCCTGCACGGCGACGTCGGAGGAGGCGGCCGACTTCTTGGCCTTCTCCAGCTGGGCCTTCACCGCGGCCAGGTGGGTCTTCGCGGCCGTCTGGGCGTCGGTGAGGCCCTTCTTCGCCGCGTCGAACTGCGTCTTGACCGGGTAGGGGGTGCTGCCGGGCCCCTTCTTGCCGGTCGGCTTGATCAGGTACTTCTGCGCGCTGGTGTCCTTGCAGTCCCACAGCCGCAGGTCCGTGCCCAGGGTGAAGGCGCTCAGGTCCAGGCACTTGCCCGTGGTCAGGCTCTTCAGGACGGAGGGGGCGCGGACGTCGGCCTTCCAGGACTGGCCCTTGGTGCTGTAGCAGTCCGTGATCTGGATCTTCGTGCCGTTGGCCGAGGCGTTCCCGGCCACGTCGAGGCACTTGAACGAGCCCGAGTTGCGGAGGTGGAGGTCCTCCTCGCCGCCCTCCAGCGTCCACTCCTGCGCGGCGCTGCCGTTGCAGGTGTGGATCTGGACCGGCGTGCCGTTGGTCTTGCCGCCGCCCTGGACGTCCAGGCAGGTGCCCTTCGCGCCCGGGACCTCGACGACCGTGTAGCCGTTGCCGATCCAGCCGACGCCGCCGGGGGTCCAGTGGTCCTGCCAGCGGGTGTAGTAGTCGGCGAGCCAGGACTGGCCCAGGAGCATCCCGAGGGCGTAGGTGCCGTCCTGGAGGGCCTTCGCGGCGTCCTTGCCGGCGGTGAGGACCTGCTGGCGCTGGGCGGCCTGGCCGGCGACCTCCTGCTGCCACTCGGCCGCCGCCTGCGCCACCTGCTTGCCCAGGACCCGGTTCGGGTCGATCGGGTCGTGCCAGCCGCACGCGCTGAAGCGGGCCTTCAGGTCCTCGACCGCGATCCGGAACTCGGGGGTGTCAGGCTCGGGGGCCGTACGGGGGAAACCGCCGGAGGCGAGGAAGACGCGGGCGTCGTCCGCGAACACCCGGGGAACGAAGTAGACGTTCTCCTCGACCTTGCCGGAGTTCTTCTTCCACAGCGTCCACGCCTCCTGCTCCTTCGGCGTGCCGGCGTTGGTGTAGAGCGGGTTGCCGACCGCGAGCGCGGCGGCCTTCGTCTTGTCGTCGGCGGTGGGCGAGGAGTCGTACCAGGGGTTGAACACCTCCGTCGGCTCCCAGTAGAGCTGGGAGCCCCACGCCCCGGACTGCTCGAAGACCTTGCCGACGTCCTGCGGCTGGTTGGGGTAGGAGTCCAGGCTCGCGGCACTGTTCCAGGCGTACTTCTGCTTCTGGAGCTTGTCGGACCACTGGTCCTGGAGGAGCTGGTCGGCGTTCGCGGCCGCGCGCAGCGGCGTGACCTTGTCGCTGAAGATGTCCCTTTCGAGCTGCTTGTGCATCTGATCGGGAGGCAGTGCGAGAGCGTTCTGCGCGACGGCGAACACGTTGGGCCCGGCCCTGCGCAGCGAGTCGACGGCCAGACACTGGTCCTCGCGCAGCCGCTGGGCCGCCGTGGTGTCGTAGCCGTCGTACGAGTCGGCCGTCGCGGCCACGGGTACGGCGTCCGGCGCGACCAGGTCGGGCCGGACGGCGGCGCCCGCGAGGACCGCCAGGACGGCGGCCGACGTGACGGCGGTGGTGAGGGTACCGGCCAGAGGGCCGGCCGAGCGTGAGCGGGGGCCGAACGACCCCGGTTTGAATCGCAAGGGGCTTCCTTCACAGGGAACGAAGGCGGGCAGGGATGACCCGGGCGACGTTCACAGTGAGCCGACACCAAGGCATGGCGGTGCCGTTCTCCCCCGTGGCGGCGTTGTCCCCCGGCCGCCGATGACGATGTGAGCGCGTCACGATGGGGCTGGTCAGGCCCCGGCGCGCGGCGTTACTTAACCCCGCGTCAACAAAGCTCGGCAAGGGCCGACCGGAGAGTCCGGAACGCGGAACGGAAAACCGTTTGCCGGAGTCTTCGCGGCGCGTCGCACGCGATCACCCAGGTCATGCCGGGTACCACCTGTGCGAAACCTGTGAAGGAAAGGTGTGCGGGATAGCGAACTCAAGCCATAATTTGGCTTGAAATCCACCTGATGGGGCGGCACTGGGGGGAGGTGCACGGAATCCGGATCCTTCCTCGCGAGCCCCGCTCCTCAGCCTGGCAGGACCGCCCCCGACCCCTCCGGCCGGGGCCCGTAGCGGTGGCGGTACTCCGTCGGCGTGAGGCCCGTCTCGCGCCGCATCAGGGTCCGCAGGTTCGCCGCCGTGCCCAGGCCGCTCCCCCGCGCGACCGCGTCGAGACGGACCTCGCCCCGTTCGATCAACCGGCAGGCCAGGGCGACCCGTTCGCCCGTCAGCCACGCCAGCGGGGTCGTGCCCAGTTCCGCCCGGAAGCGGCGGTGCAGGGTCGCCGGGCTGACGGCGGCCCGGTCCGCCAGGTCCGCGACGGCCAGCGGCCGGTCGAGCCGCTCCTGCGCCCACGCGAGGACCGGCGCGAGCGACGCGTCGGGCACGTCCGGTACGGGGCGTTCAACGAACTGCTTCTGTCCGCCGTCCCGGTGGGCCGCGAAGACCAGGCGCCGACCGACCGCGTTCGCGGTCTCCGCGCCGTGGTCGCGCCGGACGACGTGCAGCCCGAGGTCGAGCGCCGCCGAACTCCCCGCCGCCGTCAGGACGTCGCCGTCGTCCACGAACAGCACGTCCTCCTCGAACCGTACCGCCGGGAACCGCCGCCGGAAGGAGTCCGCCCACTGCCAGTGCGCGGTGGCCCGCCGCCCGTCGAGCACCCCCGCCTCCGCGAGCGTGAAGGCCCCGCTGCAGAAGCCGACCAGCCGGGCCCCGCGCGCGTGCGCCCGCCGTACCGCGTCGAGCACGTCCGGGCGGCGCGGCACCTCCACGTCGGGCCGGTTCGGCACGATCACCGTGTCCGCCCCGTCCGCCGCCTCCAGGCCGGCGACCCCGGTGAGGGTGAAGAAGCCGTCCCGCATGAGGGTGTCCGGATCCGGCGAGCAGAGCCGGAAGTCGTACAGCAGCTCACGCCCCTCCCCCAGCTCCGGCCTGCGCAGCCCGAAGACCTCCGTGGCGCAGCCGAGCTCGAAGGGATTGGAGTGCGCGTCGACGATCACGACGACCCGGTGGAGCGGCGTGGCCGGACGCGGCTGCGAGGATCCTTGCGGCATGTGCGATTCCTAGCACTCGCGCCGGGACCGCGCCACGGGCGAGGATCGGTCCATGACCGCCGAACCCCTCTCCCTCGCCACCGCCCTGGCCTCCTTCGACACCCTCTGGAGCCCCCGCGTCGCCACCCGCGTCAACGACTACGACGTCCGCGTGGCGAAGGTCCGGGGCGAGCACGTCTGGCACGCCCACGACGACACCGACGAGTTCTTCCTCGTCCTCGACGGCGAGTTGCGCATCGCCCTGCGCGAGCCCGCCGGCGAGCGCACGGTCCGCCTCCCCCGCGGCTCCGTCTTCACCGTCCCGCGCGGCACCGAGCACCGCCCGTCCTCCCCCGACGGCGCCTCGATCCTCATGTTCGAGCCCATGGGCACGTCCACGGTCGGCGACCGCCACGACGAGGTCCCGTCCCACGTCGACGCGACGACGGGGCATGCCCTGGACCTCTGACGCCGGGCGCCTCTCAGCGGGACCTGCGCCGCCGACGCATGATCGTGAGCACGACGCTCGTGACGGTCGCGGCGACGGCGGTCCCTCCGAGGACGAGGAGTCCCGGGTTGACCCACCACGGGACGATCTCCATGCCCCGGCACACCAGGCTGATGGGGAGCGCGCTGCTGTGGTCCGGATAGGTCTTCATCCCCGCCTTGAAGTAGCAGGCGTCTTCCGGGAAGAGGAACGGCATGTACGAGAGGCCGTACAGGTGCAGTGCGCCGCCGGCGAGATACGCGAGCGCGGCGATCCAGGCGGCCTTCTTGGCAGCGGTACGAGCGGGGCGGGGCGCCCAGGGCCAGGGCGGTTCGTCGCCCCTGCGGGCCCGGACGAGGCCCGCGTACGTGATCCCCGCCCAGGTCGGTAGCGCCAGGGCGAGGATCACCATTCCCATGAGGGTCGCCACGGTCAGCGGCCGAGACGCCCCTCGGCGGCGGCGCTCACGAAGGCCGCGAAGGCGGCCGGGGCGGCGAGGAAGGCGGGGCCTCCGGGGTTCTTGGAGTCGCGCACGGCGACGTGGGCGGCGAGGTCGGCGACCTCGACGCACTGACCGCCGTTGTCGCCGCTGTACGAGGACTTGCGCCAGGCGGCGTTACCGAGCGGGGCGCACTCGATGCACTCACCGCCGTTGTCGCCGCTGTACGAGGACTTACGCCAGTGCGCGCCCGTCAGATTCCGGTCGGTCCCCATATCGTTCCTCCATGACGCGGGCGATCAGTTCGGCCGACTTCTCCACCGAGAGAGCAGCGGCCCGTAGGTGATCGTAACGGAGCGACCCCTCCCTGAACGCGGCTGAATCGGCGGTCATATGACCCTGGACGAAGTCCTCGGTGTAGACGAGGTCCGGGTCGTCCTCGAAGCGCAGCAAGGTGAAGGAGCCCATCAGTCCCGCGTGTGCTCCGACCTCGAACGGGAGGATCTGGATCTTCACCCATTCCCGCTCCTGCATGCGCAACAGGTGGGCGAGTTGTTCTCGCATCACCTCGCGCCCGCCGATCTCCTGATGCAACACCGCCTCGCTCAGGATGACCCAGAGCAGGGGCGGGGTCTCACGGTCCAGGATTCGCTGGCGGTCGATCCGGGCCGCGACCTTGGCGTCGAGGCCGTCCTCCGTCCTGGCGCCCAGAACCGCTCGGGCGTACGCGTCCGTCTGGAGCAGGCCGTACACCACCTGGTCCTGGAAGGTGCAGAGGTACGTCGCCTTCGCTTCCATGTCCGCGTACGGCTGGAACCACGCGGGCAGTTGGCTCTTCAGCACGAGGCCGACCATCCGGGAGAACGTCCCGCCCGTCATCAACGCCGCGTCGAGTTGTTCCGAGAAGCGCCGTGTCGGGACCTTCTTCGCCGTCTCTATCTGGCCGATGAGCGAGCCCGTGCAGTAGACGACGGCACCGAGTTGGGACTGGTTCAGTCCGGCGTCCTCCCTCAGACGGCGTAATTCCGCTCCGTAGTAGTCCAGCGGCGAGGCGCTGGGATCGAGGCTGCGGATGTTGACCACGACGAGGTCACCCCCAGATCGACGCGGCGAGGCGTTGTGTTCAGGCCGTAGCCGAGCGTAACGAAAAGCGTCCACTCTGGTGGCATGAATCAGGCAACAGACCTCTACCCTGCGGAACTTGGCACGAGTTACCGGATGGGCTTCACGGTGGGTGAGCACTCGGCCGGTCACATGCGCCGCATCCTGCACATGTTCCTCACGCGGTGGGAACTCGTCCGATTGTCCGACCCCGCGGCCCTCGCGCTGACCGAGCTGGTCGCGAACGTCGTCCGGCACGTGCCGGGCCGCAGGTGTTCCGTGCTGATCCTGCGGGAGCCGTACGGGCTGCGGGTGGAGGTGGCGGACGGGGTGCCCGGGACCGTGGTCGCGAAGGCGGGCGGGGAGCTGGACGAGGGCGGGCGGGGGCTCGTCCTGGTGGAGGCCGTGACGGACCGGTGGGGGGTCGAGGAACGGGCCGGCGGGAAGACGGTGTGGTTCGAGTGCGACGGGTAGGGCACGATGGGCGCCCGTACCGCCGTACCCGTCAGTAGGAGCCACCATGTCCGAGCCCAGCCCCGAGATCCTCGCCGCCTTCGAGGCCGCGAAGGGATTCATGCCCGCCGGGGAGGGGCTCGCGCTGTACGGGGCGGCCGCCGAGGCCGCGGAGCTGGGGCTCCCGCTCCTGGAGGTCGGGACGTACTGCGGGCGGTCCACGGTCCTGCTCGCGGACGCGGCCCGGCGGGCGGGCACGGTCGCGGTCACCGTGGACCACCACCGGGGCAGCGAGGAGCAGCAGCCCGGGTGGGAGTACCACGACCCGACCGTGGTGGACCCCGAGGTGGGTCTCATGGACACGCTGCCGACCTTCCGCCGGACCCTGCGCAGGGCGGGCCTGGAGGAGCACGTGATCGCGGTCGTCGGGCGCTCGCCGCAGGTGGCGAAGGTGTGGGCCGGGCAGCTCGGGTTCGTGTTCATCGACGGCGGGCACACCGACGAGCACGCCGTGAACGACTACGAGGGCTGGGCCCCCAAGCTCGCCCCCGGCGGTCTGCTCGTCATCCACGACGTCTTCCCGGACCCGGCGGACGGCGGCCAGGCCCCGTACCGGATCTACCTCCGGGCCCTGGAGTCGGGCGACTTCGAGGAGGTCTCGGCGACCGACTCGCTGCGGGTGCTGCGCCGCCGCTGAGGCGGGAACGGCCGGTGGCCGCCCCCTCGTTCGAGGAGAGCGGCCACCGCCCGAGGCCTCGCGTCAGAACGCCGACGTCACGTACAGGCAGTTCGTGTAGCTGTAGCCCGGTTCGATCTTCGTCTTGCTCGTCTTGGTGTCACCGGCCGACGACGTGCCCGTGTCGGCCCGCTTCTGGAGGAAGTGGTAGTTGCCGGCGGGCAGCAGCAGGGTCGCCTTCGGGTACTTCGAGGCCGGTCCCGTGCAGGCCTTGACCTTCGGCGAGATGGAGAGCAGCGGGTCCTTGTACTTCGTGCAGGTCGCGCACGCGTTCAGCGTGACCTTGCCGGTCGTCGGGCCCGTGTAGAGCAGCTCGACCGAGCCGGGGCCGTCGTTGCTCACCACCATGACCATCCGGGCGCCGCCGGGGGCCTTCGCCGGGGGCAGGCTCTTGCCGGCCTCGGGCTCCTCGTCGGCGATCTCGGCGGCGATGGCGATCGAGCGCGCGTGCGCGGCCTTCGGGCTGCCCGGGTGGTCCTTGGCGAACTGCGTCATCGTCGTGACCGCGTCGTCGAAGTCCTTGCTCCTGAACTGCGAGGTCCCGCAGGCGAAGTCGCCCCTCTCGACGGCCGTCGCCACCTCCCGCGCGGCGCCTTCGAAAGTGGTGTCCGGCAGGGCGTTCACGGAGGTGCGGATCGTGCGCAGCTCCACGACGGTGTCGCAGGGGGCGGCGCCGTCGACGGCGGCGGACCGCGTCTTGATCGCCTCCCGGACGGCCGGCTCGACGCGGGCCGCCTGGGACGACTTCGGGAAGGTGTCGAAGAGCGCGTTCAGGCTCGTCTCGGCGGACGGGTCGGCCGCCTGCACGCCGAGCGCGGCCGTCCCGCACCCGTAGAGCGACTCGGCCAGCGGCTCGTCCGCCTTGGCCGGGCGGGTGCCGAGGAGGTCCTTGTCGACCGTCCCGGACAGGCCCCGCAGGTGCGTGAGCGGCGCGACCGCCTTGCAGTAGTCCTTCTTCGCGTACGGGGCGGAGAGCTGCGCGTAGTACGCGTCGAGGCGCGCGGGGACCAGCTTCCCGGCCCGCGACCCGGCGTGCTTCGTGCCGAGGTCCTGGTAGGTGGCGAGGGCGAGCCGGTAGAGGGGCTCGGCCCGCTCGAAGAGGAGGCCCTCGCCGGACTTCACCCGCTCGTCGGCGGTGGTGAGCCGTGCGAGCAGGGCCTCCTCCTTCGCCTCGTCGCGGGCCGCCCCGTACGCGAGGGAGCCCCCGGCGGGCACGGCGAGCAGCACCAGGGCGAGCGGCAGCGCCAGGCGCCGGAAGGCGGTGCCGACCCGGAGGGTGGCGCGCAGGCCGCGCCGGAAGCCGTCGGCCGCGACGGCCAGCAGGAAAACGCCGTATCCGACGAGGACGCCGACGGGCACGCCGTCGACGTCGGCGGGCAGCGCGGCCACGAGCAGGGCGGCGGTGGCGAGCCAGCAGAGCACGGCGCCGATCCAGTTGCGCAGGAGGACGTACCCGAGGCCGAGGCCGGAGAGGTTGAGCAGGCCGATCGCGGCGGCCTGCGCCGGGTTCGCCGGGCCGGGCGGCTGGGCGGGCGGCCGGTCCCCGTACCCGGGCGGCGGGCCGTAGCCGGGAGGCCCGTACCCCGGCGGTCCGTACCCCGGCGGCGGCCCGTAGCCGGGCGCGGTCGCGGGGCCGGACTGCGGGAAGCCGTATCCGGAGGCGGCGGCGCCCGCCCCGACGGGCACCGCGCCGGAGGACTCGCCGGGCGGCGGGCCGGAGGGCTGCTGTGCGGCGGCGGGCCGTCCGGAAGCCTCCGGCGGCGGGCCGAAGGCGAGCGTGGGCGTGGCGGGCGCGGCGGGCGTCGGCGTCGGCTCGGCGGGCGGCCGGGACGGCGGGGGCGGGGCCGCCGGTGTCCCCGAGGCCGCCGCCGGGCGCACCGGGGCCCAGGGCGGGGCCTCCGGGGCCACGCGCGGATCCGGAGCCGCCGGGCGCTGCCCCTGCCCCGGATCCGGGTTCTGGCTCTGGCTCTGGCTCTGGTTCTGGTTCTGGCTCTGGTGCGGAGCGTCCCCGCCCGGGATCCTGTCGGCCGGCTCGGGACGTGCGTCGTTCGGTTCTTCCCCCACCACGGTCCCCCTCGTGGGTCCATGCGCGGTGACACGCCACCGTCGCCTCTTGTGGCTACCCTTCACCGTCCCCGCACACGCGTCCACCGTTCTTCGGAGGCGGTGACCAACCTGCGACGTAGGCGTGCGGGATTTCGCCGCGCGAAGGCCTAAAGTCGCGGGGTGCCGAACGACCACCGGAAGACCGCCCGCCCCGCCCTCGCCCTCCTCCTCGCCGCCACGGGCTGCTGCGCCGCGCTCGCCGGGTGCGGGGCCTCCCCGGACCCGGCCGGCCCGCCGAGCGGGAAGGGCCCGGAGCAGTCGGCGACCAGGAGCGCCCGCACCCCGGACGCCGCGTCCCCCGCGCCCACCTCCACGCCGCCGCGGGCGCGTTCCCTCGCCGGGCGGACCGTCGTCGTCGACCCCGGTCACAACCCCGGCAATTTCGAGCACTCCGAGGAAATCAACCAGAAGGTGGACATCGGGACGCACCGCAAGGAGTGCGACACCACGGGCACGTCGACGGACGACGGGTACACCGAGGCCTCCTTCACCCTCGACGTCTCCCACCGGCTGCGGGACCTGCTCACCGCGCGGGGGGCGGAGGTGGTGTTCACCCACGACGCCGAACGCCCCTGGGGCCCCTGCATCGACGAACGGGCCCGGATCGGCAACGAGGCCCGCGCCGACGCCGTCGTCTCCGTCCACGCGGACGGTTCGGCCGCCGGGCACCGCGGATTCCATGTGATCCTCCCCGCACGCGTGCGGGAGGGCGCCGCCGACACCGCGAAGATCGTCGGCCCCTCCCGTGAACTGGGCGAACGGATCGCGGACCGGTTCGCCCGCGCCACCGGCACCGCGCCCTCCAACTACCTGGGAAACGGTACGGGGTTGGACGTACGGGACGATCTCGGCGGACTCAATCTCTCAACCGTCCCCAAGGTCTTCGTCGAATGCGGCAATATGCGTGATCCGAAGGACGCGCAGCTGCTCGCGTCGGCGGCGTGGCGGCAGAAGGCGGCCCAGGGGATCGCGGACGGCATCGCCACCTACCTCCAGGGGTAGAACCGGCGAGCGATAGATTCTCCGTACGATGGGGCCACCCCCCTGCCAGGACCCGAGCGCCACCCCGACGCGGCGACGACCGACGCGACGACGACCCGACGAAGGACTTCTCACGTGAATATCCGCTCCCTCACCCGAGGCGATGGCGTGCTGATCGGTGCAGCGGTGGTGCTGTTCATCGCCTCGTTCCTCGGCATCTCCGGCTGCGAAGGCCCCGACTCGTTCTGCGACCAGTACAGCGCGCCGAACTCGTGGGAGGCGTCGCCGCTCGGCTGGGGCTCCTTCTTCCTCGGCATCGCCGGCGCCGGTCTCGTCATCGCCTCCCGCGCCCTGCCGCAGCAGCGCAAGGTGGCGGGTCTGGAGCTCGGCCAGGTCGGTGCCGCGTTCACCATCGCCTCCGCGTGGACTCTGCTCATGTGGATCTTCGAGGCGACCAACGCCGGCGCCGGTCTGATCCTCGGCCTGATCGCCTCCCTGGTCCTCGCCGCCGCCGCGGTCGCCGGTCCGCTGGTCCCGGCCCTCAAGGCCCCGCTGGTGGGCGCGCCGCGCCCGCAGACCCCGCAGCCGTACGGCATGCAGCCGGGCCAGCCCGGCCCGCAGGGCGTCCCCGGCGGCTACGGCTACCCGGGCGCGCAGCAGCAGCCGTACGGGGGCGGGCACGACGCCTCGCACGGCGCCTCGCACGGCGCCGGCCAGCCGTTCGGCGCGCAGGCCCCCGCCCCGCAGCCGCAGGCCCCGAAGCAGCCCGAGCAGCAGCAGGCCCCGGCGCAGCCGTCCCCGGACTTCGCCCCGTTCTGGTTCGCGGTCCCGGTCGCCCGTCCGCTGTACGCGGAGGACGGCGGACAGGCCCCGATCGCCGAGCTGGCGCCGGGCACCTGGTACCTGGCGGTCGAGCAGCGCGGTCAGGCCCTGGTGGCCCAGACGCAGGACGGGCGCCGCGGCGTCCTCCAGGACACCACCGGCATCCAGCGCGGCTGACGTCCCCGTACGAAAAGGCCCCGCCGCCCGGACCGCGCGTCCGGACGGCGGGGCCTTCGTCGTTCCCGGACTCATCCCCCCAGCTGGGACGTGCTGGGCACCTGGTCCTTGACCTCCGCGCCCGCGCTCCTGCCCGCCTCCTTGACGCTGTTGATGACGCTCTCGAAGGCGCCGACGTCCCCCTCGCCGACCTCCCCCTTGCGGAACTTGGTGCCGAGGTCCTTGAGCGAGTCGATCCCGGCGGTGAGCGGCGCGACCGCCTTGGAGAGCAGCGGGTCGCCCTTGGCGTTCTCGGCCGCCGCCTTGAGCCGGTTGTAGGCGAAGGCGCCCGCGAGACCGGCCTTCACCAGGGCGAAGGTGCGCCCGTCCGCGCCCTTCTTGAACGTGCCCGCGCGGTACGGCTTCACGATCCACTGGTACGTGGCGCCCGCGGCCAGACCGGCGTTGGCGACGAACCGGGTCTTGGCCAGTCTCTGCCGCTCGGCGCTGGCCGAAGGGGCGGGGGACGCCGAGGGGTTCGCGGAGGCGCTCGCGCTCCGCGCGCCGTCGTCGTCGCCGCCGCAGGCCGCGGTGGTCAGGAGCAGGGCGCAGCACAGCGGCGGCGCCACGACTGCGCGCACAAGGGTTCCGGGCACGGCGGGACCTCCCTGGGGGTGTGGCGCCAGCCTCGCCCCGGGGCCGTACGGGCGCCAGCGGGGCGACTCCGTACGGGTGGCGGTCCTTCAGGGAGTGAGGTCCCCGCAGCAGTCCGGTGCGAGGCCGGCCGGGAGGCGTTCGCCGCCGAAGACGGCGACCGTGGCCTCCTCGCCGCCGAGCGCGGCCACCGCGAGCAGCAGGGACCCGGCGGTCCAGCTGGTCTGCTCCTCCGGCCACATGGCCTTGTCGGCCTCCGTGTCGCCCTCGAAGACGTACCCCGTCCAGTACATGCCGTTGGCGGCCCGCAGGTGCTGGACGTCCTGGAGGATCGTGAGGGCCCGGTCGGACTCCCCCACCGCCCAGAGGGCGAGGGCGAGTTCACAGCTCTCGCCGCCGGTGACCCACGGATTGGGGACCACGCAGCGGACGCCGAGGCCGGGCACGACGAACGCGTCCCAGGACGCGTCGATCCGGGCCCGCGCCTCCTCGCCGGTGACCGCGCCGCCGAGGACC
Organism: Streptomyces sp. NRRL F-6492; assembly: GCF_001280125.1. Classification (GTDB taxonomy): domain Bacteria; phylum Actinomycetota; class Actinomycetes; order Streptomycetales; family Streptomycetaceae; genus Streptomyces. The sequence goes on from NZ_LGEG01000103.1 coordinate 67,249, forward strand.
GGGTAGTACCAGTCCATCGAGTAGCGGGACTTGTCGAGGAAGCGCTCGGGGTGGCGGCGGACCGCGTGGCCGAGGGCCCCGGCCGCGAGCTCCCAGTCCGGCTGCGGCTCCTCGCGGGCCTCGGCGATCGCGAGGGCGCAGCGCAGGGCCTGGTGGATCGAGGCGCTGCCGGTGAGGAGGGCGTCGGCGACGGGCTCGCCGGACGGCTCCCGCTTCCAGCCGATCTGGCCGCCGGGCTGCTGGAGCCCGAGGACGAACTCCACGGCCGCGTAGACGACGGGCCACATCCGGTCGAGGAAGGCGTCGTCGCCGGTGGACAGGTGGTGGTGCCAGACGCCGACGGCTATGTAGGCGACGAAGTTGGACTCGCGGCTCCGGTCGGTGACCCGGTCCGGGTCGCCGTCGTGGTAGGCCGCGTACCAGGAGCCGTCGGCGTTCTGGTGGCGGGCGAGCCACGCGTAGGCGCGGGCGGCGGCGGCGTGCTCGCCGGCCGCGTCCAGGGCCATGGCGGCCTCGATGTGGTCCCAGGGGTCGAGGTGGTGGCCGCGGAACCAGGGGATGGCGCCGTCCTCGCGCTGGACGGCGAGTATCCCCGCGACGGTCTCGGCGGCCTGCTCGGCGGTGAGCACCCCGGGCAGGACGAGGTGCTCGGCGATCCGCTCGGGACTCGTCACTCGGCATCGGCCTTCGGGAGGTGCGGCTTGGTCGCGTACGCCACGAAGCTCTTGCCGACGACCGGGTTGAGCAGCTGCTCGGCGACCCGGGTCAGGGCGGGCTTCTTCATGATGTCCCAGACCAGGAGCTTGTGGTACGCCCGGACCGGCAGCGCCTTGTCGTTGTCCACGCCGAAGGCGCACTTCAGCCACCAGTACGGCGAGTGCAGCGCGTGCGCGTGGTGGGTGCCGTACGGCCTGAGGCCGGCCTGCCGGATCCTGGCGAGGAGCTCGTCGGCCTTGTAGATGCGGATGTGGCCGCCCTCGACCTCGTGGTACGCGTCGGAGAGCGCCCAGCAGACCTTCTCGGGGCCGTAGCGGGGGACGGTGACCGCGATCCGGCCGCCCGGCTTGAGGACGCGGACCATCTCGGCGAGGACGCCCTTGTCGTCCGGGATGTGCTCCATGACCTCGGAGATGATGACGACGTCGAAGGACTCGTCGGGGAAGGGCAGGTTGAGGGCGTCGCCCTCCATCGCGGTCGCGGTCGCGCCGGCGGGGGCCTCCCCGGCCTCCTTCATGGCCGCGAACCACTTGGCGACCTCGCGGATCTCCTCGGCGTTCCGGTCGAGGGCCACCACCCGGGCGCCGCGCCGGTAGCACTCGAAGGCGTGCCGGCCCGCACCGCAGCCCAGGTCGAGCACGCGGTCGCCGGGGGCGAGCGGGAAGCGGGTGAAGTCGACGGTCAGCACGAGGGCCTGCCTTCGCGGTCGGGACGGGGGCGGTGCGGGTGGAGGTGGTGCGGGGCGTGCGGGTGCGCGGTGGTCACCGGCGGGTGCCAGGGGAGGCGGCGCCCCGGCGGGCCACCGCCTCGCGGTACAGCTCGGCCGTGCCCAGGGCCGCGCGCGCCCAGGTGAAGCGGTCGAGGACCCGTTCCCGTCCGGCGGCGCCGAGCCGGGCGCGCAGCTCCGGGTCGCCGAGGACCCGGCCGAGGGCGGTGGCGAGCGCGCCCGCGTCGCCCGGCGGCACCGCGAGGCAGGTCTCGCCGTCGGGGCCCGCGACCTCGGGGATCGCGCCGCCGGTGGTGGCGACGAGCGGGGTGCCGGTGGCCATGGCCTCGGCGGCGGGCAGCGAGAACCCCTCGTACAGCGAGGGGACGCAGGAGACCTGGGCGGAGCGGACGAGGTCGACGAGCTCGGCGTCGCTGATGCCCTTGACGAACTCGACGGCGCCTTCGAGGCCGTAGCGCTCGATGGCCTGGGCGACCGGGCCGTCCTCGGCGCGCCTGCCGACGACGACGAGGTGCGCGTCGGGGTTCTCGGTGCGGAGCTTGGCGAGCGCCTCGATCAGGTGGATCAGGCCCTTGAGGGGGACGTCGGCGCTGGAGGTGGTGACGATCCGGCCGGGGACCTCGGCGACCGAGGGGTCCGGGGACCACAGGTCGGTGTCGGCGCCGATGTGGACGACCCGGATGCGGTCCTCGCGCACGCCGAGGTGCTCCACGATCTCCTGGCGGGAGGTGCCGGAGACGGTGAGCACGGAGGGCAGGCGGCGGGCGACCCGCTTCTGCATGGCGGTGAAGGCGTACCAGCGGCGGACCGAGAGGCGGCGCTTCCAGCCGTCGGCGGCGTCGAGTTCGAGCTGCCGGTCGACGGTGATGGGGTGGTGGATCGTGGTGACCAGGGGCGCGCCGAGCGCGCGGGGGCCGCCGAGCAGTCCGTACCCGAGGGTCTGGTTGTCGTGGACGACGTCGAAGTCGCCGCGGCGGGCGGCGAGGAGGCGCCGGGCCCGCAGGGAGAAGGTGAGCGGCTCGGGGAAGCCGCCGGTCCACATGGTGGCGACTTCGAGGGCGTCGATCCAGTCGCGGTACTCGTCGCGCTTCGGGGTCCGGAAGGGGTCCGGGGAGCGGTAGAGGTCGAGGCTGGCGACCTCGGTGAGCGGCACGCCCCCGTCGAGGGTCGGGTACGGCTGGGAGCCGATGACCTCGACGGTGTGGCCGAGGCGGGCGAGCTCCCGGGAGAGGTGCCGGACGTAGACGCCCTGGCCCCCGCAGAAGGGGTTCCCCTTGTACGTGAGGAGGGCGATCCGCAACGTGGGGGTCTCCCCTGTTCGAGCACGGTCGCGAACTCGGGGGCGGTCACCGGGGTCGGTGACGGCCTGTCGGGGGCCTGTCTCTACGGCCTCGGCGGTCATGCGCGGCCCCCTTCGAGCGTGCGTTTCGCCGGAGCGTAACCGCTGGCGTTAATCTAGAACAAGTTACAGACTCGGCCGTCGTCAGGTCGTCCGGGAAGCACAGAATCTACCGGCAGGTAGTGCCGCGGTGAGATCCGGAGCGGGTGATTCGCGCCACGGCGGCGGCCCCGCCATACTGTCGCTCCCCACCGCACGGAACGGGACCCCATGACCGCAGACAGCAGGGCGGACCACGGCGCCGCCGCGCCCCTCACGGAGCGCCAGGAGGCGCGGCGGCGGCGCATCCTGGACGCCAGCGCGCGGCTCGCGTCGCGGGGCGGGTTCGACGCCGTGCAGATGCGGGAGGTGGCCGAGGAGGCGGGCGTGGCCCTGGGCACGCTGTACCGCTACTTCCCCTCGAAGGTGCACCTGCTCGTCGCGGTGATGCAGGACCAGCTCCGGCACCTGCACACCACCCTGCGCAAGCGGCCCCCGGCGGGCACGGACCCGGCGGACCGCGTCGCGGAGACCCTGATGCGGGCCTTCCGCGCCCTCCAGCGGGAACCACAGCTGGCCGACGCGATGGTGCGCGCGCTGATCTTCGCGGACCGCGGGGCGAGCGCCGAGGTCGACGAGGTCTCCCGGCTGACGACCGCGATCATCCTGGACGCGACGGGGACGGAGCACCCGACGCCGGGACAGCTCTCGGTGGTCCGGGTCATCGAGCACACCTGGCACTCGGCGCTGATCACCTGGCTGTCGGGGCGGTCCTCGATCGCCCAGGTGAAGATCGACATCGAGACGGTGTGCCGGCTGATCGGGGCGTCGGCGCCCGCCGGGTGAGGGGGCGCCGCCCGCCCGCGCGCACGGGCCGGTGCGAGGCCGCTCACACCCTCCGTGAGCAGCGCGTACGGGCCGGTACAGTGAGCGGGTCGTCATCATGCCCGTACGGGGGGAAACCGGTGGAAATCCGGTACTGACCCGCAGCCGTGTACCCGCCTTCTCCCCGAAGGCGGTGAGTCGGAATGCCCCGGACGGGACGTGACCGCCGGCACCGTCGAGGAATACGGAGCCGGAGCCCGGTGCCCTGAGGCGTGCCGTGCCCGGCCGCAGGAGAGGGCCCCATGAACACCGTCCGCCGCGCCGCCGCCGCGCTCGCCGCCGTCGCCGCCGTACTCGGCACCGGAGCAGCCGGGCAGGCCTCCGCCGCCCCCTCCCCCACCCCCTCCACCGGGAAGCTCCCGGCCGGCCTGTACGGCACGAAGGACCCGACCTACGACGGCGTCTGGCGCCAGTCGCTCGCCTTCCTCGCCCAGCGCGCCACCGGCTACCAGCCCGCCGACCAGGCCGTGGAGTGGCTCCTCGGCCAGCAGTGCGCCGACGGCGCCTTCCCCTCCTACCGCGCCGACGCCGCGAAGCCGTGCGACGCGAAGACGATGCGGGACACCAACGCCACCGCCGTCGCCGTCCAGGCCCTCGCCGCCGTCCGCCGCCAGAGCGCCGCCCCCGAGAAGGCCGACCGGGCCGTCAAGGCCGGCACCGACTGGCTGAAGTCCGTACAGAACGAGGACGGCGGCTGGGGCTACGGCGCCGGCGGCGCCAGCGACGCCAACTCCACCTCCGTCGTCGTCGGCGCGCTCGCCGCGACCGGCACCCGCCCCACCGCGTTCACCTCCGCCGGGGGCCGCACCCCCTACGACGCGCTCCTCGCCTTCGCGCTGCCCTGCACGGACAAGGAGGGCCCCGGCGCCTTCGCGTACCAGCCCGACAAGGCCGGGAAGCTGTTCGCCAACGCCGACGCGACCGCCGCCGCCACCCTCGCCGGGCTCGGCAAGAGCATGGTCGCCACCAAGGCCTCCCCCGACCAGGCGCCCGCCTGCACCGACCTGTCGAAGCCGACCTCCGAGCGGGCCGCCCTGAACGGCGCGTCCTACCTGGCGAAGGCCCTCGCGAAGACCCACCACCTCGTCCAGCCGCCGATGCCGGGCGCCGCCGACACCGCCGAGCAGCCCGACTTCGGCAACACCGCCGACGCCGTCGTCGCGCTCTCCGCCGCCGGCGCCTCCAAGCAGGCCCTCCCCGCCCTGGAGTGGCTGGAGAAGAACTCCGGCGCCTGGGCGAAGGAGAGCGGCCCGGCCGCCTACGCCCAGCTGGTCCTGGCCGCCCGCGCGACGGAGACCGACCCCCGCGAGTTCGGCTCGATCGACCTGGTCGAGCAGCTCAACGCCGCCGGACCCGCGCCCAAGAGCCCCGACACCTCCGCCTCCTCCACCACCGGCGACGACGACGAGGACTCCGGCTTCGACGTCTGGTGGATCATCGGCATCGGCACGGTCGTCGGCGTCGGCATCGGCTTCCTCGTGAGCGGCCGCAGGAAGTGACCGCCACCGCCGTCAGGACCACCACCAGGGTCGCGGGCGCCGCGGCCGGGGCGCTGCTGACCCTCGCCGGGGTCGCGGCCGCCCCGGCGCACGCCGCCGGTTACCGCTACTGGTCGTACTGGGAGAGCGACGGCGGAAAACCCTGGACGTACGCCACCCAGGGCCCGGCGACCGCCCGGCCCGCCGACGGCGACGCGGTCGGCTTCCGCTTCGCGGTCAGCGCGGAGGCGGACGACACCGCCAAACCCACCACCGGCCCGGACTTCACCCGGATCTGCGGGGACGTGGCGGCGAAGGACGGCACGAAGCGGGTCGCGGTCGTCGTCGACTTCGGCGGCCCGGCCGACGCCCCGCCCGGCGAGACCCCGCCGGCGAAGCGGGTCACGACCGGCTGCGCGCAGGTCCGCCCCGACGCGACCGGCGCGGAGGCGCTGGCCGCCGTGGCGAAGCCGCTGCGGTACGGCAGCGGGGCCATGCTGTGCGGGATCGCCGGCCATCCGGCGCGGGGCTGCGGCGAGGAGGTCGGCGAGGAGCCCACGGCCGCGGCCTCCCCCACCGCCGCGAAGAAGCGGGACGGCGACGACGGCGGTCCGTCCGTCGGCGCGCTCGTCGGCGGGGCGGCCGTCCTGGCGCTCGGCGGGGCCGCGATCTGGAAGGCCCGCCGCCGCGGATGAGCACCGCCCCCGCCCGCGGCGCGCTCCGGAGCACGCTCGACGCCCTCTCGGCTCCCGTCGCGACCCGGGCCAACGCCCTCCACGCGGGCGCGTGGTGGCTGTGGGCGCTCGGCCTGGCCGTCGCCGCCTCCCGCACCACCAACCCGCTCCTGCTCGGCCTGGTCGTCGGCGTCGCGGGCTACGTCGTCGCGGCCCGCCGCACGGACGCGCCCTGGGCCCGCTCGTACGGCGCGTTCGTGAAGCTGGGCCTGTTCGTCGTGGCCCTCCGCGTCGTCTTCTCCCTCCTCCTGGGCTCCCCGATCCCGGGCACGCACCTGCTCTTCACCCTGCCCGAGGTGCCGCTGCCCGAGTGGGCGCAGGGGGTGCGGATCGGCGGCCGGGTGACGGCCGAACAACTGCTGTTCGCGGTCTACGACGGCGCCAAGCTGGCGACCCTGCTGATCTGCGTGGGCGCCGCGAACGCGCTCGCCAACCCGGCGCGGCTGCTCAAGTCGCTGCCGGGGGCGCTGTACGAGGCGGGCGTCGCCGTCGTCGTGGCGATGACCTTCGCGCCGAACATGGTCGCCGACGTGGTCCGGCTGCGGACCGCCCGCCGGCTGCGGGGCCGCTCCACGGGCGGGGTCCGGGCGGTCCTCCAGATCGGCCTGCCGGTCCTGGAGGGCGCCCTCGAACGCTCCGTCGCGGTGGCGGCGTCGATGGACGCGCGGGGCTACGGGCGCACGGCCCACGTCCCGGCGTCCGTGCGCCGCACCACGAACGTCCTGACCCTCGGCGGGCTCCTCGGCATCTGCGCCGGCTCGTACGGGCTGCTCGCGGCGGAGGGCGCGGGGTACGGGCTCCCGCTGCTCGGCGCCGGGCTGCTCGCCGCCGTCGCCGGGCTCCGGCTCGGCGGGCGCCGGACCGTACGGACCCGGTACCGGCCCGACCGCTGGGGCGCCCGGTCCTGGCTGGTGGCCGGATCCGGGGTGGCGGTCGCGGTCCTGATGATCCGGGCCAACGCGTACGCCCCGGAGGCGCTGCACCCCGGGGTCGTCCCCCTGAAGGCCCCGGAGCTGCCGCTGCTGCCCGCGCTGTCGATCCTGGCGGGCCTGGTGCCGGCGTTCGTGGCCCCCGTACCCGAGGAGAACCCGTGATCCGCTTCGAGAACGTCTCGGTGAGGTACGAGGAGGACGCCGAACCGACGCTCCGGAACCTCGACCTCACCGTCCCGGAAGGCGAACTGGTCCTCCTGGTGGGCCCCTCGGGCGTGGGCAAGTCGACCCTCCTGAACGCGGTCTCGGGCCTGGTCCCCCACTTCACGGGCGGCACGCTGACCGGCCGGGTGACGGTCGACGGCCGCGACACCCGGACGCATCCGCCGCGCGAGCTGGCGGACGTGGTGGGCACGGTGGGGCAGGACCCGTCGGCCCACTTCGTCACCGACACCGTCGAGGACGAGCTCGCGTACGGCATGGAGTCCCTGGGGCTCGCGCCCGGCGTCATGCGGCGCCGGGTCGAGGAGACCCTCGACCTCCTGGGCCTCGCCGAACTCCGCGACCGCCCGATCGCGACGCTCTCCGGCGGGCAGCGCCAGCGGGTCGCGATCGGCTCCGTCCTCACCCCGCACCCCAAGGTCCTCGTCCTCGACGAGCCGACCTCCGCGCTCGACCCGTCGGCGGCGGAGGACGTCCTCGCGGTCCTCCAGCGCCTGGTCCACGACCTCGGCACGACGGTCCTCCTCGCGGAACACCGCCTCGAACGCGTCGTCCAGTACGCCGACCGGGTCCTCCTCCTCCCGGAGGCGGTCATGGGTCCGCCGTCCGCCGTCATGTCCGTCTCCCCCGTCCACCCCCCGGTGGTCGCCCTGGGCCGCCTCGCGGGCTGGACCCCGCTGCCCCTGACGGTGCGGGACGCGCGACGGAGGGCGGGAGGCTTGAAGGAGCGCCTGGAGCCGCTGGTCCCCGCGGGGATCCCCGCGGGGCCCTTTCCCCACCCCTCCCCTCCCCGTGACCGGGGCTCCGCCCCGGACCCCCGTTTCGGGAAGCGGGGGTCCCCCCGCGCCCTCGGGCGTGGGGGGAGGGGTGGGGGCTTCTCCCTGTTCCCGCGACGCCGACCGCAACAGACCACCGACACGCCCCCCACCACCCCCCTCGTCCTCACCGACTCCCTCCACGTCCGCCGCGCCCGCGTAGAGGCCCTCCGCAAGATCGACCTCCGCGTCGACCCCGGCGAGACCGTCGCCCTCATGGGACGGAACGGCGCCGGGAAGTCGACGCTCCTGGCCGCCCTCGTCGGCATGGTCGCCCCCACCTCCGGCACCGTCCGGATCGCGGGCCGGGCCCCGCACGCCACCGACCCCCGCGAGCTGATCCGGCAGGTCGGCCTGGTGCCGCAGGAGCCGAGGGACCTGCTGTACGCGGACACCGTCGCCGCCGAGTGCGCGGCGGCCGACGCGGACGCGGGCGCGGCGGACGGGACCTGCCGGGCCCTGGTGTCCGAGCTGCTGCCGGGCGTCGCGGACGACACGCACCCCCGGGACCTGTCCGAGGGCCAGCGCCTCGCCCTCGCCCTGGCCGTCGTCCTGACCGGCCGCCCGCCGCTGCTCCTCCTGGACGAGCCGACCCGGGGCCTGGACTACGCGGCCAAGGCCCGCCTGGTCGAGCACCTGCGGGGCCTCGCGGCGGACGGGCACGCGATCGTGCTCGCCACCCACGACGTGGAGCTGGCGGCCGAGCTGGCCCACCGGGTGGTGATCGTCGCGGACGGCGAGGTGGTCGCGGACGGCCCGACGGCCGAGGTCGTGGTCTCCTCGCCCGCGTTCTCGCCGCAGGTGGCCAAGATCCTGGCCCCCCAGCCGTGGCTCACGGTCGAGCAGGTGGAGCGGGCCCTGAAGAAAACGGGGGAGACGCGGTGAGCGCCCGTCCCCTCCGCCTCGGCCCCCGCTCGGTCGCCGCCCTCCTCCTCGTCTCCCTGATCGGGATCGGCGCCTTCTGCTGGCCGCTGTTCGCGGACGCCGGCTCGGCGGTGACGTCACACGCCGGTGACGCTCCGTGGCTGTTCGCGGCCCTGTTGCCGCTGCTCGTCGCGGTGGTGGTGGCGACGATCGCGGACTCCGGCATGGACGCGAAGGCGGTCGCGATGCTGGGGGTGCTCGCCGCCGTGGGCGCGGCGCTGCGCCCGCTGGGGGCGGGGACGGCCGGCCTGGAGCCGATGTTCTTCCTGATGGTGCTGAGCGGCCGGGTCCTGGGCCCGGGCTTCGGCTTCGTCCTCGGCGCGGTGACGATGTTCGCGTCCGCCCTGCTCACGGGCGGTGTGGGCCCCTGGATGCCGTTCCAGATGCTGTCGATGGGCTGGTTCACGATGGGGGCGGGGCTGCTGCCGGGGCAGCGGACGCTGCGGGGCCGGGGCGAGCTCCTGATGCTCTCCGCGTACGGCTTCGTCGCGGCGTTCGCGTACGGCACGCTCATGAACCTCCAGGGCTGGGTCCTGCTCCAGGGCCTGAGCAGCGGGATCTCCTTCCAGCCGGGCGCCCCGCTCCACGAGAACCTGGTCCGCTTCCTCGCCTACGTCACCGCCACCTCCCTCGGCTGGGACCTCGGCCGGGCCGTGCTCACCGTCGTCCTCACGCTGACGGTCGGCGGCACGCTCCTGAGGGCGCTGCGGCGGGCGACGAGACGGGCGAACTTCGAGGCCCGGGTCACATTCGAGGGCCCGGAAGGGGCCCCCGCGAGTGAGGCGCCCCACAGGACCCAGGTCACGTACGAACCGGAATAGTAGACGTACACAACCGCCCAAAGTCCTCCAGACCCTCCCATCACCTGCGGAAACGGCCCCCACCCACCCCCCGGGACCTTCCTCCCGGGTCCGAACCTTCCTCGTACAGGGGGTCGTTGCATCGGCGTTCCGGCCCTGGTTGTCTGGTGGACGTCGCCAGGCAGCCGGTGCTCACCGCAGCGCCTCGGGCCGGCCGGTTCCCCCAGTTCCCGGGTCTCCCGGGCCCTGGTTCCGGCTTGCCGAAAACGCCCGGCGCGGCCTCTGTCCCCGAAGTTAGGTAGAAACCTTGATCCGCTCGCTCACCACTCGTGTCGCCGCCCGCAAGAAGACCTTCGCCGCCTCCGCAGCCGTGCTGCTGGGTGCGTCGGGTGCGGTGCTCGGCACGACGGGCTCGGCCTCGGCCGCCAGCCCGCAGGATGTCGCGCGTCAGATCGTTCCCGCCTCGCAGTACGCGTCCTTCAGCAAGATCGTGGCCCACGAGTCCGGCTGGAACCACAAGGCCACCAACTCCTCCAGCGGCGCCTACGGCCTGGTCCAGGCCCTGCCGGCCTCGAAGATGTCCTCGGCCGGTTCCGACTGGAAGACGAACCCCGCCACCCAGATCAAGTGGGGTCTCAACTACATGAACGAGCGCTACGGCTCCCCGAACGCCGCCTGGGCGTTCTGGCAGGCCAACGGCTGGTACTAAGAGTCCCGCCACCGCGCAGGCGCGCACACGCGAGGCCCCGCCCTCCTCACGGAGGGGCGGGGCCTGCGGCGTTCCCGGGGACGGCCGCGCGGAACCGGCCCCCTCCCCGCACGTCCGAGCTGTCATGCGGGGGGCACACGGCATCCTGATCAGAAGAGTCCTGACGGCCTTCGTCGCGCTGCTCGCGCTCCAGGCCGGCTCGCTCGTCGCACCGGCGTACGCCTGCGGCTGCGGCGCCATGATCCCGGACGGGTCGCGGCGGATCGGCGTCGACCGCGAGGAGTCGGCCGTCCGCTGGGACGGGCGCACCGAGACGATCGTGATGCGCTTCAGCGTGCACGGGGACGCGGAGCGGGCGGCCTGGATCATGCCGGTGCCGAGCCGGGCCGCCGTCTCCCTCGGCGACCCGGAGCTGTTCGACGAGATCGCCCGGCTCACCGCGCCCGAGCGGCGCGACCGCTTCCACTTCTGGCCGCGCGAGGACGACTGGCCGTTCGACACCGACCACGGCGACGGGGCCGGGGCGACGCCCGGCGCGGTCACCGGCGTCGGCGTCGTCGGCCGCGAGCGGCTCGGCCCCTTCGACGTGGCCCGGCTGACCGCCACCGACCCGGACGCGCTCGGCGACTGGCTGCGCACGAACGGCTTCGACCTGCCCGACCGGCTGACCGGCGCGCTCCGGCCGTACGTCGAGCGGACGTGGGAGTACGTCGCGGTCCGCCTCGCGCCCGAGGAGGAGGGCTCCGTCCTCCGGGGCGAGCCGACCCCGCCGCGCATCGCCTTCACCACGCCCGAACCGGTCTACCCGATGCGGCTCTCACGGCTCGCGAAGACCCCCCAGACGCTGGGCCTGTCCATCCTCGCCGACCACCGGATGGAGCCCCGCTCCGCCATCGGCGGCGACCGGCCCGAGGTGACCTTCGCCGGGCGGATCGAGCGGCCCGGGGGCGCCGTGGCCGCGCTCGCGGGCGACCGGCCGGTCCATCTGACGGTCCTGGAGCAGAGGTTCCCCCGGCCGGAGCGGATCGACGACGACCACCGCCTGCGGCGGGTCGCCGACACCCCGTACCGCGAAGTCGTGTACACCGACCGGCTGCTGACCGTCGCGGGCGGCGTCCCGGTCTGGCTCCTGACGGCGGGCGGAGGCCCGCTGCTCGTGGCGGTCGCGGCGCTCCCGGCCGTGCGTGCGTCGCGACGCCGCCGCGCCCCCGTGGCGGGTGTACGTTCGGCCGCATGACCAATCCTCAATGGACGGACGTCGACCGCTACTTCACCGAACTGCTCGCCCCGGACGACGAGGTGCTGTCCGCCGCGCTCGCCGCCTCGACGGCGGCCGGCCTGCCGGAGATCGCCGTCGCCCCCAACCAGGGCAAGCTGCTCCACCTCCTCGCCCGGGTGCAGGGCGCCCGGAACATCCTGGAGATCGGCACCCTCGGCGGCTACAGCACGATCTGGCTGGCCCGCGCGCTGCCCGCCGACGGGCGCCTGATCACCCTGGAGTACGACCCGGCGCACGCGGACGTCGCCCGCTCCAACCTCGCCCGCGCCGGCCTCGACAAGCTCGTCGAGGTCCGCACGGGCCCGGCCCTGGACAGCCTGCCCCGGCTCGACGCGGAGGGCGCGGGCCCCTTCGACCTCGTCTTCGTCGACGCGGACAAGGTCAACAACCCGCACTACGTGCAGTGGGCCCTGAAGCTCTCCCGGCCGGGCACGGTCATCGTCGTCGACAACGTCGTACGGGGCGGCAAGGTCGCCACCGCCCACCCGGACGACCCCGCCGTCACCGGCACCCGCGAGATGTTCGACCTGGTCGCCCGCGAACCGCGCCTGGACGCGACGGCGTTCCAGACGGTCGGCACGAAGGGCTACGACGGCCTGCTGGTCGCCCGCGTGGTCGACTGAGACGTTCACGCCCGGACCGCCCGGAGCGGCGGGCCGGGACGGGGAGCGGCACCGACCGGTCGGTGCCGCTCCCCGTCCCGGCACCGGACGGCGTTGTCGGTGCCCGGTGTTAACGTCGCCGCCATGGCGAACCGTTCATACCTCTACTCCGCGGACTCGATGCCGAGCGAGGCGGAGCTCCCCCGGCCGATCCGATGCGTATCGGAGCACAACTGGGACATACCGCTCGCGCACAAACTCCTGGTGGGGCGCGGAACGACGATCGTCCCGTCCATGATCTGGAACCCCCCGATCGGCATCGCCGCGGACTACGCCGCCGGGGCGGCCCTCCTCCTCGACCTCCTGCGCGCGGTCGGCGAAGGCCTTGAGGACGACGCCGAGTTCGCCGAATGCGTCGCCAGGACCACGGCCCACCTCCAGAAGCAGCGGGCGAAGCACTTCGTCCTGGAGACCGGGGAGATCGTCTCGATGACGGACGACGACCCGGCGGCGAGCGTGCGGAGCCTGGTGTCCGGGGACATCCCCGAAGCCGTCGCCGAGGCGGAGGCGGCGCTCGCCGGCCGGAACGACGCCTGGCTGGCCTCGGTCCGGGCCGACTGGCAGAAGCACTTCGCGTCCTTCTACAGCGACGCGCTCTACTTCTCCTTCCCCGACTAGGGGGGCGTCCGGGCGATCCCGGCCGGCGCCGAAGGAAACGGCCTAACCCCCGACGGACGGCACGCTCCGCCGCCACCCCGCGAAGAGCGGCAGTTCGCCCCCGGCGTCGAGGACGACGACGCCGAAGGGCCGGTCGAAGGCGATCCGCTCCACCGTCCCGGGGCGGGGCGGGGCCGCGCTCCGGGCCATCCTGACCTGGGTGACGGCCGCCGCCTCGACGCCCTCCTCGGCGACCTCGACCAGCGCCTCCTGCACCACCTCGTCGATGAAGAGGCCGTCCGGGGAGAGGCCGGAGAAGTCGGCCCCGGGCCGCAGGGCCCGGTCGAGACCGAGCGCCGCCAGGTGCGCCTTCGCCCCGGTCCTCGTACGGAGGGTGAAGCGCGGCAGGAGGAGGTCGGCCGAGTCGGCGGCGAGCGGCTCCCCGGTCCCGGCCCAGGCGGCGGGCAGCACCTCGCCGGGCCCGGCCCCCTCGGGCCCGAGCGCGAACCGCACCAGGGCGGCCCCTTCCCCGGCGCAGGGCAGCTCCACGACGGTGACCCCGCCCGCGGACCGGACGGAGGCGGCCGGGATCCGCCGCCGCATGGTCGGCACGGGCCGGGTGACGCCGTCCCCGTCGGTGAAGGGCTCGTCACGGGTGAGGTGCCGGGGAAAGGCCACCGCCCAGGAGGCCTTCAACGCCAGGGCGTTGAGCAGGACCAGTTCCTCGGAGCCGTCGAGCCCGAGCGGCAGCCCGTCGATCCGCCCGCCGGTGGCCTCCCGCACCCACGCGTCGAGCTCCCCCTGGGCGTCCCCGCCCAACTCCCCGAACCGCACGCCCGGCAGCGCCCGCCGGAACTCCTCGCGCACCGCCGCCCGGGCCCACACCCCGGTGGCCACCGCGACCCCGCCCGTCCCCGCGAGCCGCCGCCCGACCCCGGTCACGGCCCCGGCCGCCGCCTCCCCCTCGACCCCGAGCAGCTCGCGCAACTCCCCGCCGGTCCGCCCCCGCGCCCCGGCAGCGACGGCCCCGAGCGCCAGCCACAACCCGACCGGCGAGACGACGAAGTCCCCGTCCCCGAGCCGGGACAGCCAGCGCGCGGCCAGGGTCCGTACCGTGTCCGCCGGAAGGGCGGGGGGAGTGCGGGTCATATCCTGCCTCCATGAGCATCGTGAAGATCAACGTCCTGACCGTGCCGGCCGAGCAGCGCGAGGTGCTCGAACAGCGCTTCGCCTCGCGGGCCGGGGCCGTGGAGGGGTCCGACGGCTTCGAGTGGTTCGAGCTGCTGCGGCCGCTCGAAGGCACCGACCAGTACCTGGTGTACACCCGCTGGCGCAGCGAGGAGGACTTCCAGAACTGGATGAACGGTTCCATGCGGGCCGCCCACCAGGGTGGCGGCGAGGGCGGCGGCGAGCGGCCGAAGCCCGCCGCGTCCGGGTCGGCCCTGTGGTCGTTCGAGGTCGTCCAGCAGGCCTCCCCGAAGGCCTGAGCCGGAAAACCCGGCTGCGCCGGAGGTCGCGCGCGTCCCACAATGGCGCGCGTGACCTGGACCTTCTCCCCCGAGCGCGTCGACACCCCCGACGCCACCGCCCTGCGCCGCGACTACTACGACGAGGTCGCGAGCCGGTACTGGAAGCGGCCCGCGACGGCGGCCGAGATCGACGAGGGGCTGACGGACGACGGGGCCGGGCTGCTCGCGCCGCCGACCGGGGACTTCCGGACCGCCCGGTTCGGGGGCGAGCCGGCCGGGTGCGGCGGGGTGCTCCTCCTCGAAGGGGGCCGGGCCGAGCTGACCCGGGTCTACCTGCGGCCCGCGTTCCGCGGCCGGGGCGGCGCAGGGCTCCTGATGGACGCCCTGGAGGACGCGGCCCGCGCGCTCGGCGCCCGCCGGATGGTCCTCAACACGCGCCTGGACCTGATCGAGGCGCGGACCGTGTACGTGCGGCACGGGTACGCGGAGATACCGGCGTACTGCACCGGCCCGTACATGGACGTCTGGTACGGCAAGGAACTCTGACCCGTTCTTCCGTTCACGCGTGGTGGTCGCGGGGCGGTTCCGACATGCGGGGGCGTTCCGCGTCCGAGCCGCTCAGTTCGGCCGTCAGCTCCTCCACGAGTTTCACCAGGTCGGTGGGCCGTTCGGGTCCCCACCAGTCGCCGAGGAGTTCGGCGAGCGAGTCCTCCCGGGCCTTGGCGAGCAGCGTGGTCACCCGTACGCCCTCCTCGGTGAGGATCAGCTGGACGCCCTCGCGGGAGACCAGGTGCCGTTCCTCCACCTGCCGGGAGGCCTCGGTGATCGCCCGCAGCGGCACGGGGGTGGTCTCGGCGAGCCGGGCGGGCTCCACGGTGCCGTGCCGGCGGACGCGCAGCAGCAGCCAGCTCGCGGCGGGCAGCAGGTCGAGCCCGGCGCGCTCGGTGATCTTCACGTAGACCGCCTTGCGCCCCTCGCGGGAGCCGAGGACGGACAGCGCGCGGGCGCACTCGTCGTACGAGGAGCGCTCGACCGGGTTGGAGGCGAGGGTCTGCGTGGTGTCGGGCGCGGTGACCGAGGTGCGGAGCGGATCCTCCTTGAGGAACCAGGCGACGACGAAGGCGACGAGGACGACGGGCGACGCGTACAGGAAGACGTCGGTGATGGACGTGGCGTACGCGTGGAGCACGGAGGGGCGCAGCTCGGGCGGGAGCTGGGCGACGGCGCGCGGGTCGGCGGCGACCTCCCCGGGGCCGGTGCCGGGCGGCAGGCCGGGTCCCGCGGCGGCGAAGACGTCCTCCAGTTTGGAGGTGAGCCGGTTGGTGAAGATCGTGCCGAAGACGGCGACGCCGAAGGACGCGCCGATGGAGCGGAAGAAGGTGGCTCCGGAGGTGGCGACGCCGAGGTCCTCGTAGGAGACGGCGTTCTGCACGACGAGGACGAGGACCTGCATGACGAGGCCGAGTCCGGCGCCGAAGACGAAGAAGTACGCGCTCATCTCCCAGGTGGAGCTGGTCTCCGTGAGCCGGTGGAGGAGGAGCAGGCCGATGGCGGTGAGGGCGGTGCCGACGACGGGGAAGACCTTCCAGCGGCCGGTGCGGCTGACGACCTGGCCGGAGGCGGTGGAGGTGAGCAGCAGGCCGAGGACCATGGGCAGCATGTGGACGCCGGACATGGTCGGGGTGACGCCCTGCACGACCTGGAGGAAGGTCGGCAGGTAGGTCATCGCGCCGAACATCGCGAAGCCGACGACGAAGCTGATGACGGAGACGAGGGTGAAGGTCCGGATCCGGAACAGCTTGAGCGGCAGCACGGGCTCGGCCGCCCGCCGCTCCACGCGCACGAACCAGACGAGGAGTACGGCTCCGAGGACGGCGAGGCCGATGATCTGCGGCGACCCCCAGGCCCAGGTGGTGCCGCCGAGGGAGGCGACGAGGACCAGGCAGGTGGCGACCGAGGCGATGAGGAAGGTGCCGAGGTAGTCGATGGTGTGCTTCGTGGAGCGGACCGGGATGTGGAGCACGGCGGCGATCACGAAGAGGGCGACGACCCCGATCGGCAGGTTGATGTAGAAGACCCAGCGCCAGGAGAGGTGCTCGGTGAAGAGGCCGCCGAGGAGGGGGCCGAGGACGCTGGTGGCGCCGAAGACGGCGCCGAAGAGGCCCTGGTACTTGCCGCGCTCCCGGGGCGGGACGAGGTCGCCGACGATCGCCATGGACAGGACCATGAGCCCGCCGCCGCCGAGGCCCTGGAGCGCGCGGAAGCCGATGAGCTGGGGCATGTTCTGGGCGATGCCGCAGAGGGCGGAGCCGATGAGGAAGATGACGATGGCCGCCTGGAAGAGCTTCTTGCGTCCGTACTGGTCGCCGAGCTTGCCCCAGAGGGGGGTGGCGGCGGTGGACGCCAGCATGTAGGCGGTGACCACCCAGGAGAGGTGTTCCATGCCGCCGAGCTCGCTGACGATGGTCGGCAGGGCGGTGGAGACGATGGTCTGGTCGAGTGCGGCGAGCAGCATGCCGAGCAGCAGCGCGCCGATCGCGACGAGGACGGTGCTGTGGCGCTGCCCGTCCCCGGGCGCGGGGGCGCCGCCGGGCGGGGACGGGCGTAGGTCCTGGGCCATGGGCGTCTCCTCGGCGTCTTCTCGGAGCGTTCTCGGAGCCTTCGGCGGCTTCGCGGAGTCTCCGGTGCGGCTCTTCTCCTCGGGCGGCTTCTCCATCCTGATCCGAATGTCCGGTTATGGCCTGCGGAGGGGCACGCCTGTTCCCCCGCCGGGAGGGGGTGGGCTGCATAATCGCTCGCAGTTGTATCGGGGAGGGGACTCATCATGACCGGACACGTCTGTCCTGAATGCGGTATACACAGACCCGGCTGCGCCTGCGCCCGGGCCGAACTGGCGGCGGCCGAGGACTTCGATCCGCTGCGGATCCGGCCGTACGTGACGCTGGACGCGGCGGAGGACGCGGGGGCGGAGGCGTACGGAGCGGAGGCGTACGGGGCCGGGCCGGGGTCGCACGGCGTGGAGGCGTACGGGGCCGGGCCGGGGTCGCACGGCGCGGAGGCGTACGGGGCGGGGGCCGGGAGTCGCGGCGCGGAGGCGTACGGGGCGGAGGCGGGGACGTACGGTGCGGGGGGCGCCGACGCGGACCCGCCGACCGCCCGGTTGGCGGCGGTCCGTCCGGAGGACTACCCGGCGGGCCGCCCGGCCGGCGGCGGCCCCGCACCGGTGCCGGCCGCGGGCGCGCACCCCGGCGCCGGGGGCGACCCCTCCGAGACGATGCCGCTGCTGCTGCGCGGGGTCGGCGAGGTGCCGCCCCCGCCCGGCGGGGACCGGCCGCGGGGCCGCGGGCGCGGCGCGGTGATCGCGGTGGTGGCCGCCGTCGCCGTGGCGGGCACGGCGGCCCTGGCGGCGGCCGCCCTCGGCGGGGGCGGGACGGACGACCGGGCGGCCGTGCCCGAGGTGACGACGAGCGCGTCCCTGAACCTGGGCGTGTCCGAGGAGCCGTCCCCCTCCTCTTCTTCCGGGAGCCCGGAGCCGACGTCGTCGTCCCCGACCCCGCGCCGGACGTCCGCGTCGCCCTCGGCGTCCCCGTCCGCCACGGCCACCCCCTCCGCCTCGGCCTCCTCCGGCGCCACCGCGAGCCCCGGCGCGTCGACCGGTCCGGCCGCCCCGCCCCCCGTCACGACGTCGGCGTCGCCGACGACCGCGCCGTCGGCGACGACCGCGACGCCCTCACTGGCCCCGGAGGAGACGGAGGAGCCCGAGCCGGAGGTCACCACCCTCAGCTACGGCGACCGGGGGCCCGAGGTGGAGGACCTCCAGCGGCGGCTGCGGGCCGCCTGGGTGTACTTCGGCCCCGTCGACGGCCGCTACGGCAACAGGGTCCGGGAGGCCGTGGAGGAGTTCCAGCGCTGGCGGTCGATCCAGGGCGATCCGCTGGGCGTGTACGGGCCGAGCACGCGCGAGGTGCTGGAGCGGGAGCAGTCGGGGAACTGAGCGGCGGGGTCTTCCGGCCCGGCCCGGGGCCCGGGCCGCGCGCGGGCGGCGGGCGGGGGTGGCCGCGCGGAGAGCGGGCCCGGAGACGCGACTGCGCGGTCGGCGCTCGGCAGTCGGCGGTCGGCGGTCGGCGGTCGGCGGTCGGCGGTCGGCGGTCGGCGGTCGGCGGTCGGCGGTCGGCGGTCGGCGGTCCCAGGATGCGGACGGGGAGCGGACCGGCTGGCCAAGACAGCCCCCGGTTTTGTATCGTTGAAGAACAAAGTGGCCCCGCCCGCACTCCCTGACCGGTGGGCGGGTCCGCCTTGTTCTCCGCACCACCCCTCCTGGAGACCCGATGCCTGCCACCACCCCGGCAACGCTCACCGCCCGCGCCCTCCTCCTCGACATGGACGGCACCCTCGTCAACTCGGACGCCGTCGTCGAACGCTGCTGGCGCCGCTGGGCCGAGCGGCAGGGCCTGGACGGGGACGCCGTGCTCCAGGTCGTCCACGGCCGCCAGGGCTACGCGACGATGGCCGTCCTCCTCCCGGACCGCCCGATGGAGGAGAACCACGCCGACAACCGGGTCATGCTCGCCGAGGAGACCGCCGATCTCGACGGGGTCGTGCCCGTCCCCGGCGCCCCCGCCTTCATGGCCGCGATCACGGACCTGCCGCACGCCCTGGTGACCTCGGCGGACGAGGCCCTCGCCCAGGCTCGCATGGGGGCGGCCGCGCTGCGCGTGCCGGAGACCCGGGTCACGGCCGAGAGCGTCGGGGCCAGCAAGCCGGACCCGGAGGGCTTCCTGAAGGGCGCGGCCGCGCTGGGCTTCGACCCGGCGGACTGCGTGGTCTTCGAGGACTCCGAGGCCGGCATCCAGGCGGGCCGCGCGGCCGGCATGCGCGTCGTGGGCGTGGGCCCGCGCGCGGCGGCCTTCGCGCCGGACGCGTACGTGCCCGACCTCACCCGTCTGCGGGTCGAGGCGGCGCCGGACGGCACGATCACGCTGACGACCGTGCCGTAACGCCCCTCCCCCACCCACCACCCCGCTCGCGCGTGGCCGGACGATCCGGCCGCGCGCGAGCGCGTTCCGGGACTCTTCCGGCCCGCACCCGGGCCCCGCCCTCCCTCACCCGGGCCCCGCCCTCCCGCTCCCGGAC
>NZ_LGEG01000104.1 GCF_001280125.1 Streptomyces sp. NRRL F-6492
GAGCCCACAACCCGTCAGGAACAAGACGAGAGGAAAGATCGACAGCCACAAGCGCCATCATGCCCCATGCAGCTCAGACCATGTGAGACAACCTCTAAACGTCCGCGATCACCCTATCGGACATGAACCATTCCGCAGGAAACCCAAATCACGTAAAGCCTTTTTTGGGGATTCTGAACGGCGAACGCCAGGAAATTCGGCCCGGCCATCCTTCAGCTCCTTCGAGTCCCCCTGGAACCACGGAAAGCATAGGCTCCCATAGCAAGTGAAACTACACCCAGGGATCCGATGACGAAAAGTACAATCTTCCCAGATCCTTCAGTCATGCTTCCCTGGATGAACGCCGCGACAGTAGCCGCCACGATCAGGATCGTAAAAACTACCATTTTCGCCTTGCCGCTCATTTTCTTGCCTCCATTAATATAGTTTCCGGGCTTTGAGCAGCCGAGGCGGAAGTGAAATTTACTCCCGCCTCGGCCACAAGGCATCTATTCTTCCCTAGAAGCCATTACCCGTAGCTGATGATGTCTGCGTTGTTGTAGCCGAGGAATCCTCCTACGGCGCAGCTTCCAACCAGAGCGAACCCGGTTCCAACAGGTCCATAGAGACTGGCGTAGGCAAGCACCCCGGTTTCCGCGGCAGCACCGATCCCAGCAACGCAGCCGGTAACGGCTCCCCAGATATCGTTGCTGTCATCCAGGAAATCTGCCACACCCGACAGGAAGGAAAGGCCGGTGGGGTCGGTGTGGTTGATGGGGTCGCCGGCGGCGTAGAGGTAGGGGTTGGTCTCCTGGCCGGAGGGGTCGGGCTGGGTGAAGCGGCCGAGAGTGGGGTCGTAGTAGCGGGCGCCCATCTTGTACAGGCCGGTGGGGTCGAGGTAGGCGCCGGCGTAGCGGTAGGGCTGGGGGAAGGTTTCGGTCGCGTTCTGGCTCGTGCCGTAGGCGGTGTAGGCGTAGGTGTGGGTGCGCTTGCCCGCCTCGTCGACCAGGCCCAGGACGTTGCCGGTGGCGTCGGTGAGGTAGTAGAAGGACTTGCCGCCGTTGC
>NZ_LGEG01000105.1 GCF_001280125.1 Streptomyces sp. NRRL F-6492
AGGCAGGGGACGCCGCGGGCGACGGCGGCGGTGCGGATCTCGTAGCCGTCCAGGCGGCCGCCGGTGCCGTAGGGGGTGTTGACGATGAGGTCGACCTCGCCGTCGTGGATCAGCTGCACGATCGTCTTCTCGCCGTGCGGGCCCTCGCCCTCGCTGAGCTTGCGCACGATCGTGGCGCTGATCCCGTTGCGCTTGAGGACCTCGGCGGTCCCCGAGGTGGCCAGCAGCTCGAAGCCGTGGGCGACCAGCTCACGGGCCGGGAAGATCATCGAGCGCTTGTCGCGGTTGGCGACCGAGATGAACGCGCGTCCCTTGGTCGGCAGCGGCCCGTAGGCGCCGGCCTGCGACTTGGCGTAGGCGGTGCCGAAGACCGAGTCGATGCCCATCACCTCACCGGTGGAGCGCATCTCCGGGCCCAGCACGGTGTCGACGCCGCGGCCGTGGACGTCGCGGAAGCGCGACCAGGGCATGACGGCCTCCTTGACGGAGATCGGCGCGTCGAACGGCAGCGTCCCGCCGTCCCCGGTCTTCGGCAGCAGGCCCTCGGCGCGCAGCTCGGCGACGGTGGCGCCCAGCGAGATCCGGGCGGCCGCCTTGGCCAGCGGCACCGCGGTGGCCTTGGAGGTGAACGGCACGGTCCGCGAGGCGCGCGGGTTGGCCTCCAGGACGTAGAGGATGTCCCCGGCCATCGCGAACTGGATGTTGATCAGACCGCGCACCCCGACGCCCCTGGCGATGGCCTCGGTGGAGGCCCGCAGCCGCTTGATGTCGTGCCCGCCCAGGGTGATCGGGGGCAGGGCGCAGGCCGAGTCGCCGGAGTGGATGCCGGCCTCCTCGATGTGCTCCATCACACCACCGAGATACAGCTCCTGACCGTCGTAGAGCGCGTCCACGTCGATCTCGATCGCGTCGTCCAGGAACCGGTCGACCAGCACCGG
>NZ_LGEG01000106.1 GCF_001280125.1 Streptomyces sp. NRRL F-6492
GACCGGCCGGACCCCGAGCGCGTGCCGGACCTCACGGACCACGTCCTCGCGCAGACCCCGGATCTCCGCGATCTGGGCATCGGAGAAACCGTGCCGCTTGGCCTCGGCCAGGATCTCCGGGTCGAGCTTCTCGGCGGCGGCCAGCTCGTCGGCGATCTCCTTGATCAGGAAGAGCTGGTCGACGAACCAGGGGTCGATCTTCGTCGCCGCGAAGACCTCGTCCGGCGTGGCACCGGCCCGGATCGACTGCATCACGGTGTTGATCCGGCCGTCGGTCGGACGGACCGACTCCCGCAGCAGCTCGTCCTTGTCGCCGGGCTCGCCCACGAAGGTGAACTGCGAGCCCTTCTTCTCCAGCGACCGCAGTGCCTTCTGCAGGGCCTCGGTGAAGTTGCGGCCGATCGCCATCGCCTCGCCGACCGACTTCATGGTCGTGGTCAGCGTGGAGTCGGCGGCGGGGAACTTCTCGAACGCGAAGCGGGGAGCCTTGACCACGACGTAGTCGAGGGTGGGCTCGAAGGACGCCGGGGTCTTCTCCGTGATGTCGTTGGGAATCTCGTCCAGCGTGTAGCCGACCGCGAGACGGGCCGCGATCTTGGCGATCGGGAAACCCGTCGCCTTCGACGCCAGCGCGCTCGACCGGGAAACACGCGGGTTCATCTCGATGACGATGATCCGGCCGTCGTCGGGGTCGATCGCGAACTGGATGTTGCAGCCGCCGGTGTCCACACCGACCTCGCGGATGATCGCGATGCCGATGTCCCGCAGCCGCTGGTACTCCCGGTCGGTCAGCGTCATCGCCGGGGCCACCGTGATCGAGTCACCGGTGTGCACGCCCATCGGGTCGAAGTTCTCGATGGAGCAGACCACCACGACGTTGTCGTTCCTGTCGCGCATCAGCTCCAGCTCGTACTCCTTCCACCCCAGGATCGAC
>NZ_LGEG01000107.1 GCF_001280125.1 Streptomyces sp. NRRL F-6492
GTCGATCCTGGGGTGGAAGGAGTACGAGCTGGAGCTGATGCGCGACAGGAACGACAACGTCGTGGTGGTCTGCTCCATCGAGAACTTCGACCCGATGGGTGTGCACACCGGTGACTCGATCACGGTGGCTCCGGCGATGACGCTGACCGACCGGGAGTACCAGCGGCTGCGGGACATCGGCATCGCGATCATCCGCGAGGTGGGTGTGGACACCGGCGGCTGCAACATCCAGTTCGCGATCGATCCCGACGACGGCCGGATCATCGTCATCGAGATGAATCCGCGTGTTTCCCGGTCGAGCGCGCTGGCGTCGAAGGCGACGGGTTTCCCGATCGCCAAGATCGCGGCCCGTCTCGCGGTCGGTTACACGCTGGACGAGATCCCGAACGACATCACGGAGAAGACCCCGGCGTCCTTCGAGCCCACCCTCGACTACGTCGTGGTCAAAGTGCCGAGGTTCGCCTTCGAGAAGTTCCCGTCAGCCGATTCGACGCTGACGACCACGATGAAGTCGGTGGGCGAGGCGATGGCGATCGGCCGCAACTTCACCGAGGCCCTGCAGAAGGCACTGCGTTCGGTGGAGAGGAAGGGCTCGCCGTTCGCTTTCACCGGGGAGCCGGGCGACAAGGCGGAGCTGCTGCGGGAGTCGGTCCGTCCGACCGACGGGCGGATCAACACCGTGATGCGGTCGATCCGGGCCGGTGCCACGCCGGACGAGGTCTTCGCCGCGACGAAGATCGACCCCTGGTTCGTCGACCAGCTCTTCCTGATCCACGAAGTGGCCGGGGAACTCGCGGACGCGAGCGGAATCACCCGGGAGCTGCTGGCGTACGCGAAGCGGCACGGTTTCTCCGATGCCCAGATCGCGGAGATCCGGGGTCTGCGCGAGGACGTGGTCCGTGAGGTCCGGCACGCGCTCGGGGTCCGGCCGGTC
>NZ_LGEG01000108.1 GCF_001280125.1 Streptomyces sp. NRRL F-6492
AGCTCCTTGCCGGTGGTCTCCAGGAGGTGCTGCTCGTCCTGGGTCTTGTACTCCGTGTACTTCTTCAGACCGCCGTGGTACTCGTCCATCCAGTTCTTGGCGAAGGTGCCGTCCTGGATGTCGGTGAGGACCTTCTTCATCTCGGCCTTGGTCGCGTCGGTGATGATGCGCGGGCCGGTGACGTAGTCGCCCCACTCGGCGGTCTCCGAGACCGACCAGCGCATCTTCTCCAGACCGCCCTCGTACATCAGGTCCACGATCAGCTTCAGCTCGTGCAGGCACTCGAAGTAGGCGATCTCCGGCTGGTAGCCGGCCTCGACCAGGGTCTCGAAACCGGCCTTGACCAGCGCCGAGGCACCACCGCACAGGACGGCCTGCTCGCCGAACAGGTCGGTCTCGGTCTCCTCGGTGAAGGTGGTCTTGATGACGCCGGCCCGGGTGCCGCCGATGGCCTTGGCGTAGGACAGGGCCAGGGCGAAGGCGTTGCCGGTCGCGTCCTGCTCGACGGCGGCGATCGCGGGGACCCCGCGGCCCTCCTCGTACTGGCGGCGCACCAGGTGGCCCGGGCCCTTGGGGGCGACCAGGGCGACGTCGACGCCGGCCGGGGGCTTGATGAAGCCGAAGCGGACGTTGAAGCCGTGCGCGAAGAACAGCGCGTCGCCGTCGTTGAGGTTCGGGGCGATGGACTCCTCGTAGACCTGGGCCTGGATCGGGTCCGGGATCAGGATCATGATGACGTCGGCCTCGGCGGCGGCCTCGGCGGGCGTGACCACGCGCAGGCCCTGCTCCTCGGCCTTCGCCTTGGACCTGGAGCCCTCGTGCAGGCCGACGCGGACGTCGACGCCCGAGTCGCGGAGCGACAGCGCGTGGGCGTGCCCCTGGCTGCCGTAACCGATCACCGCGACCTTGCGGCCCTGGATG
>NZ_LGEG01000109.1 GCF_001280125.1 Streptomyces sp. NRRL F-6492
CGCAGGTGTGGCCGATGGTGGCCGCCGGCACCTCCAACGACGAGGTCATGGCCGCCCGGGGCGTCCGCCCCGACTTCGGCGACGGCGAAGACGACTGAGTACGCAGAGCGACAGCGAAAAGGAAGAGACCCCGACATGTCCACCAAGCACACGCTCTCCGTCCTCGTCGAGAACACGCCCGGCATCCTCGCCCGGATCGCCGCCCTGTTCTCCCGCCGCGGCTTCAACATCGACTCGCTCGCGGTCGGCGTCACCGAGCACCCCGACATCTCCCGCATCACCATCGTGGTCAACGTCGAGGGACTGCCCCTGGAACAGGTGACCAAGCAGCTCAACAAGCTGGTCAACGTCCTGAAGATCGTCGAACTGGAGCCCAGCGCCGCGATCCAGCGCGAGCTCGTCCTGGTGAAGGTCCGCGCCGACAACGAGACCCGCTCCCAGATCGTCGAGATCGTCCAGCTGTTCCGCGCCAAGACCGTGGACGTCTCGCCCGAGGCCGTCACCATCGAGGCCACCGGTTCGAGTGACAAGCTGGACGCCATGCTCAAGATGCTGGAGCAGTTCGGCGTCAAGGAACTCGTCCAGTCCGGCACGATCGCCATAGGGCGCGGCTCCCGGTCCATCACGGACCGGTCCCTGCGGTCCCTCGACCGTTCCGCCTGAGCTCCGACCGTTCCGCCCGAGCCCCGACCGGTCCGTCTGACGAGACCGCAAGACCTTCCTTCCCCCGCCCGCCGTACGGTGGGACGCAACACCAGCACACCAAGGAGAATCCCAGTGGCCGAGCTGTTCTACGACGCCGACGCCGACCTGTCCATCATCCAGGGCCGCAAGGTCGCGGTGATCGGTTACGGCAGCCAGGGGCACGCCCACGCGCTGTCGCTCCGCGACTCGGGCGTCGACGTCCGCGTCGGCCT
>NZ_LGEG01000110.1 GCF_001280125.1 Streptomyces sp. NRRL F-6492
CGTCAACCAGGACGGCGCCAGCAACGGACTCACCGCACCCAACGGACCCTCCCAAGAACGCGTCATCCGCCAAGCCCTCACCGACGCCGGCCTCACCACACACGACATCGACGCCGTCGAAGCCCACGGCACCGGCACCCGCCTCGGCGACCCCATCGAAGCCCAGGCCCTCCTCGCCACCTACGGCCACCACCGCACCACCCCCCACCCCCTCTACCTCGGCTCCCTCAAATCCAACATCGGACACGCGGTCGCCGCAGCGGGTGTCGGCGGGGTCATCAAAATGGTGCAGGCCATGCGACACGGCATCCTGCCGAAGACGCTCCACGTGGACGAACCCACACCGATGGTCGACTGGACGGCAGGAGCGGTCGAACTCCTCACCGAGGAGAGGGCATGGCCCGAGACGGGGGCGCCTCGCCGGGCCGCCGTCTCCGCGTTCGGGGTCAGCGGGACGAACGCACATGTGATCCTCGAGCAGGCTCCGTCCGAGGCCGACTCCCCCAACCCCTCGCCGCCCACACCGGCATCCGAGCCGAAGGACCGCCCCCTGCCCCTGCTGCCGTGGCTGCTGTCGGCGAAGAGCGAGCAGGCCCTTCACGCCCAGGCGGAGCGACTGGACGACTTCCTCACCCGCAACCCCACCGCCTCACCCGCCGACATCGCCTGGTCCCTGGCCACCACACGCACCACCCACCCCCACCGCGCCGTCATCCTCGGCAGCGGCATTCAGCAACTGCAGGACCGTGTAAGGGATTTGGCCGCCGGACAAACGGGGCCCGACATCATCACCGGAACCTCAGCACCGGGGAAGACGGCGTTCCTGTTCACCGGACAGGGCGCCCAGCGGATCGGCATGGGCATGGAACTCTACGAAGCGTTCCCCGTGTTCGCCGAAGCCTTC
>NZ_LGEG01000111.1 GCF_001280125.1 Streptomyces sp. NRRL F-6492
GAAGGCTTCGGCGAACACGGGGAACGCTTCGTAGAGTTCCATGCCCATGCCGATCCGCTGGGCGCCCTGTCCGGTGAACAGGAACGCCGTCTTCCCCGGCGTCGCGACACCCGACACGACCCCGGGCGATGCCGTACCGGTCGCGAGTGCCCTTAGTCCCGCGAGGAGTTCGTCGGCACCGGTACCGGCACCACCGCCGAGGATGACGGCGCGGTGGGCATGGGTGGCGCGTGTGGTGGCCAGGGACCAGGCGATGTCGGCGGGCGAGGTAGCGGGGTTGCGGGTGAGGAAGTCGTCCAGTCGCTCCGCCTGGGCACGAAGCGCCTGCTCGCTCTTCGCCGACAGCAGCCACGGCGTCGCGACGGGCGCCGCCACCGAAGGAGCGCGGTCGGTCGGAGCGGGGGAGGGGGCCTCGGCGGGCGCCTGCTCCAGTACGACGTGCGCGTTCGTCCCCCCGAAGCCGAAGGACGACACCGCTGCGCGCCGCGCGCGGCCCGTGTCCGGCCACTCGCGCTGCTCGGTGAGGAGTTCGACCGCTCCCGCCGTCCAGTCGACCATCGGTGTGGGTTCGTCCACGTGGAGCGTCTTCGGCAGGATGCCGTGCCGCATGGCCTGCACCATTTTGATGACCCCGCCCACGCCCGCCGCCGCCTGCGCGTGCCCGATGTTGGATTTGAGGGAGCCGAGGTAGAGGGGGTGGGGGGTGGTGCGGTGGTGGCCGTAGGTGGCGAGGAGGGCTTGGGCTTCGATGGGATCGCCGAGGCGGGTGCCGGTGCCGTGGGCTTCGACGGCGTCGATGTCGTCGGTGGTGAGGCCGGCGTCGGTGAGGGCTTGGCGGATGACGCGTTCTTGGGAGGGTCCGTTGGGTGCGGTGAGTCCGTTGCTGGCGCCGTCCTGGTTGACG
>NZ_LGEG01000112.1 GCF_001280125.1 Streptomyces sp. NRRL F-6492
AGAAGTACCCTTCGCGCTTGCGGTCTTCCATCGCGGCTTCGGAGAGTTTGTCGTCGGCCCGGGTGGCGCCCCGTTCGGTGAGCCGGGAGGCGGCGATCTCCGTGATCACCGCGTCCAGCGTGGTGGCGTCGGAGTCCACCGCGCCGGTGCAGGACATGTCCCCCACCGTGCGGTAGCGGATCAGCCGGGTCTCGACCCTCTCGCCCTCCTTCGGACCGCCCCACTCCCCGGCGGTCAGCCACATGCCGCTGCGGGCGAACACCTCGCGCTCGTGCGCGAAGTAGATCTCCGGCAGCTCGATCTGCTCCCGCTGGATGTACTGCCACACGTCCAGCTCGGTCCAGTTCGACAGCGGGAAGACGCGCACGTGCTCGCCGGGGGCGTGGCGGCCGTTGTAGAGCTGCCACAGCTCGGGGCGCTGGCGGCGCGGGTCCCACTGGGAGAACTCGTCGCGCAGGGAGAAGACGCGTTCCTTGGCGCGGGCCTTCTCCTCGTCGCGGCGTCCGCCGCCGAAGACGGCGTCGAACCGGTGGTGCTGGATGGCCTCGGTCAGCGGCACGGTCTGCAGCGGGTTGCGGGTGCCGTCGGGCCGCTCGCGCAGCTTGCCGGCGTCGATGTAGTCCTGCACGGAGGCCACGTGCAGCCGCAGCCCGTGCTTCTTCACGGTGCGGTCGCGGTAGTCGATGACCTCGGGGAAGTTGTGCCCGGTGTCGACGTGCAGCAGCGTGAACGGCACCGGCGCCGGCGCGAACGCCTTCAAAGCCAGGCGCAGCATGACGATGGAGTCCTTGCCGCCGGAGAACAGGATCACCGGCCGCTCGAACTCCCCCGCCACCTCACGGAAGATGTGCACCGCCTCGGACTCCAGCGAGTCCAGGTGCGACAGCGCGAACGAACCCTCGG
>NZ_LGEG01000113.1 GCF_001280125.1 Streptomyces sp. NRRL F-6492
AGAGGTTGTCTCACGTGGTGAGTTTCGCGAGCTTCTTGTAACAGGTCAGGGCGGCTGCGAGACCGAGGAAGGCCAGGAAGTGCGAGCCCTTCCGCTCGTATCGGACAGTGAGACGGCGGTATCCGAACAGCCAGGCGATCGACCTCTCGATCTTCCAGCGGTGGCGGCCGAGCCGTTCACTCGACTCGATCCCCGGTCGGGCGATACGCGGGACGATGCCGCGTTCACGCAGCCAGGCCAGGTGGTGGGCGGAGAAGTACGCCTTATCCGCACGGAGCTTTCCCGGCCGGCGCCGACGCGGACCGCGGCGGGAACGGACGGCGGGTATGGCACGGACCAAGGCTTTCAGGGCCTGGCTGTCGTGGGTGTTCGCCCCGGACACGGCGACGGCCAGAGGTATGCCCTGGGCCTCGGACAGCACATGCAGCTTGCTGCCCTTCTTGCCGCGATCGACCGGGTTCGGCCCGGTCAGCGAACCCCCCTTTTCGCCCGCACATGGGCGGCATCCACGATGACCGAGGTCCAGTCGATCTCGCCCCGGGCGCCGAGCTCGTCCAGGACTGCCCGGTGCAGACGACGCCACAGCCCCGCCTTCGTCCACACGGTGAACCGCCGGTGCGCAGTCGCCGGCGAGACACCGAAGGTGTCGGGCAGCAACTGCCAAGCACACCCGCTGGTCAGCACGTACACCACCGCGGCGAACGCCTGCCGCTCATCGACCGGGGCCGTGCCCCCACCTTGCTTCCGAGGCGCGAACTTCGGCAGCAAGGGCTCCGTCAGAGCCCACAACCCGTCAGGAACAAGACGAGAGGAAAGATCGACAGCCACAAGCGCCATCATGCCCCATGCAGCTCAGACCATGTGAGACAACCTCT